>DATDWR010000022.1:0-126306 GCA_035289605.1 Candidatus Nanoarchaeia archaeon | reverse complement strand
ACATTTGCAAAGAATTGGGAAGTTAAGTTGCCAAGAGGCATGCCTTTAGGCAACCTAACGAGCCAATTCTTCGCAAATATCTACTTAAATGAATTAGACCATTACGTAAAAGAACAACTAAAAGCAAAATATTACATAAGGTATGTTGATGATTTTGTAATTCTACACAAAAATAAAATAATATTAGAATCTTATAAAACTAAAATAGACGAATTCCTCAAAACAAATCTATCTTTAGAGCTACATCCTGATAAATCAAAAATACATAATATCAGTAATGGAACAAACTTCTTAGGATTCAGGATATTCCCAGAATTCAAATTAATAAGAAAAAAGAACCTGAGAAAATTTGACAAAAAATTCAACAAACTCCAAAAACTATACAAAAAAGGAACAGTTGAAAGAGAAAAAATAATAGAAATATTTGAAGGATGGATAGCATACGTAAAACACGCAAACACATACAAGTACAGAAGACAAATAACCAAAAAATTCAATAAAGACTTCCCAATAGAAATAAATACTGAAATAAAAAATCGAAGAAAGCAAGAGAATTTTGCGAAAAAGCTAGAATTAGCAGAATACCCATTCACAACACAAAAAACATTACAATTATTCAAAAAAGGATTAAGTATAAAACAAATAGCAGAACAAAGAGACATTAAAGAATCAACAGTATGGAAACATCTCGCTAACTTAATAGAATACAACCAATTATCAGTATGGATAATAATCCCGAAAAATAAAATACTAAAGATACTTCCCAATATTTATTCAGAAAATGACAAGTTGAAAGACATAAAAGAGAGAATAAACGATGAATCAATAACTTATGATGAAATAAATTGTATACTAGCAAGTTTAAAATATGAAAACAAAAAGAAAAATATAGCCAGCCAAGTTAATTGCTACAAGAAAGAATACTGCTTCAGAAAATGTTTTCTTAATACAAAACAGAGAGGACAATGCTCTAAAAAATTTAATATTTTGATCTCCAAAAATTCAAACATGGAAATAAACAAAAAAGAATTCCTAGAATTATTCAACAACCACTTAAATATTTGCGTTCTTCCAGAACAAGAAAAATTAAAGTATGTTTCTTGGAAAGAATTCACAACAAAATATAAGATTAGTAAAAACTTGTCAGAAAAACGACTTAATAAAGATTAATTGCTTGCCTTAACAGGAATATCTATTTTAGTTTTATTAGCTTCTTTCTCTAAACTATTATCACGTTTGTAAGAATTAGGAAAGAAATAATACTTTATAGCCTTGAAAACGGAAGGAGTGTGAAGCATCATGTTATAGTAAGAGGCATTTGCCATGGGGCAGGCACATTCTTTTCTTCTAATAGACTGACGAACCTTTTCTGCTTGATCAGAATACCAAACTTTATAGAAATCACAACCATAATCCCTAACATTTCCCAAAGGCTTGTCATAAGCAAGAATAGAACAAGCCCAAACCTGACCTTGAGCATTAATATGAGCAGAAATAGTTCCAGCATAACAAGGAATAACTTGACTCTTAGTCTTGAGAATATCTACAGTAAGGTCATAATAAACCAACCTGAAAGCCTGAGTAATCCTGGATAAACCTTTTTTATTTCCTAATTTTTTAGCAACAGCATAAGAGAAATAATCAGTAGCCTTCTTATACTCTTCAGCTGTAGGAGTTATTGAAGAATCATTAAACATTTCTGATCTCTCTTCTGCAACTTCATTAATGTAAGTATCAGGTTCTAAGCTTAAAGCATAGTCAACAGTTTCTTTTATAACATCAAGATTGTTCTTGGAAATTACTGTTCCTAGACCAACGTGTAAATTAGGGAAATCTTTCTGCAAATTTTTCAATCTTTTATAAGTCTCATTTAATTTTTCAAAATTACCTTGAACACCTCTTAACTCATCATGGCGCTTGCCATATCCGTCGAAAGAAGGCTTTATAGTATAAGGAACAGAAGGATCGTACTTGTTTATAATTTCCATAATTTCCCTTGTTTTTCTTTCTATAATTTCAGGCATCAAAGCATTTGTTGGAGTGTGAATAACTCTAGGCTTCAGATACTTGCAAGCTAGTTCTATAATCTTTGGCAAGTCCATCCTCAAATAAGGTTCTCCACCACTAACATTGAAAAAATAAACAGGACCAATGCTCTTGAACATCTTTTCAATTTCTTCAATTGTTAGATCATTTTTAACAGCACTAGGATTTTTCTGATATTCAAGGCCAATATTACAACTCTTACATAAAGACTGACAAGCTGTAGTAACTGAGAAAGTGATCTGGTAAGGCATGGGAGGCTTCATCAAATTTTTATTAGCCAACTTATAGCCAATAAATTTCGGAATTGTGCTTAAAGGTATCATTTTAGGTATAGAACTTTATAAGGGCTTAATTTAAATAACTTTTGCTGTAAATTTATATATGAAATTTATTTTATAAAATCATTTAATATCATAGACGCTAAGAGAACTATAATTGTTACATAAGAATCAAAAAGACTGAAGCACTCTGTATTCAAAGATTTTATTACCAACCATAATGTCCATTCCATACTACTACATATAGTAATAACTTAGTAGTTTTTAATCTCATTATATCAATCCAATAACTCTTAAAATAAGCAATAGTCCTGCAATTATAACTATAATAATACCTAATATTTCATACCACTCCATTTTTTTTTCCACTATTTTTTATATTTATTAACTATGCAACATTAATACTTTCTAATCTCTTATCAAAATCAATAGACTTTCTCTTCTTTTCCCATCTCTTATTCATAATTTTTTTCATACCCTTTTCTACAAGGAAAGACCTTAACCTAACGTAACTCGAGAATTTAATCAAACTTTTATCAACCAAGTCCATGTAAGCCCTAACAGGCCTTGTATATTTATAAACTTCAAAACCGAATGAATCCCTGTATTTTTTCAATTCCTCAACTGTAAAATTAGGATGAATTACATTGCTGTCTTGGAAATAAGAAGTTGAGTATTCATCAGCCAACCAACTATTCTTCTTGCATAAATCGTACAAAGGAGTTCCTGGCAAAGCAGTAAAAATAGAACAACCAGTATAATCAGGATTAATCCTTTTGTTCAATTCAATTGTTTTCTGTATGGAATCCTTAGTTTCATAAGGAAGACCAATCATGTTAAAAGCATAAGTTTCAATTCCAGCTTCCCTAGCCCACTGGAAAGTCTGAATAATCTGCTCATCACTCATGTCCCTCTCAAGAATTTCATTCCTTATCTTAGGATCGCCGCACTCAACACCCATGTTCACACGCTTGCAACCAGCCTTGCCAAGAAGGATAAATATTTCCTTAGAAACACAATTAACCCTAGCATTCAAATAAAATGGGACATTACCAACAACCTTTGGATATTTTTCACAAAATTCCCTAACTCTAACAGCATTCAAGGTGAAAGTGTCATCATTGAAACCAACTTCCTTCAATTTGTAATTGTCAACAACTTCCTTGATTTCTAAAAGCATCTTGTCAACCGACTTGTACCTTACGAAAGCCCCCTTACCTTTGTAGATTTCTTTTTGAGTTCTATTAATGCAATAAGTGCAGGGATAAGGGCAGCCTCTTGTAGAAATAAAAGTTGCTGTACCATTATGCCAGTCAATATATCTTTGATAATCGTAAATTGTTCTATCTGGAATTGGTAATTCATCTAGATTTGGCAATGGACGTTGAGAATTGCTAACTATTTTGCCTTCTTTTGTTTTAAACCAAACATTAAGAATGTCTGTTCTTTCTTCTTTCTTTTCCAGCATGTTGGCAACTTCAGCTATTGGCAAGTCTCCTTCACCAACACAAACCATGTCAACATTTTTAAGATTTAAAACTTCCAAAGGAACCATAGTAGGATGATAACCACCAACAATTACAGGAACATTTGGGTTGTATTCTCTAATAATGTCTATAATGTGCGTAGCATACTTGAATTCATTAGTAGCCATAGAAGAACAAACTAATTCAGGATTGAAGTTTTTAACTTGCTGCATAATTTCATTGTCTGATTTACCAAATGTAGTATCAACCAATTCTACTTTATGACCATCTTTTTTTAGTATAGCGGCTACAGCTGATAGGCCTAGAGAAATATCTTTCGGGGTTTCGATAATGTTTGGATATATTAATAATACTCTCATATAAGAAAATAGTACTGCATTCTATATAAACATTACTTTTTAACTGGCCAGTCAATAATTTAATTTAACACACTTTTATAAACATCAACAGTTTCTTTAACCATTCTTTCTATTGAGAATTTTTCCTTAACTCTTTTTCTTCCATTCTCTCCGAGAAGTTTGGCTTTTTTTGAATCTGAAAATATTTCTATAATATCTTCAGCTATCTCATTAGAATTTCTTGGTGGAACTAAATAACCAACATCTTTAGTTATGATATCAGAAACGCCACCAACATTGGTTCCTATGACTGGAGTCTTGGCGGACATCGCTTCTAAATATACTTGTCCGAAAGCTTCCATAATAGAGGGCATAACAAAAGCATTCGCCCTTTTGTAAAATTTTGTTAGTTCTTGCTGCGGCAAGTGAGGAATAAATTCAAACTTATTTTCTATATTATTTTCTTTAATAAAAGATTTAATTTTATTTTTATAAAAATAAGAACAACTTCCAATAATAGTAAAAGTGGAATTTGGAAATTTGTTTAATATTTCTTTGGCTGCTTTAACAACATAAATTGCACCCTTTCTTTCAGCATTAGGACCTATAAATAAAACATTATGAGAATTATACTTATTTTTGTCAGGCTCAACTTCAAATCTTGACAAATTAATTCCCCTATTGACAACTTTTATTTTTGATGGATCAATATTAGCTTTTTTTTCTATAATATTACCAACGTAATTTGTATTAGGAATTATTCTGTTGCAGTTTCTCAATGCTTTAAAATAAAAATGCTTCATAATATTATGATGAAAATATCTTAAAGGAAAATCTGTAGTCATCTCAAAACTTAAAGGATTCCAAGAAGAACCAATAATATAATAATCATTAACAGAAATTATAGTCTTTAGATATTTATTCATGTAATTATAATCCAAGAAAGCGCCATCCCTCAATGTAATAGAATGCATAATATCATAATCTTTTAAATTTAAAGTTTTAATTAATTTTTTAGCCTTTAAAGAGAATAAAGTTTTTTTATCTATAAAACTTCTATTTACTTTAGCTTCTTTGTAAGATAAATCAACTTTTTTTAGAATTAAATTTTTATTTATAGGCTCTTTTATTTCTCCCTTGTGATTAGGAGTTATCAATGTAACTTCGTGATTTTTAAGATTATTAACCAAATTCAGAGTATACATCCCAGTTCCTGCCAAAGGATAAGGAGGAAATTCAAAACTTACCAACAATAATCTTAATGACTCCATAAAAACTTGATTTATGAGAATTTTAAAAAGCTATCTAATCTTTCTCAAAAATAATATTCCCTTCAGGAACGCCAAAAACCTTCAAATAATTAGCAACATCAGAAACCATCTGCTTAGGCCCACAAACATAGAACAATCCCTCATTAACCAACTTTTCTTGTACATAATCAAGATTAATTCTTTTTTTATGACCTTCCCAGTTCTGCTCCTGAGTAGCAATGTAATCAACCTTAAAATTCTTTGTTTTATCAAGCTCTCTCTTGAATGCAAATTCGTCAGCCTTTTTAGAGCTATAAATTAAATGAACAGGCATAGGAATCTTATTTTCTGATATGTGCCTTATCATTGAAATAAAAGGAGCAATACCTGTACCTCCAGCAATTAGTGTCAAGCGGTCGGCATCACTTCTAAAGACTGCTTTACCGTAAGGACCTGAAACCTCTAAATCATCATCTTCCTTTAGAGTAGAAAACAAAAAATTAGAAACAACACTCTGATGATTATGCTTAACCAAGATTTCAACAAAGTGTTTATTTGGCAAGCTTGTGATAGAAAAATATCTTGTTTCGTTATCAATGCCATCCTCTTTTTTATTTATATGAATAGCAATAGACTGGCCTGGAATAAAATTTAAATTATTAGCAAGACCAAACTTTATAATTCTAAGACTGGAAGAAACATATTCTGTACTTGAAACTACTGCTTTTAATTTGTCCATAATATAAGAACCTAGAATATATTAAAAAGGTTTGCGCAGACGAGTAAATCACACAGAAATCTTTATAAATACGCTAAAACTCCGAAATTTATCATAATCTAGGGGAATAGGTAAAAAAATGGCTAAAGAGAAACCACACTTAAATGTCGTATTCGTAGGTCACGTAGACCACGGAAAAAGCACTTGCGTAGGTAGACTAATGTATGATGGAGGAGTAATCTCCGAGCAGGATATGAGAAAATTAAAAGAAGTTGCTCAGCAAGTAGGAAAAGTTGGATTTGAATTTGCTTTTGTGATGGACAATCTTAAAGAAGAAAGAGAAAGAGGAGTAACAATAGATCTGAACCACAAAAGATTCACAACGCAAAGATATGACTGTACAATTATAGACGCTCCAGGACACAGAGACTTCATCAAAAACATGATCACAGGAGCTTCACAAGCAGATGTGGCATTCTTAGTTGTAGCTGCTCCTGACGGAGTAATGGCACAAACAAAAGAGCATGTATTCTTACTAAAGACATTCGGAGTAGACCAAATATGTGTAGTAGTAAATAAAATGGATGTAGTAAACTACGGACAAGACAGGTTTGAAAAAGTAAAAGCAGACATAACAAATTTGATCAAAGGAGTAGGATACAAGCCAGAAAAAGTACAATTCATACCTGCAGCAGCATTCCTAGGTGATAATGTTGTAAAGAAAAGCGACAAGATGACATGGTATAAAGGCCCTACAGTACTAGAACAAATAGACAAATTTGAGTCGCCACAAAAACCTACACAACTTCCACTAAGGCTACCAATACAAGACGTGTACAACATTACAGGAATAGGAGTAGTACCTGTAGGAAGAGTAGAGACAGGAGTAATGAATGTAGGAGACAAGATTGTAGCGATGCCAGCAAGAGAAGGAACAGGAGTAAAGGGAGAAGTAAAGACAATAGAAATGCATCATGAACAAATACAGACAGCAGAACCTGGAGACAATGTAGGGTTCTCAGTAAGAGGAATGAACAAGAAAGACATAGCAAGAGGAGATGTTATAGGTCATGAAGCAAGTCCACCTACTGTTGTAACTGAGTTTACTGCACAAATAATAGTAATAAACCATCCTACTGTACTTACTGTAGGATACACACCAGTATTCCACATACACACAGCACAAGTAGCATGCCAAGTTTCAAAGCTGATAAAGAAACTTAACCCAGCAACAGGAGAAACACTACAAGAAAATCCTGACATGCTGAAGAACGGAGATGCTGCAGTTGTGCAGATAAAGCCCACAAAACCACTAGTAATAGAAAAGAAAAATGACATTCCACAAATGAGCAGGTTTGCAATAAGAGATGCAGGACAAACAGTAGCTGCAGGAATGTGCATTGACCTAGTGAAGAAGGCTTAACTTTTTTACTTTTTTAATAATATTTATAAAATACTTCTGTTAATAATTTTTTATGGTAGAATATGAAACACGAGTAGTTGACTCAAGATGCATAGACAAAGGAACATTGTTTCTATGCAAAGTTTACTGTTTCGGCAAATTCTGGGGAATGGAAGTTTATAAACTGCTTGGTTATAAGCTCCAGTACAGTGACTGCGACAGCACTCCTCAGCAGTTTTTTCCTTCTCAAATCTGTGTACCTAAGCCTGTATCCTTCGTTGTTTTGCATTTTTATCACTCCTAAAACAGTTTCAGAGAATTATAAACAAGGGTACATGATGCGTACACAAAATGATAAGGCTTTTAAACAAAACCTATTCTTTCAAGCAATAGATGCCCCGATCGTCTAGTCCGGTCAAGGATAAAGTTACTATAAAAGTATTATAACCCTTTCGAGGCTTTGACGCGAGTTCGAAACTTTAGATGATCCAAAACAAGGGTAGTATTATCCGGCGATCCTACTGCTCTTCTATATTATCTATTGAGAAATTCTCGCTCGGGGCATTAACCTTCTAAAAGAATGCTCAGCATTACTGCAGACTTAAAAACACTCGTGTAAGAGAATATAATAACAGAAGAGAAAAGTTTGAAACTCGAGGCCATATATTATTAGTACTAAGTCTAATAGCATCAATAGTAGGACTTGTTTTATGGCTAAAGGCATCAATTGGAATAGGAATATTGGTCTTAGCACTAGCAATATACTTTATAATTATAGGAAGAATGACACACCAGATGACAAGAAAATAGGCAGGCGGCTAAAATATAGGTATATTTTAGGGGCGATTTTTCCACTTCTTGATTAAACAGAAAACTATATATATAGGTTACCTATTAGGTAACTATGATAAGTGAAGTCCCTCAGTTTGGTTTGAGAGCTTATGCTTTATTTTTTACTAAGCATGGTTCAATAGAAAGTTTCAAGCAGTCAGAATTAGATTGGATTGTTGGCGATAGTATGAAGAAGAAGATATTTTCTTTATTATTGAAATCTGGCTGGATAAAAAAAGAATCTAGAGATACATATAAGTGCACAGATCCAAATAATGTTTTTAAAGGCTTGTTAGAATTTAAAGTTCCTGAAATTTTAAAGCAAACAGAAAAACCTTATGCTTTTACTAATTTATCTGCCATTGAAATTTGGTCTGATTATTCTTATGTTCAAAGAGGCATTGAGAAGTCCCCTTATTTTATTAAAGTTTTAAAAAAAGATTTAAAATACTGGAAGAATTTCTTTAATAGGCATAATATTCCAAATTATATCAATGAAGGTTCTACAATAGGCGAATATATAATTTTAATACCTATTTCAAAAATAAGTTATGAAATAAAAGATGGATTAAAAGTAGAACATTTGTCAGAAACTTTAAAAATGGCTAGAAATAATGAAATGTATGTATATGCTTATAATTACATGAGGGATAAATATGAACCAATTACAGCTTAGGGAAAAAGAAATATTTGAAACATTAAAAGCAATTAAAGATTTTGAATTTGTTGTTATTGGAGGATATGCGGTTAATGCTTATGCACTTCCAAGATTTTCTGTAGACTGTGATATAGTTATTAAAGACGATGAATCATTAAAAGGTATAACTAATGAATTGTCTAAATTAGGTTACAAGGAAGCTGACAAGGCAAGCAATGATATTCCTTATCATGGAAAATTCTTCAGGTATGAAAAAACAGTAATAGAAAATTTTAAAGTGAGTATTGACATATTATTTGAAGAAGTATTAGACAGGCAGACAAATGCAGTTTTCAACGCTGAGTGGATATTTGATAATTCCAAAATAAACAATCTTAAAGGAAAGACAATAACAGAAAAACTAAAAATAAGAATAATAAACCTCAGTGCATTAATAGTAATGAAAATAATAAGCTGCAGAAGCACAGACATAAGAGATATATTTATGTTAACAATAAAAGCTAAGGATATAGAATGGATAAAAAAAGAAATATCATTTAGATATGATTTCAAAGATAGATTTGATAAAATTGAAGAAAAAATTACATCGGACAAGTTTAGAAATGATTTACAGGGGGTTCATGGATATATAGAACAAAAAACATTTGACAAACATAAAAAAGCAGTTTTGAAAATAGACAAATAATATAAACAAGTTCAACTATAACCCTATTAGAACTTATACTCAAGAATTCTAGCAACCTACAGAGAGAATATACTTTAAGCTTGCCCTACGCTCGGGGCACATTATTTTCAGTATGAGTTTCTTTGGACAGAAGCCTATCCTGAATGTCTAAAGCCCAAAACGAAACCTGACCCTTTGGTATGACTCTTTTTCGTATATGCATTTTTTAGAGTTTTCTTATTTAACTCATCTAATGTTGGTGCCATTTGTTTACAACAATATGGGAATATTTATAAATTTTACTATTTTAGAGTGATTATAAAACTATTATTTTATAGACATTTTAATCCATATATGTACTTCTAGCATTTCTTACTGCATACCTCATTACTATTCTATCTTCTCTTATTTTTCCTGTATGTATCTCACTGATGTTTATAAGTTTCCATGCTATATCATGAGCTTTTTCTAAATCTTTTGCATCATGCCTTACTTCAAGTTTAATTTCAAGACCACACACACCTGTTATTACACCAACAATTCTAGGCTCTGCATCTTGCATTTCAGTGTCAACATGCACAGGTACTAATTTGGGATAATGTTCTGGTTCTGCTATTCTTTTTGCAAAATCTATATGCTCTTCCTCTTTAGGAACTAAATAAATAGTTTCTGTTTCTGTATCAACAAGAAGACTTATTCTTCCGTTTCTTTTTCTATTGCCATATTTATTATAAGTTCCAGAATCTAATTTTTGGCATGTTTCTGTCATCATTTTTTATCTAAGAACAACCTCTATAGACATCTTGGCTTCCTCTGGAAGATAAGGCGAGTCTGCTACTTGTCTTAATACATCCTTCACCTTTGTGTAAGCTCCTTCTGTGTCTTTTTGTTTCTCTAAATATGCTGCAACAATCCCTATATTAATTTCCGTAATGTCATCCGGTCTCAATACTAAAAGCATCCTTTGCGCTTCAATAAAATCATTTGGGGTTAATTTAACATCAGGGCTTATTTCGTTGTATAATCCTGAAGGGTTTCCTTCTCTTATTCTAACATGATGTTTCATAATAAGCTCTGTTAGTGATACCATTACATAATAGCAATAAGATTTATATAAAAACCTTACCTTTTTATGTAAGTTGTCATAATCTTATTTGTTTGCAACTTTTCAGCAACAGGAACTTCACCATTCTGTATGAAAAGAAGAACAAGATTATGTGCAGTATCCAGCTGATACTTGGTGTGTTTTACTTTAGCTCCCAATTCTAGACCGCTTATGCCAGTAATTATTCCATCTATAAATCCCTTGTCATTAATGTTTATGTTTGAAGGAACTAGATGCGAAGCAATGTCTGGGTTTTCAAGTAGTCTCTTCTTGTCTATTTTTAGAAGCTTACACGTGAATGCTATATGTTCTATGTATCTTGGGACAGGATGCACTTTTTCAATTCTCGTATTGACAATCACAGAAAATAGGCCTGTGCGTTTTCTATTATTGAAAAGCTCCAATAACTTGTAGGTAAGTCCTTTCATTATTGAGAATAAACATATTTACTATTATAAATAAATTTCCTTCTAATCGAATTAATAGAGAATTTTAACAAGTTCTATATTTCCAATGTTTCAAAATCTCTGGTCTTTCTCTTGTAGCCAACTTTACAATAACTTGAATACCACCTTGATCTTTAAATTTATTGAGTGAATTACTGTAACATATATTTCCTTACCAAAAGAGAAACTTTAGGCATTTCTTTCCCTATAGAAAGGGAAACTTTATATATATTGTATATATTTGAAAAATTAATCTTCTATTTCAGAATTTAAGAGGCTTACGTGTTTTCTTCCTTGATATCCATCGTCTATGTCATGCCAGTATTCTATTGTCTTTTCTCCGTATTTCCAGCACAGGAAAATTTCTCTGCCTTCAAACCTGGAATAAAAGTCCACAAGTCCTTCTTCAAGGTCTTTGACTATTGCTCCTTTTTTGGCAAGCTCAAACAGTTCCTTGAATACCATATGTAATAGCTTGTATTGCTTCATGGAATATTCAAGTATTGCAAGATTTGCAGTGTCTGTTGCTCCGTCTTGTTCTATTTGTATTGATTTTAGTAATGTCAAGGAATTGTTCAGTTTTTTTGCCATCTCCATTCGTTCCTTTACTTCATTCATTAACTCTCTAGCTTCTTCTAGTGTAAAGAATTTATGGTAATCGTCCATGTATATATTTTTGTTAAGCTTATTTATATAGCTATTGTCGACGTATATACTTTTATTTTTTAATGTGAGCCCAGCCAACCAGTCTCCATCTTGTTCCTATTCTTCTCGATATTGCTGCTTTGCTTTCTTCTTCTGCGCATATTGGCCTTTTTAGTTTTATATTTATTTTATTTTTTTCTAAATTAGTTACTACTCCTGCTGTTGTTGCCGAGTTTACGTTTAGCATTAGCGGTTCTCCTTTTTTTATCGGGTCAACTTTTATCTCCTCTTTGCTTCCTATTACATGCTTCAATAGGTGTGGCTCAAACTTCAATTCATTCCATAGAGGAGGCATTTTTCCTTCAAGACCTATTATCGTTCCGCTTAGCTGGTCTCCTTTTACTATTGCAGGATCTAATTTTGTTAGAAGAGCTATTGATCCTCCAGGAAGGACTTCATCAACTGATTCTCCTCCAGTTTTGAGCCCCTCTATTTTTGTTTTTAAGTTTACATATTTTTCTACTCCTTTTTCCTGCACAATTCTTCCAGGAGATATTTCTATTCTGTCCCCTGTTTTTAGTTTTCCTTGCTTCAGGCTTCCGCCAAGTATTCCTCCTGCTAATTTTTTTATTTCGCTTCCTGGCTTGTTCACGTCAAAGCTTCTTGCAACTAGCATTATAGGGTATTTTGTTTCATCTCTTTCAGGTATCTTTATTACTTTCTCTATTGCCTCTATGATATAGCTGATATTCACTTCATATTTTGCAGACACAGGTATTATTGGAGCATTTTCTGCTACTGTTCCTTTTATGAATTCTTTTATCTGCTTGTAGTTTTTTAGTGCATCTTCCTTTGTTACAAGGTCTATTTTGTTTTGTATTACTATTATGTGCTTTATGTCTTCTATTTCTAGTGCCATTAAGTGTTCTTTTGTTTGTGGTTGTGGGCATTCTTCATTTGCCCCGACTAACAATAAAGCTCCGTCCATGATTGCTGCTCCAGAAAGCATTGTTGCCATTAAAGTTTCATGCCCTGGAGCATCTACAAAGCTGACTATTCTTTGTGGTTTACATTCATCGCATAGCTTCTTGGAATTGTAATCATGTTTTTTGCACTTGTATATTGTAGCGTCAGCATATCCTAATTTGATTGTTATTCCTCTCTTTATCTCTTCTGAGTGCGTGTCTGTCCATTTTCCTGTTAATCTTTCTAGTAGTGTGGTCTTGCCGTGCTTTTGAATTTAAGACGAATCTTTAAAATTTATCAACGTGGCCGACCATTCCTATATTAACTACAGGTTGTTTTGACAGTAACAATTCAGTGCTGTTCTCGCTTTGTTTTTTCTTTTGTATAATCATATTAATAAAGTTCAGGATTCAGTTTAATTTATAAAGTTAACCTAGAATTATTGTAGTAATGAGAATAAAAGTCGGAAGAGAAGTATTTAATATTGATACTTGCAATTCTTTGTTTTCTCATTTTCTTGGTTTGATGTTTAAGTTTCCGAAAAATGATGGTTTGCTTTTTGTTTTTGAAAAAGAGCAGAAAGTCGCATTGCATATGTTTTTCGTTTTTTTTTCTATTGATATTATTTATATAAATAAGAAGAAGGAAGTTGTAAGGATAAGAAGAAAAATAAAGCCTTTCACTCCCTATATACCAGCTGTTAAGTGCAAATATATTTTAGAGTTAAAAGATTATAGAAATATTAAAGTTGGAGATAAAATAACAAATCTTAAATATCATTAAACGCTTAAAAATAGTATTAAATTAAAGGAGGCATGTTTGATGGATAAAAATACAGCGCAGACAGTTGTTAAGGTTTTGGCAGTTCTTTATTGGATCGGCGCAGTTTTTGGAGCCATTAGCGGACTAGCAATGTTGTTCGGCAGCGGAGCTCTTGGATTCACATCTGGAGGTCTTCTCGGAGGTTTCCTTGGTGGCTTTGCAGTTCTGATGGGAATAGTAATGCTAGTAATTGCAGCACTTGAAGCTTATGTTGGCTGGGGCTTATGGAATTTCAAGAACTGGGCTAAGATTACAGCTATAGTTTTGGCAGTTATTGGATTGCTGGCTTTCCCTATTGGAACAATAGTGGGCATAGTAGTAATTTATTTGCTGGGATTCAATAACGACGTGAAAAGCCTTTTCCATTAAGGTTTTTCTTTTTTTATTTTATTTATATTCTCAAATAATTCTGTTAAATTCAGTTCAAAAGCAGCAACTGGCATTTCCAGTTCATAATTCTCAAGCACTTGTGGATGTACCTCCCCAATGTAAGCTATATCTTTTCCATTAACGCTTATTCTTCCAGACCTTCCATTTATGAAGCTGTTATGCTCTGCCTCTCTTAATTCGTAATTAAATCCTAGTAGGTTTATTACATAGTCCAGGACTTGCTTTATTTCTGTGAAGCTTGCTGAACTGTGTGATGTAGCTACAGCAAGTCTCAGTATGTCTTTGCACTTGACGTCTTTATTTTCATCTGGGATTATAACATGATTTATTTCAAATATTTTTTGCGGATATTCTGCGCTTCTATTGTTTTTTAAGCATTTTATTAATTCTGGTAGCAGCCATGCTCTTGTCATGTTTATGCTTTGCTCAACGCTTTTGCCTAGGCTCATGTGCTTGAATTCTTTAATGTTCATTTTTCTGAACTGGTCATCTTTATCAGTTAATATTAAAGTAAATGCTTCTTGATATCCTAATCCGACCATTAAACTGCTTATTTCTTCTTTTATTTTTACGCTTCTAGTAGTTTCTCCTATGCTGTCTACATGTTTGAATCTAGTTTTAAAATTGTTGAACCCATAAGCCCTTGCTATATCATCTATTAAATCAACATCATGCCATATATCTCTTCTTGTGCTGTCTACAATTATTTTTAGTTCTTTTTTATTTGAGGAAATAACTTTGTAAGACATTTTTTCAAGTAGTTTTTTAATTTCATTAGCTTTTAAATCTAGTCCAAGTATTTTATTTACAGCTTGTACTTTTAATGTTCTTTTTTCTTCATAAAAGTTAGGCGAAGTTACAGTCTTGTTGCCGTAAATCATGTCTATAGAGTAAGCTTTTCCGCCCATATCAATTAGTGCAGCTGCTAGGACTTGCAATGCCATGTTTATTGTTTTCAGGTCTTGTCCAGTTGCTTCTACAAAAACATCTTTTGTTTTTTCGTCTATTTTTCCTAAGTTATGGGAGTTGATTATTGGCGGCATTGACATTATATTGTCGTTAGTATCTATGAATATGGGGAATTTTTTCCACTCTTCTATTATGTGTTTGTATTTTCTTCCTGTTGGGTGTTCTTCAAGAATTTTGTGTGCATTCATAAGATTTTTTGATTCCAATGGTGTGAATTTTATTTTTTCAGGAATTTCTGCTGTAAATCTTACTGGAAACTTTATCTTGTCTAATGGATAAATTCCTATTCCTCCTTTTTTTCTATTTCTTAGGAATGTGTCTCCTAATTTTTCTTGTATTCTTATTACTTCTTTTATTTTTTCATTGTCAAATTTTAGTCCTTTTACTATGCAAGCTACTGCACAAGGCCATTCTTTTGCTGCGTCATTTACTTTTAGTTTTTCTCCTGATTTTGGTATTTTGTAGCTGTTATTTTTTCTCCCTAAATAAGCCCTAAGAGTTCTTCCAAGTCCGTAAGTAGACAATAAGTCTGGTCTTTCAGTAGTAACGTCTATTTTTATATTGTCTCCTTGAACATCTTCTAATTCAAATCCTAAATTAAATAGTATTTCTTCTAGTTTTTCTATGCTTATTTTTTTCCCGATTATTTTGTTCAATGTTGAGTGTTCTGTTTCTAGCATTACCATTTTTTCACTACCTTGTGATTCCTTAACCAATTAAAGTCTCCTGTTGCTCCCAGCATTTCTCTTATGCTTTTTTGTTGGTGCAGCATCATTGCCAGCCTCTCAACACCCAATCCCCATGCTATTACAGGTACTTTTATTCCGTATGGTTCTAACGATTCAGGCCTGAATATTCCTGAATTTATTAATTCCACCCATTTTCCCAGTTGTTCATTGAATCCTATTGCCTCCATTGATGGCTCTGTGTATGGGTTGTATGTTGGCCTGAATTTTATTTTATGTATTCCCATTTGTGAATAGAATTCTTTTATGTATCCCATTAAATCTCTTAAAGTAAGTCCTTCATCCATTACAAATCCTTCGCTGTGGTGAAATTCAGGTAAATGTGTAGAATCTATTGCTTCATTTCTGAATATTCTTCCTATGTAGAAGTATTTTGCTGGTTGCTTTAAGCCTTTTTCTCCGAAGTACCTAAATGTTGTCGCTGTAGTATGAGTTCTTAGCAGTAATTGTTTTGCTATATTTTCATCCCATTTATATCCATATCCTTTTGATCCAGAATTTCCCCCTGTCTCATGCACTGTTGCTACTTTCTTTTTCAAGTTCTCAGGCAGCTTTCCTTCATATGGCAGGTAAAAAGTGTCCTGCATTTCTCTTGCTGGGTGGTCTTGCGGTATCCACATTGAGTCCATGCACCAAAACGTTGTTTCTACTAAAGGACCCTCCATTTCTTTGAATCCCATGTTCATGAATATTCTTCTTATCTGGTTCATTGTTTCTTGTAATGGGTGTTGTCTTCCGCCGTTTATTCTAGAGACTGCTGCTTTTATGTTGTATTCCCTAAATTCTTTTCCTTTCCATTGCTTACTCTTCAGAAGTTCTGGTGTTAGTCCTTCTATTAGTTCTAAGTATATTTCTTCTTTAACTAGTTCTTTGCCTAAGTTAGTCAGTTGTATTTTTTTGTCTTTTTCTTCCTCAATTTTTATTATGTTTCTTTTTCTTAGCTCTTCCAGTATTCTTTTTTCTTTTTCATTGAATATTCCAAGCTTAGCCCCTTCCTTTATCTTATATAAGAGGTCTTCTTCTGCAAGCCCTTTCTCAAGAATTTCTTGCCCTTTATTTGTTATCTTTATCTTTACTTCTTTGTCTTTTATTGTTTCTATGAATTCTTGTCTCCTCAGCATTCCTATGCACACATTTACCTCTTCGTTGTTGAGTGCTGCTTTTTTCTTTATTTCTTCAAGGTTCATCACGTTTGTTTTTATTGTTTGTATGAATCTTTTTTCTGGCAGTCCTTGTTCTATGTAAGAAATTCCCGTGCTGGTTGGCCTTGCAACATTAACCGCAATTTGCTCTGTTTTTACTATACCTTTTGCTTCAAGCCATTGTAGTGCTCTTATAGCTTCTATTTCTTGCATTCCTGAATTTTTTGTTATTTGAATTAAGGTGTTGTAAGATTTTAAGAATGGCAGTATTTTCCTTTCTAAAGGATGTAATTGTCTCACTATCTTTTTTATGTCATGCATCAAGTATATTAGAAAATAGTTGGTTTAAATATCTTATCCTTCAGAACCGCTTTCAAAAGCCATTTCATATAATGCTTTTTTGCAGTCTATTATTGCTTTGGGATCTCTAAGGCCTTGTAATATTACTCTAAGTTCATCCGCATCAAATTTTTTAGGATTACATTTTCTCATTTTAGAATCCTCTCTTGTTGGCAAGTTATAATGAATAGTGTATCCACCTCTAATTAGACCCTCTATTTGAGAAGGCAATTCAGATAATGGTAAATCTGGTTGTAGTACGCTTCTGCGTCCATATTCAAATAATTCTAAAGCATATCCGCCATTCGCTCCAAGATTTGCACAATAGAATTCATCTGTCATTTTATTTGCCCCAGACCTTGTCCAGCATTGATTTTAGAGCATTTGCAAAAAATGGTGTTGTTGCCCATATCCCGACATCTGCATTTTCATGTACTTTGTCGCCTACCATGAAGACTATTTCTTTGTTGTCTACTATGACAAATCTTGCATTTAAGTCAAGGTCTATCACATCAGCATACTGTTTTAATTCTTCTGCTGCTTTTTTCGCCTCTTCAGTTTTCAGGGAAGCTGCAATCTTTATATTAATCTTATTGTTTTTTAGTTTTCTTAATGTCGACTTCATGTATTCAGCTTTTCTCACAATCCCGTCTGCTGTTGTTACTATTATGACTTCTTTTTTAGCATTTGACATTAAGTTGGCTATGTGGTTGTATACATTTTTTCTTCCTTTGAAGCTTCCTGCTATTGAGCTTGGGTCTATGCTTTCTATTCCGTGTTTGAATAACAGGCTTAGTTCTTGGAATACATCTGTATTTTGTACATCCTCCAGAAGCTTGACTTCTTCTTCAGCCTTTTCCTGAAGGCTTTTCTTTACTCTTTTTATGATTTCTTGTGGTGGTACAGCCAGGTATTTTATCGGCCTTCCGAGCTTCATGATTATAAATCCCTTCTTTTCAAGGCTTTCTAGAATGTCATAGCTTCTGCTTCTAGGTACATTGCTCATGTCGCTTAGTTCTCCTGCTGTTGCAGATCCCTTGCTGAGCAATGCTGTCCATATCTTAACCTCATAAATGTTAAGGTTAAATGTGCTTCTAAGCTTTTTAAGCAGATCTTCTCTTACTATCATTTTCTTCTCTGTTTATAACTATTTAGAAACAACTAGAGGATTTATAAAGCTTTCTATTTGTTATTACTATACAGTTAATAATAAAAGAAGATTTTTAGAAAAGAACTCCCAATAAAATTTATAAATAATCAATTTAACTTAAAATCCAGAAAAACTAAAAAAGGGTGCAAAATGAAAAATAATGTTTGTAAAGTATGCAAAAGTCTGCTGAAATCTAAAGTAATAAGTTACGAAGGTAAAAAGTTCTGCTGTAATGAATGCTGCAAAAAATTCAAATTGTCAAAGAGAAAGAAGGTTTGCGAGTTCTGTTAAATGGTTGACATTAATCTTCCTATAGTTGTTGGTGCATCTTTGATAGACGGAATAAATCCATGCGCATTCGGAGTGTTGATATTCCTTCTTGCTTATCTGGCTAAGTCCTCTAAGAAGAGTAAGATGCTTCTGAACGGAATGATTTACATAATCGCAGTTTTCACAACCTATTTTGTTGCAGGTTTGATTCTTCTTCCATTAATTCAAAAATTAGGGGCATTCTCTGTAATTTCATACATTGTGATTGCAGGCATCGTAATAATAGCTGGACTGCTGGAAATTAAGGACTTTTTTGTCTACGGAAAGTGGCTTTCTCTTAGCATATTTCCTTCAGAGGCTGAAAGAATTAAAAAGTATATTAAAGGAGTTAGCGACAGGCCGGCAACTGCATTTTTCTTGGGTGTATTTGTTGCCCTTGTTGAGCTTCCTTGCACAGGTGCTGTTTACCTTGCTGTTTTGGCTCTGATGTCAATTAGTGGTGTTACAATATCAAATGTTCTTCTCCTTATAATATACAATATTATTTTCGTGCTTCCTCTTGTTGTGATACTTCTTCTTGTTTATAGGAAAATGTCTGCAGAAAAGTTTGAAAAGTGGAGACAGAAGCATAAGGGATTGATGAGATTACTGATAGGATTAGTATTAATTGCACTTGGAGTATGGATGCTTTACACAATTTTATAGGTTCATAATCGACCAAAGTTTTAAATAAACCATAGAAAAGGATTATACTTATGAAGCATGATCTTAAGATTACTTTATTGCTTGTATTCTTGTTTCTTGCATCTCATGTTATTGGCTTATTTATTGTAAAGCATTACCTGCCAGATGAGCAGCCCCTTCCACTGAACATCCAAAAGCCTGAATTCGACGAGAAAACTTCTTATTTTCCAATATTTGTGACTATAATTGTGGCTACTGCTCTTGCTTTGCTTCTCCTGAAGTTCAGGGCTGTGAGATTGTGGAAGCTTTGGTTTTTTCTCAGCGTCTTTATAACATTGTCAATATCATTCAATTCGTTTCTTCCAGAGATTGTAGCTGTTGCTGTTGCCTTGATTTTTTCTATTGTAAAGATATTCAAGCCTTCAATAATTGTGCATAACTTTACAGAACTTTTTATATATGGAGGCCTTGCTGCAATTTTTGTTCCTGTCCTTAATGTAGTTTCTGCAGCAGTTCTCTTGGTATTGATATCCATTTATGATTTTATTGCTGTCTGGAAGACTAAGCACATGGTTTCTTTGGCAAAGTTCCAGGCTGAGTCAAATGTTTTTGCAGGTCTTTTTGTTCCTTATTCTGTAAAAAGCATAAAGGCAAAGAACGTGAAATCTGCAAAATCAGCAGCTGTCGAACAGGCAATTCTTGGCGGCGGCGACATTGGATTTCCGCTGCTTTTTTCAGGCGTCATTATGAAGATTTTTGGCCTTCAATACGCTTTAATAGTTTCTGCTTCTGCAGCAATAGCATTGACCTTGTTATTTTTCCTTGCAGAGAAGAAAAAGTTTTATCCTGCAATGCCTTTTCTAACCATAGGGTGTCTTGTTGGTTATGTTTTAGTGCTTGCACTAAAACACAGTGTCTCCTAAGTGATTTTTACTACTTCAGAATTTAGAGAAAAATCAATGCACTAGTTGTGCATTGATTAATCTCTGAATCAAACGTGAAGAGATTAGTGAAAAGCTTTTTAAAAAAGCTTTGTATTAACAGGGAAGAGGTAATACTTGCGGTTTCTGAAGCTAGCAAAGAAAATACTTATGTAGAAAATATAAATGAATGTATAGCAGATAGTTTACATTGGAATATAAATAAAAATTATTCAGAAACAATAACTATCGAGTTCTTTAGGTTCGCTAAAGAACTCATACGCAAACAAAGACTTGGTTGCGTAAAATTAGTTGCAGATATAACTGAAGAAGATTTCTATGGAAAAACTTCCAGTTTGTATATTCATGGCTGGACTGGAGAAAAAGGAATTGTAGGAAAGTTCAGGTTTCTGGTTGTGGCAATTTTGTTTAGAAATCAGATGATTCCATTTTACATAAGTATTCTGCCTGTAGGAGCTTTCAAGACAGAATACTTAGGAAAAGCAATAGGCTATGCAAACAACATTGGAATAAAATTCAGTTGCTTACTTTTCGATCGAGGATTTTATTCAGGAGACATAATAGGCACTTTGCAAATGAAAAATGCAAACTATCTTATTTTTGTTCCAAAAAATAAAGCATTCAAGCCAATGCTTGAATCAGTAGAAAAACAAGCAGTAATAGAATATAGAGTAAAGTATTCAAAAAACAAAAGCAAACATAAAGCACAAACAAATATTACATTAATAAAAAACTTCAAAGAACATGACTGGGTTTTTGCTTCAAACATTTTCTTGCAGGAAGCAAGAAAATATGTTTCTTTATACAAGAAACGATGGAACATAGAAACAATGTTTCGTGTTCATGATGAAGCAAAAATAAAAAGTAAAAGCACTAATCCAGTAATAAGAATGTTTTACTTCACAATCTCTATGTTGCTTTTACTTGCATGGAATCTATATCATAAAACAGAAATCACTTTCAAAAAATTTGTAAGAGAAACTTACAAACAACTTGAAAAAACATTCAACAATGACTCTTGCTGATTAGGGGAATAGCGGGAGCTCTATTAAACTGAGGGGAAATTAGTATTAAAATAAGCAGAAGCTAAGCTTCATCTGAAAGGAAAATGCAAAAACCACTGGTTTGTGCCTAGATTCAGCCGAAGCTGAATCTCACTAAATAAGTTCATTCGGAGATACTGGAATAATTAGAAACCTTTATAAAACTACAATTAATTCTCAACAATATGCAGACAGCAAGAATAAAACTAGCAAGCGCAGAAATGGACAAGCTGAATGATGTACTAAATTCAATAGTAGACATAGCAAAGAAAACTAACACAATAATAAAAGGACCAATACCCTTCCCTACAAAAAGACTAAAAATAACAACAAGAAAAACACCATGCGGAGATGGAAAAGCAAGCTTTGACAGGTTTGAGATGAGAGTCCATAAAAGACTAATTGATTTAGGGGTTGATGAGAGGGCGTTAAGGCTGATAATGAGAGTTCCACTGCCTAAAGGCGTTAATATAGAAATAAATTTACTAGAGAGGTAAAACATTACAGGACTTGGGCTAAAATAATGAATGTTAAAACTGTTAGTTTCAGGATCAAAGAACCTGCAGCACTAAATTATTCCATTTTAAAAGAAGCTGTATTGTCTTTTTTCAGACAAAATATGAGACAAGTTGCTGGTCCATTCATTGTTGACTTGTTTGGGCAACAATATTATGTTTCTAGGGTCTACCACAGAAGCGGTATTACCGCAGTTGTAGGCGTTAAAACAGAAAAAAATCCAGGAGGTTATGAAGGTGTATTAGATGTTAATGTAGAATTAGCTTCTGATTTAACCCATCTGGATGATTTAAGTAGAAGAGTAACAGAACTTTATGAAAAAAGACAAGTGGAGGTTGAAGTTGATGCTAAGCATGATTAAACTAGCTAGAATCCTGAGAAATTAACCTGTCAGCAATAACTTTCACGTCATTGGAAGCAATAGCAAAACCAATACCTTCAAAACCAGAAATCTTTAAAGTATTAACACCAACAACTAAGCCTGCCTTATTGACCAAAGGACCTCCGGAATTTCCAGGATTAATAGGAACATCAGTCTGAATGTATTTTATACCATTGGATACACGATTGGTTGCGCTAACAATACCTTCAGTAACACTAAAATCAAAGCCAGCAGGGCTGCCCAAAGCAATAACCTTCTCACCAATAGCAATACTATTTGAGTCTGCAAAATCAAGCTTATCATAAGTTCCTTCTATCTTGAGCACAGCAATATCTGCACTACCATCAAAACCAACAACCCTTGCACTACGAGTAGAGCCATCCACACCCATAACATTCAAACTATTCTTGTCTTGAATAACATGATAATTAGTAACTATATATCCTCTTGAATCAACTATGAAGCCGGAACCAACAGAATTCTCAGTCTTAATGCTAACAACAGACTTAATCACATCATTTATTACAGAAGTGAAATCCTGGCTTTTGATGTTTATATTAAGTAATTCTTTCTGCAAATCTGCTATTTTTGTAGAAGATTCTTCCTTTACCTTATTTATTTCTGAACCTAAAGTATCAATATTTTCACTAAACTTCTGCTGTGTACTATCAAGCTTTGTATTCAAATTCTTTGTAGAATAATTCAGTTCTTTTGAGAGACTGTTCAGCTTTAAATCAAAATCCTTCTGAAATGTAGAAAGCTTATTTTCATAATCCTGCTTATTCTGTATAATCTTAGAGTTATAATCCTCCTTAATGTCCTTAACAGTATTAGAAGTATAAACACCTAAAGTTGAAACAGACAATACCAAAAGGAACAAGGTTATAATAAAGAAAAGCTTATCATTATTCATATATTTTAATAGTATGTTTTCATTTTTAAAATTTTCCAAATGTTAAACAGATAAATTTATTTACTAGTTTAGTTGTTTTTAACACTAAATGAAGAAGAGAAGAGCAAAGCACCCTAAAGTTATTGTCAGCTTAATTGTACTCTCTATAGCTTTCTTGACGTTTTTGTATGTAAAAAATCTAACTAATAATTTATCCTATTTCCCAATTGTAGGGTTTGATGTTCTGGACTTGAACCAAACTGAAACAAACCAGACAAGCAATCAAGCAAACAACCAGACAGAAAACAACCAAACATCAAATGTGAATAGTTACTTATGCCCTGGAATGATAACAAACAGCTTAACTTTAACATCTGATCTAAATGAAACAAACAGCACAGCATGCATAATACTAAATGATAATTCATTAACTTTAGACTGCAACAATTACATAATAAGTGCTGGAAGCCCTGCTATAGCCATACAATCAAGCAACAATCTTATCAAAAACTGCATAATAAAAACACCAAACACTGCACTGGAGGCAAGATCAAACAGCAATATCATTAAAAACTTTTTAATTACAGATACAGGCAACCAAAATACTGCAGTAAATGTTTCAGGATCAAGCAATACATTTGCTAATTTTACATTTTCAGACTCTCAAAGCACAGCATTCCATGTAATAAACTCAAACAGCAACATTGTAAAAGACAGCTTAATGGACAATTTAAAATTTGGAATTATATTAGAAGGAAGCAGCGGGAACAACATGATAGACAATGTTAATATACAAAACACAGAAAATGGAGTAGTGTTTTACAACCTGCAAAAAACAAACAACTCAATAATAAACTCCAAAATAAACGGGAATACTGCATTAAAAAATGAAAACTCATTCAACAATTACATAACAGACTCAGACATTAGCTCTGCAACAACCAACTTGGCAATGCCAAGCGCAGAAGGAAATATTACACTAATAAATTCTACCTATGATCCTAATAAACTTTCTATAACAGACAACAACAAAGCTCTAGTTTACAAACAGTTACTGATAAGCGTAGTAAACTCAACAAACTCTCCACTAAACAACGTAAAAATAAATATCAACTACAACAACAAGACAGAAAAATCATTAATTACAGACAGCTCAGGAAAATCTCTAACACAACTATTATCTAAAACAATTTCAGCAAGCACAACATCAACACCAACGTACAATGTTGAACTAACCTTATCTGGAATCAACAATTTAACAACAATGACAGCAGATTCATATGAAAAGACCTTTGTCTTTGAAATAAAATATCCAAAAGCAACAGAGTTTGCATTTTCAGGAACAACAGACTTAACAAAAGCAGAAGACCTAAAAAATGTATCAGAATTTACATTATACAACCTTAAGGTTAAGATTATATGGGACAGAAAGGTTAATGCTTATAATCAAGATTTTGACAATTCGATTAATTTTGACGAGGGAATAGCAAGTATTAATACCACTGCATTGGATGCAACATTTAACAGCAGCGCAACAATTCATTTCTATAATGTAACATGCGCATCAGATTTAGTGCCTGTATATTATGAAGGATTTTCAACTAGCAGAAATCAATTGTTGAACATGTCAAACCCCTGCAACTCAACATCATCACCTTCATGCACAAGTGTGAGCTGCCAGAATAACAGGTTTTCTTTTGCAGCTTCACACTTCTCGAGCTTCAGCTACAAAACAGGAAACAGCGAAACAGCAGGAGCTGGAACAGGAGCGAATGCTTCAGAATCTGAAGCACAACCTGCACAAGAACAGCAGACAACACAACAGGCAACACAACAAGTACAACAACAGGCAACACCTGAAACACAAAAGCAAATAAACATAACAAATGTCGAGGGTGAGAAAGACAGGAAAATACTTTACTATATACTTCCTGTAATATTTGCAATATTAATAGCTGGAATATATTTCATGAAAAAAAGACAGGACGAAAAACCACCAGAACTAAAAATCAGCTAATTATTTTTCAAATTTTTAAGCATTTCAACAACTAATTTTACACCAATACCTGTACCACCATATGGCTTGAGAACATCTTTGCCATTTTTAGTATAGGCTGTTCCTGCAATGTCCAAATGAGCCCATCTCTTACAGTCAACAAATTCCCTTAAAAACATGGCAGCAGTAATTGCTCCAGCATCCCTAGGACCGCAATTCTTCAAATCAGCAATATTGCTTTTTATGTGCTCAGCATATTTATCATGAATAGGAAGTCTCCAGACAAGCTCACCAGTTTTTTCACCAGCACTAATCAACTTATTGGCAAAAGCTTCATCATTTGAAAACAAACCAGTATGAACATCACCCAAAGATACTACACAAGCACCGGTAAGAGTTGCAAAGTCAACAACTGCACTTGGACTAAATTTTTTAGTATAAGCTAGGGCATCAGCCAATACCAATCTTCCTTCAGCATCAGTATCTATAACCTCTGCAGTTTTACCGTTGTGAAATTTTATAATGTCACCAGGCTTGTAAGCATTACCCCCTGGAAGGTTCTCAGTAGAAGGAATTAAGCCAACTATTTTGTAAGGAAGCTTAAGCCTTGCAGCTGCCTGCATAATACCCAAAACTATCGCTCCACCACTCATATCAAACTTCATATCATCCATATCCTTAGAAGACTTCAAGGAAATGCCGCCAGAATCAAAAGTTATCCCCTTACCAACCAAGCAAATTGTTTCCTTCCCGCCATTATATTCAAGAATTATCAGCTTCGGAGGGTGATCGCTTCCCCTATTAACTGCAAGAATTCCTCCCATCCCAAATTTTTTCAAGTCTTTCTTTTCAAAAACTATACATTTCAAACTAAATTTTTTAGCAAGACTAACAGCCTCATTTGCAAGATAAGTTGGAGTGACAACATTACTAGGCCTATTTTGAAGATCCCTAACATAACATACTGAATCTGTAATAACCAAAGATTCCTTTATGGCATTATCAATTTCTATAAAATTATTTCCGCTTGCGATAATAGTCAAGCGCTCAATCTTTTTTATTTCGTCCAAATTCTGGGTCTTGAAGTCAGTAAAATAATAAAGAGCAAGCCTTACTCCCTCCACTGCTGAAAACGCAGAGTCAAAAGGATTCAAGTCATCGAACAATACAAAACTAAACTCCTTAATGTTATTATCCCTAACATAAACTGCTGTCTTTCCTGAAATCTCCCTTGCTTTTGCTAGATTAAATTCATCACGCTTTCCAAGACCTACAAGAACAAGCCTTTTTATATTTCCCTTTAACCTAAGCATGGAAAACTTGCCGAACTTTCCTTGGAATTCCTTATTTTTAATCAATTCATCAAGCAAACCATCAGAAATAGCGTTGTATTTATCAAAATCTAAATTGTCCAGCTTTTCATAAACACCTATAACTAATGCTTCTGTCTGCAATTCTTCTACAGGTTTAGTAAACAGGGAAATCTTCATATATTCTCTTTAACAGACACAGGCAGAGCATTTATTAATTTTACTGTGGTTTAGAGTGTATTCTATAAATATAGCCAACCAACAAAGTAATTAGTTGTTTTTTATGTTTGCTGTCTACTGTTAGTAAACCAGACAACACCTAAAAACTTACGTAGTTTACTATATCTTAATTTGGTCTTCCTAAAAAAATTAAAAACAGTGAATCCATGGTTATTAATAAAATCTAATTACCCCTAAGTTTATCGTAAATATCCTTTAAAGTATTTGGCGGCATTCCTAATGAGAACTTTGATTAATTAAATTTTAAGAATATAAAAGCTTTATGATACCAGGTCATTCTTTTCAAAGGATATAACTAGAAAACTATAAAAATTGAGCAAATGCTAAAATCCTATGGAATTAAAGCTATACAATACTTTAACCAGAAAGATAGAAGCTTTCAAACCAATAAAAGGCAAAGAAGTAAAAATGTTTGTATGCGGCCCAACAGTCTATAATTACATACACTTGGGAAATGCCAAAACATACATACAATTTGACATAATTGTGAAATATTTAAGATACAAAGGATATAAAGTATTTTACTTACAAAACATTACAGACATAGATGACAAAACAATAAAGAAGGCAGCAGAAGAAAAAACAGACTGGAAAACAATAGCAAAAAAATATGAAGAAGCCTATATACTAGATATAAAGAATGCAGGCGTGGACTCGATAAACAAATACGCAAGAGCAACATACTACATAAAGGAAATAATATCACAAGTAAAAAGACTAATACAAAAAGGATACGCATACAAAATAACCGACGGATACTACTTTGACGCCTCCAAGTTTAAAGACTATGGAAAACTAGCAAGAAGAACACAGGAAGAAGCAGAAGACTCTCTTTCTAGAATAGATGAAAACTTAGAGAAAAAACACAAAGCAGACTTTTGCTTATGGAAATTCAGAAAAGAAAATGAACCATACTGGGAAGTCGATATCGGATCTGGACGTCCAGGATGGCATATAGAAGACACTGCAATAACTGAAAAAGAATTCGGGTCACAATATGATGTACATGGAGCAGCAACAGACTTAATGTTTCCACACCATGAAGCAGAAATAGCGCAAATGGAGGCAGTGTCTGGAAAAAAACCATTTGTAAGATACTGGATGCATGCAGGCTTTTTAATTGTAAGATCACAAAAAATGTCAAAATCTCTAGAGAATTTCATGACGTTAAGAGAAGCGCTAACTAAATACAACAAGCAAACAATAAGATTTATGATGATATCTACACACTACAGAAAACCACTTGAGTTCTCAGAAGAAAGCATGAAACAAGCAAAAAATTCAGTACAAAAAATAAACGAGTTCATGCTAAGACTGAGAAATAATAAGTCAAAAACAAAAAATAATTCCAATGTAAAAGAACTAATTAAAAGAGCTAAATCAAATTTTGAGAAAGCAATGGACAATGATTTTGAAACACACAATGCAATAACAGCAATATTTGAATTTATCAAAGAAACAAACAAACTAATTTCAGAAGGAAAAATATCAGAAAAAGACTCAGAAAATATACTTAATTTCATGGAAGAAACAGACTCAGTTTTTGGAATACTGCCTGAAAAAGAGCAGAAAATACCCAAAGAAGTTAAAATATTGGCTGACAAGAGGCAGAAAGCAAGAGAAGAAAAAGACTTCAAGCTAGCAGACGAGCTAAGAGAAAAAATAAAACAAAAAGGATACTATGTCGATGACACAGAAAAAGGACATTTGATTAAAAAATTATAATTACTTCTTATAGAAGACAGGGACAAAACAACCACCACTACTAAGGTTTACTACATAACCAGTTTGAGAAGACCTTACCATTATACCAGATAATTTTCCTCTAGTAAGGCCTTTTCCTCTTTCCCACTTGTAAGCAAAATAAGCAGCAAGATCTATAATCGCTTTATTTCTATCACCGTCAGTAGGATGGGTTTCTGTAGTATTAAAATCATATCTATCTTGGATACACCATTTTGCCGGATTAATATTGGAAAGAACTTGAGTCATGCTATAACCAACGTAAACTCCTCTACCCCCAGAACCAATTCTTCTTTTCAAAACATGAGATCCAGGATTGTGCTTTAACATTTTCATCATTCTTCTAGTAACTGGCTTGGCAACTCTAAGCTTATCTTCAAGCAACAAAACAGCAGGATGATCGTGAATAGGAACACCAGACTGAACAATATTACGAAGAACACTCCTATTTTTATTAACACCTAGAGTATCATCATATGTTCTTAAGAATAACATATCGTAGTGCCTGCCATTGTATATAGCTCTATCAGGATACATTTTTATTCTTCTTTCTTTAACTGCCTCTTTCATTTCATTATCAGATATTACATGCACTTGAAAATCTCTCGCTTCCATCTCGTTAGCAAAGGTAGTATATTCTTCATATTCTGGATCCTCTTCAATAACCATTAATACTTTTTTATTTCTAGCAATCTCAGAAAAATTTGCATCAAAATCAGACATTACATCATGAAAATCAACAAGATCAGATAGTTCTGGAAATGCTTCTAAATATGCTTTAGGCAGACGATGATTCCACGCAGGACCGTGATAATTCAAGGCATTCAGTTCAATAAAAACTGGAGGATTACTTATTGAAGGTTCGCCCACAACAGCTAAGTCATAACGAATAACTCCAGTGAGGACATCAGGTATATTCCTAAGAACACCAACTCTTACCAAAGCATTATTCAGCTTCAAACCATTTAACACATCCTCATCAGTTTGAGAAGAAAGCCATTTGAAATGTTGTTCTGTAGCTTTTCTGCAAGTATCTTCAATAACACATCTATAACTACCAGGAAAAACTCTAGGCAATAGAGAAGTAGGAATTGGAATGCCATCCATAGAAATCTTATTATTTCTTATTCTATCAACTAAAACTTGTCTTCTAGTTTCTATTCCTGCTGATGCTAAAACTTCTTCAACATCTTCAGGTAATCTTTCATGGAAATGAGCATCAAACATATTCAAAGATAAGCAGAGAATTATTAAAAGTTATCTATTAAAAAATTTATTCCATACCTCCAAAATCAGGATGCATACCACCAGGACCATGAGGCATACTAGGCATACCGCCAGATTTAGTTCCTGAAGCCAATACATCGTCAATTCTTAGAATCAAATCACAAACTTCTGAAGCACTCTTAATAGCCTGCGTCTTAGTCTTCAAAGGCTCTATAACTCCACGCTTCCAAGCATCAACAACCTTACCACTAAAAACATCCAAGCCAGCCCACTTCAATCCCTTGTCATGAGAAGCTTTTAATTCAGTTAATGTATCAATAGGATCCAGGCCTGCGTTTTCTGCTAGTGTAATAGGTATAACTTCCAAAGCATCTGCAAATGAAAGAACAGCAAGCTGCTCCCTTCCACTCAATGAGTTAGCAAACTTTCTCAAGCTACGAGCAACCTCAACTTCACAACTGCCAGCGCCAGCAACAACTTTTCCTTCCTTTAATGATGCTGCTATATCACCAATTGCATCTTTCAATGCTCTTTCAACCTCGTCAACAACATGCTGTGTCCCGCCTTTAACAATAATAGTAACTGCTTTTGCCTTCTTGCACTCAGTAACAAAAGTCATGTTTTCATCACCAAACTTTCTCTCCTGAACAAGGCCAGCAAATCCAAGATCTTTAACACTTAAATCATCCAGCTTACTAACCATATTTCCACCAGTAGCCTTAGCTAACTTTTCCATGTCACTTTTCTTTATTCTTCTAGCTGCATAAATTCCCTTTTTAGCTAGATAATGCTGTGCTAAATCATCAATGCCTTTTTGACAAAGAACAACATTAGCTCCTGATCTGAAAATTTTCTCAACCATATTATTCAACATCTTGTCTTCCATATCAATAAAAGCCTGCATCTGAGAAGGATCTGTAATCTGTATTTTAGCATCTATCTCAGTATTCTTAACTTCCAAAGCAAGATCAAGCAAAGCAATCTTGGCATCCTTAACTTCAACAGGCATTCCAGGATGTACCTTTTCATTATCCAAAACAATACCCACAATCAATTCAGAATCTCCAATACCACCACCAACTTTCTTTTCTAATTTTATATTTTCTGCATCAATTACAATTTCTTTTCCACTATCGATCATGACATGCTTTACTGCATCAATAATCAAATCGCTTAAAATTTCCTTAGCAACTTCAGCGCCCTTGCCAGTCATTGCAGTAATAGCAATATTTTTTAGAGTGTTAATATCTTTTAGGCTAACATCTTCAGCAATATTATTTAGAACATCCTGAGATTTCTCAGCAGCCATCCTATAACCTTTAGTTATAACAGTAGGATGAATCTCTTTATCTAATAATAATTCTGCATTTTTTAACAATTCACCAGCAAGAATAACTGCTGTAGTTGTGCCGTCACCAACTTCTTTTTCCTGGGTTTTAGCAACCTCAACAACCATCTTTGCTGCAGGATGCTCGATCTTCATTTCCTGAAGTATAGTAACTCCATCATTAGTAACAATGATATCACCTAGAGAATCAACCAGCATCTTGTCCATGCCCTTAGGACCTAAGGTAGTCCTTACTGTTTCAGCAACTAATTTAGCTGCCATGATATTATTTCTTTGAGCATCCCTGCCTTGAGTTCTTTGCGAACCTTCAGCTAAAATGAAAATTGGTTGATTTTGCGCCATTTTTGTTATTCTACCTCCTAACTTTTTTTAGAACACTTTGTGGAATTTGGAATATGCTTATAAAAATTTCTATTAAACTGACAACAAATTCCATATTTACCGAAAGCTTTATAAATAAGTAGTGATAATCAATATCTATTATTAAGTAGTTACAATTTAAAGATGGCAATGAAAAACACATTAACATCAATGGTACTTGTTGCAGGAGCTGCTTTAGGCATAGATGCATGCGCAACAACTGAACCTTCTAAAAAAATAAGATTTGACTTGCAATTAACAGATCTAGCCACAGGAGATACACAAACTTTTACCGATGGGAGATTAGAATATGATCCTACTTCAAGAGAATGCAATTTCAAAGCTGTTCCAGTAGAAGAGGGTGGGGCAGTTGACAATTATGGAAACATGATACCAAGTAAAGCATTTCCAGTTTACATAAATGACTGCAGAGGCGCAGAAAACCCTCATGTACTAGTTGGAAGCTTGACAGGTTTTGATGACCAAGGAAGAGCAAAAGTAGAACACAGAACATTCTACGGCAAGCTTAGAGACGGAACATGGGTACAAAGAGACTTAAAAACTGGAAAATTTGAAGTAATTAATGAACTTCCAGATACAGTAACAAAATATCTCAGATAATGGCAAGAGAAAAAGAATTAACAAGGAAATCACATTAGAAGACAAATTATTTCTTAATAGAACTGCACATGTTGACAGTCCTCCCGGAACTGCAGTAAGAGTAGTGGATGTGTTAGCTAATTTGAAAGGTGTTAAAGTAAAAACTCTTCCAGCTTCATGCATAGATGATGATGAATTAATAATTACCCAAGTTTATATTGATGGAGAATTATTGGCTGGTTATTATCTACAATTATTAGATGATGAAAAGCTTAAAGGAAAGCTAGGAGTTTATATTATTCATAGAGCAGGCGATAATTTTATTTACAGCATAGAAGTTCCCAGAAGAAGATAAGCCTTAAACTTCTTGATCTTGAATTAATGCGCAAAAAATAAATTAATTTTATTCTTCTTATCCTTAATTTCTTTAATAAAAACACAAAATACATAGTAATGTTTAAATATACTTATATCTATAGACTTTCTATGATAAAAAGAAACCAATCGGATTTACTAGAAAAGTTAAAGGATAGGGGTTATTTGCTTGATTTGTGCAGATTTATCTATAATAAAGATAAAAAGCTTTTTGATGCACTCGCGAAGCATTGAGCCAATGAAATCTTTGGAGTAAATATTCTTTGAAAATATAATTACCATGCATGATTATATAATTAGTAATTCTTCACAAAATTATAAAGTATTTGGAGTTAGAGATAAGGGAACTCTTTATTATATTATTCATAAAATTATTAAGAAAATTCAGAATAATTCAGATCCTGTTGAAATTGCATCTGTTATGCTACAAAGAATTTGCCACAAAACACGCTTTTAATGACGGAAATAAAAGAATTGCTCATATGGTTGCTCAGATGTTTTTAGCTTTTTATATGTTAACATTAGATATAGATTATAAAAATGCTGAAAACTTTATTATTTATATAGCTAAAGATGAGAAGTCGATTCAGGAGATTAAAATCTGGATTAAATCTCATTTGAGGAATTTACAAGTTCATAATTTTAAAAATTAATGTTTCTTATCCTTAATTTCTTTAATAAATCTAATAACAGTATTAACCAAATGCTCAGGCTGAGTCTTCAAAATTTCGCATGACTTAGAAATAATGTCACCATGAAATTCATTATTGCTTATCAATACAAACTCGAAAGGCTTATTCTTCTTGACAACATCTTTCCAAAGATTAAATAATTCTTCAACTCTAAAGGGTACTTGAGAAGGTTTGCAATACAATAATTTGGCTAATTCATTTATAGTATTCTTCTCCTTGTGCTCCTCTTCAGAAGCTTTCTTTCCAGCAACAAACTCAATACGGACAATAGAATCTGAAATCTTAGTAGATTTTAAAATCTTTATTTTTACAGCTTCCTTAGTATTATCCAAATGAGTACCACCGCAAGCTTCAACATCAATTCCTTTGATATCTACTATACGCAACTCTTTACCTATAGGAACACCTCCCTGATAAATAACAAAACCATATTTCTTTTCAGCTGCTTCCCTTGGCATAAAACTTTTATTTATTCCAATTCCATCCTTAATTATTTTATTAGCTTCTTTTTCAATTTTCTTCAATTCTTCATCTGACAAACTCTGATAGTGAGTAATATCAATATGGGCTTTTTCCAAAGTCTTCTTAGCGCCTGCTTGATTAACATGCTTACCGAGAACATCTCTTGCAGCTGCATTAATTATATGAGTGGAAGTGTGGTGCTGAGCTAGCTGTATTCTTCTATCATAATCTATCTTGCCGTGAACCTTTTCACCTTCTTTAAGAGTATTATTTTCTAGAACATGAACTATAATCTTTCCCTGCTTAACAACATCTAAAACTTTTAAATTGTTGATCACACCAACGTCATGAAGCTGGCCTCCTGAAGTGGGGTAGAAAACTGTCTGATCAAGAACTAGATAAGGGCCTTGAGATTTGAGAACTTTTGCGTCAAATTCACTTAACTTATAGTCCTTATAATATAATGTTTTTGTTTCAGGAAGATTATCCAAACTAATATTTATCTCCTTTACTGTTGCGTGAACTTGTTCCTTATTTTCGTGCCTGCCTGCGACCAAGCTATAAAAATTATCAGGAACTTTAATGTTTACGTTAACTTTATTTAATTCTTCTTTTATAACTTCAGGTTGAATACCATTGCTGTCATATAGTTCAATCAGCTTGTCAGCAGTCACATTCTCCTTATTTTTAATAATTTTCTCAACAATCTCTTTAGACTTTTGCTTTGTAGAATCATACTTAAACTTTTCAACGTCAAGAAGTTTTCTGACCTCAGCTAAATTCTCAGTTACTTCCGGATACTGCTTCTTCAAATATTTAGCATGCCACTCACAAACCTCAGGCAAACTAATCTGCCAGTTATTTTTTTCTATAAAATTAAAACACCTTCTTGCAAGCATTCTCAAATTATAACCACCGCCAGAATTACTGAACAAAGCTCCATCATTTAACGCGAAAAGCAAACTGCGACTATGCTCGCCTATACTATATAACTCACTTAGAGGAAGAATTTTCTGCTTTAAAATTTCAACATTCATTTCAATCTTCTTGCTAATTATTCTCCAAGATTTTTCCAAATCCTCAACCTCATCAACATTCAAATAGCTGGCTAAAGGCAAAAATCTTTTTGTTAGATCTTTTTCCGGCCATAATCCTGTTAACTTGTAAAGGGAATTACAAACCGTTGGAAATGCAGCATCATAAGAAGTTCCTTCTCCTTGGGTAAACCACGCGGCTCTTTCTTGACCAGCACCCATATCTAAGACTTTAATTGGCAGCTCTTTATATCCTGTTTGTGCTTGTTCATATTGCATATATACTTGATTGCCCAATTCTAAACCTCTTGAGAAAAATTCTATACTACTCCCAAAATTTCCTCCACCAGCCCAAGCATCTTCATGGAACGTTAACTCATTTTTTGGAATTCCTAAGCCTTTATTTAACCAATTATAAATCTCTTCTAGATATTTATTTGTATTATAATCTTTTGGCGGAACAAAACAATGTTGCCCCATCATAATAAATCCTACAAAGTGACCTGTCACTCCGATATTGTCTACGTCGGAAAACCTTAAACAAACTTGAGGTATAACTAATGGATTAACTGGAGGTTTAACTTCTCCTGAAACTACAAATGGTTGAAATGCAGTTATGCTTGCTATAGTAAAATCAACAGAAGGATTCCATCTTGCAACTACGGGCATTCTTTTAATTGGTGTATATCCAAACTTCTTAAAAGTTTTTGAAAATTTTTCCCAGACTTCTAGATATTCTAATTTGTTTTTTGCTGGTGTTTTTCCTAAAAATCTAAATCCTCCAGAACATTGAGGATCATCACAAATTATTCTTTCTGTTGTTGTCCAAAAGAATGTTCCACATTTACTACACTTCTTTCTTTTAAAATCTAAATTTTTTAGTGTTTCAGTCGGATAATATTTTTGTGGCTCTTTCTGAGCTATAATTTTAAATTCTTTTTTCATTTCTTTGTCAGACAACATTTTTTAGCTCCTCTAAATTGTCAAGTGTATAAATCGAATATATTCCATGCATATTTAATGAATCAAATACTCTTTGTGGCAACTTATTAATTTTGTCATCTTTGTCTGATATTATAGTTATAAACTTGTATTCGGGATTAAATTTGTTTAATGACATAAATTGTCCTATTAATTCGAAAATTGGTCCCTGATTCGTTTTTAAATTGTTTTCAGATAACATATCAATATTCTTTATTTCAATCACTTTATTTGGATATATAAATTCATCTACTAATCTTGGAATATTATATCCACAGATAGAATTTTTTATTATATACTGAGATTTGTGATCAATTTTTAATTCATCCAATAACTTGCTAATAAATATCTCCCCATTATATAAAAATTTATCTAAAAATTTACTTTTTGTTTTATGTCCTGAATAATTCACAAGTAGCCAATATTTCATTGCTATATATTTAATCATATTTTCATTATTTTTTATGCCACCCATACTATAACTAATTGAGGTTAATTCATTTGCTGATCTATAGCTTTCTTTTAATAGATTTAATATTTTAAACCAATTTGTATTATGCAAAATTATAACCGGGCTAATACTCTTAAAATTATCAGTTAAATCATTAACCTCTTCATACAAATTTTTAATATCTTGTTCTGTTAATTTCATTAATTTATAATATTTTTATTGTTTATAAATCTGGCGTGCGTTTCTTGTGTCGTGTCCAACGGAAACTTAATTTCATTTTTTGATTATTTATCTACACTCAAAACTTTTTTTATAATACTTAATATATCCTTGCGCAATCTGTTTCTCTTAATTTTCTATCTTCAGCTATCAATTTCAATTGGTGACAAATTGTAACCGTTTCGCTTCCTTCCTCTTTAAGTCTTTGACTTAGCTTATTCCAATATTTTCTTGCTATTTGAAAATCCTTTTGTTCTGTCAGAATTGCTATTATATCAACAACAGAAAAAAACCACTCATTATTATGCCAAATTCTTCTAATCTTCTTATTCTGAAAAACTACAAGCGATTTATTCTCATCCATAAAATTAGTATGTTTTTTAAATTTAAAAGCATTGCCCTAATTTTTCTGAAAAGTCTACAAATAATCTAAAAATTTTAATTACTTCTGAAGAATCCAGTAACGAGTAACTGCAAGAGCATGCTTGTTGTAGCTTTTTGTTGCATTGAAAAGAAAATTTCCAAAACCAATTGCAGGCTTGACAAGATACTTTGCAACACTCAATTTCTTCCCATGCCTTCTCATATAACCGTCAAGCTTTTGCTGATAAATCTTTATTTCAGCAGGAACAAAAAAGAAACCTCCCTTAGAAACAATTTTTAAATTTAAATTATTCACATTTTCTTTCATTTCAGAAACACTAAGGGGAGCAAACGGACCGGAACGAACATAAAAACCTTCCATGTGCTTAACACCAAGGCCTTTAGTAATTCCTGAATACATCAAGCCATACATAGAACCCTTACTTTTAAAGAAGAGAATAATTTTTCCATCCTTAGAAACAACCCTCTTAGCTTCCTTAAGAAAAATCTCAGGATCAGGAACCTTCTCCAAAGAGAAAGTTATAAGCACAAGATCGATAGAATTATCCTCAACATTTTGTATTTTATCATTAAATGTTGTGAAAGAAGGTTTTTTGGTCTTGAACTGAACAAAATCTGCTGCTTCCCTGCTTAGCTCACAACAAACCAACTCGTGGCCATCAAACAACTTTTCCAGCTGCCTTATAACAGTTCCATCATAACTAAGCAAAGCAAGAACTTTTCTCTTGTAAGACAAATAATCCTTAAGAACTTTTTTTATATTATCTATTTCATCAGCATCATAAAACTCGTAGTCAGTGCCCAGCTTGTAAGCTCTTGATACAAATTTCTGATGCATCCTCAACTGATTCAAAGTCCAGTCCTTAGGAAAAACACTAGACTGCATCCTCTCAGACTTCTGAACATACTTATTATAATGATAAATTTCTCCCAACTCTTTTTTAGGAGGCATAGTAGGGGCTTCTGCAGGAACACCAAGCATCATATAACAAACAGGAAGCCAAGGATCTTGAATACCTAATATTTCTTTAATTTTGTTAACGTCACCAATGCCTGCCATGCAACAGCTACCGTAACCTAAATCAAAAGCCTTTAACTGCATGTTCTGAACTGCAGCTGCTGTAGCCTGAACATTAGAAAAATTCTCCTTATTAAATTCCATATCAACAATAACAACAAAAAGAATAGGGCAATTAAGAACAGTCTCCTGAGCACCAGCTTCCTTATGAAGCCTTTCTATTACTTTTTTATCATTAACAATAACAACCTCCCACTGCTGCCTGTTAGAAGGAGCAGGAGCTAAAATGCCTGCATGGAGAATTTCCTTAACTATAGAGTCAGGAACTGGATCTTGCTTGAAAGTTCTAATACTTCTCCTTCCTGATAAAGCATCTGGCAAATTCATAAGACCACCCTAATGTCATAAACACCTGCCTTAAAAAGAAAAGACAAGGAACGACTAAAAATACAGAAAAAAGGTCTATTTTTATAGCTTTCCTTTTCGTTACCACTCTCCAAAACTTACTATTGAAAGGATAAATTAAAATCGCTAAAGGCATTAAAATTTGCACAGGACTTTTGGACAAATGAAACTTTGCCTTTCCTCTTCTGAAACACCATGATAAAAATTCTTTAAAGTTTCTTGTCTTATGATAGACAAACAAATCAGGCTCGATAATTATTTTATATCCTTTCTTTTTTAATCTTTTAGTTAAATCTGTGTCCTCCCCTCCATACTTCATATTAGGATTGAAACCATTAACATCTTCCAGAACTTTTTTGTAAAAAATAGAATTACCAATGGATATAGAGTCATTCTTATTCAAACCCAAAGCACCGCCAGCAGGAAAACCAAGACAAGCAATGCACAAGCCTATATAGCAAGAATCTTTAGGAGGAAAAGCGCTACCACCAACACCAGAAACATTATTTTTTTCTAAACTGCTGACAAGCCTTTTTAACCAGTCCCTAGGAGCAATGCAGTCAGCATCAGTAGAAGCAATAAGCTCGTTTTTTGCTAACTTAATTCCCAGGTTCCTCTGTACAGCAAAACCTTTTTCCTTAGACTTGTGAACTTTTACATTTTTGAATTTAGAAGCTAATTCAGCTGTCTTGTCTAAGGAAGCATCAACAACAATTATTTCATATTTGCCCTTTGGATAGTCTTGACTAACTAAAGAATTCAAGCAGTCTTCAATATTTTTTTCCTCATTATATGTAATTACAACAACAGAGACTGATTTCATAAATTAAAATTTTCAGTTAAACTTATATTAGTTTCGTTCTTTTTACAAATTTTGAATATTTTACATCAATTTCTAGGAAAGACTTATAAATTTTATAAATTTCAATACCTCAATAATATTATGAAAAGATTAGAAATAAAAATTGACTGGTCTATAGTGTTTTGGATTTTTGGATAGGAGTTATTATACTATTCTTATGGTTTTTAGCTAAAGATCTTGGTTATATAAATACTCCAGCGATAATAAAGGCAATTCCTTATGGTGTCGGTTTGGTTACTCTTATGGCTGTAGTTAAAAAGCTTGGAGAATATTCATATAAAGTAGATACTGTAGTTATTGCAGTAAAGGAAATTAGAGATGATGTTCATAGCTTAGATAATAGAGTTTCTTTATTAGAGAATAATTTTAGCAGTTTAGATAGAAGGTTTAGCGTTATAGAGTCAAGAATCTAGTTATTTTTCCCCAACAACATAAAAAAGGTGGGCATACAATAATTTAATTGGCCAAACCATAGGCATCTTCTCAAACTTGTACATACTATAAATCCATTTAGGATAAGAATTATTCTTCATAAAATCAATAGTGTTTGCATGCCACTTCAAATTTTTTAGCTGTGATTCAATTTTATGAAATTTCATATCCCTAAAACCTACAGTATCAGGCCATACAGGACAATTCATAACACCAACTTTAACTATTTTCAATCCATTGTTACTCATTAATTTTTTAACCTTTTCAGGATACAAAAACATCTTGTCACCATGAGTCCAAGGAACATTCTTGAAATAATGCAGTATCCTGTGCATCGGAGAACCTACATTATAACCATTAACACACAACAAGCAAACATGTTTTTTTGAAACCCTGATAAATTCCTTCAATATTTCATCATAATTCTTGTGCAATGACAGAGTATTAAAATTCCAGACAAAATCAAAAGAATTATCTTTGAAAGGAAGTTTTGCCAAGTCGTTTGTCTTTTTAGCGGTTACCTTAAATTTTAAATCTTTCCAAACTTTTACTCCTTCAGCCTCAGGATTAACCAAAGTTACATCACAACCTGCTTCACCCAAACCTAAAGAATACAGAGAAGGCATTGCCTTAAGCCCGGGAGCAGGAGCTTCCAAAGCAGTCTTAATATTATACCTTTTAGCTATTTCCTTAAGGTTTTGTGCAATAGAAAACCTTTCATAATCCAGCTGAAACGGCTCATTCTCAACTTTCATAAAAATTCAATACTTACTACATTATTAAAAGTTTTGCGATCTGCATGAAAACACAAAGCTTTAATTTAGAACATACAAACCAAAGAAGCGATGATAAAAATAATAATAAAAAGTCCGCATAATTTAGAAGAAATAAAAGGAATGATGAAGATTGACATGCATTCTCATACCACTGCTTCTGACGGCAGAAACACAGCAGAAGAATTAATACAAAAAGCCAAAAATATGAATATAAAAATAAGCATAACAGACCACAATGAAATAAGCTCTAGCTTAAAAGCGTGCAGAGAAAAAATAGGAATACCTGGAATAGAAGTTACATCAAAAGATTCCATAGATTTTCTGGCTTACTTTTACAAAGAGAGAGACATGATAGACTATTATACAAAATACATAAATGGATATCATCTGAAAAACAAAGGATTTAATATGAGAAAACTAAAATGGAGCACAGAAGAACTAATAGAAAAAACCAAGGAATATGCAACACTTCTAATATTGCCGCACCCCTTCTCAATAGGACCTAAAAACAGCTACAAATACTCACAAAGAAATAAATGGCTAGTAAACAGACTGGAAGGCATAGAAGTAATTAATTCTATAATGTATCCCAGCATAAATTCAAAAGCAATAGAATGGGCTCATGGAACAGCCAAAGGCGCAACAGGCGGAAGCGATGCCCATATGCTGAAATTTCTTGGAAACACTCTAACATGCTCATATGCAGACAACATTGGAGAATTTTTAGATAACATTAAAAACAAGAAGAATTATGTAGTAGGAAAGAGCGTGAGCAAACTTCACAAGTGGCATTCAAACCTTGTAGTGTTCACCAAAAACTTGAGCTGGTAAAAATTATGACAAAATACTATGTTGGAGGACAGGCATTAATAGAAGGGGTGATGATGAAATATAAAGATAACATAGCCATAGCAGTAAGAAAAAAGAACGGAAAAATAGCTGTCAAAAAAGAGAAACTAAAAATAAAAGACAGCAAAATACCATTCTGGAGAGGAATAATAAACCTGTTTGTAATATTATACATAGGAATCAAAGCTTTGAATTACTCAAGCAACATGCAGCTAGGGAAGGAAGAGAAAATCAGCACAAAAGAAATGGTATTCAGCATTGCATTTGCGGTTATTCTCGCAATAGTGCTATTTAAATTCCTGCCATTATTGCTAACAACAATAATAAACAGAGCAGCAAACGTAAATAACATCTTATTTAATTTTATTGACGGAATAATAAAAATAGTATTATTTGTTGGATACATTTATTTAATATCACTAAACAAAGAAGTATACAGAGTCTTCCAATACCACGGAGCAGAACACAAGGCAGTTGCATGCCATGAAAACAAGAAAAAACTTACAGTAGAGGAAACACAAAAATTTTCCACAATACACAAGAGATGCGGAACAACATTCGTGTTTCTAGTGTTATTCATAAGCATAATAGTCTATTTATTTATACCTAAAAATTATAATTTTGCAACAAAGCTAGGCCTGAGAATAATTCTACTTCCTGTAATTGCCAGCATAAGCTATGAGATACTAAGACTAGGAGCAAGATTCAGCTTCCTTAAAGCTCTAATACTTCCAGGATTACTAATACAAAAGATAACAACAAAAGAACCAGACAACAAGCAAGTGCAAGTAGCTATCAAGGCGCTAAAAGCAGCGGTTGATCATGCTTAATATCCTGTTTGTTTACATTTTTATTACTGCTTTTCTGCGATGGCATTAGAGATGAAACAGCATTTTCCAAAACAGCATCAGGAAGATACTTGATAAGCCTTAGTGAGAAATAATCAGGATACACTTCTATTAATCCACTCTTGTAGGAAGACACAATATAAATAGCTGAGTTTTCATTCAGAATTCCCTCAAACAACTTAAACACAGCCATGACCTTCATATTATCTGAGCTAATATCTTTCTGGGCAGCTCCTAATTTCTTTGATAGGAAAGCATTCGAGTCTTCTGAAGCTAGAAACTCAAAAGCTTCATCATTACTTAAAACAATTCCCGACATAGAAATACTCTTAACAGGATCAAAAATCTTTTTATTTATAATAAATATCATCAGATTGTTCAAATTATCAGATGCTAAATTTTCCCTTAAATTTTTTAACTCTCGACTGGAATAAATTTTTACTGACTGCACATTGTTAAAATCCTTAAACTGAAAAGCAAAAATCAATCCATTATCGTCAATAGCTATAACTTTATCATTGCTTGACAAGCTTTTTGAGAATTCAGCAAAATTAAGAGCTGCAAAGCCAGCAAACAGCGGAATTAAAACTATAACAATATTAAGCCAAACAGAAAAAGAAAAGACAACAGATGCAAAAGTCTTTGAAATCCATTTTTTTATCAATACAAAAATTATAACCGGAAGAAGGACAGCCAAGAAAACAGCTACGGCAAGCAGCAATGGCAGAAACAAGAAGGCCAGAATAGATAAAATAACTACAACTAATAAGACAATTGTTGATTTAGAAATATCCTTTAAGCTCATTATTTAGTCCAGACTGAATTTTCTTGAAAAATAATTATCATTCTCCTCAGATTCTACAACGAAGTTTGTGAAGTCTACAACTGTTTCCACAAAAACCTCGCTTTTCCTTTGTATACCAAAACCCTCTAAAGATGTTGTGTATAAATTATCACAGCTATTCGGGGGCAAATTTACAGGATACTGAAACTGCCTTTTAATACCATCTATCATTACACCAACATAAAATCTGTTCTTGACAGAGACTTTTGGAGAAGTATTACAGAACCTTACTCTAAATATTATATCATTGAAATTTTGTGAATCCACCAGATCAACATCTGAAATTTCCAAATTAGGGCCGTACAATGAAAGATTTAATACTGACCTGAACCTGTTATTATTCTCATTAGTCTCTAAAATCCTATTTGCAGGATCCACAATAGCAAATGCGTCAACATACCTAACATTCTCCAAATACGGCTTGAACGGAACACTAACATCAGAACACTCACTAGGCTCCAACCTGCCGTTCTTAAGCTCATTAATCAATCTACCATGCAAATAAAACCTGACATCAAAATTAGAAACTGCATATCTTCTATCATTATTGCATACAACAGCAACAACCCTGTTAGCTAGAAAAGGCTTATTATAACCCTTATCATGAATATTTACACCCAAATCAGCCAAAACCAAATCAGGAGCTTCTGTAATAATTTTTCCTGTCATGGAATTATTCAATGAAAAAACAAATGTGCTAAAAACAATTATAGTTAAAACAGCCAGAAACTTAATTATACCTCCCTTATTTAGCATAATTAAATAATTATTTAAATCCTATATAAAACTTATTATACAGCATGAGAGATATAGCATACAAGTACGCACTCCAGAATGCAGTAAAATTCGATGGAAAAGCAAATGCTGGAGCAGTAATGGGAAAAGTTCTAAATGAAAACCCAGAACTAAAAGAAAGAATAGCAGAACTAAAAAAAATAATTAATTCTGTAATAAAAGAAGTAAACTCAATGAAGCTGGAAGAGCAGCTAAGAAAACTAAAACAAACAGCCCCAGAACTTCTTGAAGAAAAAAAAGAAGAAAAAAAAGAACTAAAAGAGCTTCCAGGAGCAGCAGAAGGAAAATTTGCAACAAGAATAGCGCCAGAACCATCCAAGCATCTACATTTAGGACATGCACTGACATTCTTGATAAATTACCTGTATGCAGAAAAATACAAAGGAAAATGCATACTAAGGTTTGAGGACTGTAATCCTGAAAAAGTAAAGCAAGAATATGCGGATAGCATAATGGATGATGTGAAAAACTATTTAGGAATAAAGCCTTCAAAGGTTGTCTATATTTCAGATGATGCTGAAAAATTATATGATTATGCAGAGCAATTAGTCGACAGGGGACTTGCGTATGTGTGCTTCTGCGACAGAGAATTAATGCAGGAACTAAGGCACAACGGAAAAGAATGCAAGTGCAGAAGAAAAGAAGCAAAAGAAAACAAAAAAGAATGGAAAGCGATGCTTGAGAGAAAATACAGAGAAGGAGAATGCACACTAAGGTTGAAAATAGACATGAAAGCAAAAAACCAGACAATGAGAGATCCTGTTGTATTCAGAATAAGCTACACGAAACACTACAGGCATGGAGAAAAATACTGCGCGTGGCCGATGTATGATTTCTACAATGCAATAGAAGAACACCTACTAGGAATAAATTACATACTAAGGAGCAGCGAGTTCGGGACAATGAGAACAGAGTTACAAAACTATATAAGAATGCTATTCAAAATGGAAAACCCAAAAGAGATCCAGTACGGAAGATTCAATGTAAATGACAAAATAACACAAGGAAGAGAAATAAGAGAACTAATAGAACAGAAAAAAGTAATAGGATGGGATGACCCAAGACTTGTGACATTAAAAGCATTGAAGAGAAGAGGAATAGAAAGAGAAACATACTACGAACTTGTAAAGGAAGTAGGACTAAGCCCTACAGAAACAAATCTAGATTTCAGCGTTCTAGCAGCGATAAACAGAAGAGCACTTGACAAGAAATGCAACAGATATTTTGTTTTAGTAAATCCTGAAAAGATAAGAATAGAAAACTCGCCAACAATAAAAGTTGAAATAGCGCTGCATCCTGACGACCCTAAAAGAGGAATGAGAAAAATGGAAACAGACGGCTATTTTTACGTTACAAAGCAAGATTTAGACGAACTTAAAACAGAAGGAAAACTGCACAGGCTTATGGACTGCATGAATTTTATTTATAAAAAAGGAAAATTCATATTTGACAGCACAGAATATGAGAAATACAAAGAAGCAAAAAACAAAGGAAAAATAATACATTATTTACCAGTTCAAGACAATTTGATTAAGTGCAGCATAATGATGGAAGACGCTACTATCGTCGATGGACTGGCGGAGAGCGCGGTGAAGAATGTTAAAGTTGATGAGAGAATACAAGCAGAAAGATTTGGCTTCTTAATACTTGACAACATAAAAAACGGAAAATATGAATTCTGGTTCTGCCACAAATAATTATGTGTCCACCTAATTGTAGAAAAGCTTATAAATGTAGTCACCTAAATTATTTAAAATTCTTTCTTATTGGAGAAATTATTTCTTCCAAATAAATACTGACAGAATTCTTCAAATCCAAAGGGTGCACCTTCTTCTCCAAAAAACTCTTTTCAAGATCTTCATATCTTGCGAAGGAAATATTACCTCCAAATTTCACGGGCCTTTTTATATCAAAAGATTTTATTCTAGGAAATATTATTAATCTACATATTTCCAAAATAGAATTACCTTCAGCTATTCCTTCAGGGCAATAACTTTTTCTAATTTTTTCCTCTATGTTTTTCTCACTATCGTTTATGCTTATCATAGACTCAGGAATAGAGCTGCTCATCTTAGATCCTGGACCTTGAAGAGAAGATATCAAAGGAGTGTGAATAAAGACAGGAGTGTCGTAATTTATTTCCTTAAATAACTCGATACCCAAGGCATGTATCTTTCTTTGTTCTATACCTGCCTGAACTAGATCGATATTCAGGTGCTTGATATCTGCTATCTGCATCAAAGGATAAATAACTTGGCTGACTTTGGCGTTTTCTACATCTCTAGCAACTTGTTGCATGCTTCTCAAAGCCCTATTCATCGTAACAGATAAAGCCATCTTCATGACATCATCAAGATATTCAGATTTTTTTTGGAAACTTGTACCTACTACGAATTCAGCATTCTTTAAGCCGGCAGCCTTAAACCCCTGCTTCCATAATTTTACTTGCTCGTTAATGAAATCCCAGCCACCTTTCTTATTAAGCCATGCATGCCAGTCTGCGAGCAATACTTTAACATGAAAACCTGCGTTCTGCAAATCCAAAAGCTTAGTAATAGTTACTAAATGCCCGAGATGTATTTGGCCTGAAGGTTCATAGCCACAATAAGCAACAGGATTTTTCTTTTTTAATATGGAGCTTAATTTGTTTTCATTAAGAATCTCAGCTATATTTCTAATAATCAAATCAAGCTTTTTATCCATCAGTATCCAACAAATAAGTCTATATTTAAAGCTTATTGTGAAGTTTTAGAAATATTATTCACATTATAAAATTAGTTTATTTAATTTTTCTATCCTCTTAAAATCCTTATCCAGAGTCACTAAAACACAATTATTCTCTATAACCTGGCTTGCAATCAATAAATCTGCTAATGGCAGCATTTCTCCCTTATTTTTACATTCCTTTTTCAATTCACTTAATATTTCTGCAGTTTTTTTTGTTACTTTAAGCACATTGAATTTATTAATAAAAGACATTGCTTTTTCTTTATTTTTAATCTCTTTGTTTTTCAGGCAGTGATAAAATTCAAAATAATTAATAAATGTAATACCTGCAGGCGATGGGTAAATTTCTACATACGTTTTTATTTTGTCTATTATAATTGTGTTTCTTCTTTCTAGCTCTATTAATACAGAATTATCAAAAATTAGGCTCATTTTCTAAATCCATGCTCTTTTCTTGATTTTTTTATTTCGCTTAATAATTCAGACGCTTCCTTGTCTGTTAATAATCTCTCACCTTCTAGAATTTCTTTCCAAAATTCTTTTGACTTAAATTCATACTCATTTATCATCTCTCCCAATAATTTTCCCATTCCAAGCCTATTTTTAACAGCAAGAAACCTAAATTTATACCAAACCTCATCATCTACACTCTTAATTGTCTTTGTTGTCATATTGGTATTCAAGTTTTACTATTGCTTGGATAATTATTAATCTTATATCTGACTAAATTTTTCTATTTTTTATTATAAATATCTTTTATAATCAGATAAGTATCTCCGAATAAAATATTTTATAAATTCATATTCCCCCTTAGAGTCAGCTTTTTTAAGTGCTTTATAATAAGACCTCCTATTTTTATAATCTATAATAATTAATGGATATTTATATTTATGAAGAATAAAGTTTGTTATAACTCTTGCAATTCTCCCATTGCCATCGCCAAAAGGATGTATTTTGACAAATTTGTAATGCATAAGTGCGGCTAGCTCTACAGGATGTTCTTTATATTTATTTTTATTATACCAATTTAGAAATTTATCTGTAAAGTTCTTTACGTCCTGCCAATCAGGACATCTATATTCCCCTACTTTTACATTATAATCCCTTAATTTGCCAGCAATATCAGGCTTAGATTCTAGGAATATTCCTTTATGCCATTTTAATATTAATTGCAGGCTTAATTCTTTCTTTTCATTCAACATATCAAGAAAAATTTTTGAATGATTTATAGTTTCCTTAATATCGTCCAGCGACCTATTTGGGGCTATTTTTCTTTTTATTATATCTTCTGTTTCTTCCTTTGTTATCGGTGAGCCTTCTATCGCATTAGTATTGTATGTAAAATTTACTGAGAGATTTATTAATAACTCTCTTTTTACAGAATGAGGATATTTATTCCATTCTTTTTTATAATTATTCCTGATTCTTCTAATTTTCTCATATACTAATTTTTTACTTTCACTTTGTAACTCTTTTTTTAGTTTTTCAATATTTTCAGGTATTACTTTTCCAAGATATTTCTCTTTTGTTACAATTTTATTATTTTTCCTATAAGAATGCTTCAAATAATAGTATCCATTTTTATTCACTATTTCCATAATTATTTTTACCCTTACATTTATTTAAACTTTTCTATTTTTTATCATATTGTAAGGGCAAAGTAATTATGATGCTGCACTGCACTCCATTGTGTAATTACCCACATAACTTCCCTGTATCTGAGCTGTAGGAACATGCAGCCAAAACCTGTACCACATACTGCTTCCTGCTGTCAACTGGTTTGAGAAGTTCCTGTTTCTTACTGCCAACTTAGGATCACCATCTTTTATTAAAGTCAAGTTGAATCCCTCAAAGTTTGAATCTTTCACGTTCTTGCCCAAATATGTGAAGTTCCATAACTCTCCAGACACATCTGTAGCATTACCATTAGTTTCATTAGTCATCCAAGTAATGTTTGTAATACCCAAAACATTTGATCCTGACAATAAATGATCTCCCTTTATAGTTATGTTAACTGGAGCTGTATTTGTAGAGTCTGCTGTCACATTATAATGGGTCCAGTTAATACCTACATTTTGATTGCTTCCACCAATATAACCTTCGAAGTTCTTAGAAGCATTATATATAACTCCTTGGGATAAGGACTGAGATAATCCTTCACCGAAACTAATGTTTAATGCTGCATCACTCCATATGCAAGATATTGCTGTAGGCTGTGCCGCAGTAGGTATAGTTATATTTGCTGATCTGATCATTGAACCATTCAGTCCATCATTGTCAATAGGAACTGCTGTAACATTCCAAATTTCTCCTGCTTTCAACTCTTGGTTTACTATCTTGCTGTAATTACCGATATGGTTATTATAAAATTCATAGACCTGCTCAGGAGTCAAAGTTCTGTTAAAAATCATGAACTCATCAAGAGTGCCATTAATATCGTCATTAGTTCCTCCTGATTTTCCTCCTATAGTAATCACTGAACCATCCAACCATGTAGCATTAACCATAGGACCATAAGATGCAGATGAACTTGTTGATTGTGTCCCATTAAATATGACAGTAACGTTACCAGTATTTCCATTTCTTATTACAGCAATAAACTTCTTTTGAGGATTGCCAAGCTGAGGATTTGAAGAAAATGTTGCGGAAAACTGGTCAAGACTTGTGTTTGTTATGTATACTTTTATTTGTAGTTGAGGCGAGTTTAGAAGAGTTGCCACTCTAGGACTATATCCTGTAGGTGTGCCGCCGCTTGCATCATATATTATTCTCTCGTTTCCATCAACGTTATCTCTTACCTTTCCTTCAGGATCATACCAAAATATCATACTCCAATTTACCATTCCCAACAATTCATTTGGAGCCCCTACTCCTGTAATATTCCTTATCTGCAAGAATGAATCTATACTTCCGTTGAATCTATAACAACCTCCAATTGTACAGTTCTCATTTGTATATTGGGCACCAGTGGAAGCATCCCATGCCAGGTCATAAGAGGATAAATTGTGATTGTAGCCGCTGAAATCAAATGTTGAAAAATTATCCTTTGAATATATTGGATTAGTAAATGGTACATTAAGCAAGGTAATTGATGTCTGATTGTTGTACCAATTATAACTAATATTGTTATGGTTAACCTGATAGTTTCCATCTTCATCTACAAGTTTTGTTAAGTTTGCTGTTAAATTATCTCCCACAGATATATCTGAAGGAAGTATTTTAACAATGGAAATATTAGGCGCATTATTTGCAACAAATGTTACATTTGATGTATTGTATGCACAACGATGTGCTGTATCGCATACGTAAACTGTCCATGACCAAGTACCATTAGGAATGCCTGAGACGTTAATATATGAAGGAGCATTATTTTCCAATGAGTAAATGTTTGTAGCATTCGGTTTTTGTACGCCATTACTCCAGTTACCCCAAATAGTTGCATTCTTTAAACTGTTACCTCCTGCTGTAGGCGTGAAATTAAAGCTAATATTAAATCTAGGATCAATTATGGTAGGTTTTGTTCCGGGTATTATTGAAATAGGGTAATTTAAATTAACTGTCGGAGGGTCTGTACTTATAATTGTAACACTAGTGGACCTAACCATTGATCCATTCGCACCTGTTTTATCAACTGGAACTGCTGTAACATTCCAGACTTCATCCACTGCTGTTTCTTCCTGAACCATTAAACTGTAATTGCCCTTACCGTTGTTATATATCTGGTAAACTTCTTCAACACTTAATGTTCTATTATATATCTGGAACTCGTCAATTGTACCATTTAATCCTCTGCCTCCAGAACCTGATATTGATGGAATACCTAAAGTTGAATATAAAGTAGTAATATTATTTACAAGCGGGCCGAATATACCACTCTGGCTATCTATTGATGTACCATTGAATAAAACACTAGTATTTCCTGTATCTCCATCTCTCAGTATAGCTATAAACCTAGTTTTGTTTGCTGCAGAAGTGTCCCTGAATTTTAGGTTATCCCCACTCAATGTCCTGTTTCTGTAATAAACGAATACAATAAAGTTTGCTGCATTACCTCCACTAAGATAATCTCTTCCAACTTGAACTTCTAAACCAATAAATGCTGCATCATTTATTCCCTCTCTTCTAGAGTAAACTACATTCCAACTGCCTAATGCTATCTCATCTATAACTCTACTCTGCTCTGCATCATACCAGAACAATATACTCCAGTCTCTCATTCCCAAAGTTTTGTTTAAAGGATCGCTAATGTTAATATAATTAGTGCCGTTAAACCTGTAGCAGCCACCAATAGTACAGTTGTCTGTAGTATATTTAGGCAGTCCAGAACCATAAGTACCCTGCTTAGCAGCATACACTGTTCCTGCTAACACATTATCACTAAAGTCAAATGTTGTAAAATTATCCTTGGAATAAATGTGATTAGTGAAAGGCATATTTAACAGCAATAAAGGCGTCTGGTTAACATACCAGTTATAACTCACATTATTAACCTCCACCATATTATCTCCATCAAAGTCAAACAAACCACTTATATTTGCAAGCAAAGTATCACTAGTATTTGTATCAGCAGGCAGTATAGATACATTTGTTATATTAGGAGCATTATTGAACACTAAAGTATAATTAGTACTGTTAAACCTGCAGTTATTTGCTTCATCACAAATATAAACATTCCAAGTCCAAGTACCATTAGCTATACCTGAAACATTAATAATTGTATTTGACCCGCTAGTTAATGCAGTTCTGTTTGTGTTATTCGCTCCGAACACTCCCTTGTTCCAATCTGCATAAATTGTAGCACTCTTAAAATTATTATCCCCAATCATAGGAGTAAAGTTGAAACTAATATTAACACTAGATTTTGCAACAATTACTTCATTATCTGTGGGGTTGTTCAATAATGGTCTAGGATAGTCTGCAAATGTTGTAGTTGTTGAATTATACAAAACGCTACCAATTCCACCTGCTTCTGGATCTCCAGGATCTGAAGCAGCATCGCATGCAGCATCTGAATTAGCTAGTTGAGCTACACCTCCATAAATTGATACAAACGAACTAGTGTTTGAAAGAGACTCATAAATAAACAATACTCTTCCGCCACCACCACTTCCACCACCGCAGGCATCTCCAGTTCCTCCAGCAATTCCACCGCCAGAACCATGAGCGAAAATCTTGGTATTAGAATCCATAAGAATAGTCTTTGCACTTAATATAACGTGACCTCCGCTGCCGCCTCCACCTCCAGAATTATCAGTACCATCACCATTACTACCATTCTGTCCTGAAACATTAAGTATACCTCTAATACCGATCCATCCAGCACCTGCACTTATCTTAATACCCCCACCTCCAGGACCTCCTGCTGCTGCTGGATTATCACCATTGCTTCCACCACCACCAGCACCCATAAACAAATATGTATCATCAGCAGATCCTGTAACGTTGGAAGGAACATAACCTTCATCAGCTGCACTACGACCTCCCCTGCCTCCAGCACCTCCAAAACCTCCACCTCCGCCACCTGCACTATCGCCTGTAGATGCTCTCTGCGTGCCAGAACCTCCTCCCCAGTTGGCTACGCAACCAGCAGCACCTGTCTGGCCTGTATTATTCTCTCCTCGAGTAGAACATGTTGCAGCAGTTACCTCTCCAGCACCTGCTCTGCCTCCAGCACCACCACCACCTATCCTTCCAGAAGGATGAACAGTAAAATTACCCTCGATTCCATTATCCAAAGTAATATTAACATAACCTGTAGGATTAGTAGCTGTTCTGTTGCATATACCAAGAATACCATTACTCATAACTTCTATCTTATCATAGTCAATGACTTCTCCACATAAATATACAAGACTACTAATAGATAATGTAGGATCAATGAATACTTCGTCATTAGGCTTGAGTCCTGCATCTGTGTAATTTTTAATAAGGCTAATGTAAACAATATTGCTGTGCACCTGCTCTATTTCTATATTAAATCCATTTTCTCTTTCAGCTCCAAAATCCAAAGTAAACTTACCTGTTACAAACCTTCCATAATATTTATCTTCAACATTAATAGGTGTGCTTGAGCTGAACCTTACTGTGGCATTAAAGTCTCCTGCAGGAAGCAAGTAATTATATCCTATCTTCCAAGAAGGATCACCTAATATTTTGCTCTGCCTGAATTTTCTTCCTAACTTATCATTCTTTATTTCTGGAGAATCAAATTCAAGTTCTACAGCAGTGTCCTCAAGTGATGCCGCATATGTAAAGTCGTCTTTTTCTACTAAAGGTATAGCTTCTCCGAAAGATTTTCCATAGATAATAGGCTTATGTATCACCAATGTTTTAAGATCTTTTCCTTTAACTGTTATCTCATCTGCTGCAAAACTAAGCCTGTCTATACTCACTATCTTTTCTACAGGGACACTTATTCCTACTTCATCAACAATTTCCTTTATAGATTTATTAGATTTTACAAACTCAGGAACCTCAGGTATTGTTGCATTATCTATACTGTATTTCTTTTTATCTTCTGATTTTGTTTTATTTTCTTCTACAGTTACATTTTCACTTTCTTTAGAGATATTTTTCTCTTGCGCAAGCACTGACTCTGTCATATTATTCAGGGTTTCATTTATTACAGGTTCCCCACTATCCTTAATTGAAATATTATTTTCTGGTTTTGGCACTATTTCTGTTATATTTAGTAATGAATCATTTGTAACATCCTTAACTACGAAACCTACAGGACTATCTAAACCAAACAAGTCATACTTTGCATTCGCCAATATAAGAACTGAAGACAGAGCAGCAACAAGAAGTAATACAACTACAAGCACGTTACCATTTAACTGCACACCACTTCTTACGCTTTCAAGTCTTGAAATCTTTTCTTTACATGACCTTATCTGCTCGTTATACTTGTCAAGAGTCTGCCTTGGAGTAAGTCCCTGCAGCGACCTATTAATTCTTTCCTTGTAATCTTCATATCCTAACAATCCTTGATAATACTGGTTTCTTAGAGATTCAACTGCATTAACTACCTCTAACTTTCTGTTCTCAATAAGCTGAATCTCCCTTCTCAGCCCAGCTGCTTCTCTTTTAGCGTCGTAGTTTTTCATTTAACCTCTTTTTCTTAGCCCTTTGATATGCAGTCCACACAGTCCTATCATTCCTGTTTACAATCACAGCTACATCATGGTATGAAAGAGAAAAATTATCCTTCAGATATTCGCAAATTAATTCCAAAACCCCGAATACCCTATCTTTGAATATTGAAACAGGAATAAAATATTTTGATCCCTGCCACTCAAGTTTTCTGTTATATTTTTTAAGAGAATTATTGTAAGTTGACCAAATAGTCCTATCGTCTCTGTTAAGGATTACTGCAATTTCATGATAAGAAAGACTAAATTCCTCCCTGATATATTTCGCTATTATTTCTAAAGAACTTAGTTCCTTCACATTGAAAATATTGCAAGGCAAAGAGCCATTGAAAGATTTTTTTTCTTCAAGATTTTTTACAATTTCTATTACTTCTTCGATATTATTCTTTGCATAATCTTTTTCTTTCTCTAAAAACTTTAAGAACAAATTTATTGCTTCTGTATTTTTAGAACTAGCAAAATCTCTAGAAAAATTACTATATCTATCTCTTTTATTCATTTTTTACTTATTAAGTAAGTAATTTTATATATAAATTTATCTATTTTACTTATTTTGTAAGTAATAATCATTTAATATTATATATAATTAAATTAAAAAATTATATACTTATTATGTAAGTATTTATATTTATTATTATGTTTTATCTACTTAATAAGTAAGTAATATATACTTATTATGTAAGTATATTAACTTTTATGCTAACAGAAATAGGTTCTGTCAAGAAACTCGTCAGTTAGTAAAACCTTTCGCATTCATCAACTAAAATTAAAATTTAGAAAATGTTATAAGGCGGCTAGTCATTTATTAATTTAATAAGATGGTTAACGAAGCAGGAGATTTACACTTGACAACTGGGTTTATTTTAAGATTAACAGCTACAGCTATAATCGTTTTGTCTTTACCATTTTTAGTTTCCAATCCATCAAATGTTATAGCACAAGTAATTTTTGCTTTCGGAAACTTTTTATTAGTAATAGGAGCTAATGTAAGATGACAGACCCAATAAAATTAATACCATTAATTATAGCAACACTAAGTCTAGCTATAACCTCGTTTTTAAGGAAAAAAGACTGGGCCTTAGTAGCATTCGTAATATGGATTGTAATTTTTGTATTAACATTCTTTATCTTTAAGTAGAAACTACAAAATTAGACAATCAAAATTAACTGATTAATCTGCGACAAAACCGCGAAACAGTAACAATAAAATAAATAATTTAATAATCTCTAGTAAACAGAACTGCTAGTCTTTGAAAATAAAACAATTTAAAAATTATGCTTTCTTGAATTTAGCCACAGTATCAAGAAGATCAACATGGCCCATAAACAAAGCCCTGCAACAATACCTTTCCAAACCCAATTCATCCATTACTTTCTTAGGATGCTCTCCTTTAGAAGTTCTATCTTTAAAATCCTCATATAAATGAGCTACTGGTTTGCCGCAGCCCAGACAACATATTGGAATAATCATATCAATTGAGCAGTAAACAATATTTTTAAACCTTTCTACAGCTTAATCATACTGACCCTTGACTTTGTGTTTGTCGGAATTAATAATTTCATTGTACTCAACTTCCAACTTAATTAAATCTTTATTCTTTCTTGTAAGAAACTTAAATATTATAAAACTTCCAATAAATAATGATGCAGCAATAAAAATTTTATTATCTATTAATTCAATCATTTTTGCTTTACCTCAGCTGTATTTTTGCCTTCCTTTTCCAAATCAATACCCAATTCCTTCAAGGCATTCAAGTGCAGACCCATAAGCTGCTCAGTAATGTTCACCAATTTCAGCAATTCTTCCCTTTCCTTGCTTAAAGTAGTGAGGCAACCCTTATGGAAACCTATTTTTTCATCATTTACCACATAATCTTATTTATTTCAGTCTTTATAAAATTATCCCAAAATAAAACATAAAGTTTACAGAAAACTTGGTTTAAATTTTTGAATTTTGCATCTATACTAAAAAATAAACTATAACCTTTAAATATTTTTTTGAATGACAAAATTTATGAAAAACAAGTCTAATGGAACAGCTGGGGATGAGCCAACGCTAGAATTAATAGCTACTGAACTTTATATCAGGCTGGACCAACTGTCTGGAGAAGTAATTGCTGCAGATGATGTTGATAACGGCGTGAGAAATAATATATTAACAGGCTATGTGTTCAGAAATAACGGCGCATCCAATATATATTTCACCAGATCAGGGCTTGAAGATTTATCAAGAGAGATGAGATGCAGGCTGGGAGCAAAATTGAGAAAAGCACTCAGACAATTATATTATGACAAAGAATTCAAAACAGCTGAGGACTTAAGAGCTGATTATCCTGGAATTGATCCAGAAAAATATACTGCCAGAGACGGCGAAGAAACTTATTACCTCGCAGATGAGCTAATAACCAGCCTAATAATTGCAGGAGAAAAAATACCTGCAACGCAAATAAAAGACTTTATGCAAAGGCTAGCTGAAGAGGAAGGAATACAAACCATGAGATCACCAACAGGACAACTTGTTTATTCTTCAGCACAAGCTGCACAAATAAAACGCTTAACTAATCAAGCTGAAATAGAATATTTTAAACAAAAAGAAGCAAATAAGCCTAAAGCCAGCAATAGAAAAATAAGGAATTAGCCAGAAATTCCCTTGCCTTATTAAGAATGTTCCTAGTATTCTCAAATTTAATCAATTTTAAAGCTTCTTCATAGATGCACCACCTATAACCATCATGCTCTTTGCTTAATTTTATTTCCTTGCTGCTAGTCTCTGCGAGAAAGTAAGTAGCTTCTTTGCTTATAAGCATTCCATCTTTTCTGTAAAACCACTTAATAGTTTCCTTAAAGCCTTTTATAAATTTCAAATTGGTTAATCCTGTTTCCTCTTTGACTTCTCTTTTTACTGTATCTTCAGGATTCTCATCCTTTTCAATCAAGCCACGAGGAAAGTCCCACGATTCTTTGTAATTGCCATGAGATTTTCTATAAAGAAGAAGATAAAAAACATTATTTCCTTCTTTTCTTATTATCACACTTCCGAATGATCTTTCATGAGGCATAAAATTTTATTTTTTAGATAAAATATATTTTTTATTGTGATCCATGTCACTGAACTGGTCAGCAGAATCTATCAATTTTCCGCTGCAGCTTCTTCCGAAGGCCATAACCTCCACGCGACAGCCAAGAGCACGCTTAAGATGCTCAACCAGCGGAACATAATCACCATCACCACTTACGAGCACTGCAACATCAAGCTTAGGAGCCAACTCTATAGCATCTATAGCAATGCCAACATCCCAGTCCCCCTTCTTAGCTCCGCCATAAAAAACCTGCAAGTCTTTTAGCTTAACTTCAAAACCTATCTCATCCAAAGCCTTATGAAAAAGCACTTCATCTTTCTCATTTGCCTTGACACCATAAGCTATTGCCCTGACAAGCTTTCTTCCCCTTACTGCCTCCTTAAGCATTTCCTTGAAATTCACCTTAGCATTATACAAAGCCCTTGCAGAATAGTAAAGGTTCTGCACATCTACAAATACGCCAACTCTCTGCTCTTTATTTATCATTAAAAATCTTATTGAGATATCATGTTTTTATACTTTTGGTTTTTTATCATTATATACTTTTATAATAATATACAAAACATTAATATACTATAAAAGTAAGAAAATAATAGCTATGACAAAGGTTTTCATAAAAATAGAAGGATTTCTCTGCGAAAGATGCAGCCACAAGTGGGTTCCGCACAACATATCCAAAGAACCTACAGTCTGCCCGAAATGCAAGAGTCCTTACTGGAACAAGCTAAGAAAAAGAAAGTGAAAGAACACTAAAAACATGAGCAAGAAAATAAAAAATCAAAAAGGCGGAATGCACTGCGACAATACGAAAGCCAATGCAAACAACAAAAAATCACTAATATACCTAGCTCTCTTATTCCTATTTTTTTTAATCATAAGCACTCTAACAGTTTACGGCCAATCAACGCTATATCAGGGATTCGGAGCTGCAACTGCCAATACCACATTATCAGCTGGAGGCATTATGAATTATAATGCCAGCCTGGGCAGATTTTTGTCGCTGGATTTTGATGACTCTGTTGACGTGAACGAATCATTCTTTACAATAAAGGCAATAGTATTATCAACCTCAAGAAATATCACAATGCAGTTCATAAACAATAACAATATCACTAGTGTAAACGTTACAGACAATACAATAACTTACTATAATGCCTATAATGCCACAGACATAAAATATGAAGTTCTGCCATACGGCATAAGAAAAACAATAACATTACACAATGGAACAGCACCTAGAAATTTTACTTTCAAAATTGTTACAAATACATTGAACTATACATCTTCTCATGGCTCTGTTGTTTTAAGAACAAGCATAGGAAACATCAGGGCATTAGAAATAGTCAAGCCATACGGATATGACAACTATACCATAAATACAACTAATTCATCAGGAGATATAATACAATATGTTCTAGCACCAAGAAGAGTAGATACAAGATATGCAATCAGGTCCAATGAGAACGGCTTATTTCTTGACCTGTTCATTGACACGCCGTTTGAACAACTCTCATTTCCAGTAACAATAGACCCGAGTGTCCTGTCAGGAAGCACAATAGAGGTAACAGGCAAAGGAAATACAATGCAGACACTACACAATGAAATCAACAACACGAGATTTTTTAATTATGACAATGCCACAGGATTCGTAATATCCACAGCAATAATAAAAGTCATAGCAGGAGGAGAACTAAATATCTACAATGTGTCATTAAACTTCAACAGCTCAAGCACAGGAGAATTTTACCTGCAAAATTACGGCAACCTAAGCATAAATTACAGTAGATTGACATCATTAACAGCTGACGGAACTAAAAATTATTATATAGAAGTAAATCCCAACACGACATTTAATGCTGTAAACTCCAATTTTACATCTATAGGCTCAGGAACATCAGGAACAACCACCAGTGGCATATCAATAGACAACAACCACAGCGTCATGAAGCATAATAAGATATTCAGCACGAATTCAGACCCTTCAGGAGGATATCTTGTAAGGTTTGTATCAGGAACAAACCACACTTTTGAGAACAACACACTAATAGTCACAAGAGACAATACCAATGGAGTGATTATATCACCAGCCATGAACAACAGCCTGCTAAGATACAACGTGATAAACATGTCAACACTAATAACAACAGCAGACAGCGCCATAGAAGTCAGCGGATCCAACATAACAATATCAAACAATACAATAGCAGGAAAAGGACTAGGAATAGACATAGACGGTTCTAGAAATATCACTGCAGAGAACAACACCATAGATATGATAGACAGCAACAACATAACCATAAGAATGCAAAACAGGGCAGACAATAACTTAGTTTACAACAATATATTATACGGAATAGCATCCATCTCCAACTCAAGAAATGTTAATATCAGCTTCAATCTCTTTAACATAACAAGGTATACTTCCAGCAGTACAGGCCTGGCAGCTATAGAACTAGTAAGCAACACCAGCTTTACAGTAATAAACAACAATAACTTCAGCATATCAACAGGACTAAAGTCTGGACGCTTTTACGCAATTACAACAAGCCAGGCATTATATAATAACATAACATTCAACAAAATAAACGGAACAGACAATACGAGCCACGCTATATACCTGCAGACAGGCTCTAATAACACTTATATAATTTCTAATATTATAGGGGTTAATGGAACAGACATAGGCGTATGGCTTCAAGATTCAAATAATAATTCTCTTTTCAACAATAATATAACAATGACAAATTCAGACAAGCTTTCAGGAGGAGGCGATGCAATAAAAATACAGAATGCAAACAATAACAGCATTTATCTTAATACTATATATGTAAATATCACAGGCGATGGAGGCGGGGACTGCATAGCAGGCCAAGGATCACTACAAAACAGAATGTATAATAACACATTTTCCAAATGTTTTGGGTACACTATAACTTTGGACAAGGGAACAAACAACAGCCTGATATTCATGAACAACTTCACAAACAAAAGCAATATAATAGATGACGGATTTAACAACAGCTGGAACACATCATCATCTGAAGGCGGAGGAAACTTATGGCAGGAATTTGACAGGCCGATAGAAGGATGCTTAGATATAAACACTAATGATTTCTGCGACATACCTGTAAATGTAACAAACACCACAGCCAAAAACGTGACCAATGACTACCTGCCCAGGATCAGCCTGCTGAATTTAAAAGAATTAAACGTGAGCACCAACTTGTTTGATAAAACTATAGATTCAGACACAAATACGAGCTATACAATAACCATAAGAAATGACGGAGACGGAAACCAGACAGAAAACATAACAGTTTACGTATTTAACTTCAACAACGCTGACACAGCAATGTTTAATGATACAAGCACAAATTTTACAATAAGGAACATTGCCGGAAGGGGAACAAGCTTTGAGACAACACTACAAGTAGCAAGCAAGTCCATAGGAAACTATACAGCAGGAATCAGAGTAAACATAAGCAACGATGCGCTGGCCAACAGCAGCATCAACATAACTACAAGCATAATAAATATATTCTTCCTGCAAAATTTCACGTTCGGAGACAATCTAACAGCATTATTCAAGGGAGCAATAATAGGAGGCGATGTAAACAATGACAGCTATAATGATGTCATAATCTTTGGAGACAGCTCCAGCTGCACAGACTATGCTGTAAACAGAAGCGCTGACTGCTTCGGAAAGGTGTTCATCAATAATGGAACTGCACTCGCTGTCAACAACAGCTGGGGGATAAACCTAACTGGTCTCGGGCAACCTTCAGGAGCGTTAGCTGACATAGACAGGGACGGAGACACAGACCTTGTTGCTATGGGAAGAGATGCAAACAAAACAATATACACACAAGTATTCCTTAACAACGGCACAAGCTTTGCAGAAGACAGAGTCTGGGGAATGAATGCTACAGACTTGTATTTAGGCAATGTGCAATTAGGATACATCAATGAAGACGGACTAATAGACTTATTTATTACAGGATGCAACTCAACTTCCTGCCCAAGCTCCAGCGGCGGTGTTTACACAAACAACGGAACTTCTTTCATTTATAACAATACTTACTCAAATAATATAACATTCCTTGCATTCGGGTCAAGCATTTTTACAGATGCTGACAACGACAATGACTTAGACTTAGTCATGTCAGGATGCCCATCAACAAATGATGAATCAACTAATTGCGGTTCGGGACCATTCTCTCAGTTTTATGAAAACAACGGAACAAGCTATGTGACAAACAGCACATGGAGCGTTAATTTTGTATCAGCATTGGCATCAATAGCATCCGGAGACATAGACAATGACAGGGACATGGACCTTGCATGGTACGGCTACAACGGAACTGTATTCAGAATTATTTACCAGAATAACGGAAGCGGCTTTGTAAGAAACACCACATGGGAAGTTGATCTTGACACTGCAGCCAGAGGAGAAGCACAATTGGGCGACGTAAACAATGACGGCAAACTTGATCTTGCTGTAGCAGGATGCAACACAGGATCCAGCTGTTCAGGCACAGACATAATCACCAAAATTTACACAAACAACGGCACAAGCTTTGCTTCAAACAGCTCATTAAACAATAATTTAACAGCACTGGACTTTTCAGTGCTTTTATTGATGGATTTAAACAACGACACAAAGCTGGACATGATACTGACAGGAAACACTTCCTCTCAAGCAAGATCTTTTGTTTACACAAATAAAATTGAGAATACGAATACAAGACCAAACAGGCCTCAACTTTTCTTCATAGACCACTCAGATAATATTATAAATTTCAGCTGGACTTCAGGAAATGACACTGAAACACCTAATGACGGATTGTATTACAGACTAAGAATAGGATCCTCATCTGGCGCGAGAGATGTGATCAGCGAAGTTTTCGGTTTTTCAAGCAAACCAGCAGCAGGCACCTTCGGCAACATGCAACAGATGCGTAATATAACATTGGGATTAGACAACAGCAAAAAATATTTCTGGTGCGTCGAGACTATAGATACTAGCTTTTCAAGCAGCGGGTGCGCTACTGAATGGTTGTTTGAGCCCTCAACATCTGCTGCGAAAAGCAGTGAAGGAAATGGAGGAGGCGGAGGAAGAAGCTCAGGAGGCGGAGGACAAAGAGGATCATTACCTCCTGCTTCCAATGTCTTAAATATAGAAAACGCGAAAAGAGGATCTACAATAAATTACAAGCCTGAAAACAGGGAGTTAGGCATCATGGAAATCTCCTTCAAACCGTCCATTGACATAGAGGGAATAAAATTGCAGGTCATCAAAAAAAATGTAGAAAGTGAAAATTATATTGTTTACAAAGCATTTGAAATACTTGCTGTCAAATCACAAACCAACCAAATACAACCTATAGAAGCTAAGGATATAGAAATGGTTTTCTTAGTAGAAAAGAAGTTTATAACAAATAATAAAGCCAGCCCTAATGACATAAAATTATTCAGGCTGGAAGGCAGCAAATGGGTTGCTAAAAAAACTAATTATAATGGAGAAGAAAACGGAAATCTGAAATATACAGCACAAAGCGACAAATTGAGTTTATATTTGGTAGGAATAGAACGCAGAAAAGAGCCAGCTGAAGAAGAAACAAAAACTGAATACAGCAAACTAGAGACGAAAGAATATGCAGGAGGAAGATTCAACACAAAAAAATTAATATTCTATTCATTAATAACTGCCAGCGGCGCGTTACTACTAATGATAGCACTTATACTGGCGCACAATAAATACAATGTAGATTTAGATGCAATAAAAGCAAAAAAACATTATAGAGTTAAACTAAAAAAGTGAAGCACAAAACATATTTTTTATAATTACAAGCCGAAAACCAGGAAAGCAGAAACAATAACAATTGAAAAATAAATTATTTTATTCCACCTAAAAATCTTAGCACCATCAAACTGCCAAACAGGAATCATGTTGAACAAAGCAAGCCAGCTGTTAACAAAAAAACCAATAAGCAAAATAGAGCTAAAAATAGGAAGAGAAACTACAGTTCCTACAGGCTTATCCAATAAACTAAAATTTCCTGTTAAAAACATAGCAGCTAAAAACAATAATGCCAATATTATATTTGTCAATGGACCTGCAGCAGATATCATGCCATTATGTTTATTATTATATTTAAATGCCTGAATCATTACTGCTCCTGGCGCTGCAATAACGAAGCCGAAAAAACTCATGATAACAGCCAGGAACAGCATCTCATCAAAGCTTCTGAACTCAGCCTTATACTTATACCTTTGAGCAACAACCTTGTGGCTTAATTCATGAAGAAGAAAACCAAGACCTACAGCAACAGCAGAAATAATAAAAGCCTTGAAGAAAAGCGAACTTAGCCCGCCGAGAACTATACCAAAAGCCACAGAAATTGCGAACCAAGCCTTTGTAATATCTATAATCTCTATATTTGAATAAGACAAGAACCCAAATTTTTTTACAGAGTAATTCATAAAAACTACCAAAGCTTTCAAGATTTTAAATCTTTTGTATATATTCTTTTTTTATTTTATTAACATATTTATGTGCCATGTGCATAGGCAATGGAAGCTTGTATGAAGGAGAAAGAACTTTCTTAATTATTTTAACACTTGAATCCAAACAAATATTATGGCCTGGAGTGATATACACAGGATTTGCAAACTCCTTGGCCTTCAAGGCAAAGCCGACAACATCATTATTTGCAATAATCTTATCCTCATCAAGCCTGCCAGCAACAAGTTCTTTAGCAACACCAATAACAGGCTTATTAAGCAAGACACCAACATAACTAGCCAAACCTATGGAACTTTTCTTCATAAAGCCATTACCCTTAACTATTAATATGTCAGGTTTTATGGATAAACTTCTATAAGACTCTAAAATTACAGGACCTTCTCTGAAAATTACCAGCTTTGGAGAATAAGGCATTATTTCTTCTCCCTCTATGTGCTTGACTTCTAATTCCTTTAAGTTTTCAATATCTATAACTACTGCAACACACTTGTAAGTCTTTTCTGAATAAGCTATATCAAAAGCGGCAACTGTCTTAACAAAACTAAAACTATCTTTAAGGCTAATACCTTTAGCTATATTACTCTCAATTTCCTTCAGCTCTTTTGGGTTTACTTGCTGATACATCTTTTTACCTTAAGTGCTGTGATAAATAAGATACAAAAGGTTTATAAAAATAACTGGGATTCTGAATTCTGCAGAGGTAGCGGAAAGCTGATACCATAGCGAGCCTTTGGGCCTATAAGGATAGGACAGAGTAATTTATACGTCCAACTAGGAGACACTTATAGTGCCTAAATGTCCGTCGAGATAATTGATGGAATGTCTTATCGCGGAAGGCTCATAAGGAGTTAAGCACTCTTTGCGATACCCGAAATGCTATTAGCACGGTTGGGTCGTTGGTTCAAATCCAAAAGGGTTGACGAAAGTTGCTCTGGAGAACTCCCGCTATACTCTGTATTTCCTTAGCAACTTTAAAATTTTAGATTTCTTTTCTGTATTGTTAAAACCTATTAAATTATAATATTGCTCTAAATTATAAGCAGTAATTCTATATCTTTTCTTTATTAATCCTTTATACTTGAAATTATATTCTCTGAAAATGTGATTAATTTTAAGTTTTTTTAATAGCTGACTTACTTGTCTTAGACCATTTTTATTTACACTATCTACAATTACTCTTTTACCATTTAAAGTAGACTCGTCATCATAAAAAGATCTCAACCATATTTGCATTAATCTTTTTCTTTTATAAACAGATTTATGAATAAACCAATTATAACTATCCCCTGTACCTAACTCTTTTAATTGATCATACACTCTTTTTGATCTAAAAATTACTTGGGTTTTATTCTTGGCATATCTAGGTTTTAAACTAAAAGCATCAAACATATTTCTCACAAATAATTCTATCAGAACCTTATTGTTATTACAATAACCTATAGTATATCTCATTCTATTTTTATAATATCTTCTTCCATGAACTATCTGCAGACAATTTTTTTCTATATATTTTGATAGCCAACCATCAGCACTTACATGCGAAGCTAAAAATATTTCTTTTTCCAATTTCATTTTATAATTAAGTGAGTTTTTATTTATAAACTCCACGCCCGTTCCTGTCGTGTCCAGTGGCCAAAGTGCATATAGAACAACTTTATGGGTAATAATTTTTTGGATAGGTATGTTAATAATCCTAGTTTGGTTCTTTCTGAAAGCTATAAGAATAATTTAGACTATTTTATGTTCTAGAAAGTTTTATATTATAAAGAAAAGATAAATTTTTATGACATTAATTTGTGGTATTGATGATGCTGGCCGTGGCCCAGTAATAGGTCCAATGATAATGGCTGGAGTATTAATAGAAGAAAATGATTTAGATAAACTGAAGTCTATTGGAGTAAAAGATTCTAAATTATTGACGCAAAAACAGAGAGAAAGGATTTGCAAGGAAATAGTGAAAATTGTTAAGGATTACAAAATAATAAAAGTATATCCTGAAGAAGTTGACAAAGCTGTAATGTCTGATGGAGTTTCTAATTTAAATTTTCTGGAAGGGGAAAAAATGGCTGAAATAATAAACTATCTTAAGCCAGACCAAGTTGTAGTTGATTGTCCAAGCAACAATAAAAAAGCATTCGCACAATTCTTGAAAAACAAAATAAAAATAAATTCCTCACTAAGATGTGAACACCATGCCGACAAAAATTTCGTTGCTGTAGGGGCTGCTTCAATATTAGCAAAGTGCGCAAGAGAGGAAGAAGTTTTATTAATAAAAAAGAGAATAGGAATTGACTTTGGTTCTGGGTATGTCTCTGATCCTAAAACTAAACAATTCTTGAAGGAAAACTGGAACAAATATCCTGAAATATTCAGACACTCATGGGCACCATACCAAGAATATGCAAGTGGGAAGAAATCTAAAAAACAAAAGACATTAGGTGAATATAAAGATGATCAATAATAAAATAGAAGAATAAATTTTTCTTTTTTATAAACCTATAAGGCTACAGCTCAAAAAATAGAAATGTTTATATATTAATAATGCTTAATTAATAATTAACAATTAGGAGGTTAAAATGATAGTAACAATAAGCAAAGGTCTGCAAATAACAATTCCTTCAGATATAAGAAACCATTTAGGTTTGGAGGTTGGAAGTAAAGTAGAAATAGAAGAAAAAAATGGCAATATATTAATAAAACCAATTGAAGAAGATGTGGAAGAAGTTTTTAGAGAAGCTAAGAATGTTAAACCGAAGCATAATTTAACAGTAAGGCAAATGAAAGAACTGAATCAGAGGATGTTTAGATGAGATTTATAGACAGCACAATCTTAGCTTATGCTTTTTATGAGAATGAACATCAGGATCTTTGTCAGCAGGCTTTAAGAGAAGGGGGAATAATAGATTCATTAAATTTAATTGAAGCTTTTAACATAATAGAATTTGAATCTAGCAGAGAAAGAGCTGTAAAATCGATAAAGTCAATTTTAAAATTAAATTTAATTATAATTAATGTGGATGTTAATACAGTTTTTGAGGCTATGAAAAGATCAGATGCAAATAAAAAATTAAGATTTATAGATTTAGTACATTATACTATTGCTATGCTAAATAATTGTGAATGTATTCTAAGCTATGATTCAGATTTTGACAATTTAGATATAAAAAGACAAACTCCTTAATTCTCTTCTTGCTGTTTATATAATTTTATGTAAATCTCTCCGAAATGCTCTTCCTGATTTAGATCTACTTTTTCCAGATTGGATAAATGCAACAAGGGAACAAATGTTGCTAATTTTTCCTGTTTTTGCCCACTACTTATTAATTCGCTAAAGGTTATCACAGGCTTCTTGGCAAAAACAATTTTTATCTTTTCATAAAGCTGCTTTATTATCAAAGTTATATCTATAGGCTTTTCAGGTATTGTCATATTTTCAGGAATCCTATTTCTTTCAGCCAGCCTTAATAATCTTCTCTCATTCACTTCCAATGCCTTTTCAAGAGCGCCTATAAGGTCATCAACACTAACTTTTTTCTTTCTTGTCTGGGGAGTTTTAATTGTCAATTTTGGCTCAGCGTCCAGAATTATTTTTTTATCACCAACAAACTGGTCTAATTCTTCTATGTCATCTGAAGGGAACATTAAATTATCTAAAGCGGCTATACCTTCTACAAGAAGCTTTTCTGATTTAATTTTCAATAAAATTGCAGACGCCAAAATAACTTTTCCTGAAATGAATAAATTTGATTCCTGCATTTTTTTTATGGTTTCTAAATACTTATTTGACAGTATTGAAATATCTATATCCCAAGGATCCATCTCTCCAGTTTTTATTAAATCTAGGATTATAGTCTGCCATGTAATCTCATCCTTCTGCATCAACATTTCAAGTAATTTATCCTGCATATAATGGATTATATAATTATTTGTTTAAATATATTGTTGTTTATTCCAAAGTCAATAGAATATGTTTTTTATCTGGTACTGTAATTTGAATCTCTTCTCCTGATTTTAAGTTTAGACTTTCAATTATATGTTTATTCCCATTTTGGTCTAATACCCCGCAGCTTGCTGTGTAGTGAGCATCAGCGAACGACTGGATAGCCTTTGTCAAAAATACGTTTTACTAAGTAAATTATTCTAGTATCCATTTATATACTGGCAGTACTTGAATTTTTTTACCCTTTATATTTATTTCTTCAGTTTGTTCATAGGTTAGTATTATACCTTTTTTCAACTTGAATCTTTCCATAGCTTCAAGCAGCCCACCTATTTCTCTTTCTTTGTTGCTCTCATTCAGAGTATAACATACTTGTATTGCTTCTGTTATTTTTGTTTTGTCTTTTATTATGAAGTCGCATTCATTTTTATCTGCATAATAGTATATTTCTTTATTTTTTCTTTTCAATTGAATAAATACCATGTTCTCTAGTACTTTTCCTTTATTTTCTGAAAAGTTCAATCCGCATATTTGATTAAAAGCAGAGTCTATCAAGTATATTTTTCTTGGTGAATTAAGTTGTTGTCTTACTGAGTAAGAAAATTTCAACAATTCAAAAAATAGATAAGAATTAGCCAAATAAGATATATATTCTTTTACTGTTATCGCATTCCCCAATCCAATAGAATTTTTCAATGAATTATATGTAAATTGTGAGGAAATATTTGTGCTTAATATATTTATTAATTCTTTAATTATTTTTTGTTTTCTTATGGCATATCTAGATATAACATCTTTATACAAAATATTTTCATAAACTGTTCTGACGTATTCTTTATCTTTGTTTTTTAGGTATTCTGGCAGCCCTCCAGATATTAGATATTCTCTGAAAAGTTTTATCAGGCTAACTTTATTTTCTATAATGTAGAAATCATTTTTGTTTAATTTTATATCATTAAATTGAAGGAACTCGTGAAAAGAGAATGGATACACTTCAAAAGGCTTGTATCTTCCTGTTAATCTTGTTCCAAATTCTTTGCTGAGTAAAGAAGCATTTGATCCTGTTATTATGACTTTTTTCCCTTCATCCTGTAGTCTTCTTACAAATGTCTCAAATTTTTCTATATTTTGTATTTCATCAAAAAAATAAATGTTTATGTTATCATATTGCTCAATAAGAACTTCGTTAAGCATTTCAAAGTCCTGAGCTCTAAAATCCAAGAATCTCTCGTCTTCAAAATTGACATAGCACCAGTTTGATACATTTTGCATGATTTCCTTAAGTAATGTTGACTTGCCGCATCTTCTAATGCCTGTAAGAATTATTACTCTGTTATCCTTAAACCATTTTAAAATTTCATCAAGCAATTCTCTTCTAACAAAACTTTGTTTTACTGAAATATCCTGTTTTTGCCTAATTACTATTTTCCTTAAATTATCCTTATCTAACATACTCATTAGTAATGAGTACTTATATATAAATCTTCTCATTAGTAAAGAGTATAATTAGGAATAATTTAATTATCTTTAAGAACAAGCAAAAGAGTTGTTGATTAAATCTTTGTCTGTCTATTGTAGCGACAACATGACTACAAATGTAATGTTAGTGCAATTAATAGAAAGGTTTATATATTTATATTATATCAATTGATATAACATGATAACCGAGACAGAAAGTATGAATATTGAAGACATATTAAGATATCCCAGATTAGATACTGTTCTTATGGTAGAAAGTTTCATTAGAGAGCATGATGGAGAATTCAAGAAAAGGAAATTATGGGAATCATTGCCTAAAAAGATGATGTATCAGACATTTTGTGTTATAATCGATTATTTACTATATTCTGGAAAGATAGCTATAGACAAAGAAAGCAAAGTTGGTTGGATATATAATCCTGAACTAGCAAGAAAATACCATTCTAGGAAAGATTTAGGTAGAAAAAAATGAAGTTGCCATCAGATGTAAAATTTGCAGACAAGAAAGTTAAGGAAGCTTTTTATAAATTGGAAAATGGCGATGATCAAGAAAGAGAATTGTTTAGATTAATTAATCAGGCAATAGATAATATTGAAAAGAACGCTTTTTGTGGAATACAGATACCTAAGAAATTAATTCCTAAGGTTTACATTCAGAATTATGGAGTAACAAATATTTGGAAGTATGACCTTCCTAAAGGCTGAAGGTTAATTTATTCTATAGCTCGTGATGAAGTTATTGTAGTAAGCTTAATTCTAGAATGGTTCGATCATAAAGATTATGAAAGAAGATTTAATTATTAAGTTTTTAATCTCTAATTTTTATTCCCTTTCTCTGCATCTCTTTTTCTAATTGATCTTTGGTGTTTTGAAGATAGTCAAGAATTATATCAAGTTTATCTAGATATTCTGTGGTTTTTGAATTTAAATCATTCATTTTTTCTGTATACTCTTTCAGTCTTTTTCTTAATTCTTCTGATTTTGTTAACTTAACTATTAGGTCATTTGTTTCATTAGATATATCTATTAATGCTTTTTTTATTTCTTGTATGTCTTCAATATTCCATTTTAATGGCCGCAATACTTGATGATATACTTGGTAAAGCAAATCCTCATAAGTTTCGTCAAACATAGGAATATCCGCAGAATAGAATTCTTCGTAAAATCCTTTAAACAAGCCGCTCGGAAAAAACCCATTTAATTCTTCAAGAAAGTCTTTGCAATCTTTAAGAATGTCACGTCTACGATAGTTATACCATAGTGCTGCTTTTTCATCTGAAAATCTTGTGAAAAATACTAATGCTTCTTTTCCCATATCAAATTTCTTTTTATACGCTTGTAAATTTACTCCAGCAAAACTATAAGATTTAGCTTTTCTTTCTTCTGAAAATTCAAATTCCCATTTTTTTAGATTTTCTATCAGTTCGGCTAATTCTCCTTCTCCAACTTGAACTTCTTCTTGTTGTTCTTGCAATTGTTCTCTTTGCTTTATTGCTTCTTTTATTCTTTTCAATTCTTCTGGAATGCCACCATCTCTTGTTTTACTTTCTATTATTCTCTCACATCCTACAATTTCTCTTTTTAGTCTTGCTTCTTCACTTTTTAGAACTCCTAATGCCCCTGTTGCGATAGTTAGTAATGCGCCACCAATTAGAATTTTGCTTTTTTGCCTCTTCCAAAAACCCATACAAATTTAATATTTAAGCGAAATAAAAAGATTTCGAATTTGATTAATCTTAATGTTGTAGCTACATCCGGTCTACAGAGTATATATTCTAGTAAGACTTTTATTAGTTTTATGATGTAAAATGTAAAGAAAATAAGTAATTCGGAATGAGAACTAATACATAACATTAATCTTATAAAAGTAGAAACTCTTCAAAATAGTATGCCGACGTAGCCTAATCTGGTAAGGCGCTAGAAACTTTCGCTACTTGCAATGTGATTGTTGATGTATCTCGAATCCAGAATAGTAAACTAGTTCCGCAAGGAATTCTAGGTTCAAATCCTGGCGTCGGCGTTGTATTTTTATCTTTAGCCAATTAGATTTGTTTAGTTATTATCTTTTTAGAAACTATATGGTAAATTCATTTTTACTTCATTCCAATTTTTTCTGCTACTGTTTAGTGAACCTAACATTTATATAAAACTTCGTCCATAATATAAATTTATCATGAAAATTCCTGCAATAGAATACCTTAATAAGGTAAAGCTTGAGAGAAGCAGACACTACAAGCCACCACAGAACCCGCTACGAAAAGAAAAAAGATTAGACTCTACTGACATGAAGGGATGGCAGCAATCGGACAGAGAATAATTTAAATTTATTTTTCTATTTTTTACTAAAAGCTAGATCTAAATCGGATTTGTGTAAAAAGTAAAGTCTTTTGTGCTACTCTAATTTTATGGCTAGAAAAAAAATTTAATTGAGGTTATTTTTGAGCACTTATCAAACAAAGCTCGATCTAATCCAAAAGTATTTAAATGCCTTTCAACCTAAAAAATGTTAGAGGTGAAATAGTTACAGAAATGGAATTAAAGAAATCTACTAATAATTCTAACAAATATCTTGTTATTGCAGGAGTTTTAGTCTTAGCATTTGCATTAATACTTACAGGAAATAATTTTTTAGGAGATTCGAGTGTAGAAGAAAGCACAGGAGAATTCTTTCATACATCAACACAGAAGTGCACTGGAGGACCAGGCAAACAAGGAACCTGCCCTGCTGGATACATTTGCAGCGCTTCGATAGGCGGGACTTGCAGTAAGCAAAAAACAACAACACAGCCAACAAATGACTGTAAAGAAAGAATAACATGCACAGACTATAATACACTAATAACAACATCAACTTCTAAAACAGGCGCAACATGCCCTGCAACAAAAAGCCAGAAGTGTACAAACGGATGCCTTAGCACAACTTCTACTTCCCAACCATCTAGATGCATAGGACAATGCAAAGATTCTTCAGGGACATTACTAACAAATAACGATGGCTCACCTAAACTATATTCACAAATCTACTCTAAAGACACTGGAGAACAGTATAGCTATAAATTTATGCAGATAGGTCCTACATTGAGTGCGATGTTAACAAGATATAAATTAAGATTATTTAAAAGTGATACAGGAGATTTATTGAAAGATATAGCGCTAAATGGTGAAGGCAAGGATTTTACAATAAGCGGGGACAAATTTTATGTTGTTATACAACCGATATCTTATTCTCCTAATTTAGTATTAACAGCATATGATGCCTTAGCTAATAACCTAGGAGCTATAAAATACACCCAAGCATTGCCTGGAATATACAGTCCAAGAGTATTTAACGCACCAGCGAATAACCTGTATTTAGCATATGCAAAATCCGGCACTTTTTATGTCGCTAAGTTTAACACTGTAACCAAAACTCTGACTCCATTTGTGCAGAAAGCACATAATAATGCTGGAGGATTTGTTATGAATGTTAAATCTAATGGAGACTTCGCAGTAGCATTCAGCGACAAAGTATTCATGTTTACTGCTGCAGGACAGGAATTGCCTAGCTTTGATTTGAAGACAGTTGTTCCAACAACCACAAGTGTTTATCCAATGTCCTTAATTTTTGAACAAACTAGCCCTCAAGGGCTTTATGTAGCTTCAACATTCAATTTTAATGTAGTTCCTTGGAGAGAAAGCAGAGTAATAAAAATATCACCAGCCAATCAACTGCTTTATGCACTTACAGGACCACAAAGTGAGAAATTCTCGTCTCGTAATCTGAAACTAGCTGCATCAAAAGCACAAGATAAAGCCTTATTTGTTGCAGATAGGTCAAAGAGTGCTGTGTGGAAATTCGACAATAATGGGAAATATGTAACTACAGTAGTCAAAAATGAAGTTTTTTTCCCTCAAAATAATACATATGGTCCAGACGGTTTAATTACTGATGTTGATGTTGATAGTGTTGGGAATGTATATGCTATATATTCTAAAGACTATGTACCACAACAATTAAATAAATATAGTGCTTGTTAGATAAGTATTTAATTCTTTAATTTTTGTTTATACTATGAAAGAGATAACAGAACATAAATTGAAGAAATATTTTGAAGTAACAGGAAGAGCATTGAAGAAAGTAAAGATAAACCCGGGGATAAAGATAAACACAAAAGAAACTGCAGAAATATTCTTAGACATGGCACAAAGATACTACGAAGATGCAAAACACTTCATGAAAAAAGGAGACTATGTAACAGCATTTGCTGCATTAAATTATGCTCATGGTTGGCTAGATGCAGGAGCAAGAATCGGAGTATTTGATGTAGACCATGACAATGAACTGTTTACAGTAGACTAAAAAATGAAAACAATATGCGTAACTGGAAGCGTGGCAAGTGGCAAAACAACAATAGCAAAGGAACTATCTAAAAAATTAAAGTATAAATATATTGATGTAAGTGAATTAATTAAAGAAAATAAGTTACAAGGAAAATACATAAAAAAATTAGATACACATGAAGTTGATGCAGAAAAACTAAATAAATTTTTGGAGAGATTAATCAAAGAATCAAAAGAAAATCTCATAATTGACAGCCACTTAAGCCACTACTTAGATACTAAATACATAGATTTGTGTATTGTGTGCAAATGCGAAATAAAAGATTTGAAGAAGCGGCTGGAGGCGAGAGAATACAGCAAGGATAAAATAAGAGAGAATTTAGATGCAGAAATATTTGACGTATGCTTAGTTGAGGCTCTAGAAAATAAGCATAAAATTATTGTAGTCAATACATCTGAAAATAACTTGAATAAAAATATTAGTAAAATAATTAGTGAAATTAAAAAGCTCTAAAATTTTTTACTTGCCAAACCTTCTCTCTCTATTAGAGTATTCTTCCAAGCATTTAACAAAATCTTCCTTCTCAAATTCAGGCCATAATTTCTCAGGCAGGAAAATAATTTCAGAATATGCTCCTTGATACAGTAAAAATCCGGACAACCTTGATTCTGAAGTTCTAATAATAAGATCAGGATCTGAATCCAAATACAGATTTTTCTTAAAATTTTCTTCATTGATATTGTCAATGTCAAGCTTTCCTTCCTTAACCTGCTGCGCAATCTTTTTAGTGGCATCAACAATCTCAGCCCTTCCGCCATAAGCCATAGCAAAGTTCAAAGTATAAGGCCCATTATTAATTGTGGATTCCATCAAGTCTTTCATAGACTGCTGAACCTTTTCAGGAAACATGAAGATTCTGCCAATAAATCTTACTTTAAGTTCTTTTATTTTATTCCAATCATTCTTCAATTCTTTAAATGCCCTTACAAATAATTTCATAAGATAATCAAACTCTTTCTTAGGCCTGTCAAAATTTTCAATAGAAAATGTATATAATGTGAGCTCCTTTATATTAAACTCCTTGCACCATTCCATTATCTTCTTTATTTTTTCATAACCCCATTCGTGGCCTTTAAGTGGTTTTAACATTAATCTTTTAGCAAATCTACGATTTCCATCAAGAATGATCCCAATATGCTTAGGTACCTTATTATTTGTTGGTTCCATTCAATGAGTACCTTAAATAATATTTATAAACCTTACTAAACAAGATTAAATAATGTTTTGCGATATCACATTAATGGAAGAGAATAGTGACACTAAAAACTTTGCTAAGCTTTTAGGATACTCAAAAATTTACTTCAAAGATGACATCAAAAAGTTTGGAATGCAGGAAGCAAAAACATATTCGGAAGCAAGAAATTTAATAGAAAACAAAAGAATAAAATTACTGCTTAACCCTCATTTATTTGGAAAAAAAGATACATATTCAACAGACAGAATAGGACTTGATCACATAATGTGCGAGGCTGCAAGGAAAAATGAAATTGCTGTGGCTTTCAGCATTAACAAAATTAATTCAAATATAGAACTAAACTGGGTTATGAAAAGCATAAAACTGTGCAGGAAATACAAAGTAAAAATTTTCTTCTTCAGCTTTGCCTCAAACAAATATCAGATGATAGGAAGAATAGATTTCTTGAGCTTACTTAGGATTATGGGGATGACTGGAAATGAAGCAGATTATGCTTTAAGCCTCTGCAATTTTGTCTAAATTTTTATACTTATATAATACGTAAAATTATTTTTTATTAAGCTTTTTATACTTATATAATACGTAAATTATTTAAACTCTGTTTAATCTATTAATTGATGGAAAAACCTGGTTTTAGGCATACTAATCCAGCATTAGACAAGAATGATATACTAAGTATTAAAAAAATAAAAGAATTAATTTCTACATTAAAAGAGAAGCATAGCTTATCGCATGAAGAAATACTGCAGATAATACAGCAGGAAGCAAGCTTTCCTGTTTCAATTCTCAACAAAAGATTAACAGTGCTAGAATCTGTTGTAAAATACTTAAAAGAAGAAAGTAATATTCCACTATGCGATATTTCTAGGCTGCTCAAAAGAGACCAAAGAAACATCTGGCATGCATTCGACAATTCAAAGAAAAAACACAAATCAAAACTTTCGATTGATAAAAATTCTATACAAATACCTGTAGCAATTCTTGCAGATTCAGAGTTATCTGCCCTAGAATCGCTTGTTGTTTACTTAAAAGAAAATCTCAGATTTAGCTATCACGAAATTGCGCTAGCCATCAAAAGAGATGACAGGACTGTTTGGACCGCATACAACAACTCCAAAAAAAAGAGGAATAGATGATAAATTTAAATAAATTAACAACTGAGAACAGATTTTATATAGTTGCAACAATTTTGTTTTCTCTAATATTAATTCTAGCAGCTAATGCAGAAGCAGCAACATGCGATACTTGTAGCAGCTGTGACAGTGCAGCAGCAACGGCAAATAATTTAATACAACTAACTAGCAATATAACTTCACATGGAAGTTGCATAAACATAAAAGCTAACAATATTATTTTAGACTGCCAGGGAAATAGAATAGAAGGAAACGGGACAAGCGCAAACAGCAGCATACTAATAGATGGAGGATTTAATAATACGCTCATAAGAAACTGCAACATAACAAGCTCACTCTACGGCATAAACTCCAGAATGATAAACTTGTATAATCTAACAATAATAAACACAACAATATACAACAACACTTACGGTGTTGCACTAGGCGCATTGACTAATGCTAGCTTCTCCAACAACACAATATCAAACAACAGCCAAATAGACATTTACTTGAATAAATCAATAAACATAACATTTTTAGACAATCATCTAGTCAGCAAGATAACAATTGTTGAGTCTTATTCTACATTCTATAATCTGAGCTTAGGAAACTCAACAACAAACATCAATTTAATTAACATGACATTACTAGAATCTGACACCATGTCCAACACAACCAATGACATAGATTTTACCAGCAACAATGCAAATATACTAAACAATTCAGAAATATACAACAGGAGCACTTCAATAACAATAACATTCAATGATGCAAACTCAAGCTCTACAGATGCTTATACTATCCTAAGAAATAATGTGCAGTGCAGACCTCCAAGCTGCAACAAAATTTCCAACAATCCGAGAATTTTTAATGTTACAGGACTGAGCAACTACACAACAATAAATTTGACATGCGGAAGCTACTTAGCAACGAACATATCACTAGATGCAGGAATAATAAACAGCACAGGAGGAAATATATGCAATGGCGACGGAATAATATTGAATGCCAGCAGCATAGTATTTGACTGTAACGGCTACGAAATACTTGGAAACCACACAACAGGAGTAGGGGCATGGTTTAACAACATAAGCGACAGCTACATCAAAAACTGCAATGTAAGCTATTTCAGGAATGGTATAGTATTGAATCATTCGTCAAACAGCGTTGTGTTTAATAATACAATTCTAATTAACTTCACTAATGGTGCAGGAATAATGCTAAACCAAACCGGCAACTCCAATATTTCTTACAACAAAATAGAGACAAACGGAACAAGTGCAGCTGGAATAAAAATTTCCGGAAATAGAATAGGATCAACAAACTTCTTTTCTGATTATAATAACATAACAAACAATATAATTTTTACATTTACAACCCTTGCAGGAAGCAATGCAGAAGGCATAAACCTATTAAGACAGACAAGATTTAACAACATTCTGTCTAATAATATAACCACATTTGGAGGAACAGCAGAAGCGATACTTGCTTCACAGTCAACTTCAGGATCAATAGCGGACAATAACATAGCATTCAATAATCTAACTTCGTTTGGCTCTACAACTGTCACATTGGCGCTAACTGGAGTCTCTCATCACAATATAACTAAGAATGTTATACGCAGCTACGCTACTACAATAACTTCAGGACTGGACTTAAACGGAGATGGAGGAGCCAACAATGTTACAGAAAATATAATTTACACAGAAGGTGCAACAAGCACTGGACTGCCATCACACGGAATAAGGATGCAGAGCAGCGGAAATCTCATAATATCAAATAACATAACAACATTAGGAGTAGAATCTTCTGCAATATACCTCAGGTCAAGCACACTAAGGAATAATATAAGCGACAATAACCTAACAACCTACAATAATAATTCCCACATATTATATATAGATGTAGCGAACCAGAACAGGATAAACAACAATAAATTTGAAAGCACAGGCTATAATGCAAGTGCAATAATCTTTGGAACAGGAACCAAAAGCACAAACATAACATCCAGCACTCTGCTATCTACAGGACAAGAAGGAAAAGGAATATATGCAGTAGACACAACAAATGCCAATTACTCTGATTTAATAATAAATGCAACATCATATGATTTCTATCTTGCAGGAGCAAACGGCACAACACTAACTAATATAACAAGTGGGCTTCTATATTATATTAACTATACAAATTTTACAGCCATAAATATAACACTAAGAAACGAAAACGGAAGCATAAGATATGAAAATATTACAGTAAACATCACAAAAGAAAATGCTATAAACACTACGGGAAACATAGCAATAAACAGCAATTTCGTAAGGGTGAACAGCACAGCAGCTTGGGCGTTTAATACAAGCGCTAATATAACAATAAACAGCCTAACATTCACAAACCCAAGACCATTAATAGATTTGCAGGACAGCGGATCCTATGATTTCTGCGGAAGCTGTACAGAGATAAGCTACTCGAGCGGCATATTTACATTTTCAGTCAACACCTTTACTACATATTCAAGCGAGGAAACACCAGTATCAGGAGGCGGTGAAGGAGGCGGAGGAGGAGGTGGCGGAAATGGAAATGGAGGAGGAGATGCCAAACCTCAAATACCATTACAAGAAGAACCACAGCAAGAACCACAAGAACCTGAAAAACCTGCAGAAATACCTGAAGGGACAAAGATAATAGAAACTGAAGAAGGAGCTATAATAATACACTCCACAAAAGGAGAAGGAGGATCATATGACCTAATACTAAACACTACAAAAGGCATAGGCGAGATACTAATAAGATTCGTGAATGCAACAGGAGGAATAACTGTTCCAAAACTGGACATTAAATTAACAACAAAAGGTCCAATAAAAATAAATCCTGCAATAGATGTCAAGCTTCCAATAATAGACGGACTAAACTTCCTGCTATTAATGACTATAATAATCGCACTAGTATTCTTTACGGAGTGGAGAAGGCCGAAAAAAGACAATACTCTGCCACACCTAAGATACATACCATACAACTACCCAAAGGCTTATAAATCCTATAACAGTACAAAAAAATTGTGAGAAGAAGATAAACTAAATATTATATCTTTGTGAAATTATGAAACAAAAATTGCTGAAGCCGAGCTTAAGAGAAAAGAAAAGATACCTAGTGTATGAAGTAATAAGCGAAGGCAACATAGAATACAAGAAACTTAAAGAAGAAGTAACTGAAAAATTTAGAGAATACTTCGGAAACTTTACACTATCAAAAGCAAACTTGAACTTTTTAGAATTCCAGAAAAACAGGGGAGTAATAAAACTAAACAACAAATATCTAGACCATTTGAGGGCGAGCTTCTGCTTCGTGAGAAAGATTAATAAAGAAGACATTCTTCTTAGGAGCTTAGGAGCTTCAGGAATGATAAACAAATCCAGATCCAAATTTCTGCATAGAGGTGCATCATAGTGCAGCCAACAATAACACACCAAATGATGGGATATGACAGGAGCAGCACAATGTTCAGCCCAGACGGAAGACTGCTTCAGGTAGAATATGCAAAAAAAGCAGTCAGGCAAGGCACAACATCCTTAGGAATAGTATGCAAAGACGGAGTATTATTACTAGCAGACAAAAGAATTCTAGAAAAACTAATGATAGGGCAAAGCATAGAAAAAGTATTCCAGGTTGACGACCATATAGGAGCAAGCGCAACAGGATACTTGATGGACGGAAGGGTTCTAATAGAAAGAGCACAGCTAATAGCACAACAATACAAGGTAACATATGACAGTTCAATGGACATACTTTCTCTAGTCAAAGACATAGCAAACATGAAACAGGCTTACACACAGTTCGGAGGAGCAAGACCATTCGGAGTGAGCATACTATTTGCAGGAGTAGATGATGAGGGCCCGCAGCTTTACGTAACAGACGTAACAGGAATATATTTCCAGTACAAGGCAACAGTTATAGGCGAAGCAGAAACACAACTAAAAGAAATACTAGAAAAAGAATATGATTCGGAAATGAACCTCGAGCAGGGAATGAAGCTTGCAGTCAGTGCATTCAAGAGAGTATTCGGAAAAGACTTTGATGCAGACAGAATAGACGGGGCTTACATAAAAACAAGCGACAGGCAATTTAGAAGACTAGACAAGGAATCCTTAAAAAAATTGGCCAAAAAGGTCTGAATGCGATATGATCAGGAATGTAAATGAAGCAGTAATAGCGAAGGCAAGAAAAGAAGGAAAAGACTTTGAGATTCTAGTTGATCCACAAAATGCAGCAGACTTCAAAGCAGGAAAAAATATTTCTATAACAGATGTTGTTGTCAGCGAAGAGATTTACAGCGATGCAAAAAAAGGGTTAAGGGCTTCTGAAAAAGACCTTGAAAAATTATTCGGCACAGACGACAAACTAGAGATATGCAAAACTATAGTAAAAAATGGAATTGTGCAAATAACTGCAGAAATGCTGAGAAAGGAACTTGAACAGACAAGAAAACAAGTAGTCAACTTGGTGCACAGAAGCACAGTAGACCCGAACACAGGAAAGCCGCATCCTCCGCAAAGAATAGAAAATGCAATAGCAGAAGCGAAAATAAGAGTAGAAAACAAACCAGCAGAGCAGCAAGTAAAAGACGTAATAGACGGGCTTAAAAAGATCCTGCCAATAAAATATGAAATAAGAGAGCTTGGAATAAGAGTAGCACCACAGTATGCAGGAAAATCATTCAACACATTAAAACACTATGGAAAGCTAATAAGCGAAAGATGGGAAAACGACGGCAGCTTAAGCGTAATGCTAGAAATACCCGCAGGACTGCAAGAAGAACTAGAGGTAGATTTAAATAGATTAACAAAAGGCACAGTTGAGATAAGCATACTAAAGAAAAAATGACACAGGGAATAATGATCAATGACAAGGAACTTGTAGTTCCAGGACAAGTAATAGCAGAAAGCATGGAATATCTGCCTGGAGAAGACATAATAAGAGAAAAGGAAAAGCTCATAGCAACAAAAGTAGGCATGGCAAGCTTAAGCGGAAGACTTATCAAGCTTGTACCACTAACAGGACCTTATGTACCAAAAAGAGATGATATAGTAATAGGAAAGGTAACTTCTATAGGATTAAGCGGATGGAGAGTAGACATAGGGTGGGCATTTGAAGCAAACCTATCAATCAAAGATGCAAGCTCAGACTACATAGCAAAGGGAGCAGACCTAAGCAAATACCTAAGCCATGGAGACTACATAATGGCACAGATAGTAAATATTGCAAGCATGAAAATCATAGACCTTTCAATAAAAGGACCAGGACTCAGAAAGCTTGGAGAAGGAAGGATAATAAAAATAGGAAGCACAAAAGTGCCGAGAGTAATAGGAAAACAAGGAAGCATGATAAACCTGATAAAAGAATACACAGGGTGCAAAATCTCTGTAGGACAAAACGGCTTCATATGGATAAGCGGCGATAATGTTTACAAAGAAGATCTTGCTGTAAGGACGATAAAGAAAATAGAAAAAGAAAGCTTCATGTCAGGACTTACTGATAGGATAAAAGAATACTTGGAGAAAGAAAGTGGTAGCTTACAATAAAAGATTTGACGGAAGAAAATTTGATGAGCTAAGGCCCATGGAAGTAAAGGTAGGAGTTGTTCCTAGGGCAAATGGCAGCGCAATGTTCAAGGTCGGAAACACAGTAGCAATAGCAGCAGTATACGGCCCAAAAGAGTTGTATCCGGCATTCCTGCAAGACCCAACAAAAGGAATACTAAGATGCGAATACAACATGACAGCATTCTCAGGAAGCGGAGAAAGAGTAAGACCTGGAGGAAACAGGAGGTCAAAAGAAATTTCTCTAGTGACAGAAAAAGCATTACTGCCAATGCTTGACTTAAGCGACTACTCGGGAGCAGTTGTAGATGTATTCATAGAACTAATACAAACAGATGCAGGAACAAGGTGCGCTGGAATAACAGCAGCATCACTAGCACTAGCAGATGCTGGAATACCAATGAAAGACCTAATAACATCAGTATCTGCAGGAAAAGTAGAAGACAAGCTACTTGTGGATTTAACATATGAAGAGGACTCATACCCTCACGGAGTAGACATGCCTATAGCAATGTCCACAAGAACAGGGCAAATAACACTGCTGCAGATGGACGGAAAACTAACAAAAGAGGAAGCAGAAAAATTACTAGAAATGGCAACAAAGGCATGCAAAGAAATAAAAGAAATACAGATCAGAGCATTAAAAGAAAAATTCATTGGAGCATAAAAAATGTCAAGCATAATAAAACAACATCTTTTGAGCACACTCAAACAAGAAATAAGAACAGACCTAAGAAAATTCGACCAGTACAGACAAATAACAGTAGAACACGGAATAATTAAAGGTGCTGAAGGATCTGCGAGAGTCAGAATAGGAAACACAGAAGTTATAGCAGGAGTAAAATTTGAACTAGGAGAACCATTCCCAGACACGCCTGACGAAGGTACAATTATGGTCAATGTTGAACTAAGGCCATTATCAAGCCCGAAATTCGAACTAGGGCCTCCAAGCGTTGAGGCAATAGAACTGTCAAGAGTGGTTGACAGAGCATTAAGAGAGGGAGAAGCTTTAGATTTCAAGAAATTATGCGTTAAAGAAGGAGAGAAGATATGGATGATACTTATAGATATCTATCCAATAAATGACGACGGAAACTTATTTGATGCTGCAAGCCTGGCTGCAATATCAGCATTGAAGGATGCGAGATTTCCCAAAGTTGAAGACGACAAAGTAAATTATAAAGAATTAACAAGCAAAAAACTAGAGCTGCAGCACATGCCAATCTCATGCACAGTTTACAGCATAGGAGGAAATTTCATAATAGACCCGTCATATGAAGAGGAAGAGTTCTGCGATGCAAGACTTACAGCAGGAGTGCTAGAAGACGGGGCCATATGCTCAATGCAAAAGGGGGGAGACACAGGATTAAGCCATGAAGAAGTCAATACCATGATAGAAATGATAATAAAAAAATCAAGCGACCTGAGAAAAGCAATACCAAAATGAAGTACACAAAGTATGAAAAAGCAAGACTAATAGGGGCAAGAGCACTTCAGCTATCAATGGGAGCACCATTCCTGATAAAAATGGAAGAATATGATCTAGAGAAAATAAATTACAATCCAATAGAAATAGCAAAACTTGAACTTGAAAAGGGGCTATTGCCAATAACCATAAGAAGGCCATCACCAAAAAAAACAGAATAATTTTTTTATATGATAATAAAAGATTTTAGAAGAAGCAAGCTCGTATTCTGGAAAAACAATTATGTAATAGCAACAAGCAAAAAAAAAATAAGTATAGACTTAGAACCGAACACTGCTGAAATAATAAAAAACAAAATCATAGGATTTGAGATAAACAAGCCTGAAGACTTTACAGAACTTAAGAAAAGACTAAATCAAATAGATGAGCAAAGCTACAAAATTCTTGAAGAAGGACTAATAGCATCTATGGACAAGCCGTGGAAATTTTTCAACAAAGAGGCAAAGCAGATGCCAAGGCCGATGAGCGTTGTATACTCAAACAAAAACTTCGGCGTCAAACAAATATTTGTATTATCCCCAGATTCGAATAACTTTGAAGCAGCACTTAATGCAAACTTCCTAGTAAGCTCTGAGCTAAACAAAAAAATAAAAGGCGAGTTGAAGAATGAAGAAGAATTATTAATACTTATCAAAGAGGCATTAGACACAGTATTCGAGTATGTCAAATTTGACCTTAGAATGGGAGTTGCGTTTGACAACCACAACAACGGCAAATATATTTACAAAGACAAACAGCTAAATGAGCAGGAACAAATAAAATACGTGAAAGAACTTGTAAACACGTATAACCTTATTTATGTTGAAAATCCACTATACGAGGGAAATACAGAAACATACAAAGAGTTAAGCGAGGAAATAAGGCACAAATGCTTCGTGTGCATAAACTCCAAGATAAATGAGTATGACATGCATGTAAATGAAAAAAGCTTCAACACTGTGCTATTAAAATTTAATTCAGTATCACAATTTATTTCAGATGCAAGCAACTTCAAGGAAAACAATCTAAACATAGTTGCAGAGAACAACAGCAATGCAGACTTAATTGTTGCACTAAACATTCCAATAATAAAACTAGAAAATCACAACACACAATTAATTAGAAGATTAACTAACATAAATCATGAATTAATGGAAAAAAACCGATAGTTATATAAATAAGATATATTCTAATGTATGTATTAAAAAGGAGGTGTTGAGTTTGGCAGTAGAAGGCCTTGTAGAGACAGGAAATTTATTCTTAAAACCATTATACCAATTATGGCTAGATTTTGTTAGTGTTTTCCCAAGCATAGTTGTAGCAATACTGCTATTAATACTAGGATATTTTGTAGCATTCTTAATAGGACATGTTGTCAAATGGCTATTACAGAAAGTAGGACTAGATAAATATATAAAAGAAGCAGGATTATCAAAAGAAGTAGGGCATACTAATCTACCAAGCTTAGTTGGAGAATTAGTTAAATGGTTCGTATTCGTTATATTCTTGCAAGTTGCAGTATCAATATTGAATTTGAGCACATTAAGCGATCTTCTTGATACGTTCGTCAGGTGGCTACCAAACGTATTGTTTGCAGTAATAGTATTCTTTGCAGGAGTAGCACTAGCACACTACATAGACTTGAAAATAAGAGAACACACAAAGATGAGAGGCATGAGAGTAGTAAGTGGAATACTAAAAGTAGTGGTGCTTTTCATGGTTGTAGTTGTAGGCCTAGAACAAGTCGGTGTCAAGACAGGATTTGTGCAAAACGCATTCCTAATATTGCTAGGAGCTTTAGGTTTAGGATTTGCACTCGCTATGGGAATAGGCTTAGGTCTAGGATTAAGGGACGAAGCAGAAGAGATAGTAGCAAAATTCAAGAAGAACCTGTAAATTTTTTTATTTTTTTAATTCTTTTTTATTAAAATTCTAAAAACTAATTAAGAAATGTTTATAAATCCTCTAAATTTGCAAAATCTAAAGCCAAAGATGCTGAGGCAAAAAACACGCAACGCGGTTTCTCGACATCAGGCTAAAAAATAAAAATGGCAGAAGAACAATATCTTGTAGCGGCGGATGAGTACCTGAAAGTAGGACTGCATATAGGAACAAAGTTCAGAACAAAAGCAATGAGCCAATTCATATACAAGGTAAGATCAGATGGGTTAAGCGTTCTAAATGTACAGAAAATAAATGAAAGGCTAGAACTTGCTGGAAAACTGTTATCTCAATATCCACCTGAACAACTATTAATAGTCTGCAGAAGAGAAAACGGATGGAGCGCAGTAGAAATGTTCAGCAAAGTAACAGGAATAAAAGCATTTGCAGGAAGATACCATCCAGGAATATTAACAAACACAAAACTAGAAGACTTCATAGAAACAAAATTAATACTTGTAGCAGATCCGTTCCCAGACAAGAACCTTGTAGATGATGCAGCAAAAGTAGGAATACCAGTAATAGCACTATGCGATACAAACAATGAATTAAGCAATGTGGATCTTGTAATACCATGCAACAACAAGGGAAAGAAAAGCCTGGGACTAATATTCTGGATACTTGCAAGAGAATACATGAAAAACAGAGGAATGATAAAAACTTATGAAGAATTTTCTCCAAAAATAGACGACTTCAGCCCTGAATGATTTTCCAGCTTTGTTTAGTAATCCATCAAGAACAACCTTAATTAATTTTTCTTCCAGGCGCAGAAAAACAGCAAAGATTTTACTTTTCACACAAAGCCTATTTTCCGAAAGATATATAAATTTCTTCTACTATAAAAATATTGAGGCTCAAAATTAATATGGTTTTTGATGACAAAATGACTGTTATGCAGGTAAGGCCTAATTATTCTATATTATATCCATTCAAGCCAATACTTAAAATAGACAGAAAGAACGTAAAAACACAAAAACACTTCATATCATTCATAAGAGAAACAGCTGCAAACTGGAAAGACGGAAACTATTTCATAAAATGCAGCAAAGGGACTTTTGCTTACTTTAACTTGAATGGAAATAGAGTAAAGCTACTGAAGAAATCAAAAATAGGAAGAGAATACTTATGCTGGCAATATTTTATGGACTCAAGCAGAAGAAACACAAGTAGCAAGAAAATTTCAATGAAAAGAAGAAAACAATAGAAAGATTTAAATAGAAGCTACTCTCATAAAAAAGAATATCAAAATAAAAAATAAAAAAGGGGCGATTTGATGAAAGGTACAATAAAAAACATTTTAACTACACTACTTTTATTGGTAATTTTAATTTTTGGAGCAAATTTAGTTTCAGCACAATTCTTTGATACAGCACCAGCTAACCCTCCAGGTTTTAGCTGTACGAGTACAAGCGGAACTCCACCATGCCAGCCAGGAACTCCAATAGGAGTAAACACAACAGATAATGACCTAGTAATAGGCGAGAATGCTGTGGAAATATTTAATTTTACGATATGGTTTAACTCAACAGTAACTTACAATATAACTTCAATAAATTTTTCTATAGAAAGAGGCAACATAACATTAAATGATACGCATGCAAAATCAGGTATTGGCGGAACACTTAATGGAAGCGCAGTAGCAAACAGCACATTTGGAGCAGGAGGCGTAGGCGGCGCTTACAATTTTAGCAGATGGATCTGCAGCAACTTCACAAGCGTTCTCAATACTAGAAGCGGCATAGCAGGAGGAGGAGATTACTTCTGCAGGGCAGGAAACATGACAGGAGCAAACGGTCCATGGGCTGGAGCAGCACCAGGAGAGCATTGGAGACCATTAAACATTTCATCATTTTGGTTTGTTGTGAAAGCACCATCAGCAATGAATGACACAATGATAGGCTTGTTAAGAAATACAGAAACTCCAGGCAACATAGTAATAAATATAACCACTAACGTATCGACAGCATTTGCGACAGCATTCCCTGCAAATAGTACAACAGTAAGACTGACTTTAGATACAGCACCACCAAGGATAAACTTGACAACACCAGTAAATAATACTTGGGTGAACACAAAGCTAGTTAACTTTTCATTCATAGCAACAGACAACTTCCTAAAGAACTGCACACTATGGCTAGATGTAGGACCATCAGGAACACAGAAGAACTTGTCTACAACAGTAATGCCTAATGGAACAGCATTTGGAAGAGACCCTAATGATGGAATAAAAGTAGGAAATGACACATTAAATAATGTAACTGTAAAAGATTTACCAGATAACTCGACAGGATATAGATGGTCAATTGGCTGCTATGATATAGTACATCATTTCAATGTAAGCTTTGACAACCGTACAGTAAAAATAGACGCTACAAAACCAAGTATGACGGACTTGACATCCTCATTAGGAACAGGAGTAAAGAAGGGAGCATTATCCACTCTAAAGTGTGATATAAGTGATATATCTCCAGATTTCATAAACATAGATGTTACAGGGGAAGATGCTGTAGTTAAGAAATGTGAAGATGTAACTACCTGTAGCGTAGACTACACATTCGGAGCTGCAGGTACACAGACTGTAACATGCACGGCTCAAGATAATGCTGGCAATCAGAATACAAAGACGCTAGCAGTAGATGTATCAAGCAGTGCTGATTCAACTACAACAGGAACAGGAGGAGGCGGAGGGGCTACATCATCAGTAACAGTAAACACTGCAACAGCAAACCAGGAAGTAAAATACACTCCAAACAGCAATGAAATAGGAGTAAGCGAGGTAGTGTTTGCGGCAGACAAGCCAGTAAGCAGCGCCAAACTAATACTAAAGTCACTAGGACAGCCGTCAACAGGCGTGCCACAGCCAGAAGTCACAGTATACAAATTTTTCGAAGTAAACAAAAACAACTTCGGAGACGCTAAAGTAACAAAAGCAGACATAACATTCACAGTAGCAGACATATGGCTGACACAAAACGGAGTAGTAAAAGATGACATAAAATTACTTAAATATGAAGAAGGCTGGAAAGAACTGCCGACAACATACTTAAAACTACAAAGCGGACACCACCACTACAAAGCACAAGCAGGAGGCTTCAGCTTATTTGCAATAGCTTCAAATAAAGCAGCAGAACAGCCTGCAGCAGAAGCACCAACAGCAGAACAGCCTGCAGCAGAAGCACCAACAGCAGAACAAGAAAAAACAAGTGCACTGCCATTCGTAATTGTGCTAGTAGTGCTAGTAGTCATTGTAGGAATAGTTTACTTCGTGCTAAAGAAGAAAAACGAGTAAGGGGGCGCTAAAGCGTATGGCGATAAGAGTCATGCGTTCTTTTTTTCATTTTTTAATAAAATATATAAACAAGCAGATAGAAGTATAATTGAGAGAAAAAAGAAGGTAGAGAAACTTGAAGAGAGCAAAAATAATAGGATTTGTATCAATAAAAGGAGGCGTGGGAAAAACTACTACAGTTGCTAACCTCGGCCTAATTCTAGCAAAAGACTTCAAAAAAAAAGTATTAGTGGTTGATGGAAACTTCTCAGGACCAAACCTTGCATTACACTTCGGATTCAGCAAGATGGGAAATACACTGCATGATGTCCTGGAAGGAAAAGTTAGGCTGCACAAAGCAATATATGAGCACACAACTGGACTGCACTTGCTACCTTCATCCTTATATTCAAGAAAAGTAAACTACAACAAATTCCACCAATATATAGCATCACTAAGATCATTCTATGACCTAATACTAATAGATTCTTCTCCAGCATTGAATGAAGAAATGCTTGCAACAATAATGGCATCAGACGAGCTGTTTGTCATAACAACTCCAGACTATGTGACGCTGGCAAGCACTATGCATGCAGTAAAAGTGGCAAGACAAAAAAGAACATATATTTCAGGAATAATACTAAATAAAGTCAAAGGAAAGAAATATGAGTTAAGCCTGGAAAGCATACAAGACTCTACAAAAGTTCCAATAGTGAGCGTTCTTAATGATGAAGAGAAACTACTGGAAGCATTGGCGCAGAACAAGCCACTCGCACATTTAAAACCAAACAACGACGTTGCAGTGGAATACAAAAAACTAGCAGCAGCACTAATAGGAGAAAGATACAAAGACAAGAGAATAAGGACTGCAGTAAAAAATTTATTCTCTAAAAAAGTGAGCCAAGACGAAGTCAACAGGGCAATAGTTATGGTAAGCCATTACTGAAAGTGAAAGATGGAAACTAAAAAATTATTTCTTTGATTATTGGAATTATTATTTTATTTGTTTTATAATTATTTATGGTGTTACAACTTGGATATTAATTATTTTTAAAAGTGCTAGTCCAGGAGCAATAATTTTAGGAAGACAAAAACTAATTATCTTTTTCATGTTCTTAGGATTAAGCATTATATCTATAATTGGTTTTGAATTAATAAGAATTGGAATTAAAAAGTGAAAGGGTTTTATTGCCAACCAAATCTTTCGTAATATTCTGTGAGAGTATCGATACTTATTGTGTCTTCGGAAGCTTTATCTATTGTAAATGATAAAAAAAAGGCTAAGACTGAAACTGCCATTGCACTATAAATTACTGTTTTGAATCTTTTTTGAAATTTTTCTTCTTCTCTTTTTTCTTTAAGTTCTTCTTCCATTCTTCTTCTTAAATATTGACTAACAGAAATTCCATTTCTCGCATTTTCTATTGCCGCTTCTAGTGGAATCTTATGTAACCTTAATTTTTCTCTAAATTCTCTATATGAACATCCTTCTTCAGCAGCTTGATACTTTAAAATCTTATGATCTTCTAATCTTTCTATTGTTCCCATAGAATGTAGTTTATAAAAAGCTTAATAAAACTAACTTAAGCAGCCTTAGCTTCTTCCTTCTTAGGGAAAATTTCTTCCAAAGGCCTAGAACCATAATTAACAACTTTCATATTCAGCTGGACAATATCAGAATTAACAGTATTGCCAACAACAGTCTTCCTAACCCTCTTGCCCTTAACATTAATATTGACACAAGGACCAGAACTCAATAAAGCAGTCTTCTTTCCAACACCAGGCATATCAAAACGAATAGGACAACCTGACTTATCTGAACCTCCAGTAATCTGGAATTCATAACCACTTAATTCTAATTCATCTCCCTTAACACTATCCTTAACTTTCTTGTTAATAAATGGATTTTCTGGAAGAACCTTCTGGTAAGATTTCCCTGTTTTAGTGTCATTTATAACGACTTTCAATTCTGCCATAAAGATAAGAAAAATAGAGGATTTATAAAGATTACTTTTGGTGTTTAGTATACTTTCTACTATCTTTTATATATTTCCTGAAGAGCCACTGGACAAAAATATATTCATCTTTCTTTATCTGAGATCTCTCTAAAGCAGTATAATAACTATTCCTGTTTTCATATGGAATATCAAACATAGGATAATTATTTTTATTTAAAACAAAGTTCATAATCAGTCTAGAAATTCTACCATTTCCATCAGCGAATGGATGAATTGTCACAAATTTTATATGGACTAAAGCGGCCAATTCTACTGGATGAATTTTATCTTTATTTTTACTGTACCATTCAAAAAATTCCTTCAATAAAACGTTTAATTCAACAGGTGATGGTGGAACAAACTTGCTACCTGAAATAGCAACTCCGTGAGATCTTATCTGGCCTGCAATATCATTTTTTGTACTTTGAAATAATTCTTTATGCCAGTATAAAATAATAGATAATGAAAAGTCTTTTTTATATTTCAACATTTCATAGAAAACTCTCTTATGTGCTTCTGCTTCCTTAACATCCCGCAAAGATTTCTCTTTTGGTGTTATTCCCCTTTCTAATAAGTTGGCTGTTTCTTTAAGGGTTAGTTTTGATCCTTCTATTCTTTGTGTATCATAAGTAAATTTAACCATAAATGACTGTAGTTCCTTTTCTCTCAATGATTTAGGCATTGTCCTAATTTCTCTAGAAAATTTACTCTTGATTTCATTTAGCTTGCTATACCATCTTTCCTTGTATAGTTCATTAATAAACTCTTTTTTAATTACTTCAATATTTTTAGGGATTTCTATACCCAAATATAATTCCTTCTTTTTTACAGTATCTTTCTCCCTTATGGAATGCTCTAGGTAATAGTACTCCTTTCCGCCCTTTATTTTCTTTGTAACGATTACCATGCAATTTATCTACCTCTACAAATATATAAATGTTTCTATTATAAGTAAAATGTAGGGGTAAAATTCAATCGAAAGATATATATATACTTTCAAGGAAAACCTTATGCAAAAAGAGTGGATAGTTGGAGTTTCTATAGGCCTAGTTTTTGTGTTCTCTATTGTTGCATTTAGCTATACCTCAAATGCTATTACAGGACAAGCTTTTTCTTTTAGAGATTTTTTTAGCACATGTTCTGGAGGTCCAGGAAAACAAGGAACTTCCATGCTTTGTTCTCAAATCTTCTTCTTTGCTTGAAATATCAAATAATGTTCCCATGTGACTATAGTTATAATCTATAAACCAAGATTAAATGCAAAAGCTGATGAGTTTAAGTTTTCTTTACCTCCAGATATAAAAAATTATAAAGCATTATTAAGAGTTGCAATGCCAAAAAAGTCTACAAGTAATGCATGTGTTCCAGCAAATATGCAATGCATTCAGAAAATAAACGGAGAATTTAATCGAGTGTGGCAAGTCTGCTGCGGAGACAATTCGCAATATGATTATGCTGTTTGGAAGGACTGGCAGCCAGTTTCTTTTTGTTGATTCACAATTAAATTCCCCAATTAGGATTTTTCTTTCTTTTAACTTCAGCAATTTCTTTTAACAACTCTTTTTCTTCTGACTTCAATGCATCTTTCAATTTCTTATAAGCTCTGAACTGCTCTTCAGGAATATCAGAATACAAAATATCTCCCTCTTTAACCTGCCTTCCTATTGTTATATTCTGCATTGCCAAAGCAATAGACTGGCCTTTCTTTGCTTCTGAAATAGTCTTTCCTTCATGCTGTATACTCTTAGCATCGTCAATATAATTTTCTTTCATCAAAGGAGTTCCAGCCTTAAGAGTGCCGGCAAGAATATCAACACCGACAACAGCAGGATTAGACTTTCTAAAAACATAGCCTTCTAAAACTTTAATCTTGCAGGGCTTAACCAAATTACTTAGCTTCTTGGATTCAATATCACTCTTAGTTGAAGAACGCCACTTCTCAAAATTCTCAACCAAAGTATAAATTACATCGTTTGTTAAGACATTAACTTTCTCAGAAGAAATATTCTTGACATTAAAACCTAGAACAACCTTGTTTAAGATATCACTGTTAGCTTCAGCCTCTGCAATATCCTTCTTAGATATCTCTCCGGTAGAAGCAGTTTTTATCTTTATCTTCTTTTCTTTCAATAAATTTATCAAAGCTTCAAGGCTTCCCAAAGAGTCTGCCTTCAGGATTATACCCTCATGGTCAAGATCAAGTGTTATCTCTTTTATCTGCTCTGCGATTTCAGATTTAATCTTTTCTAAATTCACATTAGCAACCTTGACAGGCATTCCAGGAATAAGATTTTCTGCATTATGCAAAACAATCTTGACGCCTACTGCGGCACTAACTTCCTTTACATTCTTTAGCTTACTTTTATCTTGAATAAATAATGCCTTTACTTTTGTTACCAAAGGCTCTGCCAATGTACCAATAACAATATTATCATTAATCTTTATCCTGCCTGAATAAACAATAGCATCTATGCACATTCCCAAACCTTTCTCTTCTGAAACCTCAAGAATTGTTCCTTCTCCTGGAACATTCTCATCATATTTCAGCTCTGATTCTAAAAACCTTTGAGCAAGACCTGCAATCATCATCAACAGTTCAGGAATACCCTCTCCTGTCTTGGCAGATGTTGGAATGACAGCCAAATTCTTGGTAAAATCCTCAATTCTATCAAAGCGATCGCTAGCAAAACCAAGCTCATGCAAACGAGCCACTAGAGAATAGAGCTTATTGTCTAGGGATTTTTTCACGCTATCGGACTGCAAATCAATATTCTTATTCAAAAACAAATTAGGATTAGAGTGCCAGCCATTAATCAAATCTGCTTTATTTAAAGCTACAACAAAAGGAGTCTTGTTAGCTTTCAAAATTTCTACACACTCAATTGTCTGAGGCTTAATACCTTCATTAATGTCAACAACCAAAACAGCAATATCAGCCAAAGAACCTCCTCTTTTTCTCAAATTAGAAAAAGCTGCATGGCCAGGCGTGTCTATTAATAACACACCAGGAACTTTCATTTTTTTAATGTCCAATAATTCCTTGCAGATATCCTTAATTGCATCCATAGAAATAGAATAAGCCCTTATAGACTGAGTAATCTTTCCTGGCTCAGAAGCGAGAATAGAAATTTTTTTTATAGTTTCCACTAACTTTGACTTTCCTGAGTCAACATTACCTAATATTGCAACAATAACCTGCCTTAACATAGAAGAAATTTAATAGTAATATTTTTAAAAAGCTTGTGTTATTTGATTTATATGCTAAATCCTAGAATTACAAACTAACACAAACTTTAACAAGCACTTATTTTTTAAATTTATTGTAAAAACTATACGAACAATTTTTCAATTAAATCTATATATATGACATATATATTTTATATAGACTAATTATATATAATGTGCTATCAATTATAAACTCTCCAACTAAATGAGGGGGTGGAGAAAGTGAGAATCGGATTTTCGAGACAACAAATGGAAGAAAGAAGAGAACACATGAATAGATGGTGGGAAGAAGAGCTAGAATCTGATGCAATGGATGCAGAACAAGCAAGTTTTTTTGAAGGCTATTATGCAGAAGATTAAATAACCCAAGCATCATGCACAGTAGAATAAGAATGAAGCTCTGAATCCTTAAACCAAAGAGAAATTTCGCTCTTTGCTTCTTCTTTGTTTCCAGAAGCATGAATCAAGTTCGGCAAACCCTTCTTTATATCATCAGCCCTAGCAATAGACATATGAGCAAAATCTCCCCTTATCGTACCTGGAGGAGCAGTCTTAGGCTCTGTTGAACCAACAATTTTTCTTACAACTTCAACAGCATCAATGCCCTCCAAACAAACGGCAACAACAGGACCCTCAATAAGGAAGGCAACTAACTTATCCCTAACAAACTGGCCTCTTCTCATAGTAATATCTTCAGTATAGTGCCTCAAGGCATGATCCTTATCACACCAAACCATCTTCAAACCAATAATCTTCAGGCCAGCATTCTCAAAACGAGTAACTATATTCCCTACCAAGCACCTTTTAACACCATCAGGCTTAACTAAAATCAAGGTCATTTCAATCATTTCTAATTTTTCCCTCTTGCTTTCCTGCTATCCTTAGTCCACTTGACTTCCCTGGGATTTCTATTAAGCTTCAAGGAATTATTCTCACACTTAGAAGAACAAAAGTATAAAACAGAACTGTCATTCTTGACAAGCATCTTGCCTGTGCCTTTTTCCAAAACATTGCCGCAAAAACTGCACTTAGCCATAATAAAAAAATTCTCCTAATTTTTGGGTAATTAAAAATTTAATTTTCATTGTTTTTACTTCCTTCCCTGCATTAGTTTTCTAGCTTCAATCTCAGTTTCCCTAAGCATTAGAATATCACCAACCCTTATAGGGCCCTTGACATTTCTTCTCAAAATTCTTTTAGCATCCCTTCCTTCAAGAACAGTGCATCTAACCTGAACAACCTCACCTCTCATGCCGGTCCTACCGATAATTTCCTCAACCTGGGCAGGAACTGCCTCTGTAAACAAACCTTTACCAACTGACACAGGCTTTGCCTGCTGCTGAGGAATTTTAGACTCTTGAGAATGATGCTTTTTCACATTTCCCTTTTCAGAAGATTCCTTTTCAACCACACTAAAAACCCCCAGTTTCTAAAAACATGATTTTCATCCTTAAAATTTGAATATTTTCAATTTTGGTGCACGAAAATTTAATTTTCATTTTATTTCTTAAGCTTAGAAAGCAGGTCCTTAATAAGATTCTTAGCATCGCCTTCCTGAATAACAGCTACAGCAGATGTAGGAATGTTCAAACCTGAATATGAACCTAATTCTTCCCTAGTAGATACAGGAACGAAAGGAACATCCTTTTCCTCGCATAAAGCAGGAAGATGCATTATAATCTCCTTAGGGTTAACATTTTTTGCAACTAAAACCAATTTAGCATTACCTCTCTCTATAGCCTTGGTAACTTCATTAGTGCCTTTCTTTATCTTGCCTGTCTTGACTGCTACTTCTAAAGCCTCTAAAGCCTTATTCAAAATTTCCTTTGGAACATCTGCGTTTAAATCCATTTTTAACCTCCCAATAACTTTTATAGTTCATCGGTTGAGAAATGACTATCTGCACTATTTAAATAGTTTTCCTATAAAAAAATTAGAAGAAATTTTACTTTTTTCTTTTTACAGAACGCTCAAGAAGCCTCTCAATCTTTAGGTCCAAAGCAGCAATGCTTCTTTCCAAAAAATAAATTCTTCTCAGACTCCAGATAACGCCAAGCATAGCACCTAAAATAACATAAAGAATTACTGTAACAGTAGTTTCAAAAGCCATAACTTAGTTTCACCTCTTACTTAATTATTTTATATGACAACTGGTTTAAAAGCTTTTTGGAGTTGAATTGGATAAGTTTTTTTCCTGTTGTGCAGACCCATAGTTAAATTAATGAAAACTGCGAATTGGATTATTAGGGTTACTTTCTATTTTATGGATATATCTCTCTATAAATGCGAGTTCGTCTTTGAATTTATTTTTAAGACCTCTTGAATACCTATCCAAGCTCTCAGTGTTTAGAGTAATCTCTTTTTCTATTTCAGATAATTTTTCTAGGATCATTTTTTACTTGATAAAGTGCTTTTAAAGTATAAATTCTTTCATCTTCTAACACAAAGTTAAAAAATCTCTCTGCAAAACCTAAGCTATCAAATATTCTCGTAACAATTTCTATATAATCTTCAAGTCTTGAATAATTTTTTCTTGCTAAAGCCTCAAAATTGTCCCACTCTAGGTAAAAATTACTGAGACTTATTATTCCTGCATCAAATTTATTGTGTTCATCCCAAGAATTGAATGGTGTAGGCAATTCTATTATTTTGTTCTTTCCAGTTCTATGCCTTTGATCATTTGCAAAGTTTATATTTTTAATTAGTCTTGCTAGTTCTCTCAGTTTTTCTTTGTTAATACTATCTTTTTTTAAATCTGTCTGAATAGAACTAGCTAACTGCCCGACATGATAGGTAATTGTTGAAATATTAGTCTCTTTTTTGCATGACGAGGCTAGAGCGGAAAGTAAAGATATAATTAAACTCCATTTTTTAATTCTCATAATATTCACCTAATTAGCCCTAACTTTCTCAGGAGCGTTCTCGCATGCGTTGCCAATATTATTATTGTTAGAATCTGCTTGGTCAGGATTTGCTAAACCAGGACAATTATCACAAGCATCACCAACACCATCAGAATCACGGTCAGACTGCACAAGCTTGAACTTCTTGATTTCAAAATTATCATTAATCACAAAAATATTATCTTTATTGTCTATGGCCAAATCAGAAGGCTCCCTCAAATTGTAGAAATTATCAATCTGCCTGAATTCTTTAACAAAGCTTAATGAAGGAGTGAAAACTTGAATTCTGCTATTAGCCTTGTCTGCAGCGTAAATATTTCCCAAAGAATCAAAAGAAAGGCCTCTAGGAGCATTCAGCTCGCCAGCATGAGAACCCTGCCTTGAAAGCTTGTTAATTAGCTGATTATTCTTGAAAACATACAAGTTACTAGTAAAATCTGTAACATAAACATTTTCATTCTTGTCAACTAAAACATACTGAGGCTCTCCAGAAAAAACATCTGAGCCAAAGGCTGAAACAAAATTTCCTGAAGAATCAAACACCTGAATCTTTTTATTTTTGCTATCAACAACGTACAAACTATTACTAACTGCCAAGCCTCTTGGAGAAGAAAGCTCAGAAGCAGCCTGGCCAACAGAAATCTTAGAAATTAATTGACCATCTACACTATATTTTTCAACCTTGTTAGAAGCTGGAAGACTTACAAAAACATAATCTGAAACAGCAACATCAAAAGGAGTGCCTCCAACATCAAATTCCTTCAATAACTTTCCATCGGAAGAAAGAACTTTCACTCTCCTGTTTTCCTTGTCAGCAACATAGAGATTGCCGCTATTACCAATAGAAATTCCCTCTATATCTCTAAAGTTCCATTGATTGATATAAGACCTTGCCCAATCAGGCTCTGAAACTATAGAATCTTTTTTATTGAAAACACTCTTGCAGTTGTCATCAGCGTTAAGAACATCATCGCTGTCCATATCTAGATTAACAGCAACAACACTATCCTTCTTGGGTTCTGCTACAGAAGGTTTAGAATCACTAGCTTTATTTTCCTGACTTGAACATGCAGAAAGAACAAACAACAAAAACACTACAAGCGAGATTATTTCAATTGTTTTCATTGTATATTTAACACACTAGATATTTATAAATTTTTATCTTTCAAGCAAATGCTTAAGAATAACTCCGAAAGCAGGCCTTGTGATAAGAATGCCGCCAGTAATTCCAACAATAGTTGTTACAGCAAAACCTTTCAGCAAGCCAGCACCAGTCCAATACAGAGGAATCATTGCAACAACTACAGTAAAGTAAGCAGCAAGAATAACAAAGAAAGCTCTTTTAATATTTGCCTTAGCACTTCCCTCGGTATTTTTCAAAACATCATCTGTTATCACAATCTGGTCATTAACGCCAGTGCCAACAGAAGCAATAATGCCTGCAATAGCAGCAATGTCAATATTATTTTTGAACAACGAAGCAAAACCAAGAATGATAAACACTTCACTAAACACAGTAATCATGATAGGAATAACAATCTTAAGAAGCCTGTACCTAATGTATATTACAAGCATCACACCAAGAATAGCTAGTATACCAACAAATAATGCATTTTTCAAGAAAGCCTCACCAAGAGAGGGAGAAATAGTATCAATCTTTTCAATGCTCAGCTTAGTAGGCAGTGAACCAGTAATCAAATAATTCTGCAGCTCGTCCTTGTTTTTCACAGCATCATTTATAGCATCATTCTGAGTAGGCCCAAATCCAGGACCAGAAATAACTATCCTAGTTGCCTTATTTCCCTTCAAGCTTGAATCTATCTGAAGACTGTCAACCAAAATCCCGTCAACATAGAAATCAATGGTTTTTTCCAAAACCTTCTGCCCTGAAGCTGTAGAATTCACGCCGAGAATTTTTGTAATATCAGCATGCCTCTGAGCAGCCTCCTCACTTAAAGTAATTTCAAACTCAAACCTGCAGGCATAGCCATTAGAATTTAAGGAGCAAGGGCTAATTATCCTAGAACAAGTACCGTCAGTCCTGCAAACATGAAGAATATCTTTCTTGCCGCCCTCAAAAACAACATCATCACCAATCTTTGCCTCAAACTTTCCCTGAGAAGCAACAAGACTCTTCACCTCTTCCTTAGTTGCACCAGCTATCTCAACAACAATAAATTTATTTCCCTCAAGATCAGAAGCAGACTTAATATTCAAGTCAGATAAGCCATAAACATTAAGGCGCCTCTCCATAGTAGAAATTACATCCCTAGTCTGCTCATCAGTAATCTTATCCTCAGGCTTCAACAAAACACGAGTGCCACCCTGCAGCTCCAAGCCTTTTCTTATGTTAGAAGATGGAGCTTCAGACACAGTAAGCCCAATATCATTTGAGTTTTTCAATATAACATAAGTCTGCTTTTCTGTAGTAATCCTCAAACTAGAGCCAGGCTTCACGGCATCTACTGCATTTGCGAATTCCCTAATTTCGCTAACAGGCTTGTTATTAACAGAAAAAACTTTTTCCTTATCAGTAGGCTGAGTATCTGATGAAGAAGAAACCATGCCAGCAAGAGCAGCAGAACTATTAGCATCAACTGATGCAACAACTATGCCCTTATCACCAAACTGGTAATCAACAGCAAAAAAGCAGGCTATCAATACAACTATCAAAACCCATATTCTTATTTCCTTAAACAATTCCTTAAATTTCATGATATATTCTTCCTCTTGCAGTAAACCCAAAGCATACCTGCATTAGTCAGATAAGTGCTTATCACGTCAACAAGCAAAGCAATAAAAATAATCGTAAACATCTCCTTAATGACTATATTATTACTTACGATCAAGCCAATCAACATTACGATAATTGCGGAAAGAGTCATAGTCAAGCCGGTTTTCATAGAATGCCACATCCTATCAAATAACTTCCCTTCTTTTCTCTTTATAGACCAAGTAGTCAATAATATATCTGTATCAATACTATAACCAATAATCAGCATGAAGGCAACAATACCTGCAGTTGAAATGTTCATGCCAAACAAGTTAATTACAGCCAATGTTATAACAATATCTGTAACTGCAGCAAAAATCACTGCAATGCTAGGAACAAAAGACCTGAATGTAATAAAAACTGAAACTGCCATTAGAATAAATGCAAATAGCAATGAAATTCCGAGCTGCCTAAAAAAAGACTGGCTTAGCTTAGCGCTAGTTTCCTCGCTGCTGTAATTATTATTGTCCAGTTTAATATCCAATATGTTCTCAAGCCTAGACTTTAGTTCATCATCTGAAAGGTCTGAAACTTCAACAATAACGCCAACCTGTTTTCCTGTCCTCACATCCTGAAGCCTTCTTACATTAGAATCAACACCAAGATTGTTCGCTATTAAGCTTTCATCTATAGGCTTTTCAGTATATAATGTAGCTGAGACACCTCCTTTCAAAGAAATATCCTTATTAAATAAGTCACCTGTACTCGAGAATTTTATGCCTATAATGATTAAAGCTATTATTAAAAGTATAATTGGTATAGACATCAATATCTTATAATTCTTAGACCAGACCGCCTCTGCCTTATCTTTCAACATAAAGAAATTGAATTAGTAAATGATTTAAAAGGTTTTTGTCTGCTTTTTTACATGGAAGAAGTAAAATTTGCTGATGAAAAGCTTCTAAATGAGAAAATAAAAAAATTCAAGAAAAATAATTTTCATGTAGTTGCTGACTTTGATGGAACACTAACCAAGGCATTTGTTGAGGGGCAAAAAACACATACAACAATAGCACAAATAAGACAAGGAAACTATCTAACACCTGACTATTCTGCAAGAGCTCATGCGCTGTTTGACGAATATCATCCTTACGAAATTTCTTTAGATCTAAGCTTAATAGAGAAATGCGACAAGATGCTGGAATGGTGGAGAAAGCACATGGAACTAATGATAGAATGCGGAATGAACAAAGAAGTAATACTGGACATAATAGAAAAAAAGAAAATAGTTGGAAGAGAGGGCCTTGCAGAACTCCTCAATTTATTGGCTGAAAACAACATACCACTACTAATAATATCAGCTGGATTAGGAGATATAATAAAAGAATACCTAGAAAGCGAAGGAATTATGCATAAGAACATTCACATAATATCAAATTTTTATAATTTTGACAGCAATGAAAAAGTCATTGGATATAAATCACAAATAATACACTCTTACAACAAAAATGAAGTTGCTGTAAAAAGCCATCCATATTATGAACAAATAAAAGAAAGAAAAAATGTGATATTACTTGGTGACAGCCTGGGAGACTTAGGAATGATAGAAGGAATAACACATGAAGAAATAATAAGAATAGGATTTTTTAATTATGATGCGGAAGAACCAGATGAATTCCTCAAATCATTTGATGCTGCAATACTGAATGATGGAACTATGGGGTATCTGATAAAGTTAGTTAAAGAAATTTTTAATACTGGATAAAGGCTCTTTAGTAATCCTCAAATTATAATCCTTAGGAAAACACTTGAAATAATTCTCCCAAACATAACGCTGATCTAGAAAGACGATAATACCTTTATCATTTTCAGAGCGAATACAACGACCAGCATTCTGCAAACATTTAATTATAGCGGGCATGATATAACCATAATCCCAGCCCTTGTTGAATTTCTTGTCATAATAAGCAATCAACTCCTGAGTTTCCAAATTAGGCCTGTCCAGAGGAATACCAACAACCACAATACATTTTAGAATATTGTCCTCTATATCAATGCCCTCGCCAAAATTACCGCTGCTTGCAGCTAAAAGCACAGCACCATGGGATTTATAAGACTTGAAATTCTCTATAAGCTCAGACTTTTCCTGCTTAGTCAAATTTGAAGTTTCTAAAAAAGTAGTCTTCTCACATTTATTCTGAAAATACAAATTAACTTTATCCCTTAAATCATAACTGGGGAAAAAAAGTATGGAATTTCCAGGAACAGAGTTTACTATAGAAGAACAATAAGAGGCTATCTTCTCAAACATCTCATTGCTACGGGCAGTATACTTTGTTGTTGTATCAGGAATTATAACATTTAACTTATTCTCCTTAGGAAATGGATTTTGAAACTCTGCACCTAAAGCATCAAAGCCAAACAGGTCCTTGTACATATCTACAGGAGTTAAAGTGCCAGACATGCAGATCATTGAATAACACTGCTGCGACAAAGGCCTTAAAATCAAAGAAGGGTCAAGGCACTTATAATTGAAAGTTATCAATAATTTGTTCTTGGAAGAAAATGACTTATTAGCAAACCTCGTGAAGCCGTTATCTGAACCTTGCCACGACAACAAAAAATTGGCAACAACTTCGCAAAAGCTTTTTTTTCTTTCTGCATCATTTTCTACTTTTTCTATTCTATTCTTTTGCAGAACAGCTTCGGCAACAAATAACAAATCACTTGATAATTGTTCAACATCAATAACTTTTTTTATAACATTATTTAATTCTACTTTTTTAATTAAAACTTCCTCAGAACCATTAAACTTTCCTGAAAAAATAAATTCAAGAGCATTCCTAACTGCTGACAAAACCTCTGCAACGTCATTAAACTTGAATTCCTTACATTCCTTAACTGCAAAATCCAAGGTTGCAGAAGAAAGCTGGGAGGACATTAAATCCCTGCACTTATCCGGAAGATTATGAGCTTCATCAATAATTATTATACACTTGCCAAGTTCTTTATTTAACCTGTCCAACAAGTTATCCCTTATTGCAGGATTAAGAACATGATTATAATCTGCAATTATAACTCTTGCTTTTTTTCCAATTATACAAGATATTTCGAAAGGACAAAGCTTACTATCCTTGGCTCTTTCTTTAACTTCCTGAACATGAACTGCCTTGCATGACAATTCTTTTATCAATATGTTAGTTTCCAGAGAATTTTTTTCATCTTTCTTTATGTTATTATAAAAATTGCAAGTTTTATTTTTTATGTGATTTTTGCAGTAATCATAAAATGCTGAATTTGGCATGTCTTCAGCACCCTGCTGGGCACACATGTGCCTCTTACCTATAAAGTCTACAACACCAAATTCTACACTGTGCTTTGTTTTAATTTCATTCAGTGTTTCTATGGCTATTTCATGCTGTGTGTGCTTAGGAGTGACAAATACTACAGTCAAGTTGTTTTTTAATGCAAAAGCCAGTGCAGGAGCTAAAGCACTTACTGTCTTGCCTAATCCTGTTGGTGCGTGAACTATAATATTCTTCTTGTTCTCAAGAGAATTAACAATAAACTCAATGAGTTTATCCTGAGAAGGCCTGACCTGTTCGTAAGGAAATAATGACTGCATTTCACTGAGAAGTTTTACGAATTTATAATAATTTGGTTTGTCGATTAGAAAGCTATATAAATTTACAAAAACCAACTAAATAAAAAGAGGGGAAATTGTTCAAGAACAAGATTTCTAAAGTAAGAAAGAGAGACGGAAAAATAGTAGACTTTGACAGGAGAAAAATCCTAAATGCAGTAAAAAAAGCAGCTACAGAAATAGGAGAAAATCATAACATCGCAGAAAAGACAACACAAGATGTAGAGAAAAAACTCTTTCACAAATACATAGGAAGAGTTCCTAGTGTAGAAACAATACAAGACCTAGTAGAAGAATCACTCATAAAACTAGGGTACAGCAAGACTGCTAAAACCTACATAACATACAGGCAACAAAGAAAAGAGCTAAGAGAAGAAAAACAATTCCTAGGAGTAAAATCAGACGAGCTGAAACTAAGCGTGAATGCAATACAAGTTCTGGAGAGAAGATATTTACTGAGAAATCCTGAAGGAGAAGTTATAGAAACACCTATACAGATGTTCAAAAGAGTTGCGAAAGCAATAGCAGCGATAGACAAAAAATACGACCACTTTGCAGGCACAGAGGAAAAATACTTTGAAATCATGACAAATCTAGAGTTTATTCCAAACACTCCAACACTAATGAATGCAGGGACAAAATTCCAGATGCTTTCAGCATGCTTCGTACTTCCTGTAGAGGACTCTTTGGACAAGATATTTGATACACTAAAATATGCATCACTAATTCAGAAAATGGGAGGAGGAACAGGATTCAATTTTTCAAAACTGAGAGCAAGAGGAAGCATAGTCGGAACGACAAAAGGAATTGCTTCTGGACCAGTAAGCTTCATGGAAATATTTGACAGGGCAACAGATGTGATAAAACAGGGAAGCAAAAGAAGAGGGGCAAACATGGGAATACTAAGAGCAGACCATCCAGACATAATAGAATTCATAAACTCCAAACTCAATGAAAATAAATTTTTAAATTTCAACATCTCAGTGAGCGTGACAGAAAAATTCATGAAAGCAGTAATAAAAAATGAAAAGTATGAATTAATAGATCCGAGAACAAAAAAAACTGTGAAAAAACTAAATGCGAGACAAGTATTTGAGCTAATAGCAAACAATGCGTGGCAAACAGGAGATCCAGGAATAATATTCATAGACAAAATAAATGAGAAACATCCCCTATATGAAAAAATAGAATCAACAAATCCATGCGGAGAGCAGCCACTACTAGACTGGGAAAGCTGCAATTTGGGAAGTATAAACCTAGCGAAATTTGTTTCAAATGGAAAAATAGACTGGGAAAGACTAGCAGATGTTACCAGGTTGGCGACGAATTTTTTGGACAATGTTATAGATGCAAATGACTATGTAGCAAAAGAAACAGAAACAATAACAAAGAGAAACAGAAAAATAGGCCTAGGAATAATGGGCTGGGCTGAGATGCTTATACAATTGAAAATACCATATGACAGCCAAGAAGCACTGAAACTTGCGGAAAAAATCATGGAATTCATAGACTACAACTCAAAAATAAAGTCATTGGATCTAGCTAAGCAGAGAGGAGCTGCACCATCATTTAGGCAGAGCAATTATATAAAAAAAGGACTAAACAGAAAAGGAAAGCTAGACTGGAAAAGACTAAACAAAGAAATAAAAAAATACGGTCTGAGGAATATAACAACAACAACCATAGCTCCGACAGGAAGCATCAGCATTATCGGATCGTGCAGCTCAGGTATTGAGCCATTATTTGCAGTATCATATATAAGAGAAGTAATGGAAGGAACAAAATTATCTGAAACAAATAAACTATTTGAGGAAGAAGCAAGAAGAAGAGGGTTTTACAACACACAACTATTGCATGACATATCAAAATACGGAAGCATACAAAAAATTGGTGGAATTCCAAAAGATGTCAAAAATATATTTGTAACGGCTACTGATATAGACTATTCATGGCATGTAAAGATGCAGGCAGCATTCCAAAAATACACAGACAATGGAGTAAGCAAGACAATAAACCTGCCTGAAGAAGCGACAAAAGAAGATGTAAAAAGAGCTTACTTGTTTGCATATAAACTAGAATGCAAAGGAATAACTGTATTCAGGTACGGAAGCAAAAATAAACAAGTATTGTATCTTGATGATTACAGCAAAAGAATGAAAGCAAGCTCTGAATTTTCAGGAGGATGCCCAACAATAGAGTGCGGAAACTAACAAATGAAAGTAGAAAAAACAAAATTCTGGGTAAGAAGAATAGACGAGAACAAACTAGAAGAATTCCAAAAAAGAAAAAATGGACTAATATATGTGTTTACTGGCGACGGAGAAGGAAAGACAACTGCCGCATTAGGACTTGGGCTAAGGGCGCTGGGACATGGGAAGAAAGTAGTAGTAATACAGTTCATGAAAGGAAGAAAATATGTGGGAGAATACCAAGTGCAGAGCGTGCTAAAAAATTATGAAGTATATCAATTTGGTAAAGAACAGTTTGTAGACTTGAAAAATCCTGATAAAGAAGATTATAGATTGGCAAAAGAAGGACTAGAATTTGCGAAACAAATGATAGAAGCAAGACCAGATGTTTTAATACTTGATGAAATAAATGTTGCAGTGAGCTTTGGTTTACTGAAAGAAGCAGATGTGCTAAAATTACTTCATGATGTTCCTAAAAACATGCTTGTTGTACTAACAGGAAGAAATGCATCAAAGAAAGTTATCAAAGTAGCAGACATGGTTAGTTATGTTAAAAATATAAAGCATCCATTTGACTTTGGAGCGTTTGCGACGAAAGGAAAGCAATACTAGAAATTAATTTCTATTAAGGCAAAAAATTGAACTATTCAAAGTTTTCATTAACAAACTTTATATACTTAAAATGTTACCTAGTTCTTTCTCTTTTTCTATTATTACATTAACATGCGACTCTAAATTATCAATCATATAAAAGAAGTAAGTTTTAGAATTTAAAAGCCTTGCCCAGAAATTTCCAAAAATCTTTCGATTTTTTTGCAATTATTCTTAAATAATAAAAATGGCTTATAAAAATTACCTCAAAGGAACAAAAGAGAAAGTACCTAAATACTCCACTTCGATTTCTTTTTTCAGTTTTCTAAACTTAATCAACTCCTGAGATAAAGTGCTACCAACAGGAGCAAGCAAAATACCATTTAGCTTCAGCTGCTTCATCAAAGCTTCTGGAACTTCTTGGACAGCAGCGGTAACTATAATCCTGTCAAAAGGAGACTCTTTAATATAGCCCTTTGATCCATCGCCTAAAACTACTTTAACATTCCTAATATTCTCTTTCTTCAAATTATTCTTGGCAAAATCAACTAAACCTTCATCAATTTCTACACTTACAATTTTGCCTTTCTGACCAACAAGCTTGGATATTAGCGCAGCATTGTAACCAGAACCTGAACCAATCTCCAAAATTTTATTTCCCTTATTGATCTCAAGATACTGCAGCATCAACAAAACAGTAGTCGGCTGAGATATTGTTGCCCCTTCTTTCAAAGGCAAAGGTATATCATAATAAGCCTGAGATTTCAATTCTTCAGGAACAAAATTCTCTCTGTTTATAGACTTAAAAGCTTGTATTATATCCCTGCCAATTCTGTGTTCTGACATAACTGAGGCAAGCAATTGTTCTTTTTTCATAAATATGCTAATAAAAACACTTATAAATAATTTATCCTAATTCTATATATGAGGTGAGCTTCTTGGAAGAGGATCAAAGAACAAACATAATGAGAATTCTTGGGGAAGCTTTAAAGGCTATCAATGAAGAAAACACAAAGCTGTTGAAAGACCTAAGTAACCAGACAATACATGATGCAAGCACAGTGCAAGACCAGTACTCGATAACGATAGCAGTGCTAATATATTCATTAAGCAAGATGTTTGAAAGAGAAACACATTATTTGCAATTCAAAGGTTGGAGAACGTTCTGCTTTGACTGCATAAAAGGTCTGGAAGTAATGAAAAAAAAGCTTGAGACTGGTGATTCCGAAGGATTTGACAAGGCACTAAAAGAATTCATGAAGCATTTAAAGAAGGCAGAATCAAAGCTAGGCATATACATACAAGACGTATTAATAAAAGCAAGAATAAGCAAAGCATCAAGAATGCACGAGCATGGAGTTTCAATAGGAAGAACATCTGAGCTTCTAGGAATAACAAGATTTGAACTAATGGACTATGTAGGAAAAACATACATAGCAGACATGAAAGAAAATATCACAATAAAAGCAGAAAAAAGACTGGAACTAGCAAGAGGACTGTTCAGATGAAAATACTGGTGTTTGACACAAGCAGCATAATAAGCCTTGTAACAAATAACTTGCTAGGAACACTCAATCCGCTAAAAGAAAGATTTAGGGGAGAATTCTACATACCAAAATCTGTAGAATACGAGCTAGTTGACAAGCCACTAGAGGGAAAGATGTTCAAGCTCGAAGCGATGATGGTAAGAAGAGCAATAAGAAACAAACTGCTAAATGTATACAGCAATGAAATCAATGTAGAAAGTCTTCTCAACAAAGTCAACAGCATATATTATGAAAAAGGAAAACCAATAAACATAGTGAGCAAAGCAGAAGTTGAAGCACTAGCATTAGCAGTAAACATGAAGGCAGAAGCTTACGTAGTTGACGAGAGAACAATGAGGCTTTTAGTTGAGGATCCTGAAAAGCTTAAAAGAATACATGAAAACAAGCTGCACACAAAAATAACTGTGAACAATGAATTCCTAAGAGAGCTCAAGAACTTTGTGAAAGGCGTGAAAATAATAAGAAGCACAGAGCTTGTACTTGTAGCATATGAAAAAGGAATGTTTGACAAATATCTTGTTGACCACACATCAAGAAGAGACTTAGTAGATGCCTTACTATGGGGGCTTAAACTGAGAGGATGCTCAATATCAGAAGAAGAAGTAAAAATACTAATTGACATAGAGACAAGATAATGAAAAAAGAATTATTCACTGCAATATTTATACTAACAAGCATAAGCATAGGAGCTGGAGTCCTAGCACTGCCATATGTATTCTCTCAGGCAGGATTTCTCACAGCAACTCTTATGCTAGTATTCATGACACTAATACTTCTTTTATTATATTTTTATCTTGGAGAAATTGTATTAAGAACAAAAGGAAGGCATCATCTTGCAGGCCTGGCAGAAAAATACTTAGGAAAAAAAGGAAAACACCTAATGTTTCTATTTAACTCCCTAGGAATATACGGAGCATTACTTGCATATACAATCGGAGCAGGATATGCACTAAATGCAATCTATCCATGGAACCAAAATTATTATTCTATAATCTATTTTCTAATAATGAGCATAATACTATATTATGGAAAAAAAATATTCGAGAAAACAGAAACGTTCCTGTCAGCATCAAAAATAATCTTCATGGCAATAATAGGAATAATACTAATACCAAAAATAAACTTTGACAAAATAATTGTATTCGATATTACAAAACTGCATGTTCCTTACGGGGCAATATTATTTTCACTGCTTGCAATATCTGCCATACCAATGATGGGAGAAGAATTAAGGAACAAAAACAACCTGAAAGCATCAATAACATACGGTATGCTATTAACATTTTTAATCTACATGATATTTGTCACAGGAATGGTAGGAACAAGCGCAGCAAAAGAAGAACTATCCACAACAGGAGTCAGAGGAGTAATAGGATTATTGGCTAACTTATTTGCTGTATTCGCAATGTCAACAGCATTCATAGCACTAGGATATGCACAAAAACAAATCTATATGTATGATTACCTGTTCAAGAAATTCAACGCATGGACATTAACATTAATAATACCTTTAGCTTTATTCCTGCTTGATTTCAGAAATTTCATAACAGTAGTAGAAGTAACAGGAAGCGTTGCAGGAGGACTCGTGCTTTTGCTTGTTTTGATAATGCACTCAAGATCAAAAAAACTTGGAAACAGAGAACCAGAATATGAAATACAAGACAATATATTTGTTAAATCACTATTATTCTTAATTTTTGCTATAGGAATAATATTACTATTTTTATAACTTCTATTTAATTAATTTCTTCAACAATTCATTAATTATCCTAGGATTACCCTTGCCTTTAGTAATTTTAATCACCTGACCTACTACAAAATTAAAAGATTTATCATTACCTTCCAAATATTCTTTTACAGCTTTTTCATTTTCTTTAATTACTTTTTTGCAAATTTCTTCCAATTCCTTAGTATCTGATAAAGCTTCCAAATTCTGCTTCTTAACATAATCAGCTACATTTACATCTTTATCAACCAACAATTCCATCAACCTCTGGCCAGTCTGACGAGTAATTTTATTATTATTTATAAGATTCATAAGATCAACAAGATTCTTAGTAATAAATGTTTCATCCAAAACTTTTTTGCTATAATTTAACACTCTAGTAACCTCTCTTCTAATCCATTCAGCAGCAAATATAGGACTAATGCCTTTAACGACAGCAGACTCTAGCAATTGCGCCAGCTCGTAGTCATTGGCAATAACTTCAGCATCATCTTTCTTTAATTTTAAATTATTAACATACCTTAAAGATTTTTCTTGAGGAAGCTCAGGAAGTTCTTTTTTAATTACATCAACTAAATTCCTGTTGATTTCTGTAGGAACCAAATCAGGATCAATAATATAACCATAATCTGCTTCCTGCTCCTTAGACCTTTGAAAGACAGTAATTCCTTTATCAGAATCCCAACCTCTTGTCTCTCTATGCTTCAACCCATTGCCTTCAGCCACTAATCTTTTCTGCCTTTTTATCTCGTATTCCAAAGCTGACTGAATATCCTTGAAACCATTTATGTTTTTAATCTCAACTCTTTCATAACCCTTAATGCTTACATTAGCATCTGCTTTTATTATTCCATTTTTAAAATCAAATATTTGCAAATAATTCAAAATTGACAATAATCTTTTAAGAAAATCTCTAGCTTCTTCAGGAGAGGACATTTCTGGTTCTGTGACTATTTCGCACAAAGGAGTTCCTGAACGATTATAGTCAACAAGAACAGTATTTTCCTGGTGAACTAAGGCTCCAGGATCCTCTTCAATATGAATCCTTGTGATATCTATTTCCTTATTTGATATCTTCAATTTACCCTTACTCCCCAAAGGTATTTCATACTGTGTTATTTGATAATTCTTCCCCATGTCAGGATAAAAGTAAACCTTTCTCGAGAATACAAGCTCCGGAGAAATATTACATTCTAAAGCCAAACATAACTTCAATGCATAATCCAAAGCCTTTTTATTCAGTACTGGCTTAGAACTTGGGAAACCTACACATACATCACATGTACGGGAATTAGGTTCTTCGCTGCCTGCTAAAGGGCATGAACAGAACAATTTGGTTTTTGTGTTTAAAGATATGTGAATTTCCAAACCTATTATTATATTATCTGGCATAGAATTTAGGTAGATACAGCATTTTTAAATTTATCCTAAAGCCATTTCTTTTTCTTTAAGAAGAGAACTGTAATTACCAAAACAAAAACCATAAAACCAAGAATATAAAAATAACCATAACGCCACTTAAGCTCGGGCATAAAATCAAAGTTCATGCCATAAATAGAGGCTATCAAAGTCAACGGCATTAACACTGTAGCAAAAATAGTAAGAACTTTCATAATCTCATTAAGCTTGTTTGATGTAACAGACAAGTGGACTTCCAAAATACTTGAGATAGTCTCCCTGAAATCCTCAACCAAATCAGTAATAATCAATAGGTCATCATGAATATCCCTAAAATATGACATAGAATCCTTAGACAAGTTCTTGTAAGAAGTAACATACAAGTTATTAATAGCTTCCCTCTGAGGATAAATAACTTTCCTAACTTTCAATAATTTTCTCTTAGTCTTGAATAACTCTTCAAGCACAGCAGGCTCAGGATTCTTCAAAGCCTTATTTTCCAAATCATCAAGCTTGTATTCCAGGTTTTCCAGAACAGAAAAATAATTTTCATTTATTTTCTCGATCAGCTCATGAAGAACAAAATCTATGCCCAAACCCATAGAATCTTTCAGTTTCTCCCTGTTGCTCTTTATTTTTTCAAACCCATCAATCTTGTCCTTATGAAAGCTCAGCAAAAAATTTCTTCCAAAGACAAAACACACCTCATGCATATTAAATTCCTTAGACAAAGCATAAAAAATTATTAATGTATAATCTCCTATCTGAGAAACTTTAGGCCTGTTGCCGACTAAAGAGCAGTCATCTATAGTATTCTTGTGCAGGTTGAAAAATTCTTTTATTTTTCTTAATTCTTCTCTAGAGGGATTTGTAACATCTACCCAAGTTTTTAATTTAGGATTAAAATAAGAAAGAGAATTAGAAATTCTAATACCACCATCTAAGTATATCACCTCAAGCATGAGATAACCGTGTCTAATGTTTTATATAAATATATCCTTGAGAATGAAAATCTTAAAAGAGTAAGATTATTATATAAAAACGTTAGTAAAATAAAGGTGATCAAATGAACAAAAAAGGGCAGGTATTCTTAATAGCAGCAATAATTTTCATATTCGCAGTATACTCTGTAATAATAAAGTACAACACAGCAAAAGAATACGCTGCTTTGGAGGATTATGAAGAAATAACTGAAAATTATCAGAGCGAATTTCCTAAAGTAGTTAACAAAGCATTGTACAAGGAAGATGAAACTGTAGAAAGTGCTCTGGAAAAATTTAATAAAAAATTTTTGAGTAATGCAAGACAAAAAGACCCCAACTACGGAGTTCTCTATGCATATAAAGACGCGAGAGGGAATTTACATATTGTGAATACACTGAATAAGAAGGTGATAAATATAAATTTTGAAACTGTTAGAGGAGAAAGATTAACTGCTGAAAGTATTAACATAAATTTACCAGATGCAACATTAACTTCTAGAGGTTGTGTGTCTGTGGGAAATTTAGGCTGTACAAGTACAGACGCTAAATTGGTTAGTTTTGGAGAAAAATACAGTAACACTTATGATTATACTGGAAATTTAGAAAAAATGGTTATTACAATTTTAGACGAAGATACTTCATTTGAGTTAGACATAAAAGAGTTTGATACTATGAATTATATTAGTTCTTCTTCTGAAGAAAGGATTTCAACAACAGATGGTTCTACTTTACCCAGAGAAATTAAAGCAACTTTAACAACTACCTAAAAATTATTCTACAGAATATCTAAATATAACAGATTCTCTTCCTTCATGTCCTAATCCACCTTCATCTTCGACAATCAATTCACCTTCTAGATCAACAGGCATTGTAGGACTACGCCTAAAGCACACTCTAGAATCAACTCCTCCAAAAGATAAAGGACCATCTTTTCGTGGATATACAACAAAAGAAGTTATTGATTTACTTTGTTCTGGATGATAACTTCCTGTTCCATTTAGACCATAATCTTCACAGAAAAGCTCACCAGAACGTATTGGAACTACGCATCTTCCAAACTCATCTCTTTGATTATATCTGCAACCTCTAGCAATAGGTTTTGGCCCTTCTCCAGTAGGTATATTAACTGCTTTTACAGGAACATCTCTTTGAGTTTCATTTCCTGCCATATCTTTTACATATAATGCAAGAATCAAATCTTGAGGAGCCATTCCACTTAGCATAATAGGAACTTCCCTGCTATTATTCCAATGTGTAGAATAAACAATATCTCCACTCATATTAATTATATCTGCCCTGTATTCAAGACTGTCTCCTACATCTGGATCTTCTCCTTTTGGCTTGAATATTAACGGAGTTCCTATAGGAATTTCATACATATTTGGGACTGCTGGATCTAAAGTTGGAGGAGTATTTGTAACAACAGTGCCTCCATCAGGAACATTGTGAGCATCTGGTATATTATTAGCGTCTGGAACACCATTACTAGCATCAGGCATTCTACTATTGGCATCCATATTGTTATTTGCATCTGGAACATTACCACTATCCATCCTAGAATTTGCATCACTACCTATAGAGCTAGAAGCATCAGTAGGACCAATTGGACCTGTAGGCGTTGGCATTCCTGTATCTCTATCTGTAACATAAATATCTTTACTTAAGCCAGCATCAGAATTATCTTCTTCACTACTACCAGAGCCGCAGCCAGCTCCTAGAAATGCAAGTGCTAAAACTCTACTATCTAGTGTATACATTACATTTCTGCCCCTCATAATCAATAACTATAGGCAACCTTATTTATATAGCTTTCCACTACCGAATAGTAAATATAGATTAAAAGTTTTAGCTGTTTATTTTGTGCTCTCAATTCTTTTCCAGACCTTACCAAAAGGCTTTCTTCTTATCTTAAGATCCACAAAAATGACAAGCCACAAATACAGCCTCGCAAACACCAAAAGGACAGTCCAAAAAAATTCCTTAACATTGCTAGAATATTTAAAAGCTCTAAAAAATCCTCCACTTTCCTTAACAAAACTCCTCATAGAATCTTCCCTGTAAGCAAACTTTTTTATCTGAAGATAACCACCAGCACTTCTCTTCTTTTGCCCAATCCAATCATTGAAGTTATCAGGATATTTAACATAGACGAGAGCCTTCGGACAGTAGGCTGTCGTATAGCCTTTAGCATAAATCAAATTAGAAATAACAGCATCATCAGACAAAGACTCCTCAGGAACAGAATCAATAATATTTCTTATAGCCATCAAGTAACCGCTACATACAATAAAATTATTCTTTCTAGAAAGAAGCATTCTAGTTTCATGAGCACCAACATCAGTAAGCAAATGACTCCAATAACCATACAGATTATTCCTAGAATTCAAAGAAACAGGCCTTCCACTAACAGCACCAACATCATGATCAGAAAAAGGCTTAATTAATTCAGACAAGCTATTACTACCAATATAAACATCACCATCACTTAGCACAAAAATATCTGATTTCTTGCAATGACTAAAAGCCAGATTCAAAGCAGCAGGCTTTCCTTTGTTATTATCTTTTATTAACTTTACATTTTTATATTTCTTAACAACACTAGTAGTCTCGTCATCTGGACACACAACAACAATTTCATATTTTTCTTTAAAGTCTTGATTGAGAAAAGACTCTATTGCCTTTCTTATAGTATTAGGCTCCTTGTATGCTGTTATTATAACTGAAATCATATACAAAAAGAAAAATAATAGGTTTATAAAAACTTGTTTTCGCTATTTAAAAAAACTAAAAAGAAAAAATTATTTTTTCAGCAAAGACTTTTAACTTAAGCCTTATTTAGCGAAAGTAATATAAGATTTATTAGTATTTTATATTCATGGAGTACCATAAATTATTAGAAGAATTGACTGAAGAAGGAATAGAATATTTAGCTATTGGTGGAGTTGCCATAGTATTAACCGGGTACATTAGAGATACAATAGACTTAGATTTGTTTGTAAATTTAGAGGATAGCAATCTTAAGAAAGTTATAGATTTTTTTACTAAAAAAGGTTATGTACCAATGGTTCCAGTAGCTATGCAAGATATTTTAAATCCTGAAAATAGAAGAAGATGGTATGAAGAAAAGGGAATGAAAGCATTTATGATGCATAAACCAGACGATCCATTTTCAAAAGTTGGTCTACTGATCTATTCTGGTGGTGTTGAATTTGAAGCAGCTTATCAAAGAAGACAAACTGTGAGAACTGATAAAATTAAGATATTTATAGCGCCTATTGATGACTTAATAGAATTAAAGAAATCTACTGGAAGAGATAAAGATCTAGTAGACTTAAAAATTTTAAGAAAATTAAAGGAACAAAAAGATGAATGATATACCAAGCTATAGTGAAGATTGGGAGTTAATTCAATACATTAAAGCTTGTGAAAGTTTGCCTGCTATTGAAAGGCTTAAGTATGTTGAAAGGAGAATTAGAGAGGCATATGCTACTATGTCTGAAACTGCAAGAAGGAACTTTCTTAGATTAAGAGATGAAGAAGTTAATGACATTGTAGACAAGTTTAAATATTTTTAGGAAATTGGCTTTGTAAATTTCAGCCTTTAAACCAGAAATATAATGTTAGAGATTTAGAAGAAGGATTTCTATCCTCCAATCTAGGATCCTCAGTTACAGGAGGAATCGGTCTTGCAGCGACATCCTGGACACTCAAGCTAACAGTCCTTGTAAAAACATTCCTGTCAAGAGGAAGCTTTTCATTATTGAAGCATTTTCTTTTCTCATCTTCTGCTGTTTTTGCATTACAATCACTGCACAACACATTAGGATTAGGTTCACACTTTCCGCTATCTGAAGAATCGCCTTTACCATACTCGCACTTATTAAGATTGCCCTCATCTTCTAAATCACACAATTTAATGCCATGCCCCCAAGGGAAAAGTGGAGGAGAATTTTTTTTAATAAATTCGTTAATGCATCCAACACCGCTCTTTTCTTCAGTATCAAGTATTACCCTTCCTCCGAGAACACACTCCCTGAATGTAGGATCGTTTTGAGCCTGCTTGACAATGGCGTCCATAGTGAGCTTCAAATCTTCAGGCACTTCAGACTGGGAAGGTGCTTTTGGGTAAACAGCAATGACAAAGCCAAACACAATAATAATAGCTATAATAGCTTCCAAAATTTTCAGAAAGCCCTTCTTGTCCATCACCATATCTTTACGCTCACCTGCACAGGAATTTTCTCTCCCTCATCTGTCAAAACAAAGCTATTAAACTGCCTTGCAAAAATGTTAATGTTTGGAGGAGGAATAACTTCCCTTGGAAACCTAGCACTAATTTTCTTAGAAGCATCAGGGGGTGTTGTTATATCTATTCTGAACTCCTTAGACGAAGGAAAGCCCCACTTTTCCTTAACGCACTCATATCCATTTCCTAAATTAAAAGCAGAGTCGCACTCTAAGTTATTAAGAGAAAAAAAATTATGCAAAGAAATTCCATTAAGCTTCTCTTTAATACCAACACTATACTCCACTTTGCATTCCGTATTATCTAACCAGTTAGGAACTGTGCCATCTTCTTTAGTAACAACGCAAGCCTTAACATAGCCTTCACCAATTAACTCGTGGTTAGGTTTTCTAGGCTCAGGATTTATAAAATTTAAAGGATCTTTGGAATACAGCAACAAATACTTTCTTTTAGGAGAATCCCTCTTGAAATAAGCACTAGGCAAAGCAAGATCATTATCAGATGTCATCAAAAACTTAGTACCATCAAGAGCTTCAGAAACTTGCAAACAATCCTGAGACCTTCCAAAACATCTCCAAAAACCGCATCTGCTTATAAGGTCATTACGAACACCTGCATCGGAAATAGAATTCAGGTTTGTACAGCTAACACTTTCGCTTGTGATTTCTTCTAATTCTACAAACTCCTGTCCATATGCGATAGTACCATCAGGCTGAGGAACAGGAAGAACAATAGGAATATAAAACATCTCCATATTCTGCTCTCTTAAGTTCTTAATAGCAAAAGTATTGTCTTGAGTTCCAAGATTTTCCATCTTAGTTAAAAATAAATGAGGTTTTTCATCACTATGATCATTATTTGTATTCATAAGTGTAGTAGAAGGATCTGCATCGTCTTTCTTAATTTCCAACTCAGTATCTTCTAAAATTATATTTTGCGGACCTTCTATTTTCCCTGTAGCAGGCGGATTAGAGGCAGCAAGTAAATGTTCCAGAGGCTCAATAAAAATAGGAACCTTAGTAATTTCCCACTCAATATTCTTATCTAAGTTGTCCTGAATTATATTAAGCAAAGTCTCAGAATCGTAAACAGGAGTGACGCCAGGCTTGAACAGGACAAAAATGGCAACTAGGCTCAGCAAGAATAATCCAATGCCAATCACCCAGTCAACTTCATGACCAACACCTTTTTTTGAATTCATTTTTTTCTAAATATCCATTCCTTTTTAATTAATAAAAATAATGCAGCAGCAGATTCTGGCGATTCTATAATACCAGCCAATGTTGTAGATAATAAATAACCAACAACAACCATAATTAATGAATGCTTCATTCCAGAAACAAAATCACCTTCAGCAAACTTTCCGAGCATCAAGCCAGCAAACAATCCCTGAACAACAATAGTGGCAGTAAAGATCGGGCCGAAAGCAACACCACTAGAGCCACTTCCGGCGCCTGCACTAACACCCAAGCCGCCAAGACCCTGGCCTATTTCCCCGCCAATAGAGCTAAGCTTTGGAATAAGATAAACCTGCATGACAATCATTATAATAACAAAAACAAAAAATATAATATAGCCTTGAACAGTCTGGGTGTAAGAATTGCTTTTTCTCTCTTCCTTGACTTTTTTTATTTCCATGACAGAAGTTGTAACAGCCTCAAGAACAGAACCCATGTCGCCTCCGCTTTTTTCAGCCTGAACGACAATGGCAACACTTCTCTTAATAACCTCATTCCTGGTATCATTAGCAAAAATAGTCAACGCATCATGAAGAGGATAGCCCCACTCCAGCTGTGAAGCTAATTTTTTAACGTAAGGAGTCAATGCACCTAAATTAGTGTTGGAAACATGCATGATGGCCTGAGGAATGTTAACGCCTGAGCGAACAGTCTCTACAAGACTTCTTACGAACTCTAGAAACTTAAGCTCAAGCTCCTTCTGCCTCTTATTCTCGTCGAGAACATCAAGGAAAAAGTTAATGCCACCGACTAAAATAGCTATAACAAGAATAGGGCTGAAGTACCAAGCTCCAGGAGAAAATTTTGAAAAGTCAAAAAACAAGACAATATCAAGTATTAAAATCAAGGCGCCTACAACAATTCCAACATAATGCTTAAGCTTTAGTTCTAATTTCATATTCCTTTTTGTGAAGAGCTAACGAACACCATGAAGCCGATGTTAAGCAATGGCAAAAATCCTAAAATGCCGATCCATGCAGCTGTAGTTACAGGCAGTCCAGCAATCTTCCCTCCGATAGAGTTGATAATGGCAAGAGTAATAAGCAAAAGAAGAGGAGAAGCAATCAACAATGCAGTATAAACTTCTGAATAAGTTGCTAGAGCCTCAACCTGCTTCTTTCTGTCAAGCTTGTAAGTGTTCAAAGTGTCTATGGCTTTTTCTTTTAAGTAATCTTTAAGGTCGCCGCCAGTTTCGATAGTAGATATCATGCCGTTAAGCAATTCTTTAAGTTCAGGGCTTGGAGTTGTTGCTGCAACATTCTTTAAGGCATTAGTCAAGTTATAGCCGAACAAGTTAATATAGTTAAGAATTTTCTTGATTTCTTTCCTTAGCTCAGGATACTCAGAAGATTCTGCAATAAGCTCGAAAATACTAATAGGCTGAGCACCAGAGCCTGCAACAGCACTCATATGGACAAGTGCAAATGGCAGCTCTAATTTTATCTTCTTGCTCTTACCGCCAAGCAAACTTGCAGGATAAAAATAAAAACCTACAAATGTAGCTATAGTACCTAGAATTGCGATAACAAAAATAACAGCAAAGTTAAGCTTAAAGGCAAAATTCAACGCAAAGAAGAATAGTATCAAGAAAGGAAATGCTAACAATGTAAACAAAAGCATCAGGCTGACATAGCTTCTTGAAATCATTTCCATCTCAACCATAAGGAACTTGTCAAACAAAAGCTTGAAAAGCTTAGGATACTTAGCCACAAGATTGTCTGCAGTTTTCTTCATGAACTTGTTAGCGAAAGCACCAACCTCGCTAGGTCGGTAAATACTATAATCAGGCTTTTTCAATTCAACTTTTATTTTTTTCTTAGAAGTGTGCTGCTTCACAAAGTCCTCAAGCTCGTCATAGCTAATGTTAAGATCTTTCAGATACCCCTTCTTTTCTTCTTTAGTAAGCCTTCTAAAAATAGCAGATTTGATTTCTGGCTGAGGCATGTAAACAGGACTTGTGATTTTAGGCTTAGGAATTTCTGGCTGTGTTTTAATTTCCTGCTTTTGTTGCGGAGCTGGCGGGGCACTTGGAGGTTTTTGTAGAACAATATTCTGTACAGGTTTAGGAATTGGAGTATTTAGCTGTACAGGTTTTTTAATGGTGCTGGAATCTATCTTTATAATATTAAAAATCTGGGAACTTTCACTTTCTATACTATTGAACAAGGCATTAATTTTATTCTTAGCATCTGCAGTCTGCCTCGCATCTTTAATATTGTTCAGAATATTTTTATTTTTCTTAATCTCATTCACATAATTAAGAATAATTTCTGCGTGCTTTGATATTTCTTCAGACATTTTTTTCCTGCTGCACTAGCTTGTTTATTGCTGTTAGCAAATACAAAAATTGATTTTTAAAAGAGGCTATCTGCGAATCTAACTGAGCAACTTCAGATTGAGATTTAGCTGCTTTTCGTCTTTCCCAAAGCCTCTCATAATTCCTGCTGACTTCTAGCAATATTTGTGCATTTTGCTTAAGCATTTCTATGCTCATATTAGTTTGAACCTCTTCAGCACTTCCTGAGGCTGCTTGTAGTATTCATGAACTATTTTCTGCACCTCTTTGAATCCAATAATTCCTCTCTTTTGTAGTTCTTTCAATAGTTTAACTCTTAGATTGAATTCATTCATTACTTGCTCTTTTGTCATACCATAATGGCTTGCAATATTCTCAAAAACCTTGCTATTAGAATTAAAAACAACTGTGTCTGTCCTAGGATCCCACTTGAAAACTGCATTAGTTACTTCTGTACCATCATCTCTTACTTGAATTATTTCATCTATGCTGCTTACCTTTCTTACTTCTTTTCCCTTTACTCTTGTCTGCGACATAACAACGACCGCAGCAAGCGTCTCTATCAAAGAAGAAGAGAGATTTATCGGCTCAGTTTCTAACCTCTTTATCAAAGTTGTAATATTCTCTGCGTGCATAGTTGCCATTCCTGGATGACCTGAATTATGAAGAAGAACAGAACCAAAACCCCCAATAAAATTTTGATTGCCTGGAACTGAAATATCATAAACATATTCTGGCTCACTCATTTGTAATACTTCTATTGATTTTATTTCGTCACAATATAATTCCCCAATCAAATTTCTATCTTCTAAGCCTTTTACAATCTTTGAAGTTTTCCCTATAGGCTTTACATATTTCAAAAATTCTTCTCTTTTATAACTTGCATAAAAGTTTATTTCATAATCTGTTGTCTTTCTTCCAATTCTACTCCTTTTATTAATTGTTGCTACAATTCCAAATGCCAAAAGCAACTGTGCTACATCGTTTGCTAAATTCTTAGAAGTTGTATAATAATTAATAGAATCATCATTCAAACAGCCATCACCAGTATACAATGCTGACAGGAAAATACCAATCTTTCTTTTATCCAGTCCATAAATAAAATTAGGTATTCTTTTTTCGAATTTTCTTTTGCAATATCTTTTAATAAATTCATATAATACCTTATGATTAAATGATAATTCTGTTGCTTCGCCCCAGCCCCTATCAGTTATCCTTATATCAGGCGTCTTCCCTGAAACCCTAATTATGCATTTTTTCATATCTCTTAATACTTCTTTATTTTTATTATACAACTCAATTTTGTAATTTCTTTTCCAAATATTCAAGCTTCCTTCAGACAAATAGTAGCCTAATAATTTTAATAATTCATCACTCACATATAGATAAGCACTACACTTCTCACTCATTCCATTAAACTTTACCTCTAAATCTTCTGTTTTATATTCTATTTCAGCTTCATTCATTAGCTTTATGAATTTTTCAGCTTTTATAGCGTTAGGTTTTGTTATTTCTGTTTCAGAATAGTAATCAGTTACTGACTTACAATTAACTAAAGCACTTGCTTGATAATATCCTAACTTATGCGAAGCTTCTTCCACTAAACTAGGAGCATAAATTCTTAGGTCTGGTAAATATTCCAATAGATTTATTTTTTCAATATTATTATACCCCGACTGTATATATGAGGGTATAATCAACTTTGATCCTATTACTAAATCTTCTCCTTTAATTTCTCTTACTTCATTATCTTCAAATGTAAATAAAGAATGATCAGGCGTAACAGTAATCTCTCTTCCAGTTCTAGTATTAATTTTGTATAATGTATTTCTCTTCGAATGTTTTATCCAGCCTTTAATCGGAAGAATTTCACATTTTCTTTCTTTAATATTATAAGAAATTGCTTTTAATTTTGTTATATTTTCATTTTCTAGATCCTTAATTTTTATTCTAAAAGGCTTGTTATCTTTTATGACAAATATCTCTTCATCTCCTCTTATAGAAGCGAAGGCCTGGAACAAAACGAAAGCTTCCTTACCTCTAACTTCTCCAACAATTATGTAATCAGGCCTCTGCCTAAAGCTTGCTCTCAACAAATCAAACAAACTAACTTCACCATATCTTTGTCCTACAAGATTTGTAAGACCAACACCTGCACGAGCAACTGATGGCAGCCAGTTTTCATGCTCTAATTGTAATTCTCTAGTATCTTCGATGCTTACAACTCTTGCTTGTGGTGGAATAAAAAAAGCTACGCCATTTATGAATGATGTATTATGTGCAATTAAAGGATAATTTCCAGCTAAAAAATTATGGGTATGTGGAACAGTAAGATCGTAAACATATTCCTCATCATGGTCTAAAATATAATCTATAAATTCAATCTTATCAAATAAAATTTTAGAGTCAATATGAATATTTTCAGGATAAGCAACTTCATCCCCAATAATTAGTTCATCAGCTCTTTTTTTAGTTATATTAAATCCGTTATTAATAAAAAATGGATGCTCAGGAGTACAAGTCAAATCCCTATGCTGATTGGTATTCAATTTTATTAATAAATGAGGAGCTTTATGTCTCCATAACTTATCAGTCTTAGTTTTTATAATTTTTAAATTTTCAGGATCCATAGATAAAATTTCAATTTTATCTTCAACGAATTCCCAATTGCCATTCTTTGTTATTTTTCCTTGTTTGAATTTTGATTCTACTAAATCTTTAATTTTTTCCTTTTGACCATTAGATAAGTATATGGGAGTATCACCAGTTACACATTTTCCACTTCCAGTTCCACCAATAACCATCAAGCTGTTTTCATACTCCACAGCCATCCACAAATATGCAAAAATTTCAGCAGTTACAGTTCCCTTCTGTATCAATTGTACTGGACTCCAAGGCTCTTTTGTGAATTTTCTCGCAGTGAAAGTTGGTCCTTTGGAAGAAACATCTGTTGTGTAAGTTGCATTTATACGACTTCCATCAGGAAGAGAACCATCAAGTAACGGCTCAGCATAGCTAACATATCTTCCGCATTTTTGTGCTAGTTTTTCTACAAATGCTGCCATTTTATGTAAGTCAGTATAAACTAGATTTGTTCTTATATTTCTGTATTTTCTGTGAACAACATAAACAGGAGTATTCAATCCGTTGCATTCTACATCCTCTATGAAATAGTCATTCATTAATGGCTCTAATTCATTTAGTCCTACAAAGTCTCTGTATATGTAGTACATAATTTTCAAGAATGAATCCATTGGAAGATCAATTGATAATTCTGTTAATAGCACTCGTATATTTTTTTCCAGATAGATTAATATAGTATTTTTATCATTTACGCTTATATAACTTAGATTTATTAATTCCTTAACACCATCCTCTAATATTTTTAATGTGTCTTTTTCTTTGTCTGTTAGTATAGGTTCTTCAATTGTGTAAGTTAGTTCGCTTTCTGCAGAATCCCAGCTTATTCTTGCAAATGTATATGGAGGAATTAATGGATATCTTACGTTTACTGTTTTTGGATCTCTGAAGTCAGGTAAACCAGGTATAGTAGGTTGCTCTATCTGGAAAGCAGGCTTATCTTCCTGTAAAGGCTGAACATTTTTTGTTTTGGAAACTGGAGTTTTCTGAGGCAATTGTGTATCTTGCTGTCCAGGGCTTGTTTGCTGCGAAGATGGCAAAGGTTTTTTCTTTAAAAGAAGAATTAAAACAACAGCGATTCCTGTAACTAAAGCTGTACTTCCAGCTATTACAAGAAGAAGTGTTGTACTAATAGCCATTTTCCCTCTTTTTCTAGTTAAAAATTATATATTATCCAATATAAATATTTCTATATTCAGAATTGCTAGGCCTTTATCTGCACAGCCACTTCATTCTCGCAAACCTTTAAAGAACCTGTATCAAGCAGAACAATAGGCCTTACATCTGCAATCTTCCAAGAATCGCCAGAAGCTAATGTAGTCTGAGGCGTCAGCAAAAAAGTTTTAGAGCCGTAGCCAGAAATCTCTCCTGTGGAGGCAGCACCAAAAATGCTGGCAAAAGTGTCAGCCTCAATATCCTGCTCTGTAGTGAAGCTCTCTGTAACACCATTAGAAGACTTGAGTATAAAGAAAAAGCCTGCAATATTTTTTTCATTCAGGTTTTTTGCTGAAATTTTTATGTTATTAGAAGAAGTTACTGAAGCAACAGATGGAGATTTAGGAATTTTTAAAACACTTCCAGTAGGCAAGGAAGGATTTCTAGGCTTTATGAAAGATACATCATTAGCACTAAATGAACCTGGAGCTGACAAAGAAGCAGAATACTGCAGGTTAAATCCGCTATTACACAAAAGATTGAATACAGAAAGCTTTCCAGTTTCTTCAGCAGTGTCCTTAAAAAGTTTAGTGCCCCAAGTAATAACCATTGCTGCAATAACAATAGTAAAACCTATAACAAGTACAGTTGCTATAAGGGGAGAGATACCTTTTCTTTTAGACATAATTCACCTGCTATATTTCTGATATTGTTACTTTAATTCTGTTTACATTTTGACTATTTATATTTACAGTAGTTCCCTGCCCATCATTCCTTATGCTCAAGTCAGAAATTCCTGAAATTGTCTGGACATTTGCATCTAAGTCAACAACGCTTTTTTCTGCAGAGTTTTCATCATAATACTGAATCCATATCCTTACTTTAAAACCATCTCCTTCCCTCCAGGTCTTAACTTTAAGATTTCCTTCAGAAACAGGAACTGCAAGACCTTCATTATTTCCAGGCTCGCTTATAGCAATTTTAGAAGTGTATTCCCATGAAATAATTTCCTTTCTATCATTGCCATCAATTTTGAAATCACCCTTCTTAATGTCTACACTGACAACCCTTTGGCTTCCAGGGCCACCTCTCACAACGTCCCTTATATTTTTATCTAGAACCTGAAAAACTTCTTTGGTCTGGATAATAACATTCTTGTCCCTTAACTTATTTATTGCTGGAAGGCCTGCTGCCAACAACAAGGAAATGACTATTATTCCTAATCCAAAGTAAAGTACTGCACTGACCCATACATCTGCTTTTTTTGATTTCATTTTTTTTTGAAAAATAATTAAAAAAAGAAAAAACTAAAAAGTTACCGGAACTTTCTGTTCATTGTCACAGACTTTTGGAGCTAACCCCTCTATCACAGCTATTGGTCTTATGTCTACATTCTTTATAGACGCAAGTGGGAGAACTACTGTAGGTGTAAGAATATATTTTTTAGTGCCGAATGCTGTTAAGTCATCTGGTGATGAATCTGCTGCCCCAAGCGCAATCTTTGGGGTTACTATATTAGTTGTTGTTTGCTGCACATTTTCATCAGTACTGTAAGGAACAGTTATTTCTCCATTAGTGTCTTTAGTCACAAACAAGAACCCTCCTATTTTTTTATCATTTTTATTTTTAGCCAGTATAACAATTTTACCTACCTCATTACCTGTTCCTTTCTTAGCGCTATATTCAATATCATAACCAGTAGTACACAGCAAATTGAACTGCGAAGTCTTGCCAGTCTCCTCTGTAGTTGTCTTAAACAACTTAGTGCCCCAAGTAATAACCATAGCTGCCAGCACAATAGTGAAACCTATGACTAGAACAGTGGCTATCAGTGGGCTAATACCTTTCTTATTTTTTGTTTTCATAATCTAAAACACCTCCATGATCATGATCCTTCGCATTTAACTTTAACACTGTTGCTTGAGCAAGTCTTAACATTGCTGTCTTCTATGACAACAGGAATAAGCTCAACTTCATTTACAGTATCTTCTGAACGCAAGCCAATAGTCTCTTCTTTTCCAGGATTAACATTATGAACATCCAAAGGAGTAAGACCATTATCCATAGAAACCCAAAATCCATCAATTCTTTTATTGCCTTGATTGTTAACCATAAATTTTAGCTCGCCGCTAGAGTATGTGCAGCTGGGAACAGTAAAGTCTAAACCAGTAATATCATCAGGACCGCACTGAACATCGCCTTTCTTAGCCTGCAAACTTATAGTACCTGAAAGCCACAAGTAAAGAAGAACACCTAAGGCAACAGTAAAACCAATAAGAAGAACAGTAGCTATCAAAGGACTTATACCTTTTTTGTTATAATGCCTCATTTTTATCCTAGTAGTTTAGTTGATTACTTATTTAAAAACTTATCCCCATGGTTCTTGGAAAGGAACACCTCTGCAACTACCGGGAGCATGATCTGATACAGTCTGGATACATAATCCAATAGGATCAATGTATAAAGCCCTTTTTGTACAGATTATATTTTTTTCAGGATCGCCTAGATCTTTTTCAGGGTCTTGAATCCAGGGAATTATTTTAATATTTTTATTTTTTTTGTCAACCTTGAATGGAAATTTTATTACTGAACCACTTTCAGGATCAGTTTCCGAACTATCCGGAATAGATTCTCCAGGTTTCAGGCCGTCAGGCTTGCTTATTGATGCAACTTTTGTAATATCATAGTCCTGGCTCTGCTGTCCTGGTGAATTAATTGTTAGCTTATAAATAGTAAACGCCCCTTTATTCTTTAACCTTAAACCATATATGGTATAAACATTCTGATCTGAAGTCCTACCATAACTTATTTTTAAATCGTTTGGGGGGACCTCAGAAGGATTCTTCATGACTTCATAAGCGAGTGTAACACCATCACACAAAGCAGAATCCTGAATAAAACTTTCAGGCTTGAATTCCTTTGTTTTTTTAATTACAAAACTAGAAACAAAAGCAGCCATTGCAACTGCGAAAGCAACCAAAAGAACTGCAGCTATCAATGGAGAAACACCTCTTTTATTTCTTTTCATTGCAATAATTATTTATTAAGTAGAATTTAAATATTTCTAAAAATCCAAAGTAGACTCTCTTAATATCTGGTCAGCATCAGGCTGTTTTTGAACAGTGCCTTTAGCACCGCAATTGTGGCACATAAGAGGAGGCTCTACTCTAATAGACCTTGGAGTGTACTTGAACATGCAGTTCCTGCAAAAAAATGTTACCATACAAAGAATATACAAAAACTCCTTTATTAAGTTTATTGTCGAAGAATCTTTATGAGAAAATTGTTCTGATAATGATTAAAAAGTTTGTCCTAAGTTCTTTTCATTAGATTTCTTTCTAAAAAACCTTAGTATCGCCCTAAAACTTTAAGTATTATAGCTTGAAAGAATAGGTTTTGTTTAAAAAGCTCGTTATTTTACTAGGCAAAGAATATTATAATTATTCAATGATTAACTGCAATACTGGCAAGATTTTTTATATTAACCTATATAAGCTATATTGTTTATTTAGCTTTCGCTTAAATAACTTATTTCCTATACTCATATATGGAAAGCCAACAGGAATTTGAACTAAAGGTTCTGGGAATAAATAGAAGATCTTTAGAGGATAGACTACTGCAGCTCGGAGCACATATTGTTTTTTTCAGGTAAAGTAATTTTACACTTTTTAGATACTCCAGACAGTGCTTTTGCTGCCAGGCATGAAGTTCTAAGAGTAAGAAAAATAGACGGTGTAACATTTATGGGAAATGAAGAAATTCCTATTGATATAACTGAAGTCGTGAACAAACATAAAATTAGTGCTAAATGCAGATGCTCCAAGCAGTATCTTGAAAGTCCAAAGCGAATTTACAACGGCGATCATGTTAACCCTATAAATAGGCGCTTATTACACAGCAGAAATACATGAAAGGGCATTTGAAGCCAGATTTAGAGATAGTTTTATTATTGGTGGGGTCAGATATGAATTTGACAAAATATTTGACACTAACCTACTGGGGGCAAGAGAAATACCAGTATACCTTGAAGTGCAATCTGAAAGCGATGAAGCAACTAAAAGAGCAGTTCAGGAATTGGGTTTTGATCTTGGTGGTTATCCTGTAGTTAACTGGTCTGCCACAAAAGTAATTAGGGAATTTGCCAGAAGACTTGGAGTTCTAAGAGAAGGCGATATTGAAAGGTACTGGACTAGCGAAATCAAAAAACCTAAAGCTACAGTCGGCGGATAGATATATGGGCCTGACGGGACACTCATAAGGTTGGAATTTACTGATAACAACAAACCTTAATTTGAACCCACGACCTTCGGCTAGCTTAGATACATTAGCTTAATTCTTTTATGAAACTAATGCAGTCATATAAGACCGACGCTCTAGCCAGGCTAAGCTACAGGCCCATAAGGCAATTGGATTAAGATTTTTATATAAGCTTTTTGGATACATCGGCTCTGTCCTAAATCTAGTTTCTAAGAATATTTATTAGGGGCCTCACCCCCTTCTACTTTTATTAGGTGGTAGAAGGGGAGAGACCTAAATTGAATAAGAAAAAAGAAGTAAAGGTTGTTAAAAAAGTTAAGCATTTG
>DATDWR010000021.1:0-2017 GCA_035289605.1 Candidatus Nanoarchaeia archaeon | reverse complement strand
CATTGAACAAAGTGTAAGAGGCATGTGAAGGTTTTCCATTATCATAATTTATACAAGTCTCTAATCTTCTTTTATTTTCTAAATCTATAGATGTACAATATTTATTAGTCACGCAAGATTCAGAAGCTAAAGAAATTAAAGCTGCCAATGAAAGATTAGTTAATTTGTTCATAATTATATTATTATTTTAGAATTAAAAAAGCTATAGGAAGAATTATTGGAAGATTTGCGGATTATTTAAATTTTTATAACTTTATTATTCTTATTAAATGAGTAATGATTTTACTTAATTGTAGTAACAAATGAAAGATTTATAAATAAGACCATATCTATAAAAATGAAGGTAAATATAATGAAATTCACATATGAAATAATTTTAAGATTTGCAAACGGCAATCCTAATGAACAGCCAAGAGAAGGAGAAAGGATGCAAGAGTTTTTTATTCGTACAAAACCTGTAGAATTCGCTAATCCTCTTCAGAAAGGTGATGGTTTATATGTCCGTGACTATTATATTAAAGTTACAAGTATCAATCATTATGCTATTGATGAAGTAACTAGAGAAGCTATGGGTTGTGATGGAATAAGTGTAGCAGATTGTAACCAGTTTGGTTATCAAGACGCTGAATCAGCAAGAGAAGAGTTTGAAGTAGCTAAAAGAAATCTTGGCGATATTGTAAAAAAAACTAGACCGTAATTAAGTTCTAAATATTTATTCTTCGCCTATAAATAAAATAATAGGAAAATACACCTAAGTTTTCGGACAATATTCGGACTAAGTTGAATTAAATTTCTATAAACCTCATAAAACACGTTTATAAGCCTTAATAGTGCAAAAAGCAATATTTATATACTATTTCAACCTATCTTAGTTGAGCTTAGGTCAACAGGAATCGCTTAACATGGAAAAAAAAGAACAAACCACACAAACCCAAACTGAAGAAAAAACACAGCAAGAAGACCAAAATATAGTAGAAGATTACACAAAAACATTACAGAGATTACAAGCAGATTTTGACAATCACATAAAAAGAACAAAGAAAGAGAAAGAAGAATTAGAAAAATATGCAACAGCAAAACTAGCAGTAAAATTACTAAATGTAGCAGATGATTTCGAGAGAACAATGAAATTACTAAATGAGACACAAGATAAAAAATTAACACAAGGATTAGAGATGGTACAAAAACATTTATTCAAAATATTAGAAGAGGAAGGAATAAAACAAATAAACGCAAAAGGAAACAAATTCGATCCATTCAAACATGAGATTATAGACTTAAGAAATGGAGAAAAAGATGACATGGTAATAGAAGAATTACAAAAAGGATACACAATGCATGACAAGGTACTAAGAACAAGTAAAGTAATAGTCAGCAAGAAGGAGGAAAAGTAAAATGTGCAGTGCAGACCAATGTAACAGCAACCATTCAGCATACTCAGCAAATACAGGTGAAATGTATGCAAAGATGAAAGGTGGATATGATTCATTAAGATCAGCAAATAAAGTAAGTTATGTTAAATCAACAATAGGATACGGGGGTATTTAAAATGAGTAAAATAATAGGGATAGATTTGGGGACCAGCAATTCAGCAGCAGCAGTAATGCAGGCTGGAAGACCAGTAATAGTACCAAGTGCAGAGGGAACATCATTATACGGAAAAGCATTCCCAAGTGTAGTAGGATTAACAAAAGACGGACAGATGTTAGTTGGAGAGCCAGCAAGACGTCAAGCAGTATCAAACCCAGAAGGGACAATAATGGCTGCAAAAAGAAAGATGGGAACTGGATACACTTATGATATTAGAGGAAAAAGATTCACACCACAACAGATCTCAGCTTTCATATTACAAAAGATAAAGAAAGATGCAGAAGAATTCTTAGGAGAAAAAGTAGAGAAAGCAGTAATCACAGTACCAGCATACTTCGATGACAATCAAAGACAAGCAACAAAAGATGCAGGACAGATAGCTGGATTGGAAGTAATAAGAATTGTAAATGAACCAACAGCAGCATCA
>DATDWR010000020.1:0-99614 GCA_035289605.1 Candidatus Nanoarchaeia archaeon | reverse complement strand
ATCAGGAATTAGTTCAGTAAAAAGAAAATTCGGCTCTAGCGTGAGCTCTAAGACTGCACGAACAATAAGAGCTGAAGTATATGGCAAGCTAATCTGCCATAACATATTCTCTTATTTTATAGAAGTCTTAGGACAGAGCCGAAGCTACCAAAAGGTTTATATATAAATTTTAATAAATCTTTATCTAGGTGTTTTAATGTTTAACAAAAAAGCTCAGGGCATGCCGATGAATGTTATTATCATCGCGATTATTGTTCTTGTTGTTCTTGTAATTGTTATCGCATTCTTTGCTGGCGGCTTCGGAAGCATCACGAATAAGATTAAGGACTTGTTTGGTGGTAAGGTTCAGGGTCAGGCTTTGGATACTATTATACAGACTTGTCAGGATGCTTGTGACAATGCTAAGGGCTTGCCTGATACTGCTCAGCCAAAAGCTAGTTATTGCAAGTCTACATTTGTTGTTGATGATGACTCTAATCCTAATACTGCTCCTGTGAAGGTAAGGTGTGGTACAGCTTCTTTGGGTGCTGATACTCTATTAACAGATGCTGAACAGAAAAGGGGTGTTAAGGAAGGCGGTGATCTTGGCATAGAATGCGATGTTAGATGTGCTTAATATGAAATCTAAAGCTCAGTCTTTACCATTAAACACAATTGTTGTTCTTGTTATTATTCTTGTTGCTGTTGTTTTGATCTTGATTTTTGTTTCTAAATATGGTTCTCAGATTTGGGGTGGTATTGGCCAGCAGGTTAATTCTACTGTTTCTATATCTCAGGATGTTCCTAAGCTTCAACCGTAAACTTTTATTTTAGGTATAATAGTAGAAACAAAATTATTAGAGATAATATTGATGTAATCGTTAAATATTTTGGTTTTTTCATTATGAAGGGAACTAAATTTAGTATTATTATCTCTCTTCCTATTATAACATTTATAGCTTCTACCATTTTCAAAGTCCTTTATCATTCCTTTTCTCAGCATGTTTATTTATTAATTTGCTTATTTTTATCTTTTCCTATTCTCATGCTTAAATCCTTAACAACCATAAACAATAAATACTCAGTTCTTTATTTAAAAAATATATGAAAAGAGGTATAAAATTAAATAAAAAAGGTGATATTCTTGGTATGCCTCCTGCAGTTTTTGCTGTGATTGTTTTGTCTGCATTAATTGTTATATTTTTGATTGTTCCTTTTGGCAGCAAAGTCATGAAATTATTTAGTCCTTCTAAAACTGATTGCATTAATCAGGAGGAATGGCCCAAGCTTCTTTCTATACTAAAAAAACTTGATGAAGGTGAGTTAGACAAATGGGAAACACAGTTTTTTAACAAAAATTGCAATATTGTGAGTTTCACATTTTCTCATGGGCTTCAGAATCATAAAATTAAGCCAGGTTCTAGAATAAGCCTTGGAAACGAGCCTCAGTTGTGTTTATGCGAAGTTAAAGAAGAAGCTTGTTATTCTTCCTTGTGTTATAAGTTTAAAAATTTTGAAGCAATTAATTCTAAGCAGTTTGAAACTACAGATTATGCAGATCAACTGACTATTAAATTTAATAAAAATAACAAGAATCTGCTTGTTGATGTTGTTGGTTTGATGAAAGAGCCTGAGCCTGTTGCTTACACATTTTCTGAAGACTATAAGTTGCTTGATCCTTCAGGCTTGGTGAATAAGCTTGTTGTTAATTTTGGTTCTAGAGAAATTTCTTCTTTCATTCCTATTGTAGAGGTTAAGCCTGCTGATCAGTTTGCTCCTGTAGGTGTTCCAGTTGTTAAGGATTTTACTTTCTTTTTTGATGTGAAGCTTGCAAGAACTGTTAAGGACTTGCCTTTATCAGCTGTAAAAGATAATCCTCAAATTATTGATCCAAATACTGTTGAGTCTGCTGAAATACAGTTAAATATTCCTAAACAGACTATGAATAATCTTCCTCAAGATCTTAGAAGTCATGTAAAAATTTATTTTTTTAAAAATGGTGTCTGGAAATTTTCCAATCTTGAGTGCAGTGAAAATATAAATAATTATGTTTGTTCCACATTAATTAATGGCTTTTCTGAAAATTTTGAGTTTACTGCAGGCTTAAGCCCAATAACAGAGATTTTATCAAAAGAGGATCTTGATAATTTATTAAAAAATTCAAATTCAGATGTTCTTTCTCTTATTTCTTCTGTTTCAGAAAAATTCAATGTTCCTCCTGGTTTGGCTATCGCTCTCGCAACTCAAGAATCTAATCTTAGGCATTATGATAATAAAGGCAACGTGATATTGGGAGATAAGGGAAATGCTGTTGGAATGTTTCAGATGACAAGAAAAAAATTTCAGCCTAATTATGATTGTAATCTTGATGAGCTTGCGTGTAATGTCGCTGCAGGTCTTGATATATTAAGAGATTGCCATAATCAATATGGAAATAAAGAGACAATGTATCTTGGTTGTCCTTCATCTACTCATGACAAGGTTTATGCTGGATGGGATGCTGCTTTGAGGTGCTATAATGGTTGGCCTAAATTTTATAGCTGTAGTGGAGATCCTAATTATGTTGCAAATGTGAATGTTCACTATAGTAAGTTAGCCTTAAGTTATAAGTCAAAGGATAGGGAGTATGGTCTAACATGAAAAACAAGAAAGCTTCTCTAGAGGTTCAGTTGTCTGTTGTTGTGAAGCTTATGTTTTTTGCTTTGGTTATTAGCACATTTCTTGTAATGGCAAACAAGATTCGTACAAGCGAGCTTCATGATCTGAAGGTTGCTTCTCGTGATGCTGCTCTTGCTCATGATGCTGTGCTTGCTTCTCCTTCAGAGGTTTTTGTGTCGTTTGGTGTTAAGCAGAATGTTGACCTAAATGTTGATCTAGATAATTGTATAGTCATGGCAAAGTCTAAAAATAAGGTTGATACTGCTCCGTCAAATTTTCCTTGTGCTAAAAATAGTTTGAAGAAAATTGATGTTGCTTTTGAAGAAAATAAGATAAAAATATCCGGAACATGAAAAAGGGTGCTTTGATTATAGGTGATTTTTTAGGAATGATATTAGAGTTTATTCCTGTTATTATTGTCTCAATTTTTATTCTTTTTGTTGCTTTTGCTTTCCTTAATGAAAAAATTGACACTCATGATATTGAAGTATTTATGCTTTCTAGGGATTTGCTTTATTCAGATTCGTGTTTGGCTTTCTCAGATGATTATCGTGTTTTTCCTATGCATGTGGACACAAAAAAGTTAGATGATGAAAGATTAGGCTCATGTTTTTCAAAGTCTAGCATGGGCTTTAGGATTACATTGCTTGATTCTCAGGGAAGAGAAGTTAAATCTGCAAAGTCTCTAACATTAAAGCAGGAAGGTTACTTGACTAAAGGTGCTTCTGTTAATTATCCTGTATGCAAGGCTGTTCCTGAGTATAAATGCTCAAAAAGAAAGGAGCTTATTGTTTATCATACAGAGAATAAGATTCAGTCTGGTTTTTTAGTTATTGAGGTGGTGAACCGTGTTAGCTAAGAAGGCTATGTTTGGAATGCCGTTTCTTTTTTGGCCGTCTATGCTTTTGCTATTGATTATATTAATTTTCTATTCCTTTGTATTTTTCGGCTTGGGTGCTGCAAAATCTCCTGATGTAGTTGCTAAAGCTAGTGATTATTCTGATTCTGGTAAACTTATTGCGTTGTTGTCTTTTCCTGTTGATGATTCTGGAAGAACAGTTTCAGATGTATTGTCTTCTAATCCTAAAGAAGATAAGATAAAACTTGTTGAAAAGCAGGTTAGGCTTCTTCTGTTGCAGTTTGAAAAGCCTAAAGATAAAAATGCTTTCTGGAATTTTGTTGTTTCTGCAGATAGTAAAGAAATAATAAGCATCAGAGAATCAAGTATTGGTGCTGATAGATTTTTTGAGCAGGAAATTTATTTGCCATCAAAAGACAAGTCATTGTTTAAAGTAAACCTTTTCCTTAACTGTTTTGGATGTAGTGAGGAGGATCTTTCAGGAATATGAACAAAAAAGCTTTCTTCATGCCTTTGTTTGTAGTTTCCACTTTTTTGGTATTGGGCATATTATTGTATTCTATTTCATCTGCAAATGCCCAGAAAGATGATGTAGTTGGTGGTAATGCTGTTGCTTTGATAAAAACTTATGATGAGGGAGAGAAGATAATGATTTATCTTGACAAGTCTGCTGTTTTTGCTGCTGAAAATTCATTCAGGTTGTTGGCAGATAATGGTGGTTTTGCTTCCAAGAGTGATTGTGAAACTATAAATGACTTTGTGATTGTAAATTCGTGCAAGGCAGATTTTAATCCTCAAGCTAGCTTTAATAAAATTTTAAATTCAGAGTTTTCTTCCTATTTGTTTTTGTATAAAAGCAGTTATCAGAGTTTTAATCCTGATAAAGTTTTTTTGTCTTCAGCTTTTACATTTTTTGGTTTGATTCCTGAAGAGGTTGAGCCTGCTGCAGAATATTCTTACTCTTCTCTTATAGAAAAGAAAGTAAAGGACTCAAAAATTGTTTCCTCTCAATATGAAAATAATAAGTTAATTTTGGGTGTTTCTGAAATAAAGCTTGATGTTGAAGGAATTAATCCTCAGCCTTTAGGTTCTTCTTATTATATAATAAAGCCGAGAATAAATGTGAACTCGGAAAACTTGGAAGTTTATAATGAGTTATATAATTCAATAGCTGTAAACTGTATAAATAAGGAATTCAGCGAGTGCAACTCATATCTCCAGCAGCAATTCAAAGGAATGTCTGTTGTCAGAGATGGTGTTATTACTAAATTAACGCTTCCTTTGAGGTATTCAAGTGTTAAGATGGCTTTTAACTCTAATCAGCCTCTCAAGCAGCTTGATGTTTTTCAGGCGCAGTAAAAATTCTTCATTCCACTGCGCAGTAGGACAAAATATTTTTATAATAATTCATTTCTGTAAATTATCATGATTCTTGGCTACGAAACAATAATTAACAAAATTATCGAGGCTACTTCTCTTCCAAGAAATGAAATAGAGTCCAAGGTTGAGCAAAAATTGAAAGACCTTCATGATCTAATTTCTAGGGAGGGTGCTGCTCATATTGTTGCTAATGAACTTAGCGTTAAGCTGTTTGATAATGTTAATAGGACTTTGAAGATTAAGGACTTGGCTCCTGGCTTGTCTTCTGTGAATATTATTGCCAGGGTTTTAAATATTTATGAAACCAAGTCTTTCAATACTGGGAAAAGGAGTGGTCGTGTTGGTTCCTTCCTGATTGGTGACGAGACAGGAACTGCTAGGGTTGTTGTTTGGGATGATAGGCTTATAGATGAAACAAAAACCCTTCAGGAAGGAAATATTATTAAGATTAGCAATGCTTATTCAAAATTGAACAATAATAATTATAGCGAGCTGCATTTAGGCAACAAGGCTCAGGTTGTAATAAATCCTGTTAATGAGACTGTTGGTGAGGTAAGGATTAATATGCTCTCTAAGAAAAAGAATATTAAAGATTTGCAGCCTAATGAGTTTGTTGAGGTTTTTGGTACTATTGTTGAGGTTTTTGAGCCTAAGTTTTATCAGGCCTGTCCTGTCTGCAATAAGAAGGTTATTTTTTCTAATGACTCATTTTCTTGCCAGGAACATAATCAAGTAACTCCTAAGCAGGTTCCAATAGTTAATCTCATTCTTGATGATGCTACAGATAATATTCGTGTTGTGTGCTTTAGGGATGTTGCTGAAAAAATAATTGGAAAAGACAAGCCTGACTTTGAAATTGTAAAAAAAGACAATAAAGGAAGGCAGATAATGGTCAAGGGCAAAGTATCTAAGAATGAAATGTTTTCAAGAGTGGAGCTTATTGCTAGTGCTGTTGAGGAGTTGGATCCTGCTAGGATCATTCAGGAATTGGAGCTGAAGCAGTAATTCTATAATTTTGAAAACCTTTCATAAATTTCTGCACAATACTTATAAACTTTGAAATTAACATACTTTCTATGCTGAATGAAGTAAATTATGTAAAAAGTTTTGACTGGAAACAATTCTTCAAAATAGCTGCAGGTATATTCTTAGCAGGTGTAGGTGTAAGTGTTGGTGTATATTCAGAAGGTGAATTGTGGGGATTAATTCTTGGTTTTGGTATTAGTGCAGTTGGCCTCGCCTTATTAGTAATAGAATAAAAATGGAAAAACAAGAACTAAAGAAAAATATTTTAGATTTAATGTATAATCATGAATCTAGTAAAGCAAACGCCTTTTTGGTTTTTATTACAACAGGATTATTGGTTTTTCTTGGAAATTTTATATTACTTAAAAGCTATATTTTTATAATAGGCTTATTTATTACAATATTTACTGTTATTCTAAGTATATTATTTTATGTGCGTAGTTCTAGAAGAATGCGGTATATATTAAGAGGGATAGAAGCAATTCAATAAGAAGTGATAATTATGATGTTTAAAACTCATTTGGCATTTGGTTTCTTGTTGTCTCTTTTATTTGTAAAGTTCTTTTCAGTTTATTATCCTTACTTGTTTGTTCTTTTAGTAACAATCTTTAGCGGCTTGCCTGATATTGATCATCCAAACAGCAAGTATGGAAGAAAACTATTTTTTATCTCAGTGCCGATTTCATTTGTATTTAAGCATCGCGGATTTTTTCATTCAATATTTCCGCCGATTATAGCATTTTTTGTCTTGTCATACTTTAATCTTCATTTTTTAGGATTAGTAATATTGGGAGGGTATATTGCTCATCTTTTTGGTGATGCTCTTACAAAAGAGGGTATAAACTTTCTTCACCCGTTTTCAACTTTCAGAATTCAGGGTCCCATAAGGACTGGCGCGATTGCAGAGTCTTTTGTTTTTTTTGTTATAATGATATTAAACATATTCTTTGTCATGAGGTTCTTCAATTTTCTTTGAATCCAAAAATTATAAAAGCATCCTGTTTAACAGATGAATAATGCTGTTTAAAGAAAAGATTGTCTCTAACTTTAGGGATATGACATCGTTAGGAAGTTATGTTGTAATAATTCCTCTGATTGTCTTTATTTATTTTATTGGATTAAAGAATTTGGCTTTGCAGTTTTTTGTGGGTTTTATTGTAACTTATATTATAGCTTTTATAATAAGAATTTTTTATTTTAAGGACAGGCCTGAAAAGGAGAAATATAACTCTTTTCTTTCTAGGATTGATTCTTCTTCATTTCCTAGCGTTCATGCTGCGCGTAGTATAATGTTTGCTATCCTGCTGTCTGTTTATTACAAAAGTTTGTTGCTAACTTTATTTCTTATTTTGATTGCCTTGTTGGTGTCTTATTCAAGAATATTTTTAAAGAAGCATTATTGGATTGATGTTGTTGTCGGGTTTATTATGGGTATAGTATTAGCATTATTAATAGTTAGTTATTTGTAAAATGAAAAGCAGTCTATTCACTGTTCCTAATGTGTTGACTTTTTCTAGATTTATCCTTGCGTTTGTTCTTTATTATTTAATAATTAAAAAAAACTTGTTATTTTCTGTTATTATCCTTGCAATTATATTATTAACAGATATTCTTGATGGCTTTTTTGCCAGAAAATTGAATCAGGTTTCTAAATTTGGTGCAGTATTCGATCCTATAATTGACACAATATTTATTGTAGTCACGCTTTTTGCATTGCTTTATTCTGGTATGTTAACAATTTATTTATTTATTTTTTTATTATTTCCAAGATTTTTTACTTTTTTGGTAATTATTTATCTGAAGTATTTTGATTATTCTGCTTCAAAGTATTCAAAAATTGCAAGTTTATTTACTTATTTAGCAATATTTTCCTTATTGGTTGGTTTTAGTTTTATTTTAATATCGATATTTGCAGTAATAATTTACCTGTTTTTATTGTGGCATATAAGCTATATGATTAAGATGCATAGAAAATAGTTTTATAAACACATGTTCTAGCCATAAAATATGATGAGTATAATAATTCCTGCTTGTAATGAGGAAAATTATATTTTAGAAACGCTAGACTCTATTAAGAGACAGCAACTGAAAAATTATGAAATAATTGTGGTTTGTGATGGTTGTACAGATAAAACTGCCGAATTAATAAATAATAAGGTTGATAAAGTGGTTGTTAACAAAAAAAGGCTCGGCCCTGCTGAATCAAAAAATATAGGTGCTAAGTATGCAAAGGGGGGTATTTTTGTTTTTCTTGATGCAGACACGAAGCTAACATCTGGCGCTTTAGGATCTATTCAGGATGCTGCAGAAAATGGTTATTATGGTACTTGCAGGATAAAGCCTTCCAGTGATAAAATAAAACACAAGATTATGATGTCTTTGAAAAATTTTTATCCTTTTCCTTTTACAAATGGTATAATCTTTTGCAGCAGAAATTCTTTTTATAAGGTAAACTGCTTTGATAGTATAAAGAAGGGTGAGGACGGAAAGATTGTCAGAAAATTAAATAAAGAGGGAAATTTTGTTTTGTTGGATAATTATGTTGTTAGTTCAACTAGAAGGTTTGATCAGAAAGGTTATATTAAAACAATGGTTTATTGGATTAAAGAGTATATTATGCCTTCAAATGATGATTATGAAGTGATTAGGTAAATGATATTAATTATATTAGAAAATATAAATCTATATAAATAACTTAAGATAGAAGATTAGTTCATGGAAAAAATTATTAAAGCAAATTATTTCTTTGTCGCATCCGCGGTCGCATTATTGATTCTTGTTTTTGCAGTTTTTGCAACAACGTCTTTAGTTTCGCCAACTTTATGTACTGGCACATGGAATAGTTGTAGTAATGCAAATGCTGATAACTCTGCTGTTGCTAAAGCAACAAATGGAAAATCAGGATCTTGGTATGGATTTGGTTTTTCTATTCCTTCTGATGCAGTTATAAATTCTGTAAAAGTAAGAGCAGACTTCTTTGCCACAACAACTAGCGGTTATTTGGATGTTAAAGCAAGCAATAATAATGGCCTGAATTATGGTCCAGCCCATAGAGTAGGTGGTAATACTGCTGAGCAGACATTCTGGATTGATGTTACTAATGATTTTGTCTGGACTCCTAATGATATTAACAATTATTTGAGAGTTCAAGGAAATTGCGTAAAGCAAGGTGGGGGTAATCCTACATGCCAATTAGATTGGTTGCCTGTTGAGGTTGTTTATACAGTGCCTCAATTCGACTTTTCAGTTTCTGCTAATCCATCAAGTGGTTCTGCTGAAGCTGGAACAAATGCCCAGACTACAGTTACAGTAACTTTAGTTTCAGGGGTTACACAAAGTGTTTCATTATCGCAAACAGGATGTCCTCCTTCAAGCACATGCACATTTACTCCTGGCTCAGGAAATCCTACATTTACTTCGACTTTTGATGTAGCAACATCATCATCAACTCCTGCAGGTACTTATCCTGTTAATTTAATAGGAACAAGTGGGTCTACTGTAAGAAGTACAACTTATACATTGGAGGTTACAGCTTCAAATTCTCCTCCAAGCCTGTCTAGTGTTAATTTAACTCCTGTTAACCCTACAGTGAATGATAACTTGCTTGCAACACCAAATGGTTTAAGTGATCCTAATGGTAATGCTAATGAAGATGATATTAACTACAACTGGAAAGTTAATGGTAATTCATTAGCTTTATTGAACATGCCCTTCACAAACAATGAATATTCTGCTGATGGATTAACTACTTTAGATTTTAGTGGCAATGGATTAAATGGGCAATTATTTGGTACTAATGGTGGATCTTCTGATATCCCAGCATTTACATCAGCTAATTGTACAGTAGGTGGTTGTTATAGGTTTAATGCTGGCAATTACATAAAAGTAAATGATTCTACAAGCAAGCTATTGTCCATGGGAAATTATTATAGTGCAGTTTTTTGGTACCATCCTGAAGGCAAAAAAACAAGCCCAGGAATACAAAAAATAGTCTATGATAGGAGTGCGTATTCAACAGTGCCAAACGAAGGTTATTTGATTCCAATGAGGTTTGGAGTTGTTGTTAATGACATGAGCTGGGTTTTGTATATAGATCAGACAAATTCAAGTAAGAATGATATGAGAGGTTTAGCTTTAGGATTTAATCAGCCAGACTCTCCAAACACAAAAAAATTTGTTGCTATAACATTCAATGGTGATACTGGCACTTTTACAGCATCTAATGGGACAACAACTCAGACTGTTACAGGAATGTTGTATGGCCCTGTATTGAATGCAGATTTAGAAACATCTTTCTCGCTGTTGGGCAGTATGTATGATGGAACATCAACATCTCAAAATAGGGGAGTTAATGGCACAATAGATGACTTTGTTTTATATAACAAGATATTATCGCCGCAACAGATTACAGCGTTGTATAACAATGGCCAGGGTGCTTCAACAACACTAGTAAGCCAAGAGCTAGCCTCTGGACAAGTTTGGAGTGTAGGTGCAACCCCTATTGACCAGCAAGGATTGAATGGGGCAACTGTTACTTCTAATTCAGTAACTGTTCAATAATTTTTTATTTTTCTTTTATAATTCTATTCTTCTTACGAAATTTACTTTAATTATATATTCTCATTTAGATATTTAAGGATTTTAATTACTTGTTATAAACGCAATAAAACGCGTTCTTTCCACTGGACACGACAAACGCGCCCGCCAGGTTTATATATAAAACTATTAATTATACTATTTAGAGGTTGGTCGTAATAAGACATTAACAAACACAAAATGAAAACTATTTATATTAAAAACAACAAAGGGGCTTCTGTTAATGCCCAGCAGGAGCTCTGCCCTAATTCTTTCGGAATAAACCAAGGATTTTCCGGAAAAAACCAGGTTAAGCTTAATAATTTTAATTCATTACAATATTATAGTCTTCAAAAGACAATTAAAAAAAATGCGACAAGCAATAGGAGGAATAAGAAAATGGCAATGCCAATAAAAAAATACAAAAGCGGACAGATAGAAGCTGCAATATGGGAGAATGAAAGAGAGGTTAATGGAAATATTGTATCTTTCAGGACTGTTAGCTTAAGAAAAAGCTGGATGGATAAAGAAAACATTTGGAGAGATGCAACAATTCAATTAAGAAGAAATGATCTGCAAAAGGTAATTTTGGTGCTGCAGAAAGTTCAGGAAGAATTATTATTGCAGCATGAAGAGGAAGGAGAGGATGAAGATGAGTAGAAAAACTGAAATACTAGAACAGGTTCAAGAAAATATGCAGGAAGAAAAAGCTAAGAAAAAGGAAGTAACTATAGAAGATTTGTCAGGAGTTGGTCCTGCAACAGCAGAAAAATTAAAGGAGTCAGGATTTGATACGCTTTTGTCTATTGCCGTAGCCTCGCCAGGCGAATTGGTAGAGGCTGGAGGGTTGACAGAAGCAACTGCTAGAAAAGTGATTAAAGCTGCTAGAGACACAATGAACATGGGCTTTGAGTCTGGTGATGAGCTTCTAGAGAAAAGAAAAAATGTTTTGAAAATTACTACGTGCTCTAAGGCTTTAGACGGGCTTTTTGGTGGGGGTATAGAAAGTGGGGCTATAACTGAATGCTACGGTGAATTTTCAGCAGGAAAATCTTCTTTGGCTCATCAATTAGCAGTAAATGTTCAACTGCCTAAAGAACTCGGTGGTGGAGAAGGTATAGCTGTTTGGCTTGATACAGAATCAACATTTAGGCCTGAAAGAATTAAGCAAATTGCTGAAAATAATGGTTTGGATACTGACAAAACTTTAAAGAGCATTAGGGTTGCAAGATGCTTCAACTCAGATCATCAGATGTTGCTGGCAGAAAAAGTTGAGGATTTAATAAAAGAAGGTCAGCCGATTAAATTGGTAATTGTGGACTCTTTGATGTCTCATTTTAGGGCTGATTTTTCTGGTCGCGGTCAGTTAGCAGATAGGCAGCAGAAGCTTAACAAGCATATGCACACTTTGCAGAAGCTTGCCACAAACTATAATGTTGCTGTTTATGTAACAAACCAAGTAATGGCCAGGCCAGATGTTTTCTTTGGAGATCCTACAGCTGCAGTTGGAGGACACATAGTAGGTCATAATTCAACTTATAGGGTATATTTGAGGAAAGGCAAGAAGGGAACAAGGGTTGCTAAGATGATTGATGCTCCTCATTTAGCAGAAGCAGAAGCAATTTTTCAAGTTACAGAAAAAGGCGTAGAAGACGTCTAATTTTTTTTTATTTTTAGAAATATGACAAATAAAAAGAAGAAATCCAATATTAATTTGATTAGGGGCATATGAAAAATTTGAGAGGTAAATATTCTTCTGTAGAATTGCAGCATGAAGCAACAAAAATATGGACTAAAAGCATTAATTTTGGTTGCTTCTCAGAGTTTGTTCATTCAATCACTTCTCTTATCAGAGTTGTATCATCATTGAAGCATTGATAGAACAACTAGTAAACTTAAATATTTAACCATATTCTTTTGGATAAAATTTTATAGACTTAATTTTACCATTTTCTAAATTTAGTAAGGTATTTACTTGCCCACCAAAACCAGCATTTATACAAATAGTTTTTCCAAGTTTATATTTTGTAAAATGTTCGTGCATATGTCCGCCAATGCAGAGCAATGGTTTATATTTAGTTATCATTTGTCTTGCTATTAATGATCCAAAATGATATCTATATCTTGGTGATTGTTTATTTGTTATCATATCTAGTGGAGTATTAAATGGAACATTGTGTGAAATAAATATTATAGGTTTTTTATTGCTTTTAGTGAATAAGGAATTAATTTTTGTATATGTTCTATTATATTCTTTCTTCATTTTCTTTTTTTCCCTTAACTTTAACATTTTTAATTCTTCTTTGTGTTGTGGATATTCAGGTCCAGAAGTATATCCATGTCCAATAATTTGATATCCGTCAATATTAATTCTTTTATGATATACATCTACAACATTTTTCAGTCCTTTAATCAAGTATTTGTATAATTTTTCTTTCATCTTATCATCCCAATCCCAATTTCCAGGAACAGCATAAATAGGCACACCATAAGTATTCAGTTGTTCTAGAATTTCTCTTCCATCTCTCATAGATTTTTTTATCATTTGTCTGGCTTTTTTCTTTCCAACAAAATCAATCCAAGATTTTATTTTAGATTTTGGATTTTCCATTTTTAGCTTCATTGCTTTAAATATATATGGTCGTGCATCATCAGAGCAGAAATCTCCAGGAGCGATAATTGCATCAAAGTCCTTGAAGTGTATTTTTGGCTTGTTTCCATGTAAGTCTCCTATGATCAGGAATTTAGTTCGCATTTTAATAATAAAAATTATTCATTTATAAGCCTATCTGGGAATATTTACTATTAAAGAAAGCTTTATATACAAAATTTTATATAAAACTTTATAATGAAAAAATTCACAATCTATCTATTCTTGGTTGCAGTTCTTTTATTGGCTGCATGTACAGTGACTGTGAGAAATGATATTACAAATGAGCCTATAAATGATTCAGGTAAAGAGATGCATACTATTGAAATAACATCTTCAGGTTTTAGTCCTAGTTCTTTGACAATAAAACAAGGGGATACAGTTGCTTTTGTTAATAAAGACTCTGCTCCTCATTGGACTGCCTCTGCTTTTCATCCAACTCATAGTGCTTATCCTGAGTCTGGTGGTTGTATTGGCAGCACTTTTGATGCTTGCAAGGGCCTTTCACAAGGAGAGAGCTGGTCTTTTACTTTTAATGAAGTAGGCGAGTGGAAGTATCATGATCATTTGAATCCGAAATTGTTTGGTTCTATAACTGTAAAATAATTTTAAACTGCCTTGTCATCTATTCCAATCAAATAGCCTAAATATTTTATTATGAAGTGTCCAAGCGTCCATATTAATATTAAATAAATGAATATTTTCCATGAAGGAACATATATTGGCAAAACAAGAATTCCTAATCCTATTGCTGATCCTATCTGATCTACTAAGTAGAAGCTTTTTCCTGGCTTGATATCAAGTCTTCTTTTGGCAAAGCTTCCTAACGAGTCTCCAAGCATTACTCCCAGACCTATTAGTGTTCCAAAGAGCCAAATATTTATTTCTTGATAGTTAACAAGGCTTAGTGCATTGAATAAGTAATTGTCATGTAATTCTCTTTGTATTAGCACAGCAATTACTGCTGCAATAACTGCAAATATGACTCCTCTGAATGTCTTGTGATCTCCGAGCACTCTTTTTCCGTCAAAAAACTTTGCTTTTAAGTCTAAAGGATAAGAAAGAATTTTAAAATTGTTTTTTACCAGCACTGGAATAATGTTTGCTGCTGCTGCAGGCAGAAGAAAATAAATTAGTTTTATCAGCAAAGTTACTCACTTCCTTTGATTAATTTTTCTATAATTTTGAATAATTCCTTGTTTCCTGGCTCATAGTTTTTTAGTTTGTATTTGTTTATGTTGTTGAGGAATTCCTGCAAATTCTTTTCTGTTAGTTCTTCACAGAACTCTCCGTATCCATTATTTTTTACATATAATGCATTTAATATTTGTTCAAAATGCTTTTTCACAGGGTTAACAAGCAGCGGCTTCTTTAAGTATATTGCCTCGCTTATGAGGTTTATCCCTCCGAATGTTATTACAGCCTTGCAGTTTAGTAGTTCCTTGTCAAATTCTTTGTCGCTGAATTTCCTGAAAAGCAGGTTTTTTTCTGTCTTATGAGTGTCTGAGCCAAATATTGCAAATTTTTCTTTTTTAAATTTTCTTAATATATTTAATATTTTTCTGTTTTTTATTATTGAGGTGTAAACAACTATATTTTTTCCTATTTTTGCTTTGGTTCTCAGCAGGCTTTCACGAATAATTGGATTTATGGTTATTGCTTTAGATTTGTTTTTCAGTTTTTGTTTTGGAAGTGTTGTTATTATATAACTGTTTGCCTTGTGTCTTTTTACTATTATTCTGGACTTGTAGTAATCTATGAGGTATTTTTTAGGTATTTCAAATTCTCCTTCTGTTATATAATGTTCATTGTCAAAAGATATTAGTTTTATTTTGTTTTTTCTGGCATAGTAATTTGAGTAAGGCTCAAAGTCTGAGATTGCAACATCAGGCTTAAAATTTTCTATAATTTTTTTCAGCTCTTTTAATAATCTATAATTTTTTATTGTTATTTTTCTCAAGTTTTTTATTATTGTTGATACTGCTAAAACTTTATTTTCTTTGAATTCAAATTCCAATCCTTCAACATAATGCACATTGTCAAAATATTTTCTTAGATAACTGTATGCTGCAAGTCCTCCAATTATTATTACTTCATGTTTTTTTATAAGGTATTCCAGAAGTATCTTGCTCCTTGTATAATGCCCAGCTCCAACACCGCATACCCCGTATAGTATTCTAGCCATATCTTATTCTCCTACTTTATTATTTATTATTCTTTGTTTTTGCATAGAAATATTTAATAATACTATAATTTATGATTTGATGGTGAAAGAGTATAAGAGTGCTACAGGTTTTGCCATTACTAGCCTTGTTTTGTCTCTTTTAGGTTTCTTTCCTGTAATACCATCATTACTAGGCTTGATTTTTGGCATAATAGGCTTAAGAAGAGCAAGAAATAATCCAGAGCAGGATACTGAAAAGATTCTTTCAATTTTAGGTATGGTATTTTCAATACTTGGGCTGCTATTCTGGTTGGTAATGTTTCTAGTAATCTTGTGGGGAGCTGCTCTTTTTGCTAATTCTGGCATAACTAGCACTGTTCTTAATTAGGAAAATTTATAATTTGCAATAATATTATATTATAATGCAAGCTTTGTACATCTTTGCTGTAATATGGTTGGCTATGATAGCTCATTCTTTTTGGGAGGCTTCTGTAGAAGGCAGGAATGCATGGGACAAGAATAAGTATGGTTGGAAATGGCAGATTGCGCATAATATTTCTCTTACAAGATATCATTTCTGGTTGTTCTTTGTTCATTTGCCTTTGATAATAATAATTCTTCCAATGGTTGTTGCTGGATTTAGTGTTAACCTTTTCGGCATATTATTGTCTGCTTACACATCTGGACTTGTTATTGAGGATTTTTTTTGGTTTGTTGTAAATACTGAATTAAAATTTAAAGAATCTTGGCATCCTATTTTTGCTTCTTATTATCCTTGGATTGTTATAGGAAAATTCAGAATTCCTGTTATTTATATTTTGGGCATTGTTTTATCTTTGCTGTCTTGGTTTTTGTTTGTTAGATGATTATCTTACTTTGTAGAATCTTTCTGCATATCTGCACTTTGCATGCAGTCCTGAAAAGAATGCTCTTATTATTACATGCATAAGTAGGCTGTACACAAATATTTTCTGGCTTTTGAACATTCTCATTGCTTTTATTTTTTTCCAGAATGTTCTGCTTACATCAACATATATTCTTGGGCTTGTTTCATTTATTATGTTCCATATCTCGAATGAGTATAAGCTTATTTTTTTCTTTTTGTCTACTATCTCGAGTGCTTTTATTACAGCCTCTTGTGTTCCTTGATGGTCTGGATGAGGATCATACATGCTGTGAGTAAATATCTTTGAAGGCTTGTAGTAGTTTATTATCTTTGCAATATCAAGTATGAATCTTTTGCTTTTTGCTTTTTCTTTTACTTTCCCGTCAGGAACCATCATGAATATTGTGTCTTTGCATCCGAGGTATTTGTCTATCATTATTGATTCCTTTATTCTTTCCTCTATCAGTATGTCTTTGTTCAGCCATGGCGAGCTTTGTTCTCCGTTTGTAAATACAACTATAATTACTTCTTTTCCTTCATCAGAATATTTCTTTATTGTTGCTCCGCATCCTATAATCTGATCATCAGATACTAGGAATGAGCAGCCATAACTATTATGGTCTCGCTCATTTTAATCATCACCTCCTTTACACAAACATTTTTTTAGGTTTATAATTATCATATCTAGATTCATTTCAAAACCTTTATAAACATTTTTAATAGACAAGCATATATGGAAAAGGAATTGACATGTAATTCTTGTAATACGAGGGTTACAAACATGCATGGTGCAGTAAAATTTAAGTGCCCTAAGTGTGCTGAAACTGAGATTATAAGATGTGCTCACTGCAGGAATATAGTTGCAAAGTATGTTTGTCCTAGTTGTGGAAATACAGGTCCAAATTAGGTGGTTTAGAATATGGCTAGGATGCTTGTTACTTTAAAAATAATGCCTGTATCTCCTGATGTTGATCTTGATTCTTTGAAATTAAAAGCCAAAGAGATTATAAAAGATTTAGGCGGTGATGTTGGTAAGGAAGAATTGGAGCCTGTTGCTTTTGGTTTGAAGGCTTTGAAGTTGACTTACATAATTGATGAGTCTAAAGGTATTGATGAGGTTTGCAATTCTGTTTCTTCTATTGATGGTGTTAGTTCTGCTGAAGCTGTTGATATGAGAAGGACTTTGGGATAAATTTATTAATCAGTAAAGAAGAGTTAGGAATATGGGCAATACAATTCAAAATATACTCTTTATAGGTATTGTGTATATTGTTTTTATTTTGATACTGCTTATTTTATTTAAAATTTCTCGTTATGGAATTATTTATGATTTAATAATTATTTTGTTATCGCCTATAGTTTTATTTTATTGTGGAATCAGAATATTAAAGATAAAACAATATAAAATTTTCAATTTTAACAAAATACTCGCCATTTTATTTATAATAATTGGAATTTTTTATACTTCTTTTACTTTATTTTGTCATTGGCATTCTGACATTTAGAATGAGTTAGATTAAAAACATTTATTAGAACATTAATTCTTAATAATATTATGCCAACCAAGCTTTCTAAGGAAGAAGTAGAGCAGATACAGGAATACCTTCAAACTCTCCCAGAAGATATTAGAGAAGAAAAATTAAAGGAAATTCTTGAAAAGTATGAATCATCGCCTCAGTGTCCTTTTTGCTTGATGGCTGAAGAAAAGATACAGACAACTAAAGTTTATGAAGACGCAGATTATTTGGGTGTTTTGGAAATTAATCCTGCAAATCCAGGTCACATTATATTATTTACCAAGACACATTATTCAACTTTAGCTTCCCTTCCTGTAAATGATGTTGAGAACTTGTTCAAGATAGCAAAAGTTTTGGCTCATGCATTATCTACCTTCAATGACGGGATTTCTTTGTTTACTGAGGATGGAAATATTACTGGGAAAAGGTTTGATCATTTTATAATTAACATTATTCCTAGGAAGAAGAATGATGATGTTAATCTTATGACAAAGCCTAAGACTTCTTCTCCAGACAAGTTAAATGAAATGAGGGAAAAAATTTTGTCTAATCTGCCGAAAGAGGAGAAAAAGCAGGAAGAGAAGCCTTCAAGTGCTGATTCTGAAAGTGCATTTTTAAGAAGTTTTGAAAGGCTTAAAAAGAGAAAACCTTGAGTATTGTTATCAGGTTTCCGTAGATTATTGTCATTAAGAATCCTAGTAGAAAGCTTGGCACAAAAGGTATGCCGTCTTTTATCAATACTTTTTTTATTCTGTGCTTTTTTAGTTTCTCTATGTCTTGTTTTGTTAGTCCAAGATTTGAGTATTTTGATGTTTCTCGTATGAAAAAGTTTTGCAGGCTTTTCTTGACTGATTCGGGCAGGAATGTTAATTTATTTTCTATTAATTCGTTTATCTTTTTTGTTTTTCTTTTTGCTGCTTCATTGTCTAGCTTGTTTATGGCATAGCAGATGACTTTATTTTTATATTTAACATTTTCTGCTATCCAGTCTCCTTCTGTTAGTTTGTTTACATCTATATATTTTATCATGCAGGTTTTTTCTATAACTTTCAGGAAGATATATAACAAAGTGAACACTGCTATTATTATTCCAAAAATTATTATCATGTATCCAAGAATGCTGTTAAAAAATATTCCTGCAGCTATTAGTAATAATCCTAACACAGCGCCTATAATTAATTCTTTTTGTGATTCCTTTTTGAATTCTCTCGCGAATTCTTTTCTTTTTTTTATTGCTAAGAAAATGCTGTAGAGTATTCCATATATTGTGCCTGCCAGTAATATATTGATTAATAATATTGCTAGAAATGGGATATCTAAGTTCGGTCTTAGTATATTAATTCCTTCATAGCTTCCAAACATTGCACCCAATCCCATTAATAGCTTTGCATCTCCTCCACCCCATTGTTTTGTGAAGTACATAATGTTTGATATTATAAAAAATATTCCAAAGCCTATTATTCCATATAATAAGATTTTATAGTCCTTTTCTATTATGCTGTAAATTCCTCTTCCTCCAAGCCCTATAGCAATAAGGCTGTAGTTGAGCCAGTCTGGAACTTCTCTTGTTTTTAGATCACTTATGCTTGCGAATATTAAAAATATTAAGGTTATACTAACAAAGAATATCCAGATCATTGATTTTATTTCTTTCGCTAGCTTTAAATTGTTTTCTACTTTGCTTTATTTTATGGTATTAACTATTCCACAATTAGAAGATGATGAAGTGTTCATTCCAACAGATGCGAATGCTGGAAGAATTATTCAGTTGCATGAATTTGAAAAGAATTTGGTAACCTTGGTTAATGTTGGTCAGTATCAGGCAATAAGATCAGTTCAGGCTGCTGGATGGGATAATGCAATGAGTTTAGCAGGAGACTGGCGTACTTATTTTTATTCTAAAGAACATCAAGACGATCCTAAATTAAAGGCTTATTATGAAAGTGTAGCAAAAGGAATTAAGTACGCAGCAAGATGGACTCGAACACAGGTTCATGATTTAAGAAGTGAGCATCCTTTTGTAGTTAATGTTTCTAGAGTGCATTCAGAATTTGACCTTCCCCTTTATGAAGAAAAAGTGATTGATGTTTCATGGCTTCCTAAAAGAGACGGATATATTCAGGAATTAGATGAAGAAACTGGATTGCCTAGAGAAGTTGGAAGTGAACCTAATAAAAGGTTTGATGGTACTAGATATTGGGTTGAATACGGATTAAGTGAGAAAAGGGATATTGTTGCCGCCATTCGTAGCAGGTTTGACTCTAGGCCTTTCCTGAGCCTTTACTTGGTGCCTGGGTTGGCTAGCGGGGGGCTTGGGGTACGTCCCGAAAAAATTTTTCCGCGAAAAATCTTTAGAAAATAGTTCATAATAACTTCTCAATACTTTTATAAATTTTGTTTAAATAATTAATTTCATGATTTCAATTATAGGTGCTGGTCCTGCAGGAAGTTATTTGGCTTATTTGTTGGCTAAAAAAAACTATGATGTTAATGTTTATGAAGAGCATTCTCAAATTGGTATTCCAATTCAGTGCAGTGGTGTAATTACTCCAGCAATAGAAGACATTCTGCCGTTAAAAAAAGATATCATTGTAAATAAAATAAAAAAAGTTAGGTTTCATGCTCCGAATAAAAATTATTTTGATGTTAAAATAAAGGAGGATTATGTTTTTGACAGAGGTAAGTTAGATATGTATATTGCTTCTCTTGCAGAAAATGCAGGTGCTAAATTCTTTCTTAATTCAAGGTTTGAGTCTCTGGAAGAGGGTAAAAAAGTAAAATTCAAGGTTAATAACAAAATTCACGAAACAGACATTCTTGTAGGAGCTGATGGCCCTTTTTCTAAAGTTGCTCAGTCAGTTGGCTTGTTAAAAGGCAGGAAGCATATTGTTGGTTTTCAAGCAAGAGCTAAATGTGATATTACAGATAAGCATCTTGTTGAAATTTATCTTGGATATGGTGAGTTTGGCTGGCTTATTCCTGAAAACGACGAGATTGCAAGAGTAGGCATTGTTGGTAAAAAAGAAGACAAGAAAGATTTTGAATCCTTGCTGAAGCTTACTAATTCTAAAATATTGTGCTATCAAAGTGGCATGATTCCCTTGTATGATCCTAAAATGAAGTCTCAGAAAGATAATGTATATCTAATCGGAGATGCTGCAGGGATGGTAAAAGGTTCAAGTCACGGAGGCATATTGTTTAGCATGCTTGCAGGCCAGTGTTTAGTTGATTCTATACAACACAAAAAAGATTATCAAAGTCTTTGGAAGAAAAAGATTGGTTTGGATTTGTGGCTTAACTTGCAGATTAGAAACACTCTGAAGAAGTTTTCAAGCGATGACTTTAATGATCTAGTAAATTATTTTTCAAAGCCAGAATTAAAAGATATCTTATCTCAGAATGTTCGTGATTTTCCTTCTAAGTTTGTAGCTAAGATGTTAATAAAAGAGCCGAGGCTTCTCAGGTTTGGTTTTAAATTGCTGCAATTCTATACTTGAGTTAGTTTTATAGCATATAGAAATGTTTATATAATAGTAAGATATATCTTACATAGTGAAAAAATGGAAATAGCACTAACAAGAATAAGTTCAAAGGGGCAGATAGTAATACCTTCAGATCTTAGAGAAGACATGAAAGAAGGAGAACAATTAATAATTATAAAAAATAATAACCAATTAATATTAAAGAAAGTAAATGATTTAGGTAAAAATCTTGAAGAGGATATAGAATTTGCAAAAAGAACAGAAGCTGCATGGGAGCGCTATGAAAAAGGGGAATTCAAATCAACTACTGCTAAAGAATTTTTGAAAGATCTAGAAAAATGGTAGTTGAGAAGATAGATAGGGATGTACATTTTGAAAAAATATTTAAAAAGTTAGACAATACTATTAAAGAAAAGGTAAAGAAACAGGTTAAAAAAATTATAGAAAATCCAGAAATTGGAAAACCCATGAGATATACTAGAAAAGGAACTAGGGAGTTATATGTTAAACCTTTTCGTCTTTCTTATGCTTATATTCATGAAGAAAATAAGATAATTTTATTGGATTTATATCATAAAGATGAACAATAATTATTAAAAAAGTTGTAACTAGGATGTTAATAAAAGAGCCGAGGCTTCTCAGGTTTGGTTTTAAATTGCTGCAATATACTCGATAAAAAATACAAGCTTTGTTTAATAAGTGCTTAAAAATAGTCTCAATTAAATTTTTCTTCTAGTCATAACATTAGAATGGCATCAAAGATTTCACTTTTTACACAAAGCCAAAAATACAAAAACCTTTAAATATTAATAAGTAGCTTTTCCTTGTATGTTCAGGAATAAAAAAGGTGCAGCTGATGGAAGCAGTGTTGCTGTTATTATAATTCTTATTGCATTGTTCATGGTTTTATATATTTTATTCGTTCCTCCGGATGTTAGAAGGGATCTTCTTGAAGGGACAAACCTGAGTGGTGGTGCTTCTGTAGATAAAGCAGCAGATAAAAGGGAGCTTATTGCAGAGTCTCCTGGCACAGTTTTCCCTGTTAAGTCTGCTGTTTCTCTTCATAAATTGCCGAATATGAACTTATTTCTTAAGACAGAGCCGAAGATTGTGAATCTTGCATCTAGTCTGGTCATTAAGAAGGGATTGTTTTCAGATTCTTCTCCTGTTTTAAGATTTAGCTTGGCTTCCTTGGCTGACACTAATAAGGTAAATCTTGTTTTTAGTGTTTCAAAATCTTCTGGAGAGCTTAGGATTAAGGTTAATGGCAATACATTTTATGCTGAGGAAATAGGTTCTCCAGGAATCAAGGTTGTTGAAGTTCCTACTTCTTATTTGCAGAAAAATAATGAGCTTGAATTTTCAGTTTCAACTAAGGTTTTTGGCTCCAACGTTTACAGTCTTCAGGATGTAAGTGTCAAGCAGGAATTTGAGCTTAGAAATGCCGAAGAAACCAGAACATTTTCTCTTTCTGAGAGGGAGAAAAATAGTATGGAGTCTGCTGTGATTTCTTTCAGGCAGTTTTGCAACGAGAGGCTTGAGTCTGGATTGGCTGACTTTCGTGTTAATGTAAATGGAAGGGAGGCATTCAGGAAAAAGATATCATGCCTGAATACAGATGAATCTTTTGAAATAAAAAAATCTCTATTTTTGGAAGGTACTAATTCAATTTCATTTGTTATTGAGGAGGGTGATTTCTTGTTTACTGATGTTGAATTAAGGGTTAAGTCAAAAGAATCAGAATTCCCTTCATATACTTTCGCTCTGACGCCTGAAAATTTTGATGATATTGAGGATGGCGGCAGAAAATTGACATTAAGTTTGTTCCTGGAAAACAATAAGGAGAATAAGAATGCAAGGCTTGAAATTAATAGTAACGAATTTTTGATGAGGACTGATTCTGACAAGTTTGAGCTGAATCTTAGGGATTATGTTGTTGATGGCACTAACTTTTTGAGGATCGTTCCTTCAAACACATTTTCTATTGTTGGATTGAAGGTTGTTTTGGAGTAAGTTATGCTTAGAGGCCCAATTGATGAAGATCATCGTTCTTCTGCATCTGATATTAGAAGGGCTGCATTGAAGCCTGCAGAGGTTGCTACAAGACCCTTGAGGTGGATTGTTAGAATTCTTTATATTATAGTAGTATTTGGAGTAACAGTGATTTTAATCTATGGTGGATTTTATGTTGTGACTAATTATTTAGTAAAAAGTGGCGAAGGTGTTTCTCAAGTTAAGCATGGTACTGTTGCTGTTGAGGAGCCAGCAAAAGGTATTAAGGGCTTTTTAAGGTCTGCTCCTGGAATTAGTAAAGTGTATAATGCTATAGTTACTCCTGAGCAGCCTGTTGTTAGTTTTGAGTCTGATGTTCAGTCCAATAAAGAGAATAAAAATCTAGGCGTTAAGATTGTTCAGTTTTCTGACCTAAAAAAGTTTAATAGGCCTGGAGAGGATTTGGAAATTACAGGTTCTATTCAAGCATCTAGTCTTCAAGATGAAACAAAGCTTCAGGTTTTTTGTAAAATGGAAAATTATGAACAAGAGGCTCTTAAAAATGCCGAAGTTCTTGGTGGCAGGGCTTCAGGAAATGAAGTTACTCTTTACAAGGATGAAAATACTTTTTTTAATTTTAATTGCATATTCCCCAATGGTATTCCAGCTGATAAGATGAAAAGGCCTAAAGAAACAAGATTTGTGACTGCTGTTGTTGTTTATGAATTCTTGACTAAGGCAACTCAGAAGATATATTTCTTGCCTAGGCAAACTATTGATTCTCTTGAAAGGTCTGGCACAAATCCTTTTGATTATTATAGTGTAGACGATCCCCAGCTTTCTTCAGACAGAAAGATTAAATCTATATCAACTGCAGGCCCTCTTAACCTTGGTTTGGCTGTTGATTTTCCTCAGCCTCTTACTTCTAATCCAAATTCTGTTTATCAGTTGTTTGTTCAGCTTTCGAATAATCCTGGTTTTTCTGGAAATCTTCAGAATATAAAAAATTTGGAGGTTCAGGTTCCTGATGTTTCTGAGCTGAATATTGCTTTGCAGGGAGAGCCTGATTTTGGTTTGGGTTCTTCCTCAGCTTGCGATTTTGAATATGTCGGTCCAGGTGAAGAGGGTTTTAAATTATATAGGCTAAAGCCTGAGAAGCTTGATGAAGTTAATCGTGAATGCAGCTCAAAAAGTCTTAAGGAACTAGCATTGTCTGAGCAACAGTGTATTGACTTGTTTAAAAGGCCTATTTTTAGGTGCAAATTTAGAGTTAATCGTGTTCCAGAATCTGGCTTGCAGTTTGATACTATAAGAGCTACTGCAGACTATACATACGAGATTGACAGAAGGACAGCTGTTGATGTTTACAAGCTTCCAGAATTGCAAGCTGTTGCATAATTTTCTAAAAATATGGAAAGTTTTCATTTTTTATTCAGAAAGTGTTAAGAATTCTATAATCTGAAAAATATTAATGGAAGAGAAAATTTTCAGTAGGTCTACCATAGTAATCTCTATTGTTATAACGCTCCTTGCAGGTGCAGGAATCGTAATTACTCCCTAGAATGCAGGTTATATAATAATTGCGGCTTTGTGTAAAAAGTGAAATCTTTGATGCCATTCTAATGTTATGACTAGAAGAAAAATTTAATTGAGACTATTTTTAAGCACTTATTAAACAAAGCTAATAATTGCTATAGCTATAATAATAACAACAATAATTTTAATTGAAAAATTTAATCAATTGGAAGAAAACACAAATAATATAAGAGAATTGAACAAGAAATTAGATATCGAGAAAAGATTAAATAATCTGGAAAAGGAGATTTATGAACAAAAAGGCAAAATTTCAATGGTGATTATAAATGGAAAGAAAAGCGCAGGCAGATAAAACAGTACTAATCATTGTTATTGTTGTCCTAATTATATATTTAGTATATCTTGTAGTAAGTTCCATTAAATAAAGAAAGCTTTTTATAAAACATTGTCTAGTTTTAGTTTGTTATGAAATCAAGAAATCTAGTGATTATATTATTTTTAGTAATTATTTTGTTTGCTTGTTCTAAAGGTCCATCAGGCTCTTCATCTGGCGGCATTGACATCAAGTTTACAGAGTTACCACCTAGTGAACTTTATGAAGGTGAACAATTTTCAGTAACTGTCTTGTTGTCAAATTCGCTTTCCAATGATGTTCATGGCTTGTTTTGTCTGAGAGATACTCTTACTGAAACCTATGGCGGAATTCCAGATCGTGCATGTGTTGATGTTAATCTTGCTCCTGCAAGTGTTGACAGCAAGGGCAAAATATCTCCTTACTTTCATGAGATGAATTTTCCCAGGGACAGCCAAATATTTCCTTATCAGAGATTGGATCAGATTAGGTATGAGAATATTCCTATAATTGGTGACTTTAAGTACGAGGTAGAGACTACTGCTGGTGCATTTGCTTGTTTGAAAAGGCCGGGATCTACAGCTCCGTATATTTCTAAGGAATGCGGCACTAAACAAAATCTTGCTGTTCAGCAGCCTAATATGCCCCTAAAAATTTCTAGACTGACATCTACTCCTTCTCGTTCTGGTGACAGTTCTATAAGGCTTAATCTTGAATTAGTTTTAACAAAATCTAAAGATGGTCAGCTAGTTGGCAGGGGAAATGTTCTTCAGTCTTCTCAAGGTTCTGCAGATATTAGCTTGCAAGTTCTAGCAAACCAAAGAGATGCGCAGTGCATTGGTGCTCCTCGGGGAATTGTCTCATTCAGGCCTAATGAAAACGAAAAGGTTATTAAGTGCGCTGTGTCTATAGACTTATCTAATCAGGAGCAAGTTAATGTGCCTGTAATAGTAAAGATTGGATATGGTTTCATTCAGTCTGTTGTTGGCACTGATGTTGACTTGATAAAAAGTGAGGAAGGTGTATTGGTAGCATGAATAAAAAGGTGTTATTGCTTATTTTATTATCACTAGTTTTGCTTTCAGCATGTAAGGGAGGTAGTGGTAAAGCTCCTCCTTCTGGATTTATTGGCGGAAAGGAAGGCGTTGTTTCTAAGATTGCTGTTGAATCTTCTAGCAGTGCAAATACTATTCTTGATAATGACCTTGAGACATTTAACATTGATGTTACACTTGAAAATAAAGGTGAGTATGCTGTAAAGGAAAGTGAGGCAATGGTTACTCTTGATGGAATTAACTATAATGCATTTCAGATAGCTAATCCTACAAAGCTTAATGAAGTTCCTCTTGAAAAGTTAAGGAAGGAAGCTGATAAAGTTACTTCTGCTTCTCAGAATATTATTCAGTATGAGGCTCGTTACAAGCCTGATGAGGATGCTGATCGTAGTCTTGATATTGCTGCTAATGTTTGTTATAAATATCAGACAATTTCCAGGGTTAAGGATTTATGCTTAAGAAAAAAAGTTACAGGTCCTTTATCTACTGTTTGCAAGATTGATGAGACTAAGCTTCAGGAGAATTCTGGTGCGCCTTTCCAAGTTACTAGTTTTGCTCAGAGGCCTGCTGGAGAGAATAAGGTTTCTGTTTTCTTGGAAGCGCTTAACCAGGGTAAGGGAACTTTGTATATTAGAGACTTCTTGTCCAAAGGTAAGTGTGTTGATGATGACAAGTTGAAAAATAAGGTTAATGTTAAGGTTGAGCTTACGGAATTTCCTAATAGTGCTAATATAATTAAGTGCAGCAGTTTGGATGGAAATGAAGGTACTTTAAGTGTTATTCAGAATAAGGTTTCTTTGTCTTGTACTGTTGATACTTCTGGAATGCAGGATTCAGCATTTGAAACTCCTTTGAGGGTTGCTTTTGATTATGTTTACAAGGATGGAGTTTCTACACAGTTGAAGATTAAGAATGCTGTAAGTTAATTTTTTTATAATTAATTTAAAACTTCGATTCCGTCTATTTTTTCAAAAGCCTTGTCAAAAGTTGCTATTCTATTAGTATTAATTAGTTTAAGTAGCGCTAAGCTTGTGCATTCTGTAAAGCTTAAATTTAGTTTAGTTTCTTTAAATATTTTCCAGGATTCGTCAAACATATGCTGGTCGATATTTATTATTGGAATGCCCTTTATTATTTTACTGCAAAGTTCAATGGTTTTTTCTTTTCCTATTTTCCTCATAGAAACACCTGCTATTTCATCGAATACATAATCTGATATAAAATATTGACCATATTCTTCATTCGCTATTTTAATCCATAAAGGAAACGTCTTTTTGTGATGAATATCTGCTTCATTATCGAAAGCTAAAATAAAAGAAGCGTCTAAAAAAATAGGCATTAATCATCACCATATAATACTTCATCTACCTGTTCACTCAATCTCTCTGTTCCTGGACCCCAATTTGTAGGTTTCCACTTTAGTAGGCTTTCTTTTGGTTTTTTTAAGGAGGACAGCCAGTTTTCAATAGCTAGGGTCAATGCTGTGCCAACTGTTAATTTCCTTCTTACTGCTTCTGCTTTCAATTCTTGAAATGTTTTTTCTTCAACTTCCTTTACAGTTATTTGTGTTTTTGCCATAAAGTAAAACAAGTAAAACTTGTATATAAATCTTGCGAATATACATTATATTCTATATTCTTTTTATATCTTCTAAAATATTTTTTTGTTTTAATTTGAATTCTCTAAGTAAGGTAATGCAAATAATTAAAAATAATGAAGAGATTATTCCAACAATGCTAAATTCTTTCAAACTTGTGTAATCTATTTGTTTTGTAATAAAAGCAACAATTACTGCAATGAAATATGTAAACATTATAATTATGCAGGTATTGAAATATTGTAAGTTTTTATTATACTCTAAGTCCAAAATGTTCTTTTCTTATTTAGTAGGTTGGTTTTCATTTATTCTCCCAAGGAAAAAGCTATTATAATCATTCCTCCAATTATGAATATTGTAGAAATTATTGCAACGCTGTATATTTCTTTTATGAAAGATGGAATTGCAAATGTAATACCAAGAATAGATGATAAAACTCCTGCTGCAAGTAATATATTTTTTGCTGATCTTTTCATACAAAATTAACATCAGTTAAAGTTTATTAATCTTATCTAAAATTATTCGAAAGATTTTCAATTTTTGCAGAGAAGTTAGAGTCTTAAATTAACAAATATTATAAATAACTAAGAATTTTTATTTTTATGAAATTAATAGGAGACTTCCACATACATGGTTGTTATGCTCAGGCATGCAGCAAGAACACAACTTTAAAATTATTAGAAGACAACGCTAAAATAAAAGGATTGAATATAATAGGTACAGGTGATTGTCTGCACCCCAAGTGGAATTCCTTGATAAGAACTGAATTAACAGAGGACGAAAATGGCATTTTATGGTCTAAAAATAAGTTTCCTTTTATTTGGCAGGCTGAAATATCGTTGATGTATACTCATAATGGAAAAGGCAGAAGGATTCATCATGTTTTGTTGTTTCCAAACAAAGAAGTTGTGTCTCAAGTTATTGATCTATTGTTAAAAAGAGGAAGATTAGACTATGATGGTAGGCCTATTTTTGGTATTAATAGCATTGAGTTTGTAGATATGATGCGTTCTGTTTCTCATGATATAGAAATAATTCCCGCACATGCGTGGACGGCATGGATGTCTATTTTTGGAAGCAAGTCTGGTTTCAACTCTGTTGAGGAATGTTTTGAAGATCGCTCTAGATATATTCATGCTTTAGAAACAGGAATTTCTTCAGATCCTACTATGAACAGGAGGGTTTCCAGTTTGGATAAATATAATTTAGTTTCATTTTCAGATCCTCATTCTTCTCATCCTTCAAGGCTCGGCAGAGAAGCAACAATTTTTGACTGTGAATTAAAATATAAATCAATTTTAAATGCAATAAGAACTGGTGAAGGTTTGAAAGGAACTATAGAGGTAAATCCAGAATATGGAAAGTATCATATTGATGGTCATAGAAACTGCAATGTCTTCATGAATTTTGAACAAAGTAAAAAATTAAATAAGATCTGCCCTGTATGCCAAAAAGAGTTAACAATTGGTGTAGAGTATAGAATAGAAGAATTAGCTGACCGTAAGGAGCCTAAGAATACTCCTTATTATGTAGAAGTTCTGCCTTTGCATGAGCTGATATGTTCAATTTATAATATTAAGCAGTTGCATTCTAGGAAGGTTTCTGATGTTTATGAAAAACTTGTCAAAGTGTTCGGCAACGAGTATAATATCTTGCTTGAGGCTTCGTTTGACAAGCTTAAAACTGTTGTTGATGAAAAATTAGCTAACCTTATATTATTAAACAGAAATAATAAATTAAAAATTGAGCCTGGTTTTGATGGTGTTTACGGAAAGATAATAATTAATGATTCTGAAAAGATAGTAAAACAAAAATCAATTGCAGATTTTTAGCCTATATAGTTCAGTGTTTCTTTCTTAGCTTTTCGCTTGTCTTCTTTTATTGCTACAGATTTTTCTATTCTTTCTTTTATTTCCTTTTCTATTATCTTTACTTCTTGGTTCAGGCTGTTCATGTCAAGCCCGAGTTTAAGTGTCTTGTTTACTACTTTTAGCAGCTCTCTTGCTTCTTTTATTCCCAAATATGTAGGATGCCCCAATGTCTCAACAAGTAATGTTGCTCCTTTCAGTCCTCTTTTTCTTGCAAGCCCTATCAGCAATCCACTTACGCCTACTATTGGTCCTACCATTCCTGCAGAATTGTTCACGCCTTGAGTTTTGTATTTTTGTAGTATTTCTTTGTCTGTCCCTGCGCAGTATATTCTAGGGCTTTTTGGTACATCCTTCATCCCAAGCCCTCCCAATGATATAATTTCTTTTCCTTTGTTATTTTGGAACAATTCTAACAATTTGTCGCAGAAGTCATAGCATCCTCTTTCATCTATGGGCTGTGCATCTCCAGATACTAGTAATAGGTCGTTTTCTTTTAGTTTTTTATGGTATACTTCAACTCTTGGAAGTTCTGCAACTCCTTTTTCATTCACAAATACGCAGTTTGGAAATGTGTCAGAATATATTTCATATATTTTTTTTGCTCCAAGCGTTTCTATTATGAAGTCTACTGCTATTTTGCCTACATTGCCTATTCCAGGCAATCCTTCAACTAATACAGGCTTGTTGAATTTTATATTTTTTAGCTTTTTAATGTTCCAGACCTTTTCCATGCACTTATATTAATTTTTAAGTTTAAATATTTTGGCTTTTTCTTTTATATTCTAGCCTATATTTTGCATATTTGTCTTCTTTGCTGTATTTAGCTGGTTTAGGGTTTATAAACTCTCCTCCGCACTCGCAGATTTTTTTAAGGCTGTACTTCCCGCACTTGTTGCATCTTAGTATTTGTTCAACCACTTTTGCTGTACGAGAACTCGCATCCTAATTTTTTTGCAGATTCTTCTATTTTTTGTATTATTCTGTTGAGTGTTGTTTCAGCTTTTTTGTAATCGCTTGATTTTATGTACACTTTGTATTTTGGCGCTCCTAGGTATATTATGCTTGTGCCTTCTTTTTCTGCTTCTGTTAGTATTTGCTTTATGTTTTCTATTCCGTCTTCTTTGTATGTCTTCAATACTAGTTCATAGCTGAGTGTTACTTCTGGAAGCTTTATTTTTTCCTTTATGGTTTTGAATAGTGCATCTCCAAATTTTTGGCTAGGTTTTAGCTCGTCTACAATAGCCTTGCCTTTTCTTACTACTTCATTGAAGAATTCGTACAGACTTCCATGTTTTTCTATTATTTTATAGCCTATTTCTTCATAGAATTTTTTTATATCATAGCTTGCTTCTTTTCCTATTTGTTCTACTAATTTTTCTGCTTTTTCTTCTTGTTTGTAGTAATTTAATTTGCTTACCATTAATGATGTGGGAACTCTTCTTAATGAAAGGTCTATGTTTCCTTGTTTGTTTACATTTATTACTTTGCAGACTATTCTTTTTCCTTCAATTACATAGTCCCTTAGGTTTCTTATTCTTCCTGGTGCTATTTCTGAGATGTGTATCATTCCTTCAGCATGCTCATATTCATCAATATTTGCAAATACTGCATGTGGAAGTATTCTTTTTACTGTGCAGATTAATATTTCTCCTTCTTCTGGTTTTCCTTTCTTCTTGTAGAACATGCTTAGCAGAGAACTGGTAATGTTTATATAGTTTACCAAGGCTTTTTATCTTATGGAACAAGGAATAGAGTCTAAATTTGGAATTGTAGATGATAGATCTAATTCATTAATTAAAACAGCTAGAGAATCTCATGAAGAAGATCTTGATTGTGGCATGTGTCAGAATGACTTAAAGGCATTATCAGCATTAGATAATTATGTTGGTTATATACTAAATGCTTTTAGTAGGATAATAAATTATTGTAGAAGATGATTAAGATTCTATTTTTAGGAAAGACCAGGGAGAGATTTATTTTTTTAGGGATAGAAGAGTATTTTAAAAGACTTAGAAGATTCACAAAAATTGAGATTGTAGAAGTTAAAAACTTGAACTTTGATTTTAAGGATGAATTTGTGATTGTTTTTGATGTTAATGGAAAAATGCTTTCTAGCGAAGAGCTTGCAGCAACATTTAAGCATGTTAATAAGAATATTATAATAATATTAGGCGATGAAAAAGGATTAAATGAGGAATTGAAGAAAAAAGCTAATATGGTTGTTTCTATATCAAGAATGACCTTTACTCATGAATTGGCTAGACTGATAGTTATGGAGCAGGTTTACAGGGCATTTACAATAATTAATAATTTGAAGTACCACAAAATCTGAACTAGAGCAGAAGTTAGCAGAAAGAGAATATTCAGGTTAGGAAGATAAAATTTCCAGCTGTTTTGCGTGTATTCTGCTTTTTCCGCCTGTAGGCTCTGCAAGCACTTCTTCGCAGACTAGGCATACTGTTTTTGTAGTTACAGCACTATAAATGTTCTGCTCGTTTTTGCATTTGTTGCATCTCACTTTCACGAATTTTGTTTTTGTTTCTTTTTTTGCTTTCATACGAATTCAACCTTCTTTGATCTTCCAAGCGTTGTCTGCCAGCTTTTTTTGCATTGTGTGCATTCCATTCTTAGTGCTATGACCTTGCTTGTTTTTGCTCCTGTTCTTTTCCATCTTGCTATCGGTGGCTTTGAGTACCTTCCTAGATTTCCAGCCCCTCTTTTCTGCCCTTTCTTTCTTAGTCTTGAGTCTGATCCTTTTGATAATGGGTGTGTCCCGCTTCTAGTTTTTGCCTTTACTTGTGATACTTTATGCTCTGTTTTTGCCTTGCATTTTGGGCAGTATTTTTTCATTGATTTTGGTAGCTTCATAAGTTCAAGCAAAAGTCTAGAATTTATAAATCTTTGTAGTATAAATTTCAATTTCAAAAAGTTTAAAAACTTCTATTTTTATTTTTTAAATATGGATGAGAATATATATTATAGTGACAGTGAATATATCTCCTGCCTAAAAGCGTTATTGCCTGAATTTGTTAAAAATTTAAACAGTGATAAATGGTTAGGCAAAAATCTTAATTTTAGTATCTTTAGTAATGAACCTCCTTTTGAGCTAGAATCTAAAAACAAAAAAATAGTCATAAAATTAAATCCTGTGTTCTCTGATGTCTCATTCGCTTTGGATATAAGTATAAGTTTAGTTTTAAAAAAAGAACAAAAAACTAGAGGCAGGGAAGCGTTAAAAATTAAAAATGAAGAATGGAAAGAAAAAATAGCTGGAGAGGTTTTTACAAAAAGCGAAATAAAAAAGAAACTCGATAAAATAGTAAAAAGTGTTTTAGTATATTTGTCTAAAAATTTAACGTAATTAAATTCCTTCAGCTCTTCTGTTTTTAACCAGTATTTCAGCTACTTTTCCAGGTAAATTAGCTACGTCTTCTGCCTCATAAGGCCCGTAAATGTTTAAGTCATTACCTACAAATTTTGGCACTGCTTCTGTGAACCTAACAAGTTTGTTGCTTTTTACTTCTTCTGTTGTTGTGTTTGTCTCCTTTACTTTTTGTGGTCCTTTTCCTTCTAGCAGGTTGTATAATACATTGATTCTGAAATTGTTAAAAATTCCCAGAATTGTGTTGTACATGTCTTTTTCTTCTTCAAGCAGTGACTCTGTATCTTGGACGCTTCCTGCTGATCTTGAGTTGAATAATGCCATGTTTATTATTTTGGCCTCTCTTTTTTCATAGAGTTCTTTTATTATCATTCTTGTGTTTTCTAGCTGCCTTTTTGTTTTTATTATGCTTTCATTGGCAAATACGCTGTCTTTGGACTCTTGGCTTTTTAGTATCGCCTTTTTCTCTTCAAGGTATTTCACGCTTTTCTTGTAGAAGTTTTTGTCAAGTTTTTGAAGCTCTGTCTTGTATTTCTCAAGCCTTAATGCTTCATAAAGGCTGTCAAATGTTATTACACCTTCTTCTTCCATGTGCTCAAGATGAGTTTTTAGGATTTTTAAGATTTTTTATATTGTAGTATACTAATCAAATCCTGTCTTGCTTAACACGTCCTTTCCATACATCTGCCCGTAGTATCCGTCCTGGCATTCGCTTTCATTGAACCTTTGCACAGTATCTTTCTTTTCTTTTTTTAAATTAAAATGCAATAAAGGCACTGCATCAGCAGCATGTCCTCTTATCTCACAGGGACTTGCATGATCTCCAGTAACAACAAGTTCTGTATCATTTATCTCTCTCAAAAATCCGAAGAACTCTTTGTCTATCAGTTCTATCATTTTTTTCTTTTCTTCAGGATTGTTGTCATGTCCCATCACGTCTGTTTCTTTGAAGTGTATTAAATATTTTTTATATTTGCCTTCTTTTATTGCTGATTTGCTGTGTTTTATTGTTTCATTCAGTCCATTGTATAAATTATTAATTAGTCCTTTGCTTGTTGTTTCAGGATATTCAAACTTTATTATATTCATCCCTGACAATTTTGATATTCCTATTTCTAGTGGCATGCTTACTACAGCTCCCCATCCTGTTTTTTGTGGTAGTTCTGGAAGTATTGTTCCCGCATCTCTGAGAAGTATTGCATTAGCGCTTAGAAGGTATTTTTTGTTTCTTTGTTTGTTTACTGGATGGTCTCTTAGTATTTCCATGCTCTGCTTTACAAAGTCATTAACTAGGTCTGCGCTTGTTTTTGTTCTTTTGTTGGGATCTAGAGGTCTTGCTGCATCAATATTATTTATTGTTCCTTGTGCTGCAACTCCGAATTTGCCTATTTTTTTGTATGCAGGATCAACATTGCTTATGTTTTCAGAAAATTCTCCTTCTTTTATTATTAATATTCCTCTGTGGCCAACTGTTGCTTTGAATTCAAATGGGTATTCTAATTTTACTTTTTCATTTATTGTTTTTTCTAGTTCTTTTGCTTCCTTTGTTGTTAATGTTCTTCCTGCTCTTCTGTCTATTATTTTTTTTCCTTCTAATGTTGCAAAATTTGCTCTTAGTGCAAGCCATCCTTCTTTGAATTCCATTCCTGCTCCGTAAGCTTCTAGTGGCCCTCTTCCATAGTAATACTTTGAAGGGTCATAGCCTAAAAGTGCCATTATTGCTTCATCGCTTTCCGGTGCAATGCTTTCATGGACTGTGTATACATATCCTCCGTTTCCTTTGCTTGAGAAGTAGTCTAGATTTTTTGTTTTTGCAGCTTCTAGAGGTGTAAGTCCATCCAGCGCTTTGCATCCCCTGTCTCCTATTCCGTCAAGAATTACAAAAATTTTTACCATGTTTTATTTTGTTTTATTTTGATATTTAATGCTATCGTTTTAAATCTTAATTTTTCATTTTCTATTACTTCTTCAATTTCTCCAGCGGAAAATTTCAAAGGTGTTATTTCATGTTTTGCTGCTAATTTTTCTAATTTTCCCCATTGCATAGAATATAAATCTTGCATCTCACATTAATTTTAATTAAATTTATATTAATATCTCATTTTCAAAATATATGATAATCAAGCAGATTCCAGAAGATTTTATTGTTGATGAAGTTATTAATCTAAAGTTGACAAACAAGAAAACAAATTACTCTATTTTCAAATTAACAAAAACTAATTGGGATATGTTCAAGATTATAGATGTTCTTTCAAGAAACCTTAACACTAAGAATAAATTTATCGGCTATGCGGGAAACAAGGACAAATTAGCAATTACAACTCAATGCATTTCATTTTACAAAATTCCTAAAGAAAGAATTGAAAGGACTAAAATTAATGGTGTTAAATTGGAGTTTCAAGGCCATTCTTATGAAAGGATTAATTTGGGTGATTTGGAGGGAAATAATTTTACAATTACAATAAGGGGATTAAATAAAAAGTCTAAAATTCCAGGTTCTTTGAATTTAGAGAATTATTTTGGAGAGCAGAGATTCGGAAACAAGTCTAATACTCATTTGGTCGGAAAGGCAATTATTAAAAAAGATTTCAAGAAGGCATGCGAATTATTGGATTTAAAAGTTTCAAATAATGATTATGTTGGTGAGTTAAGAAAGCAGCCAAGAAGATTGTTGAGATTTTATATATCAAGTTATCAGGCCTTTTTGTGGAACAGGCTGTTATCAGCTAGACTAAGCAAAGAAAAGGATAAATTATCAGTTAAAACAGAATTGGGTGAATTGGTTTTCATTAAAAGTAAATTAGATAATTTTGAAGTTCCTTTGGTTAGTTTTGATTCAGAATCAAATGAAGAATTGGAAAATATTCTAAAAGAAGAAAATATCTTATTAAGAGAATTTATAATTTCGCAGATGCCGGAGCTAACTACAGAGACTGTGATGAGAAAAGCCTTCATTGAAGTTAAAAACATAATATCAGAATATTCAGAAGACGAGTTGAACAAGAATAAACTGAAAGTAGTAATAAAATTCTTCCTCCCAAAAGGTTGTTATGCAACAATGCTCATTAAAAAATTAGAAACTTATTTAAACTAAAAATTTAATTAATAATCATGCTTGAGTCTTTGTTTAATAAAAAGGTGAGGGAGTTTAATACTGACATAAAGTCTGCTAAAAGATTGTTGAAAGAGGGAAAATTCTCTGATGCAATTGAATATTACAACCTATTGAATAAGTGCTTTAATTCTATTCCGAAATTTAAAAGAACAAAAGAGATGAAGGATGACCTGAAATTAATATATAAAAAATTAAATTTGTATACTAACATAAATGAGGCTTATATCTTGGCTAATAATGGAAATTTATCAAAATTAGGTGAAGAGCTGAAGCATATTCATGACCTTATTTATAATCTTAAGGAAGATCATCATGAGGATATTCCGCCTTTGATAAAATCAACAGCAAAATACTATAATTTCTTTGCGAATATGTACAAATTTAGGGTTTCAAAGCAGAATTTTATAGCTGACTACAAAATATTAAAGAATGATTTGAATAATAGCAATCTTGCAAAAGCTGCTGATAAGATGCATCATTTAATTATTCATTATCACAATATTAGTACGATGCTGAATAAAGGGGAGCAGCTGGAGCTTTATTCAATGCTTAAGTCTTTGTACAAGGAATATTCAATTAAATATCTTTTGAAAAAAGCTCATGTAAGGAGCTCTCCTATATTCTATAATATGCAGAGTGTAGACATGCCTAATAATGAGAAATATATCAGAATTCCAGAGCTTAACATTAATCAGCCTGTTCAGAAGTTTGATGGTATATACTCTGAAGTAAGAAGATTAATATCAAATGATAAATACTTTGAGGCTTTCGAGCAGTATAGCAATAGTTTGTTGAACGAGCCTGTTCCTGACCACATGTTGTTTTCTGGGTTTACAGTTCCGAAGATAAATATACCCAATAGGAAGATTATTCTGCACAGAAAGGCTAAAATTTCTAACTTTAAATTCCCTGAAGTGTACAATAATGTTGCAGCATTGATTAAAAAGAATAAATATTATGCCTCTTTCTCAAAATTTGAGGAAAGGCTTATGAATAATTTTATTCCCGAAGGCATGCTGAGGTCTGGATTTAAGCGCCCTTCAATTCAGTTGCCGTTTCATGAGAAATTTATTGTCTTGCCAATTATTAAATTAGATGATGTTATAATGTATTCAAAGGATTATAACAAGATACATAAGCTGGTAATGAAGGGAAAATATGCTGATGCTGTCAGTTTTTACGAAAGAGAGATAATGCATAATTATGTGCCTAGAGATTTCCTGAAAGAGAATATGGAAATTACTAAAATTGATGTTCCTAATCATAAGAACATAATACCTGAGATAAGTATTCCAGAGACTGTATTCTATTCATCAGAATATCATAAGGCTCACAGAAGTTTGAAATATGACAAGTATAACGATGCAGTCTCTTTGTTTGGGGGCAAATATTTGAATCCTCCGCAAAAGGTTAAGATTGATATAAAGTCTCACAAAGTTTCTGTTCCCGTAGTAGTTCCTCAAGACACTGTAAAATACACCAAAGAATATAGTAAGATGCATGAGAAAATAGATAATAATAAACTATTCAAAAAAACTTCCAAAATTCTAAAAATAGTCATACCAAACCATAAAGTACAAGCAAGAGAAGTTGTTGTTTCAGATGTTGTTGTTTATCCTAAGGAAATGAGTCTGGTGCATAAAAAATTGAAGAGTAATGACTTTGTAGGTGCAGGTCTTATTCTTGGAGATCCTGACTTGGTAAAAGAAGCAAACGTGAAGACTGTAAAGCTGAAATCAAGAAAGATAAGCATTTATCATAAAATAAATAGTATTCCTGTCAGTAATGTTAAATATCCTTCCGAATTTTCTAAAATAAGGAGTCTGTTGGAGAGGGGGAATTACAAGAAAGCTTCTTTGATATGCAAGAAACTTTAGTTTAGTAAACCTTTTAAATATTTGACCAGGATATATTCTCATGTTTAGCTTTTTGAAAGACAAACTGAAGAAAGTAATTAGCAGTATTTCTAAGAATGTTGAAGAAGAGCCTCAGAAAGATGAAAAATTAGAAGAGATTAAGGAGCAGTTTGAGGAAAAAAAAGAAGTTCATGTTGAAGAGAAGCCTAAAAAAGAGCCTAAAACTAAGAAAAAAGAAAAAGCAGGGGAAAAATCTGAAGCTAAGGAAGAGGTTATTGAAGAGATTAAGGAGGCTGAAGAATTAGTTCCTGAAAAGAAAGGATTTTTTGCTAAATTAAAGGAAAAGTTTGCTGTAAAAGAAGAAGAGGTTAAACCTGTAGAAAAACTTGAAGAGCTTAAAGAAGAAGTCAAGCCTGAATCTGAAAAAATAGAGGTTGAGGTAGAAGAAGAAAAGAAAGGTATATTTGGGTTAATAAAAGAGAAAGTTACAACAACAAAGATTTCTGAAGATAAATTTGAGGAATTGTTTTCAGAACTTGAAATGACATTGTTGGAAAATAATGTTGCTCTTGAAGTTATTGACAAGATCAAGGAAGATCTCAAAAAAAATATAGTTGACAAGCCTATAAAAAGAGGAAAAGTTGAAGATGAAATAACAAGCGGGCTGAGGGAGAGTATTGAGGACTTATTCCTAACTCCAAAAGTAAATTTGATTGAGAAAATTAAAGAAAAGCAGGACAAGCCTTTTGTAATATGCTTTGTAGGCATAAATGGTGCGGGAAAGACTACAACTATTGCAAAGGTTGCTAACTTATTGAAGAAAAATAATCTTTCAGTAGTGCTTTCAGCTTCTGATACTTTTCGTGCTGCTGCGATTCAGCAGATAAAGCAGTGGGGTGAAAGGCTGAACGTTAAGGTTATTGCTCATGATTACGGAAGTGATCCTGCAGCTGTTTCTTTTGATGCTGTTTCTTATGCCAAAGCTCACAAGATTGATGTTGTTTTAATAGACACTGCAGGAAGACAGCATAGTAACAAAGATCTTCTTAGGGAGATGGAAAAAATTGTTAGGGTTGCTAAGCCTGATTTAAAATTATTTGTTGGTGAGGCAATTACTGGAAATGATTGTGTTGAGCAGTCAAAGGAATTTCATAAGGTAATAGGGATTGATGGCATTATTCTGTCTAAGGCTGATGTTGATGAAAAGGGTGGAGCTATAATTTCTACTTCTTATATTACTCATAGGCCTATTATTTATTTAGGTATTGGTCAATCTTTAGATGACTTAAAAGAATTTGATGTTAAGGAATTGGTTTCTAGTCTGGGGTTATAATTTAAAATAAAAATCTATTTTAGTCTGCAACATGATACCGAGCTGGTATATGTTCCTTCTTGATGCCTTTCTACTACTTTAATATCATTAATTACAACACTATCTCCAGTACAAGGTCCAGCAGATTCTGCTCTGTTTTCTCCACCATTTATTAATGTAGCATCATTTAAAGAAACGCAGGTTGCATATCCTAAACTCTTACATACTTGATTTCCTGTTTTTCCTAGATATACACTCGGGTTTAAACTAAATGTGTTGCATTCTATTGTAAAGCCTTTTGAAGCATTGGCAACTGCTTGAGGTTTACTAAAGGGCCATACCGCAATTACTGCAGTAATTGAAAGTAGCAATACGCATATTACTATTAAATAGAATTTATTTCCTTTTTTATTCAACATGACTTATTATTAGTCTAGGATATATATATATCTTTCTATGCAACAACTCCATATCCTTTCAATAATAATCCAACTCCATATCCTAATAGTGCAGCTATTATTCCTATAATCATTAATTCTAGTCCGCTTCTTTTCCAGCTTCCTATGCTTAGTCTTGCTTTTAGTACACCAACAATAAATAGCATTATTGCAGAAAATACTAATGAAGTGATTATTCCTGTTTTCACGCTTAAAAAGAAAAATGGTAATAGTGGGATTATGCTTCCTATGACTGTTGAAGTTCCGACTATCCATGCGCTTCTTAAAGGGCTTTCAAATTCTGCAGGTGACATTCTATGTTCTTCCAGCAGCATTGTTTCCACGCATATTTTTTTGTCTTTGCATATCTTGCTTACAATTATATCTAAGTCTTTTCCTTTGAATCCTTTTCTTTCAAATACTTCTCTTATTTCTTTTTCAGCTATCTTCGGCTTCTTCTTCCATACCTTTTCTTCTTCTTTTATTATGCTGTTATAGTAGTCTTTTGCAGCTTTTGATGATGTGTATGCTACTGCAGCCATTGAAACGCTTTCTGCTACTGTTGCTACTGTTCCAGAAATTAGCACTATGTTTGTGTTTAGTGTAGCGCTAGCCACTCCAAGCACCAGCCCCAAGACGTTGACTAGCCCGTCCTGTCCTCCTAGAATAAATTCTCTGAAGTTCACCTTTTTTGTGTGGTTCTGCATTGGATATTATTTAATTTAGTTTGAATATAAAAGTTTCTAAACCAAATACTTTTAAATCTTGTTTAATACTAATTTGACATGGTATTAGACAAACTTTCAGAATCATTGAAGAACACTTTATCTAAGATAGCTAAGTCTATGTTTGTTGATGAAAAGTTGATAGATGAATTAGTTAAAGATATTCAAAGAGCCTTGCTAGGTTCCGATGTTAATGTGAAATTAGTATTTGATATATCTAAGACTATTAAAGATAGGGCATTGAAAGAAAAGCCTCCGTCTGGTGTTACTCAGAAAGAATATTTGATTAAAATTGTTTACGAAGAACTAGTCAAGTTTATGGGTGGCGAAGGTTCTAAGATTGAAATTAACAAAAAGCCTTTCAAGATTATGATGGTGGGAATTTTCGGAAGTGGAAAGACGACGACAATAGGAAAAATTGCAAAATATTTTATTAAGAAGGGCTACAAGGTTTGTGCTTTAGGTTTGGATGTTTATCGTCCAGCTGCGATGGATCAGTTGGAACAAGTTTGCAGGCAAATTAATATTCCTTCTTTTATAGATAAGAAAGAGAAAAATCCTATTAAAATTTACAAAAATTTTGAAAATGAATTAAATAACTATGATATTGTTATCATTGATACTTCAGGAAGGGATGCTTTGTCTAAGGATTTAATTAAAGAGATTGAAGACTTGAATAATTCAATTAAGCCTGATGAAAATTTATTGGTTATTTCAGCAGATATTGGTCAGACAATCCAGTCTCAGGCTCAAGCTTTCCACGACGCATGTCATATTACAGGTATTATAGTTACGAAATTAGATGGCACTGCTAAGGGAGGCGGAGCTATTTCTGCATGTTCAGTTTCAGGAGCCCCTATTAAGTTCATTGGTGTTGGAGAAAAAGTTGATGACTTGGAAACTTTCAGTCCTAAAGGTTTTGTTTCTAGGCTTTTAGGTATGGGTGATATTGAAATGTTACTAGAAAAGGCAAGCGAAGCAGTTGATGAAAAGAGCGCTAAGGAAATGTCTAAGAAATTAATCAAAGGCGAGTTTAATTTTATTGATCTTTATGAGCAGATGGAATCAATGTCAAAGATGGGTTCTCTCTCTAAAATTGCTGAATTAATTCCAGGATTTGGAAATGTAAAGATTCCTAAGGAAATGCTTGAAGTTCAGGAAGGTAAATTAAAGAAATGGAAGTTTGCTCTTCAGTCAATGTCAAAAAAGGAACTGGAAGACCCAGAAATAATAGATTTTAGTCGTGTTGAGCGTATTGCTAATGGCTCTGGTTTGCCTGTTTCTGATGTTCGTGATTTGTTAAAACAATACAAACAAAGTAAAAAAGTGATGAAGATGATGAAGGGAATGGGTTCTGAGCAGGATATGGATAAGATAATGAAAAAATTTAAAGGAAAATTGCCTAAAGGATTTGCAGCGTAAATAATTAAATTATCTAATTAGGTCTCTTCTTCCTGTTTTTTCTCTTTCGATTTGTGAATCACTGTTTTCTTTCCATTCTCTGTATGCTTCAATTGTTGCAGCCACTAAATTTCCTCTATAATAGTCGATTCCAATTAGCTTATAATTATTAATGTCTTTATTGCTTCCTATATCTTCGAGCTTGAGGAAGTATACTTCTAGAACTGGTTTTCTGATTCCTCTTTTGTTTATAAAGAGTGCTGTTCTTCTTTTCTTGTTTGTTACTAGATATCCGTCGCTATCTTCAAATTTGTTTTCAATACCCATTATTTAATATCCTTAAAAAATATTATAAACTTTGCTGTTTATATTTTTTGTATGAAAACATTAATTGCGCATGGTGCTGAAGCTAAACTTTACAAGATTAAAGAAAATAATAATATTTTAATTATTAAGGAAAGAATTCCGAAATCTTACAGGATTAAGGAATTGGATGATAAAATAAGGAGGTCTAGGAATAGAAGAGAAATAAGTTTGTTGTCAAGGGCTTCAGGAATTATTCAAGTTCCAAAGATAATTGAAAGTGAAGAATTTTCTTTTGTAATGGATTTTATTGAAGGAAAAAGACTGTCAGAGACTTTGGACGATTTTTCTGAAAATAAAAGATTGGAAATATGCAGAGAGGTCGGAAAAAATGTTGCCTTTCTCCACAATAATAATATTGTGCATGGGGATTTGACAACTTCAAACATGATTTTAAAAGGCAATAAGGTTTACTTTATTGATTTTGGTCTTGGATTCATCGACCAGAAAGATGAGCATAAGGCAGTTGACTTACATTTGTTGAAGCAGGCATTGGAAAGTAAGCACTACAGGCATTTTGAATCTAGTTTTGGTGCTGTTCTTCACGGATACAAAGAATTTTGTAAGGATTACAGTAAGATTATTGAAAGGTTTGCTAAGGTTGAGAAAAGAGGAAGATATAAAAATAGATGAAGTAATAAAAGATTATGGCTTTTCTTGACTGGTTCAGATCTTCTCACAGGGAAGATGCTCGCTCTATAGAACAAAAGATAATGGATGATGTTGATCCTGAGTATACTGAGCTTAGGGAAAAGCTTTTACAAATAGAAGAATGGTTGAAAATAATTAATAAAAATCAGGCTGAAATCTCTCATGCTTATAATCTTGGTACGAGTTTGGAGCATTTAAAAAAAGAAAACAAGGCTGAATATAATAAACTGAAAAATCTTCTCAAAATGGTAGAAAAAACTAGAAACATGCTTGGCGAAGTAGTACCAGAGAATCTTGCTTTAATGCCTGTAAGTATTAGTGGATATTTTAAGATAGCAAAGATCAGGCTCGACCAAAAATATGGGCTTATTTCAGGTGATAGGTCTTCTAAGCTTCAAAAAGTAAAGATAGCAAGGTCAAGACAGGTTGTTTGATAGGATAACTTTTTAAAAGGGAGTTCTCTCTATTTTTACCAGAGCCCCGTCGTCTAGACTAATCTTTTTTTTATAGGTTAGAGACAACGGCCAAGGATAATAAAAATATATCCTAGGTGGCCTTTGGAGCCATTGACCCAGGAATTAGTTTGGGAATTCAAATCCTGGCGGGGCTATTTTAACTAAAATGGGATTGCTAAGAAGATATTTTCCTAAAGTTGCCCTTTGGACAGCTGCTATAGGATTTGGAATATGGCTTAATAATTATGCCTGTCCTAAAAAGCCTAAAGAAAATCAAGTAGACAAATTAATTGAATATATAGTTAAGGCTTCTCCAAAAAAATTAATTACACTAGATAATGGAACTGAAGTTGCTTTATTGTCAAATATTCCAGGTGTGCGAAGGCCTATTGGATCTAGTAATGTAAGGTATCATATTAAAGTAAAAGGTAGTGTTTCTTTTCTTGATCTTAATTCTGATGGTTTTGATTCTGTAGCCGATGAGTACTTAATTCGCATGGGTGCCAAAGAATATTTGAATTGTGAAGGTTTTACTTATGATTCCAAAAGAGATTCAAGCTTCAAGGCTGTTAAAGCTAACTTGAAAAGAAATGGGGCTATAATGGATATAACATCAAGATTAGGCTTACAGTAATAATTAAATATGTATTTATTCAGAATATTCATTATGGACTTAACTAGCACCCAAAGATTTATTTTATTTACTTTAGGTATATGGTATGAGGAGGCTAACAGGAAATTAAAGGACAAGGATCTGGAAGTTTTTATTTCTAAAGTTGTATTTATTGAAGTTGTTAGAAAAGCAAGAATGGTTGAGAAAGAGGAAAGGGCTTTATATAAAAACCTGGAATTGCTGGAAAGGAAGAGATTTATTAGTTATAATAATAAAAATATTGTATTAACGAGCAAAGGCTTTAACGCCTTTAATAAAATAAAGAAAGGGCTTTCTCCTTATATTAATGTCATTGATGTTATTTCTAAAAAAGATCCTTTGTCCTATAGTAAGAGAATACAGACAAGGCTTGTTGTTAGGTAGTAGTTGTATTATTCACCGCAAATATCTGTATATCTAGCTTATTTTTATTTGAATAATTTTATAAATTCTTTAATTTTTTAGTAGAACATATAAACTTCAAAAACTTATAATATTATATGGATAAAATATTTCAAAATAGTGTTTATGGTAATACTATTCAGATACAAGTACCTCAATTAAATAAGTATCTAGCAGAAATATATGGGGTTTTATTAGGTGATGGAAATATTAACTCTTATAAAAAAGGTAAAAAGATAAGAACTTATCATATTAAAATTGCTGGTGATTTAATAAAAGATAAAGATTATCATGAAAACTTTCTTAAAATACTTTGCGAGAAGATATTTCACTTAAAAGTAAATATAATCTTGACTCCTAAAATGAACGAAAGATTTGTGGTGGTATATAGCAAAAATTTAGTTGAATTTTTTGAAAGTATAGGGTTTCCAGCAGGAAATAAAATTAAAAATAAAGTAACAATACCACTTTGGATTAAAGAAAATAATTTTTTTTTAAAAAGATGTATTAGGGGTTTAATAGACACAGATGGTTCAGTTTTCAGGATGTCTAAGAAAGATCCAAATTTAATTAGAATAGGTTTTAAGAATTTCAATAAAAAATTATTAGATGATACTAGAGAAGCATTCATAAAATTAGGTTTTCATCCATCAAAAATAATATGTGGTGCCTACTTTGTATTATCAAGACAAGATGAAATAAATAAATATTTAAGTGAAATAGGATTTTCAAATAAAAAACATTTAGACAGACTAAATGAATTTATAGCCCTGTAATGTAGCGGCCAAGCATGCGATTATTTATAGCATAAGGCTCTGGACCTTGCAACCCAGGTTCAAATCCTGGCGGGGCTATTCTAATAAAACATCAAAATTATTATAAATACAATAAAATAATAATTGAATATGCAGCCTCCGAAAACAAAAGGAAGGGAATATACCCATTTATTGCAAGTTCTAGGTGAAAATAGACTGAATGTAAATAAGTGTTTTATTGAAATTATTAATAATAGGATATATATTGACGGAAGAGAAGTGAATGGTTTTGAGCTAAAAGATGGCTTTGTAATAATAACAGGTCAGCACTTTACATCAAGAGAAAAGACCAGCGAAGTTAGGATGCTGAGGAGGTTTATTCCAGGATATGTAGATAACTATATCTATTTTTTAGAGGATGGTTTTTATGATATTTCAAAGCAAGAAATTAGACATATTTCTGGAGCTACAAGTGTAGAAACAAAATTTCAAGTCACATTTAGAGTAGAAGCAGAACGTGTCTGGTTAAAGTTAGAAAAGAGGCATCCTGTAAAGTTTGCAATTTGGGATGGACTATATACTGATGAAATAATTGAGATCTCTTTAGAGAGGCTTTCTTCCTGATGTAACAATAACTTCTAAGTCAGATGTGCCAAATATTTTTCTCACAACTTCTCTTACATCTCCCCATTTCAAATTACCTAAACCGCAACCGATGTGGGGAATTCCTAAACTTTTTATCTCCCATCCTCTGTATAATTCTTCAATTTTTAACAATCCTCCTTCTATATATTCTAGTATTGCACCAGTGTGAGTATCAAACTGAACAGCTATGTTTATCACATGTGGCTTTTCTTCTCTGCTTTCGTAAAAATGAACATCTCCAACATTAAAATTTCCGCTCTTACAGTAATCTCTATATTCTTTATACATTTTAGGATATCTTTCTCTGAATTCTCTAGAAATACCTGCATTCATAATCCCTTGTGTATTGCATCCATGTGCTAGAGCGTCTACTTTTAAATCAAATAAATTGTCTGTTGACTGGCTTATCATGAAGTTCGAAATCTAAAAAACTTTATAAATCCTTTCAAAATCCTTAATTCAATGGCAAGAATGTATTCAGGAAAGCGTGGTAAGGCAGGTTCTAAAAAGCCTGATACTAATATAGCAAAGCCATGGATTACTTATACTAGTGAGGAAGTTGAGCAGTTGGTTGTCAAGCTTAGCAAGCAGGGCAAGGGCTCAGCTGTTATTGGATTGGTATTGAGGGATCAGTATGGCATTCCAGACATTAAGGCAGTTGCTAAGAAGAAGATTTCTAAAATACTTAAGGATCACAAGCTTAGTCATGAAATTCCTGAACAGTTGATGTTTTTGATAAAGAAGGAAATTAAATTGACAAAGCACTTGGTAAAAAACAAGAAGGATATGCCTACAAGGAGAGGGTTGTTGCTAACAAATTCAAAAATTAGAAACTTAGTAAGGTATTATCAAAGGACTAAGGTGCTTCCTGTTGGCTGGGCATATGACAAAGAGCAGATCAAAGTTGCTTAATGATGAATGAATCAGGTAATTTTCAGAAGGACATAGATATTATTGCAAATAACATACTTACAGTAATTCATTCTCCGATAAAAATTTTAGTCGAGAAGAATGTTGAGGGCATTGTTTCTGCTTCGATTTTGCTAAAAGCATTGCTGAAAAAGAATGTTAATTTTTCCTTGTCATTTGCCAAATTTTTAGACGATTCTATTGTTAAAGAGGTTAATCTTGATCCATGCAAAATAGTTTTCCTTGTAGGATTTAATGATGATAAATTGAAATTGATAGAAAAGAAGGTGTTTATTCTCTCTTCTTCTATAGTTTCTCTTTCTGAAGTTATAAGCATTAAGATAGATCTTCCTCTTCCAGTTATTTCATATCTTTTGGCGAAGCAGCTTGACAGTTCTGTTGAAGTTTCTCACTTGGCGCTTTTATGTAATGATAATGAAATTTTGCATGATATAACCAAGGCTGCTTTGGAGTCTAAGTTAATTTCAAAGTTTCAGGGCTTTAAGTTGTTCGGCTCAAATACAAGGCAGTTCCACAAGGTTTTGGAATATTCTACTGACCCATTTATTCTTGGGGTTTCAGGTTCTGAAGATAATTCTATCAATCTGGTAAAGGAGCTTGGGATAAGTTCTGCAGAAGAAGGTTTTAGCAACATGATGTCTCTCGATGAGGAAGATATTTCAAGGCTTGTTTCGACTTTGGGAATTAAAATAGGTATTATAAAAAAGGAAGATATTTTTCTTTTGAACTGTGAGGAGGCTAACAGTCCTCTGGCAGATATTGGAGAATTCAGGCAGTTTTTGGAGGCATGTATTGCTTTTGATAAACCCTCTGTTGCTGTTGCCAAGTGCTTGGGGTCTAAGGAATTCAAGAACAGGGCTTTGGAGATTTTGAAGGATTATAAGCTTGAGATTATTAGGGCTTTGAATCTTTTTTTTATAGAGGCTGACAATGTTGTTTCAAAAGGAGAAAATTTTATTATGGCTAATTTTAGGGATAGTATTAATTCAGAATTGCTCGAAAAAATTGCTTTTTTGATATGCAAGAATTCTATGCCTGAAAAAAGGTTGCTGCTTATGGCTTACTCGTCAAACAAGATAAAGTGCTGCATGCCTGAATCTTCTCTTGACATGAACTCTTCTAGCTTGTTCTCAAAATTTAATATTGCTTATTCTAAAAACAATGAAATATGTTCATTCTCTTTTGATATGTCTGAAGAAAATGATTTTATGGTGGCTGCAATGGAAAATTTGGAAAAAGTTAAAATAGAGCAGGTCAGTCCACAAAAACCTTTATAAATCCTTCTTTTATCACTTCAATTTAATGGCTAAGGATATTAAAACTGCAAAGGAATTGAAGAAAAAGAAGAAATGGGTTTCTATTCTTGCAGGCAGGGAGTTTAATAATAAGGAGATTGGAGAGACATATGTTGATGAGGCTGAATCTGCTGTAGGAAAAACTGTTACTATCAATCTTATGTCTTTGACTGGCGATCCTAAGAGGCAGAATTTTAATGTTAAATTTAAGATAAGAGAAGCCAAGAATAATCAGTTGCATGCTGATCTTGTTGGTTATTTTTTGCAGGTAGCCCAGAAGAAGAGGCTTTCAAAGAAAAATAAGGACAAGCTTGAGGACTCTTTTGAATATAAAACAAAGGATAATGTTCATGTTGTTATTAAGCCTGTATTCACTACTAAGGCTATGACTTACAAGTCCAGGCACGCATTGATAAGAAACCAGTCCAGAAAGTTTATAGAAGATGCTCTTAAGACTATTAATTTTTCTTCATTGATGAGAGAGATTATTGATGGAAATTTCCAGAGGGAAGTTAAGAATGCTGTTAAGAAATTTTATCCTGTTAATTCTGTTCTTGTAAAGTCTGCTGGGATGAAGGAATAATTTTTTTTGGATTGAACATGAGCGTAGAAAGAATTGCAAGGTATGATCCAAGAAATGTGTGTGCTGCTAGTGGAAGAGTTCACCTAAGAAATGGGGAGCTTGTTGTGGAAACTGATGATTCTATTTTTATGGCTGTTAGATGTGGCATTTGCTAGAGTTTATGGTGTGCATGTTGGCAGAATAGAGGTTGAAAGAGCAGATTTTCAGTCATTTCAAAGAGGATTTGCTTAAGATAACCAATACCAGCATTGTGCTCTCAAGGCTTAAAAAATTCGGCTGGCTGGATTTAACTCTTGATCCTGAAGACTCCAGAAAAAGATTATATAAATTAAAGGATCCTGCTGAAGCTGTGAAGGAGATGGGGGAATAATCAAATATTTCGAAAAAGAGAGTCTAATATCTGTTTTACACTATCTGTAACTGGATATTGCTGTAATTGATTTTTATCGGTCCAGACAAAATAATCATGCTCTTGTAACTTAATCTCAAGAGGTTCTCCAACAGCCACCACAAAATTAAATTGTCTCGTTTTTTCCTACTTTTAGACTTATAATCAAAATGACCTAAATATCTCTTATTTCTCTTATTCTTAATCCAGTTTCTTCCTCAACTTCTCGATAAAGAGCTATGTCAAGTGACTCATCATCTTCAACTCTACCACTTGGAAGTTCATAAATCCCCCCATAAAATCGTCTTTAGGTCTTTTTAATAGAAGAACAGATGAATCTCTTTGAATTACTGCACCAACATACATTGAATGTAATGCAGAAGTTCCAGAGTTAGTTAAGAGGGCATGTTTTTTCCCATGATACTGGGCGAATTTGTCTTCTAATATTTTTATAATTCCAGATCTATCATAAATAGATATACTTTCCTCTAATTGCCTCAAAACCGCTTTTCTTATTCTTTCTGTAATCGGTGGCCAGACATAATGCGGCCTATCGATATTGACTGCTTTTTCTCCCCCATTAATTGCTAGTTTACTTTTCATCTTTAGCTATCTCTTTTAAAAATTTTAATTGTGCTTCACGGTATTCTTTTATGTCTTCATCAAAGGGTGCTTTTTCCTCAATTTTTTTAATAATTTCACTTATGTTCATTAATTTATTTCCATCCCAGAAATCTTCTTCTTTAATTTGAGGTTCTTCAAAACTTTCTATGTTCCCTATAAAAAAGTGCATCTCATCTCCTTGAAATGTGTTATATCTTGATTTTTGTTTTTCCGTTTTAGCCCAATTTGTGCCCCAAACAATTTTTATTGTACCTAATTTCCTAATGTTATTTACAATCGCACCAGTTTCTTCTTTTGTTTCTCTAATCATTGCCCCAGTAACTTCTTCATTTTCGTCTATCCCTCCACCAGGAAATAAAACAAGGCCATTAGATTCTTTTGCAATAATATTTCCTTTATTATCTAAAAAATATCCTTCACAATTAATTCTAAATGATAAATTTTTTCTTTCCATTTTTTTTTCTCATAAATTTATCAATAACCTCTGTTGCTTCTAAAGTAACTTCTTCTAACGATCTTGTTGCATCAATCATAACAAATTCAGTATTTTTTAATCTTTTTGGTCTTTTTTCTAACATTATATGCCTGTATAAATATCTAAATTCAGTAAGTGATTCTAAGTCCTCATCCTTGAATTTACTGTATCTATCATTTATATGTCTTAATCCTACTTCGGGAGGAATGTCTAAATAAATAACCATATTAGGAGTAGTCGGAGGTTCTATTAATGAAATAAACCATTCTGGAACATCATTCAAATGACTTGCATATGCTGTAACAATACTCCTATCTGAAAGAAGCAGTTCAGTGTTATTTCTTTTGCAAGATTTTAAATTTGTTCTTGCAGAAAGCGCGTATAATGCTTCTTGAATAATTCTTGATTTGAGAAGAATATGTAAATTGCTTTGCTGATTTATAGAATATGCCCTTCTAAAGAGGATATATTCCATTCAGTTCCCACTTTTGCACTTTGCGATCTACTGGTGTTCTTAGAAACTTTTTTAAACTGCTTCTTTATTCATTTTCTTTGAAGCCACCGTAGCTCAATGGCAGAGCAGCTGGTAATCAATTTATTGATTAGCTGTAACTTGTATGCTGATCATCTGATGCCTTGATTGGTAAATGATCTTAAAGTGATCAGCAGGTTGGGAGTTCAAGTCTCTCCGGTGGCTTTTTTCTATTTTTTTGAAAATCTTACATAAAATTATAGGCAAGATTAATAAACTTTAATATACATTTTTTATTCATGAAAGTTCAAAAGAATATTTTAATTATTGCAGGATTGATAGGTCTGATGTTGGGGATTGTGGGAGCAATACCTTCATTTCTTCAAGAAAAACTCGCTTTTGCAGTTTTATTTTCAATCTTAATTGTTTTAGGATTGATTTTATTAGCAATAGGATTTGGTGATTAGTATGGATGATAAAGTTAGAAAGAATTTACTGGATTTAAATTATAATAAATATTTGCAATATTTTAATACTTGTATAATCTTACTTTTTACCTATTTTATAGGGCTAGTTATTGCTTTATTTAGTAAGCAAATAAATTATGAAAATTTATGGCATTTAGTTTTAGTATTTATCTTTTCTCTAACATTTCTCGGATCTATTTTATTATTAATGAAAAAATTTAGATTACATTTAATTAAAATAACAAAAGAAATAGAAAATTTGAGATTTTAACTATGAAAACTTTTATCTTGTATTCACGTCAAGGCCAGACTAATGGTAATTTTACTAATTTAAGAGATGCAGGGAGAATGGACATTGTAGCTAATTGTTTAAACTCTGCCTTTTTCTTATCTCATGCTTTGCGTAAAGACGTAGTTATTTATTTGCTTCTAACAGGTCCGCCTAATCCTCCAATTTGTATTAGAGTCCAAGGCGATTTATTGTATGATATGAGGTGTGATGAATTTACTGCAGGTGAAATCTTAAAGAAAGTTCTTAATGGTGGTTCTCATCCAGGTTTTGAATTATCTAAACAAAGTTTACAAGAGTTAATAAAATTTTTATCAAGAAATAACCAGATTTTTGTATTGGAAGAAAAGGGAGAATTAATTGATAATATTAAAATAAAAGAGAACTGTGTTTTCGTTATCGGTGACCAAGTTGGTTTGCCTAAGAAAGAAGAAAGTTTTGTTTTGAGGCACGGCAAGAAAATATCCTTGGGCAGGACAAAATATTTGGCTACAGATTGCATTACTATTCTTAACTATTATATAGATAAAATATTATAAATTTTTTATAAAATTCTCAACATTTATAGTCTTTATATCGTTCTTTAATTTACTGAAATCTCTATCATCACTTATTAAATTTTTTATATTCATAACTTGTAATGTAGCATAATGTAAACTATCTCTAGGTTTTAAATCCAAGTTTTCTATTATCTCTTTTGAAATTGATAGGATAATTTTATTTAAATCTACAAAATGTAAAAATTCTAAATTAAGTATAAATTCTGCTGATTTTATAGAAATTTCTTTTCCTAGCAATTTTCTTACTGCCCAAACAAACTCATCATATGTTAAACATGAAGTATATACTTTTTGTGCATTTAATTTTTTCTTTATTTTTTCTAAATTCTCAGTCTCTTGAGTAAGAAGGTACACAAAGAAATTTGTATCAAGATATAACAATTCAGTCATCTTTTAATTGTCCTTTCCTCTATTTCTTCTTCATATAGTTTGCTCCAATTTATTTTCTTATAATCTTCTTTTGAAAATCCTCCTTTTTTCTTTATCATTTCCTTGATTTCAATAAAAATTTTAGTGGAATCTTTTTTAGGTGCTCTCTTTATTGTTATTCTATCATCTTCTTTATCAAATTCTACTGTTTCTCCAGGAACTAAATTAAATTCATCCCTTAACTGCTTAGGTATAACTACTTGGCCCTTTTCTCCAATTGAAGTTTTTATTCCTACCATAAGTTATACTAAGTAATACTTCTATTTATACTTTGCTATTTGATTTTTAAAAATAATTATGATTAAAAATGTATTAAATATCAATTAATTTTATTTTAAGATTTGGAACTTTTTTAAAATCTTTATCGCCTGTAATTAAAGTTCTATCATTTAATTTGCATATAGAAGCGATAAATATATCTACTTTATTTATTAATTCTCCTTTCTTTGCTAAATCTCTTTCTATATTTGAGGATTCCTTTGCAGCAGAATTTTCAAAATTTAATATTGACATGCTTTCAAAAAAATCATTTATCTTTGCAGTTTCTTTTGGTTTTGCTCCAAGTAAAATTTCATATAAACTAAAAACAGTGGTTGAAACAATACCATCTTTTAGCTCATTTGCCAAATTCTTTCCAATGTTTGTACCATTTAATATTTCTATTATTGCTGAACTATCTAAAATAAACATTTTTACCTCTTTAGTTTGAAAATTCTAGTCTCTATATCTTTTGATGTTTCTTTTCTTGTTTTTGTTAAAAATTCTTTAAATTCTTTTGTTCTTGATTCATCTTTCCCTAATATTCCAAGCCATTTTTTTAAGTCTGTAGATCTACATGACACACACTTTCTTATTACATCACTAAAACTTTCATCTTTATTTTTCATTCTTTTAAGCATTTCATATGCATCATCCATTACTGTTATTGTCTTTACCATACATTTAAACATATGTCTAAACTTATAAGCTTTTCCATTTTAAAAGGATTTAAAAATAAAATGTTTTTTATATCTTTTAAGGGCTCATGGTCTAGTGGTTATGACACTTCGTTGACGTCGAAGAGGTCCCCAGAGATCTGAAAATGATCGGGGAATTCGAATCTGGGTGGGCCCATTTATTTTTACCTTGATTTCTTAATTTTTAAACCTGCTTTTGAACGAAGCAGATACAAGATTATTCCAGGAACTAAAATGGTTAAAGCATTTAATAGAAGCAAGAAGCTCCAACCATAATCTCTAAGATTTAAAATAGTAAATACTGCCCCAAATAATAGGCTGAAAACTAATAAAATAGTAAGTACAAATTTAGCCCAAGATTTTATTATTTTTATTCCTATAAATAAGTATACTATTGCAAATAGAACTGTAACAACGGCAGTAATTAAAATGCTTTGTAAAAGTCCTGCTAATTCCGCAATTAAAATGATAGGGGTTAGCCCAAAAACAGCAGGTAAATATGAGATAGCTTGAAAAACAATTTCAGGTACATCTTTCATTATTGATAAGTTAAAATATTTTCTTAATAAATCCTCGAAAACAAGAAACAATAAAAGGAATGCTGATAAATAACAATATAAAGAAACTAATTGTTCTATAATTGTTCTAAACTTCATCTTTTCTGCCATATTTTATTTAAGCTTTCAAGGTTTTTATAGTTTTCGTAAATATTTTTTTCAAAATCTTCTTTCATTTTAAAGATAAAAATGCTTGACTAATTTTGGCAGGTCGTCTTTAGCTTTGTCTCCATTTGTCAGTCTTTCAATTACTTCTTTCGGATAAAGCCAATAATATTCAACAAAGTCATCTTTATTATAATTTTTTACTTCATCAAGTTTTATTTCATACACTTCCATATATGCAGAGACTCCATATTGTTGAGGTGTTAAATGTCCTAAATATGTAAAACCATTTGTTATTATGTCTACATCAATTTCTTCTTTTGTTTCACGCTTAAAAGCTTCATAATAACTTTCACCACTTTCAACATGGCCTCCAACACTCACATCTAAACACAAGGGAAAAATTCTTTTGTTCGGTCCTCTTCTAGGTATCCATAGTTTTCCTTCAGAATTTTTTACAAAAACATTGATTACTTGAAAATTGTTTAATCCATGCTTATAAACTTCAGATCTTGGTTTAGTATCTATTACTTGTTCGTTATCATCTATCAAATCTAATAATCCATCAGTTGGCATTATTTTTTCACAATTCTAAATTTCTTGCTTAACCCATAATTCATTCTTTCTATCAGGTATTCTTTTATAACATGTTTTTCTGCGTACTTTCTTGCTTCTGCTTCACTTTTAAAGGTTTTAGGTCTTGCTTTTCTGTTTCTTTCAGGCCCTCTTGCCAGGTATCTTCTTTTCCTTCCATGTATCTTGTGCGTCATTTTATAAAAAACATATTCTAACTATTTAAAAAACTAGCGGTATATTTATATACATAAAAATGGCTTATTTTCTTGATGAAAAAGAGGGGACAAGCTACAGCTTTTGTAATACTTGGAATCATAATAATAATTATTGTTGTTGGTATTGTCGCAGTAAAGCAAGGGTTTTTCAAAAGCCTGTTTGAGAAGATAACCAAAGAAAGGCAATTAGTTCCTTTGCAGATTGCTCCTGTGCAGGATTCTTTGAATACTTGTGTCCATAATCTCGGTCAGCAGGCTATTCAGACCGTGGCTTTTCAAGGAGGTTATTTGGATTTGCCGACAGATGATGTTCCTTCTACAGAATTTTCTCCTTTGTCATCAACTTTGGAAATAATACCTGGCTCTGATTTCAGGACTTCTGTTTGGTTTAGGGAAAGGGGCAATGGCTTGCAGGAAATTAATGTTCCTTCCAAGCAGCAGGTTGAGAAGCAGATTTCTTCTTATGTTGACAGGAATTTTGCTTCTTGTATTAATAATCTTACTTCCTTTGAGGAGAAAGGTTACGAAATTACTTTGTCTCCATTTCCTTTGACGCAGTCTGGAATATCTGATAAAAAAGTAGACATTAGTGTTAGGTATCCTGTAAAGGTAAAAATTCAGGATGCAGATTTTAACTTGGTTGAGCACAAGGCTAGCGTAGGTTCAAGTTTTGGAGAACTCTTTGATATGGCTCGTGAAATTTTTGATGCCGAGAACACTGGTTATTTTTTAGAGAACCAGACTATTAATATGCTTGTTGCTTATAATGAGGAAGTCCCTTTTTCTGGTACTGATTTTAGTTGTAATGAAAAAATCTGGTACAAATCAGATGTTTCCAGAAGATTGAAAAATATTATTTATGAGAATGTTGCTGCTGTTTCTGTTAAGGACACAAATGTTGAATTGATAAATAAAAAATTAAAGTATATGGAATTCAATGCTCTCAAGTCTTCACGCAAGGATGTTACTGCTTCATTAAGCTATATTCCTAATTGGCCTACTCTTATTGAAATAAACCCTTCAGAGGAAGATATTCTTAGATCAGATCAGGTTACGAAAAAAACAGGAGGTTTTGCTTCTTCTTTCCTGTCTTCTATTTTTTGTCTTAATTCTTACAGGTTTGTTTATGATATTAAATATCCCGTACTAGTTACGCTAAGATCTCCAGATGGCTTGATCTTCCAGTTTGCTACTCAGGTTATAGTTGATAATAATCAGCCTCGTATTAATCGTCTCACATCTCTAGACGTTCCAGATCCTTCAACTCAGCTCTGTCAGTATCCCCAAAAGCCTGTTAAGGTATTTACTGGAACTGTTGATGATTCTGAGAATACTGTTCCTTTGAAGGAAGTTAGCTTGAGCTTTAAGTGCTTCCCTGCTTCATGTCCTTTGGGAGTTTCGTCAGCAGAAAGTGAACCTTCATTAAAAGCAGCTCTTCCTTTGTGCTATAATGGAATTATTGAAGGAAAGAAGGAAGGTTATTTTGCAGGAAAGACTTTGTACTCGTCTAATGATCCGAACACTCCTCCAGAAGCATTAGTAGTATTAGAGCCTTTGTACAAGAAGAAAGTAAATGTTTTTGTAATTGATAAGGATACTGGAGAGTTTAGAGATCCTTATGATTCTGAGCAGGTTAGTTTTCAGTTCATTCATAAATTAGCAACATATAATTCTAATTTTAATTATCCTGAGAATAATGAAGTTAATTTATTAATTGGTGATTATAAAGTAAATTCTTTCGTTGTAAGAAATAGCACTTGGAAAATTATTTTAGATAAGGAGGAGGTTGAGACTTGTGTTGACACTAGATCTCCAGGTCTTCTTGGCTTGTTCAAGACTACTAAGAAATGTTTTAGCACAGAAACTGAGCCTTTGGAGCTTGATTATGTTTTGACTGGAGGTGCTAATTTCGAAGTGTCATTTGACAGAAGCCAGTTGTCGTCTGATGAGCCTTTGAATCTTTACATATTGTCTTCTCCTATGCCTTCTAGTATTGAGGGTTTGCAGAGAATTCAGTTAGAAGTTGAAACTAATAATGATCATCAGTTGTTCAAGTATCCTAATGTAGGTCCTGCATCATGAAGTCTAAAATTTTTATTTCAATGTTTTGCATGTTTTTGATAGTTTCTCTTCCTATTGTTTCTGCTCAGTATTTCCAGCAGCCTTATCCTTCTAATGTTCAAGGAGCTTCTCCTTACGGTCCGTTTTATTCTAATCCTAATTCTTATTCAACTCCAGCTAGTTTTAACAAAGATCCTATTTTTGGAAGTTCTCTTGGCGGCTATGCATACAATGATCCTTTCGCAGATGCTGTTAGAAGGCAGACAGGTGGTTACAGCTATGGTTTCGAGCAGAATTTGGGAGAGGCTATTATCGTAAATGTTGCTGACTATGAGCCAAAACAAGTCAGGCAGTCTTTATTGGAGCAGCAGGATGCTCCTGTTTTTGTTTACCTTAAGGGAACTACTCTCGGAACTGCTCTTTCTCCGTTTACTAATGATCCTTCATCTGGAGATATTTTTTCAGGTATTACCCAAATTCCTCGTATTCAGTATATTCAGGTTCTTCCTAATGCTTCTTCAAAATATTCTCAGTATGTAAGGTCAATTAATTATGTACCTCCTCAAAGAGAGAGATATTCTTTGGATAATTTGGGATTCCTTATTGTTTACTTGAGGAAGCTGCCATCCCAGAATGCTACTCCTCCTGATAATAATATTGTCCTTGATCTTGATGCAAAAATTTATCTTGATCTTGAGGAAAGCACTTTGTTTGGTGTTTCTGAGCAGTCCCTTGCATTGAAAATTAGTCCTGATGAAAAGGAATTTCTGGAAAATAAAGAAGGGTTTTCATTCTTTTCTGGCAAGGGCTTTGTAAGATCAACTGCTATTACTCAGGATTCTGTTACTTTGCAGGTCTATAACAAAAATCTTTTCCCTATTTCCTTTGCTCCGTTGCAGCAGCAGACAGCTTCTCAGTCTCAGGGCTTGCAGACTAGGAGCTTTTTGCGTTTGACAAAGGGTCAAGTTTCTCAGCCTATTTCTTTTGGATATTCTGGAAATTCTTTGCAGGATTTTTTTCAGGTAAGGCTGGATGATATAGCCACTCCTCAGGATAGGGCAGAATTGACTTTTGAAGTTAATGGAAAGCAGTTTACTAGAAAAATTTCTGTAGGAGCCAAGATTTTTGCTCGTTCTCCTTGGGTTGTAAAGAGTGTTTCTGCTAGGAAATCTGAACAAGTAACATCTGTGAATATTGACAAGATTGCTAAGGATTTTAATCTTGATTCTAAAAATAGGGAATTTATATTAAAAATAGTTTCTGAAAAAAATGCTGAGGGAGTTCTGAATGATGTTTCTGTTATGCATCATGTTGCTGATATAGAGAACCAGTTCAGCGATGAAGTAAAAACTGTAACTTCTGATGTGATTTCTGTTAATGGCAAGCCTATGAATATTAATTTGTCTCCTGTTTCTGATGATGAGGCAGAGGCTCTTGAAAGAGAGTACTGTCCTGAAGATGAGAATGAGGATGTTGCATGCAATGCTGTGCTAAGATACAAAAGATTATTGAAAGAATATTCAAGCAGTCCAGAATCTAAGAAATCTATGAATGATCTTGCCGAATTATACGAGAAGAAATTAATTAATTACAAGGCTTGCTTTGTTGAAAATACAAAGGTATTGGATGATTGCAGAAAATTCAAGGCTGATATGGATTCTCTTGCTTACTATTATTATTCCAAAGTTGATAATAAAGACAGATTAAAGGAATGGTTCTTGTCTAAGAGCACCCCAGTGTATCTTGTTGATGAGGGCATGTCCTTGACTTTGAAGCAGGTTGAGAAGATTGATCCTAGAAAGCAGGGAAAAGTTGAATTCAGCCTTATATCTAAAGAAGGTGAGAATGATAAAATAGAGTCTGCTCTTGATGAAAGGAATTCTCCTAAGCCAGAATTTTTGTCTCCTGGTTCTGTGATTGAAGGTTCAACAATAAAGGATCTTGCAAATGTTTTTCTTCCTTTGAATATGCAGGACATAAAAATTCCAAAGTCTAAGTGGGAGTGGCGTGTTGAGAGGATTCAGCCTACTGCAGTTACTATCAGGCTTTACAACAAGGAAACAAATGCTCCTGCTCCTCAGGATAAAGTTTCATCTATAACTCTTAAGCCTAATGAGATTGTTGAAATTCCTTCTTCTTTCGAGTATGTCAATCCTACTTCACAGGAAAGATTTGGTAATTCAAAAGTTGTTAAAATTAAGGTTGACAGAATCGAGACTGATTATGAGGCTTACATTACTATTATTCCTGGAACTGGCAGGGCTTTCACTACTTCAAGTTTTAGAGTAAATATTCCTGTAGATCCTAGGCCTTTTGAGTGGACTCCTGAACAGCTTGAGTCTCATATAAAGACTACAAGAAAAATTATCGAACAGCTTGACAGGATTATTAAGAAGATGGATGATGTTATAAAAACCTGGAAGAAAGTTTGCTTGGCAACATTTGCTTTCCTGACTGTAAAAAGTTCTTTCCTGCAGGGCACAGGAAGATCTTTGGCTAGAAAATATGTTTCTGATAGCTTTAAGGAAAGATGCACTCAAGAAAAGATTGAAGGTAGGACTGATGCTCATCCTGAATTCAAGACTGTTGATCGTTGTTTGAATCATTATTCTGATGAGATTAAATCTTCTGTTGACTCAACTCAGAAACATATGGGTGAAGTTCAGGATGTGATTAAAGGAAAAACTGCTCAGGATCTTGCTGACTCAGGTCTTGCAGATGCTAATTGTAAAAGCTTTAAGGAGTTTTGGGTTGCTAGCAAAAGCTCAGGTGCTAATGATCAGAATATTATTAGAGAATATAGGGATTGTCTTTTGAATTCTAAAGTTCAGTCTGATGCTTCTGTTGACAGTAATTACAAGAATTATCTTAATGAAAAAATTTTGGCTGTTGGTGTTAATGAAAAAGTCGCTTTGTACAATAAAGCTAAGGAAATTGCTCAGGCATCTAATGGTCTTTACAATCCTGAAAAGGAAGATGATGTCCAGGATATTATATATTCTTTGGAGCAGAAGAAAGCTGAAGGCTTTAAGGATATTCTTCTTGTAAGGCCTAAGATAGATAATGATGGCAAGAAAGGTTCTGTTGTTCTTGGTGATCAGCCTGTTAGCATTAGTAGAATAAGCCAGCTTGATCATTATAAGTATGAACTTGGGTATCCTGATGAAAATATTTTGAGTCAAGAATTATGTGAAAGAAGTGGCGGAAAATTTTCCAATGGTAAATGCATGGATAAAAAAAGTAAGGAAATTAAAACAGAAAGTGTAAGGCAGCAGATGGAAAAAGATCAGTATGTTCATTCTTCAGGCCATAGGATTTTTGTTCCTTCTGAATTTATTAAAAACGAAAAGCTTGTCAACTTAAAATTAAATACTGAAATTGATCGTGCAAGATGTGATGCTGTTGGTGTTATAGAGGGGGAATTTTGTAAGCCTAAGCTTCTTGCTTCTACAATAGGTTTTTCAGATGCTGGTTTCCTTAGCAGTTCTTATTCTTACGGAGAGTCTTTAGAGTCTTTCCATGACGAGAACGGGTTTCCTTACTGTTATCCTGTTGGTAAGGGAGATTATGCTGTTGTTGAGGAAGGGTTCAAGGGCAATAAATTAATTAGCAAGATTAGTCTCTGGAATGTTGGTCCTAATGGAAGGATAGAGTGTGCTGCAGGTGATGATGTTGCAAAGCCTGGTGGTCATGTTTCTGCTTTGGAGATTAATACTGCTTTGAAGAGCAAGGCTGTTGTGATTGGGAATGGCTTGAGGCAGTGCAAGAAAGGTGATGGTAGCGAGACTGTTGGAAATGTTGATGGCAAACCAGTTAGGTGCAGGAAGTCTTCATCTGAAACTTTGTCTTCAGCTTTGCAGCCGAAATGCATTGATGTCATGGATCCTAGTGATTGCAAGTTGTTGTTTAATGCTTGTGATCCTGTCATGTGTCCCGGCTCTAGATGTACTTTAGGCGGCAGGGTTCCTCCAAGAAATGTTATTCAGTCTGGTATTGCAGGCTCCACATTATTGTGTCTCCCAAATATCAAGGAGGGTATTGCTGTTCCTGTGTGCTTAACTGGCATAGATGCTGGCCTCAAAGGAATTAGAAGTATCTTACAGGGTTATGTTGACTGTCTTGAAATTAAGTTGAAGCAGAATCGTGATGTTGGCTTCTGTGATTATATAAGGTCTGTTGGTATTTGTGAGTTAGTTTGGAGAGAAACCTATAATTTGTTGGATATTGGTGGAAGGGGAATTGTTGATTGGGTTTCAGGAAAAGTATTTGGCGAGGCAGAGGGTGGCGGCGAGTACTTGAAGTTTAAGTCCAGCTTTGATAATGTTGGCAACTCAGTCAATGTTTTCACAAAGGAGTATGAAGCAACTTATACTGCTCAGTTCTTGTCCCAATCCACTGATGAGATAGGTACACAGATTTGCAGGTTGAGTGTTAATGGAAAGCTTCCTAGTATCGGAAAGATTATTGACCAGTTGACTGAGCCTGAAGATCCTCCTCAGTTTGAGGCTTTCTTTGATGAGGCTCCTTATGCTTCTCCTGGCCAGAGTGCTGGTTTTGCTCCTGGAGTTTTCGGCGCTCAGGAATTGTCTTTGTATAAAGTATTTTATCATATTTATGCAGGAACAGGATTTTACAAGGGAAGTTATTCTCAGTCTTATGGTGTTTTGAATTCAAATAATAATGTTCTTATTCCTAGTGTCCAGCCTGGACAGCAGAGGCCTGTTTCATATTCTGTTTATCTTGTCAATAGGCAGTCAAACTTGCCTCCTCTCTCTGTTACATTCCCTGGAGATTTTGCTGTTCAGACTCAGGGAACTATTGAGCCTGGAAAATATGCGCAGCAGACAGTTCAGAAGCCTGCAATTAAAGGCTACAATGAAGTTTGTGTTAACATTAATGGTGTTGAGCAGTGCGGTTTTGGCAAGGTTAGCAGTTCTTTCGGAATTAAGGAAGCTAATGATTTCTTGACTGCCAGTGAAGCTAAGGAAGAGATTAAGTCTGTTGATCAGTGCAGTCCTAATCAAAGACGTTCTGCTTCTTACTCTTTGGCTAAGCTTGCTGCTGCTAGTCCTTTTGCTGCTGGTCTTGCAACTCCAACTCCAACTGTAGGTCTTTTGACGTCAAACGCTGAGCAAGGTTTGTTGTCTACTGGTATTATTAGGGTTTGCAGCAATACAGAGCCTACTCCTGAGCCTGGAAGATGGAAGGATGTTGGTACTTGTGGCAAGAATGCTCAGGGAAGAGATCTTGGTGATTGCTGGCTTGATACTCACTCTATTAATATTGATGATGCTGAAGTTAGAAGTGATTTGTTTAAGGCATTGGCTGAGCGTGGTGATATTGATAAGGCTATCACTCTTCTTGATAAGGAAAGAAGCAGGGAAATATTGTATTTATTGAATGAACAAAGAAATAGTTTGCTTCTTGCTTTGAGAAATTTACTTGAAAATGCTAAGAAAGGAAAGGCTTCAGCTACTGTTCAGGAGAAGCCTAAAAATTGTGATGATGTTAATAAATTATATAGTTCTTTAGGCCAATCTTACAGCTGCCAGAAAAGTACATTAAGTGAAGCTGAAAGTAAGAGATGTATCACAGGTCCGCAGTGTGATGGTAAATACTGTTGTGGCAAGGGTAATTTATATTGCTGCCCGGCTGCTGAGGTGAAGCCATGAAAAAGTTGATTCCATTTATTTTATTAATATTAATATTGAATGTTGCTTATGCTAAAGAAGATTTTGAATCTTTAACTGACGGCACTGCAAATGTAAAAGATTTGCTTGATAAATATTCTACTCTAAAGGCTCCTGAAACTGCAGCTAATGCTTATTCTTATAACACCCTTGAGAGAGCTTCTCTTGATCCTGATGTTCGTGCCCAGGCTTTGTATAATAATGCTCTCGGGTTTAAGCAAATTGCTGAGCTAAGAAGGGAATTTCAAGCACTTCCTGTTGATGAGATTAAGAAAGAAGCTAAGACTGAAAAGCTTCAAAAAAAATCTTTGTGTGCAGAAGTCACTGCAACTTATGGAAAGCCTTTCTCTTGCCAGAAACTTTCTCCAGGACAAAAACCAGATCCGAGTAATTGTATCACAGGCAGGTCTTGTAATGGAGAATATTGTTGTGGTGAAGGTGATCTGTATTGTTGCGCAGAAGGTTTTGGTGAGAGTATAGAAGTTACAGAAGAACAGGAAACTAAAGAGAGTGTCACAAATTTGGTTAATAATATAATAATAGAAATAGAAGATGGTAACTTAAGAGAACCGAACTTACAATTTATGTTTGATGGCTCGTGGAAGTGGAGAACTAAAAATAAAAAGGAATTTAATGATTTAGATATATCAAATGATGGTTTATCTTCTGAATGGTTTAAATCAATTATAATCAATCTTAGAAAAAATAGATTTAGTTTTGAAGAAGGAATAAAAATTATGATAGAGCAAGTGAATAATAAAAAACCAAACTTCGTAGAAGGAGAAATTTCTTCTAAATTAATTTTATTAAGCCAGGATCCAGAAAATGAAAAATTACAAACTTTTGAGGCTTATCCATCAGGTAAAAAACAAAAAATTATTTATAATACCGTAATAAGTAGGGTATATGAAAGGTCTCAAGCTATAGAGAAAGAGAAAAAACAAGAAGTGCAAGAAAGAGAGGAACAGAAAAAAGAGCTTTCACAAACATTAATAGAAATAGAAGATGGAAATCCTTCAGTAACTAATTTGCAATTTATATTCTCTGATGAATGGAAATGGAAAAGAGCAAAAGACAAAAAGTTTTTAAGTGCTAAAACTAAGGAAATTAACGCTCCATTTTTTTCATTTGAGTTTGATTTTACTCCTGATAATTGGTTTAAAAATGTATTAAATAGACTAGAAAAAGAAAACACCATAGAAGGGGGATTGAGTGTAATTGTAGAAGAAGTAAATAAAAAAGAACCATTTTTACCAAGAGAGGGAGGGGTATTTATAGAACCAAACTTCCCCAAAATAATTATTATGAAAGGCGCACAAAGAAAAGTTTTCCAAGTGCAAAAAAGTAAAGCTATTGATTACAATGAAATAGCATTTTCAGTAAAATATGCGACTCAGAGCTCTATAAGTACGGCACAATGAAAAATAAAAAACTATTATTCACTTTTCTTATAGAACTCCTCTTTGCTGTAATTTTAATTTCATTATTGTTTTATGCAAGAGACAAGACTAGAAATTATTTAATAGAAGTCCAAGAGTTTACTCCTGAATTATCTCAGCTTCAAGAAAATTTAGGAAAAGAATCTTTAACATCTTATAATAAGGAAGAGGTTCAGAACAGGCTTGACACTGTAGAAAAGACTTTGGATAAGGCTATTCTTTTGAATCAGGTTATTATTCCTATTGTTTTGTTAGTTTTATCTTTAATATTCTATTCTTTATTATGGAAAATTTCTAGCGGAATTTCTATAAAGAACTTTTTTGTTTATTCAATTCTTCCTTTGCTCTTGTTTTTCTTTTCTATTGTGCAGTTTCTTAATTATTTGGCTTTTGTTTATCTGGATTTAGGTTCTAATAATATTATATTACTTGTTGTTTCTGTTGTTTTACTGCTTATATCATATTACTTTTTGTTGGTGTTGTTGTCAAGGAATTCAAAATTCAAACAGTCAATTGTTTTTGCAGTAAAAAATTTCAGGAGATTTATATTTTTTTATATCTTAGTATTATTGACAAATGCTCTTTTCTTGTTCCTAATATTGGTTATTTTTGTGTTGTCGTTTGCTGAATATTCTATAGTTGTTCCTTCTGTTTTGTTAGTTATTTTGTTGATTTTGATAAATTTTCAAAGATTGTATTTTGTCAAGAAAGTTTCTAAAATGTAATGCGGGGAACATGCAAAAGCCCGCCGGTGTATAGCGTTATCGCCTGAAAAGTAAATCGTCTAATTTTTTAATATAATTATAGGTTGAATTTTCTTTAAATATCTTTCTAAAGTGTCTTGCTACATTCTAGTTGCAACGCTGTTGACTCCATTTTTGCTCCAAAATTGTTAAGGACATTTATATTTCTCTATGCCAATTTACTTTTATGAAAACAAAAATGTGCAAATTATGCAAAAGAGAGTCAGGAAATTTTAGCATTATACTTGACAGGTTTACTTTGTGCAAGACTTGTTTTGATTTTTTATTATCAAAGTATGGAAGCGTGAAAAAAGTAGCTAGAATTGTCAAAGCTTACAAGAAAGGAGGCAAATATGAAAACTAGCAAACTAATAGCTTATTATTTCATGTTTTGGATATTGTATCTTCCGTTAAGCATAACTGTTAGTTTACTGTTCAAGTTGGATTTAGAGACTTTTTTCATATTTTTGGGTATTGGAGCACTTTTACTGCTGGTGTTCTTGACAGTTAAGTTCTTGCTTGTTAAGAAAAAAGTTCATGGTAAAATCACTCCTAAAGTTGAGAATGCTGGCAGTAGTGAAACTCTAATGCCTAAAGACGAGTTTGAAGGCTTTAGAAAAATGTTCGTGGAGGTGAATAATAATGAAGAAAAACAACCTGCTTAACTGCACAATAGCACTAATACTAATGGTATTGCCTTTAGCCTATAGTGTTCATGCTGTAACAATAACAGGGCCAAGCTCAACAGATGTTAACACATTCAACCAGATATTAGCACCTGTAATGAAAGTCTATAATTTTGTAAAGTATGCTGCTAGTGTCTTAGCTTTACTGTTTATAGTATTTGCAGCTGTTCAGATGTTCATGAACAATAATCCTTCAGAAAAAGAACAAGCTAAAACAAAAGTAATGTACATAGTAATAGGTCTAGGATTAATCTGGGTAGCACCAATAATAGTCAATTATTTGACAACATAAAAGTCCCTTGTTTATTCTTTGGACTTTTTTATAACGTGTGTGACTGTACCGCTTGAGCTAGAAGGAACTATAACTGTTCTCTTCACAAATATAGCGAAGGTATAGTGACTAGAAAGGAATAATTTTTTTAAAAAATTTCAGGAAGATAAGTAAATTTGTACTCTTTAGTATACTGCATAAATTTGTAATCTCTTATAATATCACTGAATTTTGTTCTTAATTCTTGTATATGTTGATAAAATTCTTCGTTAGTCTTTACTTGAAACTCGCATTCTATATCAGCACCACCCACTAGTTCTGTCATGTGGATTGTGTTGGGATGTTGGTGAATATTATTTATAATAGAGTTCTTTTTTTCTTTAGTTAAATTTTGTAATGTTATATGAAGCTTAAAATAGGTATAACCAAGTTTATTGATATTAAGAAATGGCTTGAATCCTATTATTATTCCTTTTTGTATTAACTTTTTGATACGATATCTAATAACTATTTCTGTTGTTCCTATTTCTCTTGCTATATCGATACTTTTCATTCTGGCATTTTTCAGTATTGTTTTGAGAATTTTATAATCCATTTTATCTATATTCTCTGCTTTATATTCACTTTTATTATTAAATCCCATTAAAATTGGTTTGTTGGTCTTTTGTTTTTTATTAAGAAGATAATCATGGCAGTAAATCCATTCTCTTGTAACAATAGAAACATTGTATCTTTCGATGAATAAACTATATTTCAATAAAAATTCATTAATAAAATCACGGTACTCATAAACGTTTTCGAGAAAAATTCCTGTGTTTAGATCCCAAAATCCTTCTACTTTGGAAATCCAGCTTGTTTTTTCTTTTAGATAATCAATAATTTCTTTTTCTTTCTCAATTGTTAAGTTTTGAAATTTGAAAAATGTCCTATACCAATTGTAACCTAATTTCATTGAATTAATTAGTGTCATAAAATAATAGATATAACCTTCTTCGACTAATTTGTTTATTCTGTATCTGGTTGAGTCTCTTGTTAAGCCTACTTTTTTGGCTATTTCAGAATCATTTTGTCTGGCATTAACATCTAGTTCATACAAAATTTTATAGTCTTTAAGGTCTAATTCCTTCATATACACATAAAATATATTAATATTTATATATTTATCGTTTTTGTGTATAATTATATAATAATATTTATTAATAATATAAATTTAAGCATTTAATGCTAATAAGAAAAACTGACAAAAAGGAAGCTTATAACAGGGAGCATACAGAATCTTATATCCAGATTGTTCGCTATCTTAAAGGTCATAAAGATGTTAGGGGTATCTTAAGTATGCAAACTACTCTTCAACATACAGGGGTTTTCTTTTCTTCACCAGAAGGATTAAGCGTAGCAATGAGGAGAGGACAACCAACCTTTGAAGAAGAACGCCAAGATGCAATGGATTCAGATGAATTATCAGAAAAGTTCATAAGAAAAAGCATTAAAGAAAGCCTAAAAGTAGGAGAATCTGAAGGTATTGATGGATTAATTGAGCTTACTGGATTGAGATATCATCCACTTTCTGAAATAAACAAAGATTTAGGAAGAATTGTTATATATGGTTCACAAGGATATGCCTATTTAAATGGAGATGGAAGTAGGTCTTATGCGATAAGGTCTCCTATGATTGCTATGGTAGTAGATGTGAACAAATCAAAAGGAAGACCAAATGAATTTGCGAGTTTAAGACATCACTTAGGAGAAATAGTTAGCCCGTATAATGAATATCATTGTAATTCTCCGCCTGGAATAGTTCCAATCAGACTTATGGTAGCAACATGTGAAAATAGAGAAATTTTTTATATAAATCACCATCCAATGTATTGGCAAACATTAAACTCTATGGATTTAGATAATTTAATGAGAAAAGCAAGAGAAGTAAGCGAATTTCTAAAGCAAAAGTAAAATCACCAGAAATCTTCTTCTAATGAAATATTTTCTCTTAATTTTCTTAGTAATTCTTCCTTTAGCTTCTGCTTCTTTTGATTGTTCTTTAGCTTCTAACTTGCAACAGTGCAATAATATATTAAGTTCTTCAATGAATGAATCCCAAAAATATTTCTTACTTTCAGGTTTGTTTTATAATTATTCTAGTTTCCCTAATCATGATTTCATTCTAAATTATAACTCTAATATTAAAGTTAATTCTAGTCTGGAAAATTTATTAGTAGTAGACTCTATTTATATTAAGTCTGCTTGGGTTTCTTTGAATGCTATAAGTCCTAGTGTTTTAGAAAATAATAATTTATACGTCACTAGTAATTCTTTAGTGTTAAGTGATTATTATTATAAAGTTATAGTCCCACAAGATTATCAAGCCAATAATTATCAAGAAAACAGTAATGGTTATTGTAAGATAACTTATGAGTTAATAGAAAACAATTCTAAATTAAGCATTTTAGTTAATAATCAGGTGCAAGGAAGTAATAAAGTACAAGCTATAAGTGTAAATCAGGATTCATTAATAACCACTAAATTAGAAGTTAGTGTTAATATTAAGAAAGATAATAGTGTATGGAATAAGTATTGCACTAATAGGAACAGAAGAGGGCAGTGCACGAGTTACAATTACAAGTGTGAGTACAAGAATAAAGAATATCTTAAAGATAATATAGAATTAAATGACAGTATTAATGTAAAGTATTATGATAATAAACCAAGCGCTAGCATTAAAGCAGTAGAAAACAATTTTAATACAATAAAGTTAAACTATGAAGCAAAAGACTATTCAAGTTTGATAATAAAGTTTGACAATTCTTACTATAAAGAACAAAAATATATATACTCAGTAGAATTTACTAAAAAACCATTTTATATTGCAGTTTTGAAAGCTGACAAAGTAAACATTAAGAAAACTGATAACTTAATTGCAGGAACAGACAACAGTTTATATGTTAAAAATATTAATAACTGTAAACTAATATTGTTTAATCATTTTTATAATCTTAATCATGATTGTAACTTAAACATTAATTTAGAGAATAACACTGTAAGCAATTATCAAGTAAGAGAATTCAATTATGACTTAACATGGATACTAAAACTAATTGCGCTATTATTTATCTTGTATTTGGTTTATAGAATAATTAAGCATTTTGTTGTGAGAAGTTTAAATTAATTTTTCATATCCTAATAATCTTATTAATTTTAATACTATTCTTTCTTTATCACTATAGACTTTTTCTTTTTCAATTATTTCTATTGAGAATTTATACTTTTGCCCGATTTCAAATTGGTTGGGGTTTGTTGTTTCTAAATCTAATAGTTTTATTCTTTCTTTATTTAATTGAATATAGTCTCCTTTTTGAATTAAATTTTCTGAAATTAATATTCCATCAGGTTTACATATTTTACAGAACATATAAGGTGAACATGGTGCACAAACAAATTTTTGTATTACAAAGGCTTCAACATTAAAATTTCCAGTTAAATTTTTATTATTAATTTCACTTATTGTAATTTCTTTAAAGTCTAAAACTGAGGGATAGGTTTTTGTTTTATCGTATGCTTTTTTCTTATCCTGATTGTAATCATAATAGGGTTTTAGATAGGCTGTAGCAAGAACTGCAATTAAAATAAAAATTATTACAACTACAGTTATTATTAGGGTTTTAGTTTTCATAATTTTTAAGCAGGTAATGATGGCACTGTATTTTCTGCAGTTTTCATTCCACCCATACTACATGGTTCGCCCTTTACTTTTACAACCATTCCCATTCCTTCGAATTCTTTGGGTATTAAAGAATCTTTTTCTTGCACTATCTTTTCCCAGTGAGGGTTTGTCCCATCCTGGTAGACATATACGTAAGCCTTTTCTATAATGCAGTTTCCTGTCATTTCTTTGAATTTTTTACCTGTAAATTCTGGAGTAATTCCCACAAAATTCCACCCAAGAACTAATTTTCTATCTTCTAAATCCAGTAAGTATTCATCAGGTCTAAATCTTAAATATCCTGCTTTGTCGCTGTAAACCCATGCAGAATTAGCTAATAAGTCAGAGTCTTGAGGAAACGATTCCACTAATTTATGAATTTTTTCCTGTTCTGGATTTGGGAATACTCTTGCATACTGCTGAATAAACGGATTAAATACATAAATCATCTTTATATTCTCCTTTTTTATGTCTCCTCCGCCATAAATCCTGTCTTGTGATATTAAGTCTGGAGTTGCTGCGACTAATAAGTTCCAACCTTTCTCAACTTTTACACCTATCTCATACTTTGTTTTATCTCCTAGCCTATCTCCAGGAGTCATTCCATTAATTATTGCTAAAACTGACAAACTAGAAATTATTAATACTAAAATTAGAGCGATTATTTTTTTCATATTTTATTCCTCCGGTAAGGCTGGTGGTGATGTAGGTTCAGGGTTTAGTTGACAATGATTATTTATACATTGACCACCTAGAGCACCCATATCTTTACAATCTAGATCATTTTGACATTCAGGATTTTCAAATTTATCATTACAACCGAACAAAAACAAACTCAATATTATCAACAAAATAACAAAAATGATGACTTTATTTTTCATATCAAGATTTTAGGTTTATTCTAGTTTAAATAATTAACTATAACTTTAATCTAGATCAAAGTATTAGGAAAATGCAAAAACCATTTGGTTTGTGCCTGAAAATTCTAATGATTATTATAAAATAAATTTTCTTTCTAAAAATGAAATCTAAACTTCTAACTTTATTTGTAGTTCTTCTTTTAGTCTTGCCTATGTCTTTAGCTGATTCTTCAGATAGTAATGATTCTGGTTGTTCTTTTTTCTCTCTTTTGAGTTGTCTTGGTGATGTAGCAAGAATAGTTTCTCATACTACAGGATTAGCTGCTCAGCCTTTTATTAGTTGGGTTGTTGACTTGATGACTACTATTCCCAATACTGGTGTTTTTGAGAGTGCCTGGTTTACTATTATTGGGATTATTAGTGTATTCTATATCTTCTTTCTTTTGTATTCAGGTAGTGTTTTTATTTTGAACAGTGAAGATATAGTTAAAAGACATCATGCTAAAGAATCAATAAAGAACATGATTATTGCTTTGGTTTTGGTTAGTTCTAGTTTTTATTTATACAATTTACTAATTGAATTAAATTCTAGCTTGACTGGTTATGTTTTTAGTAATGTTAGTCCTTCTTTTTTTACTGTTACTAGTGATAGTTTTGGTAATGCTTTATTGCAGATTTTGATGATTATTCCTTATGTGTTAGTCTTGATTATTACTTGTATTTTTTTATTAGCCAGATGGGTTTTTGTTAGTCTTGGAGTGATATTCTTTCCTATAGGAATATTTCTTTATTTTGTTCATTTCCTTAGAAGTTATGGCAAGCTTATAATTAACTTGATTGTTATGCTTATTTTTATTCCTTTTATTTGTTCTATAATAATTTTAGGTTGTAGTTTGCTTGTTACTGCTCCAATAGTAGAACACTTTACAATAATATTTTACATTGTTAGTTTTTTGCTTGTAGACTTAGTATTCTTATTACTGATTAAGTTCATAATTAACAAATCAGGAATGGGAGAAGTCTATTCTGAAATAAAAACAGGAATTATGATGGCTGCTGGAGGAGTTTAATTACTTTTTTGCCATGTTCCATAGGAAGTTGAAGTATATTTTGAATCCTTCTGCTATGTTTTTGTTTTTTATTATAAATGCATAGGGGTTTTCATCCCATAGTAATATGTATACATAGTCTTGGAATATGTCTATTGCTGCTGGACTTTTGAAGTTGTTTCCCATGAATCTTATTTCTGATAATCCTTCCTTTTTTCTTTTTTCGAAGAATTTATTTTCTTCGTCATCCAGTATCATTTTGAATTTGTGTTTTCTTTTCATTGATATTTTGTTTACAGTGTTTAATATTGCTGCCAGTTTTTCATTTTTGTAGTTTTGATTTGAAAATCCTATGATATGTATTGTTTCTCCTATTGGACACTCGTTTGCCAACTTTATTAATGCTGTTCTAAATCCTTGTAGTCCTTCAAATACTGCACTTTCTGTTTCAGTTTTTTCATTACTCTGTAATTCTTTTAGTATTGGTATGGTTTTTTCTATTTTTTCCATTCTTTCTTTCATTAATTCTTTTAATATTTCAGGATTAATAGCTGCGTATAATCTTCCTTTTTGGTGTTTTTCATAAATAATTATTCCTTTTGATATTAGTGAATCTATTGCTGAATAAACTCTTGAGTTGGCTATACTGGTTATTTGTTTTATCTTAGTGCCAGTAAGTTTCCCATTTTTTAGAATGGCTAAATATACCCTTATTTCATTATCTGTCAAGTCTAAGAACTTTAAATCTTCTATTGCCATACTCCTAAGTGGGAGAACTATTATTTAAATATTTTGTATTAATCTTTAGATTGGAGTGTTAAAAAACTAATGTTATTAATTATAATTTTATGGATTTTGGTTGTAAGTGCTTTTACATTCTTTGGCTCTTGGTATGTTAAAAAATATAACACTCCTGATGCATTGATTGGTTTGTATGTGTCTTTTGTTTTAATCAGTAATATTATTGCTTTTAAGATTGCAGCGTTTGATTTTGGATTTGTCACGTTTTATACAGGTTCTCCAGTCATAGTTTTTTCTCTTACATTTTTGTTAACAGATATAGTAAATGAGAGGTTTGGAAGAAAAGAAACTCAGAAGATGATTTTTATAGCTTTTATAACACAAATAGCTGTAACCTTCTTTATTTGGATTGCTATAAGTCTGCCTCCAGCTCCTTTTTGGAATAATCAAGAAATATTTCAGAAAATCTTTGGTTTTGTTCCAAGAATTATCTTGGCAAGTTGGTGCGCTTTCTTAATTAGTGAAAATGCTGATGCTTACATTTTTGCATTATTTAAAAAACTGACAAATGGAAAACATTTATGGGCAAGGAATGCTTTAAGTTCTATCCCTTCAATGGCGTTAGATAGCGTAATCTTTGCTTCAATAGCATTCTATGGTGTTCAACCCTTACTTCCGATAATTATAGGGACAATCGTAATCAAATGGGTTGTTGCAGTTATAGATATTCCTTTCATGTATATAAATAGAATAATAATGTACGGGAAAAGTGCAAAAATTCAATAAATATTATAGGACTCACGATAAGCCAGATAAGAAATATAGTATGCTTCCTACAGTCATAAAACTATGTGGCAGTATCAAGAATAAAACTTTAATTGATATTGGTTGTGGTGATGGATTTTTCACTAAAAATCTAGCAAGAGATTCTAAGAAAATTTATGGTATAGATATAGCAAAAGAAGCTATAGAAAGCGCTAAGAGAAATTCTTTACCAAACACAAATTACATAATTGCTAATATGAATAATTTTGATTATCCTAAATCTGATATTATTGTTGCTCCTTTTGTATTAAATTATGAAAAGTATAATGGTTTAAGTAGATTATTCAAAAAATTTTATAATTCATTAAACCAATCTGGAAAAATAGTCTGTATTTTTGATATGCCTAATTCTACTTATCAAGATTCAAGAGAATATGGTTCAATAAAAGAAGTTACACCAAAATTAAAAGAAGGAGCCGTAATATTAATACATTTATACAATAAAAAATATTTAATGACTTTAAGTTCTTTTTTTCATACAAAAGAAAATATAGAAAAACTTCTAAAAGAAGCGGGGTTTAACTCAATCAAATGGTTTAAGCCAATAGTGTCTTCAGAAGGAATTAAATTATATGGAAAAGAATTCTGGAAGAATTACATAAAAAATTGTGATGTTTCTTATTTAGTAGCTAAAAAATATTGATTTATTGATTTCTAATGTCTTACGAAATTCCACCGCCTTTGCAGCATAAAGAGAAGATCATATTTAGTTTGACTTTCGAACAGTTGATTTATTCAGGTGTTTCTTTAGGTTTTAGTACAATAATTTTCAAGTTAATAAGTAATAATAATCTAAAGTTTACTTTAATTATTTTCATAACTATTATAGCAATATTATTTATGTTTTTTAGTGCTAAAGTCTGGATTAAGAATTTTATTCATTTTTTCAAGTTTAGAAGGACAGATGACTTTTCTAGTTCAATGAAGAGCTTTATAGGAATTAATGAAGTTACAGACAGTTATATTATTAATAATAAGAATCAAAGAATAGTTTTATTAGAAGTTCAGCCTATCAATTTTAATATTAAGAGTGATGAAGAAAAAGAGGTTATTATTCAAAGTTTCCAGAAATTCTTGAACAGTATAGACTTTCCAGTACAGATATTAATAGCTTCTGAAAATATTAGCTTAGAAGACCATTTTAATGTATTAAAGAATAAGTTAAGGAATGATTTTAACAAGTTATTTAATGATTATAAGAATTTTATTAATAATAGTATTAGTGTTAATGAAATTAAGAACAGGAAGTTCTACATTGTAGTAAAAGAAAAGAATAGCTTAGATATTGAAGTAAACATAGTAGAAAGCAAGTTAAGAAGTATAGGTTTAAAAGTAAGCAAGGTAGAAAGCACAGAAAAGAATAAAGTTTTGCTAAACAAGTTATATAATTATTTTAACCAGTATAAAGACTTCAAGCCATTAAATAATAAAGAGGGAGAAATAAAGAATGGTTGTATAGTTAGTCCTAAACTTATAATTAATAATAAGAATCATCTTGAAGTTAATAATTGCTTGAACAGGGTTGTTGCAGCTGTAGGCTATCCTAATAGTGTAGAGAAAGGTTTCTTGGATAAGATTATTAGTAGTAATGATAATTTTGATATTAGTATTCACTTAGAGCCTTTTCCTATAGAATTCATGCTTATACAATTAAATAATGAACTAAAAAAGCAGAGAGCTGACATGTTTTCTGAAAGCCTTAAAGGAATAATAAATCCATCTTTAGAAATAAAGTATTCAGGAACCAGAAAAGTTCTGGAAGAGTTGCAGAAAGGAAAACAAAAACTTTTCAACGTTTCACTTTATATTAATTGTAAGACTAAGAAGACAGAAAACTACAAGCTGACACAACAAGACATTAATAAAATTAAAGAAGTAAATCCTCAGGGAGAAAAAGAAAAACCTGAAAAGTATAATAAAAGAATAAATAAGTTATTAGAGTATAAAGAAAAAATTAAGCCATATGAAGATTTGGATTTATTATCACAAAAAGTTTCCAGTGAACTAAATTCTTTGATGATTCAGCCTAAAGTTCCGATATTCAGGCAAAGTGATGCTTACAAGAGCATAATTCCAGTTGGAGAAGACTATCTTAAATTAAAAAGAAATATTACAACTGAAGCTCTTAGTGCTTTCTTTCCTTTTACTAGCCCTTTTTTGAGTTGTGAGCCTGAAGGAATAATGCTTGGTTTAAATAAAAATAAGATACCTTTCATTAAAGACCTTTACAAGTTGACTAATGCTAATGGGTTAATTTTAGCTACTAGTGGGGGTGGAAAGTCTTATTTTACTAAATTATTACTTACAAGATTGTTCATGCAGGGAACTAAAATACTAATTATTGACCCACAGGGAGAGTATGCAGCAATAACTAAAGAATGCAAAGGACAAATAATAACAATTTCTAAAGATTCTACAACAATAATCAATCCTTTAGACTTAATGGGGCATTCTTATGAAGAAAAAAGATTACAGTTAATAGATTTATTCAAGATAATGCTTGGAGAGCTTTCAGAAGTTCAAAGAGGAGTTTTAGACAAGGCTGTAGATGAAACATATAATGGAGACGGTATAAGAAAGAAAGGAAACTATGACGGAATACAAACACCAACAATAAGCAGTTTATACAACACCTTAATTGATATGATGAGTAAAGCAGACAATACTGAAAAGTCAACATATACTGCTTTGATAAACAGATTATACATTTATACTAAAGATGGAGTTTTTGGATTCTTAGACAAGCAGACTAATATTGATTTCAGTAATGATTTTGTGTGCTTTAATATAGGTTTCATGCCAAAGCAGGTAAAGCCAATAATAATGTTCCTTGTTCTTGATTATATCTATACTAGAATGAAAAAAGATTTGACAAGAAAACTTTTAGTTCTTGATGAAGCATGGAGTTTACTAGCTAGGAGCGAAGAAGAAGGATACATTTTTGAAATTGTAAAAACTTGCAGAAAATTTAATTTAGGTTTGTTAATGATTACTCAGGATGTTGCTGATTTGGTTAATAGTAAAGCCGGACACGCAGCACTAGCAAACTCATCTTATACTTTTTTGTTAAGACAAAAACCAGCTGTTATTGACAGTATTGCAAGAGTATTCAATCTTAGTCCTTCAGAAAAAAACATTCTTTTAACTTGCAGCATAGGATCAGGATTATTAATTTTAGATAATGAACATCAGGAACTAGAGATTAAAGCAAGTGAAGAAGAACATAAACTAATTACTACTAATCCTGATGAAATACTAGAAAGTGAAAGAAGAAAAGAAAGAAAACCTTTAGACAAGAAAAAAATAGATGCAAAACTAGATACAGCTATTCCTTATTATGAAAGAAACAAGATAACAATAGAACAAGCACAATACTTAACAGATCGTGGATATAAGCCTGGAAAATTCCATAAGTTCACAACTAAAGGAAATCCTAACGAATATTTAGTAAAAGAAGAACTGCCAGAAAGCATCATGCACTCATTCGTAACCTCTATTATTTACCAATATATCTTGACTAAAACTAAGAACGTTGAAAGACACCTAACAGTAAAACCAGACATAATATTTACAGACAATAAAGGAAAGAGATACGCTATTGAAATTGAAACAGGAGAAGGATATAAAAAGCATAAAGACAGAATAAAAGACAAGTTTACATCAGTAAAGAATGAGTATGGAAATAATTGTGTGATTGTTCTTACTGAAATTAAAAAATCTAAACTATACAAAAAATTTGGAATTCAGATAATAGGCAGGGAACAAATAATAGAATATATCAATAAAATCTTCGGGTAAGCGGACAAAAATATAGATATATTTAGGGCTGGTTTTTCCGTGTCCCTTTCAACTTATAAGCCTTAAAAAGCTAAAACATGGAGATCTTTCCGTGTTTCTTATTTATAGCTTTATTTGTTTATAGGATTTAAAATTTTATTCGCTTCTTCAATTGTATTTTCATAAATATGCACATCTGTTATCATGGCATCTAAGAATCCTACATCCACATTGGTTTTCAAATTTTTAGATAATTCTTCTGCAATAATCTTGCTCATCATTGCTATAGAATATAAATTTCCATGTCCTTTTTGTAAGATGTCTAATGATCTAAAATTACAAGTTGCATTTAGAATATGATTTTTATCATCTGACTTAACTAAGCGAAATTGTATAGAAATTAAGCAGGGTAAATAATCGTCTTTCATATTATTTAGAACTTGTTGATAATCATCATAATTGGGGAATACTATTACTGCTTTTTTACTCTCAGGGATTTGACTTAAACGTTTTATTACATATTCAATTAATTTCCCTTCTTTTATTCTTTGATAATAACTTTTTGCTCCGGAACTAAAACTTGGAGTAATATCACAATCAAACATTTTTGGTTCTTTAAAAGTAAGATCTAACATAGAATTAAGGTTTTCTTCATCCCCATATTTTAATATTAATTCATCCGGCATTATTTGAGTATTTGACTTAAATCGAACATTTTCTAAGGCTTTTCTTTTTCTACCTTCATCAAAACAGTTTTTTCCTTCTTTGATTACTGCTTCAATGATATCTATCCAAATTTCGCCTATAGTTTCTCCATAAACTTGTATTCCAAACGGAAAATGATTTTTATACATTTTTCTTTCCTTTTATTATAAGCATTTGAGGAATGCCCTCTTCATTTTTCGGCTCGAGAACATTATCTATTGTAAATCCTACCCTAGAAACAATAGAAATATATTTATCTACTGGGCGCCAATAGTCTAATACTGGTTTCGTCATGCCTTCTAAAACTACTTCATTTGGTTCTCCATCAGTTCTAATGGTTCTTGTTGCAGGATGCGGATCAAGAACAATAAGTAAACCGTTTAGTTTTAATTGTGTATAAATGCCTCTTAAAACCTCTTTTACTTCTATATCATCTCTCATGCCACAAATAACATAATTAAGAACGGCTCCATCAAAATAGCCTAAACTTGAAATATCCTCTGGTAATCCATAATATATGTTTTTACAATCTTGTCTTCTTGCTAAATCTAACATTGTTTCGTTAGTATCTATTCCTAAAACCTGCGCTCCTCTTTCAGCAAGAACTCTTGAAAATTTTCCAGAACCACAGCCATAATCCAATATTTTTTCCCCAGCAATTTTTCTTAATAGGTTTAAAACATTTTCATAACCAAAATTCCAATCTCTTTCCGGAAAGTCCCTACTTGCATATTCTTCAGCTAACTGATCCCAATTTGTTCTTTTCATAACTGTTAAATGACAATCGAAAGTATTATATATGTATTCTCCCCCTTAGTGAGATAATGGATTTGAATAAATTAAAAGAAATAGGGTTTACAGAAGGCGAAATAAAAGTGTATGAATCTTTAATAAAATTAAGGAAAAGTACAATAACTAAAATAATAGAAAATTCAGGAGTGTCTAGTTCTAAGGTATATTTAATTTTGGATAAACTAACAAACAAGGGCTTAGTAAACTATATTGTAAAAAATAACATTAAGGAATTTCATCTAGCTGATCCTGAGAATCTGCTGGATTTTATCAAGGATGAAAAAAAGAAATTGGAAGAAGCAGAAGAACATACAAAGGAATTAATAGACTCAATAAAAAAATCTTTAAAAAAGTATGTTGAAGAAAGCGCAAATATCTACAGAGGACTGCTGGGACTAAAAACAGCACATATGAACTTGATTAATGAATTAAATAAAGGAGAAGAATATGTTTTCTTTTCAGTTGAAAAAGATGCTTTACAGAATAAATATGTCCAATTAATGTTCAAGAGCATACATGCAAAAAGGGATGCAAGAGGTGTTACTGCCAGAGGGATTGCTTTGCCTGAATTAAGAGAAGTATTCAAAAAACATTTTCCATCAAAAAAAGAATACAAAATAAAATTCCATGAGTTAACACTAAATCAAGGAATAACAATAGGAAAAAATAGGATAATAATAGAAACTGCCTATCCAGATACATTTGCAGTTGAGATAATTTCCCCACAAACTGCTAAGAGTTATAGGGAATTTTTTAATAAGATATGGAACATGGTTAAGATTTAATATCTAGGAAGTCCAAGCATGAAAGTTTTGCAAGGAATAGATACCATTCTTTCTACAAATTCTCTTAACGTTCTCTCTTTAGGAGTCCATTCCTCAGAAGCAGAAACATAGTTGAGGATATCTCTTCCATCTTCATCTTTGTACTCTATTTCAGTCATAGTTAATCCCTCTAATCCATGTTTATCATCACCATTAGCAGCTATTCTATATGCACCAAAATAACTCTCAGAACCAAATCCTGTTTGAGGATCAGGCATGTGAGTTCTTAAGCCTAAATCTCCAGTTCTCACATTTGATACTTGGTATAATCCGTTTTTTGTATTCTTTCTAAATTCTGCAACCCATCTTCTTGTTAAATCAACTTTACTATGTATTGCAAGATCCAATATTTCTCTTGCTTCTTCTGGAGATAAAAGCTGTTGGGCAATGATATAAGTGGTTTTAAGTCTATCAACGGTGTTCCATTTATACTGTTCACCCTCTCGTCCATTTTGGTCATAACACCACAATAATGAGCCAAGTCCACCCCTCTCTCTTAGTTCTAACAGACGTGCATGTGCAGTATTATCTACTTCTTTATGGAATCTCCTACCCGTCATGGCAGTCCAATAATTGACTCTTTCATCCGTCGCTTGCTGATATGGTATTCTTTCAATATGTTAATCACCCTAAAATTTAGATTAAAGCGAAATATTTAAATATTTGCTGTAAATTATTTACAACATGAATGAATTAATAGAAAGCTTAGAGAAATTCGGATTATCGAAAAAAGAATCAGAAGCCTATTTAGCATGTCTAGAACTAGGAGATTCTTTAGCAAGCGAAATATCATTGAAAGCAAATCTTCCAAGAACATTAGTTTACGATATATTAGAAAGATTAATTGATTTAGGATTGATTTCTTATGCAATAAAGACCAATAAAAAATTCTTCCGGGCTGCAGATCCAAAAGAATTAATTAGAATATTAAAAGAAAAACAAGAGAGTATTAATAAAGTTATGTCTCAACTTGAAAAATTACATAAACTAAAAGGAATAAAAAGACCAAAAGTAGAAATCTTTGAAGGAAAAGAGGGAATGAAAACTGTAATGAACAATATATTAAGATCAAAAGTAAAAGAATTTTTGGCATACGGCAGCTCAAGATCATCATTTGAGGTAATACCCGCATTTATGGAGGAATGGCATAAAAAAAGAATAAAACAAAAAGTAGTAATGAAAATACTTTATAACAACACACAACAAGCCAGAAATAAAGTAGAAACAAGGACAGAATCATTAAAACTTACAGAATACAAATTTATGCCGATAGAACTAGAATCGCCTACAGCCACATTAATTTATGGAAATAAAGTAGTTCTACAATCTTGGACTAAAGAGCCATTTGCAGTAATGATAGAAGATGAAGAAATGGCAGAAAACCAAAAGAGATATTTTGAAGAGCTATGGAGACTAGCAAAATAATGACAATGAAGAATATTTCTTTTTGGGAAAAAGTACTGAAAGATATGCCAGAGTCCTACAGGAAATGGTTTGATGAAGAAGAAAAATATCTTAATAATCTAATAACACAAGATTCAAAAGTCCTAGAAGTAGGTTGTGGAAATGGCAGAGTATTGCTAAAATTATTAAACAAGACAAAAAATTTAATAGGTATAGATAATGAAGCTAAGGCAGTTAAAGATGCTAAAGAGAATTTTAAATCTTATCCTGAACTAAAGTTTTTACTGGCTGACGTTAGAAGTATACCATTTGAAGATAATTATTTTGATTTTGTTTTGTGTATTGGGACTTTTGCAAACTTCTATAATTATAAGTTCAAAGCTTTGGAAGAAATGAAAAGGGTAGTCAAAAATAATGGATTTATTATAATAAGTGTTTATTCCGAAGATGCTTTTGAAGAAAGAATGAAATTATATAAAAAAATAAAAACACCAATACAAGAAATCAAAGGAACAACAGTATTTTTTGCTGGAGAGAAAGAAGGAGAAAACGCATCAGAACAATTCTCAAAACAAGAACTACAAGAAATATTCAAAAAAACAAAACTAAAAACGCTAGAAATCAAAAAAGCAGGCATAGGATATATTTGCAAGTTAAAAAAATAAACTCTTCTACTTATTATTTACACTTACTCCAATTTTTTCTAAAACTTTTACTGCCTTATCTAAATCTTTATCTTTGATCAAGAAATGATCTTTGGAAAATGCTGCTATTGGCATTATACTTATTCCTTCTTTTGCTAGTGCTCCGCTAATTTTTGCTGTAACTCCAACAACATCCATAGGAAATATTATGTTTAGAGTAATTATTTTCCAGTCTTTCTCTATTTCAATAACATTATCTTTATCATAAGCCTCTTGATCTATAATTACTGTAATTTCTTCTTTATCAATATGTCTATTAAAAATGAATTACTTAAAAGAGGTATTAAGAAATGAGTAAAAATAAATTTTCTGAGCAAGATATCGAAGATATCTATTCAAGATTATTGAATAATATTAGGAAGACTATTGAAGAGGCTGAGGCTGAATTACAAGCATTAAAAAAATGACTATAAAATATAGAAAGTTGGATGAAAGAAAGAAAGTAAAATTAAGTTTTAGAATAGATAACAATACTTTTAGTCAATTAGAAGATATTTCTGGAAATAATGAATTATCAGTAACACTGCGGGATATTATAAAATGGTTTATTAAAAATAAAGGAAAAGAAAATTTATCTTTTGATTAAATCCATTTCTTTCTGAAGTTTATAAACTGCTTTTAATAAGTCTTGCATTTCTTTATGTTGAAAGAAATTGTTTACAACTTCTAAACTTTTCTTATTTTCTTCAGATTTTATAGCATTTAATTCTTCTCTTAATTCAATGTAAGATTTTTCCTTCAGCTTTTCTTGTTCTCTTATTTTTTCTCGGTCTAATGGTCTCGAACAATTAGAACATACTTCGTTTGTTAGTTTGTTATTAGTGTTGCAGAATAGGCACATTTTAATTCTTGGCTTTAAATGTTCTAATTTTGTATCTTTGCTATTTATTATTCCTCTTTTTACGAGTTCCATTTTGAATGCGTCTTCCTGATTGCTCATGTCGTATGTTTTAAGTTGTTTAGTTGAAGTCCATCTTGCTGCGTGTTGTATTTCAACATCGGAGTCTCCTCTTAGTCTTCTGAAGGTTACTCCGTTTCTTTTTAGACTGTAAGCAGTTATTCTTTTCTTTATTTCTAGTCTTTCGCATGCTGTTTTTAATACTTTATTGATATTTTTGGGCTTGATTTGTTCGTATCTTCCTGTTGATCCTTCTAGGTTTATGAAGAATAATGTATCTTTGTTGTTCTTGAATGGGTGTTCGTTATACCATTTGCTTACGTATGGGAATGAGTCTATGCATTGTAGGAATCCTGTTCCTTCCTTTCCATGTTCGCTTATGTAGATTTTTGCATAGTTGTCGTATAATTCTACGTCTCTTACTTTAATGTATAATAATTCTTGTGGTCTTCCTAAACTTTCTAAAGCTAGAAATAAGTAAGCTTGCATTCTTGTATCGCTATTAAAATAATTTAGTATTTTTTCGAATTCTTCCCATGTTAGTCTGTCGTTTCTTAGTTTCTCTCTACTTTTGTCTATTGTTGCTGAAAGATGCCTTACGACATAGGGCATTATTGTTTCGTCTGGTCTTCCTCTTTCATCTACTTCGGGGAATAATGTTCTCCATAGATATTTTAGGTCTCTTATGAAATCTTGTTTGCTTTTTGGGCTTATGTAGTGCTGGTGCATTAATCCTACAATTTTTCCTATGTCATTTCTGTCACATTCTGCTAGATTTTTTTCTGTTGCGTAGCTTATTAGCTTGAATGTTTGTAATAGTCTTAGTCTTCTTATGTAGCTGGTATCTTTTGCTTCAAATACTGCGAAAATTCTTTTGAAGTATTCTAGGTTTGCTTTGTTTTTGCAATAGTATTGTTTTCTGGTGCTCTCTGTTTTTGGTTTTATTGTTAGTAGATTAAGGGTTTTCTTAAATTTCTCATATTTTCCCTGACTGTTGTATATGTCGTTTTCTGCCATGTTTATCTTCTCCTAAGACGATTTGGCATATAAATTTTTGTCGGACAGAAAACGCAATACCCCGAAGGGTTAATGCGGGGAACAGGACTTTCGTTAATCCTTTTTCCATGAATGCTTTTTTTAAAAGGATTCCTTTCGAACCTGCGTAGGCACTAAGCCACTAGGTGTCTTTTATATCATAGCTGTTAAGCTCAGAACACCTATGAAATAACCTAAGCTAAGCCAGTAAATTTTACTTCTAGCCCGTTTGGCCACTCCGTACACACGAAGTTTGTAGGAGCACGAACCTCTGTGAGTTCTCCGGCATCCCCGCATAATATTTATACACAATGCTTAATTTATAATACTTTTTATTGAAAAATTAGAAAGTGTTATATATAATAATTCTAAGTAGATTATAATAAAGAGGTGAAGATGGATATACTGGCATTATTATTACAAGTTATAGCATTAATAACAGCAGTTCTTGCAACATATTATGCTTATATAATGTATAGCTGTAACAAGTTTTCATGGCCTTGGCGTCTTATAGCTCTTGCTCTTCTATTGACAGTTTTCCGCAGAATTCTTGGTCTTTTAGATATAATCTTTAAATTAGAAGGTTTATCTGATTTTTTGGTTGTGATCGACAGACCTTTTCTTCCAGTAGTATTCAGTATTTTCATATGCATTGCTCTTTGGAGATTGAAAAGGAATTTCCAGGAATTGGCTGATGAAAAGCGCAGGTTCAATCAGGAATGGGTTTGTTTCAGTAAGAAAAAGAAATAATGCTCTATTTATATTCCTGTTTGTTCAAACTATCATGAACTTTTTTAATCAGTTTGTCTGCTTTATTGAATCTTCTTAGTTTTGTGTTTTCAGAATTTATTATCTATAGATTAGTATGTTTTGTTTCAAAAATTTTAGGTAAGGGTTTCATAGTCTATATCTTACAACAGTTTTTCCTCTTCTCTTGTTTTGCCAGTTGTATCTTCTTAATTTTGATGTTTTTCCGTATCCGCAGCTTGCACACGTCTTGTTTCTCACATGGTAGCTTCTTTTTCCGCATCTTCTGCATCTCTGGACAAGGTTTCTTCTTCCAGACTTCTTGCCCATGGACGCTGTTCCCTTTGTCATTGTTTAGAACTCCTTATGCTGTTGATATAAAGATTATTGTGTCCCCTCTTATGAAGACTGTTCCTAGTTTTCTTCTTGTTTCTCCGTCTATTTTTTCTTCGCAGCTTTCTAAAACTGTATTGATATGTATATCAAATGACTTTAGTTTGCCTATTAGCTGCTTGTTATTCTTCAACTCTACTATTACGTTTTTTCCTCTTGCTTCATTTAAAGTATCTAATGGCCTTAATTCCATGCGAGTAGGCACTTGGTTTTCGTATTTAAAGTTTCCTGTTGTATTCCTTCAAGTGTTGAATAAAACTTAGATAGTTTTCCTTTAAAAAAATTTATAAATCACAGGCTAATCCTTTTTTGTATGGCAATATCTCAAAAGCGTTCTTTAAGAAAAGTTACAGGCGGAAGATACAGGGCCTTTTCTAATAAGAAGAAGCACAACAAGGGTTCTTTGCCTGCTTTTACAGGTCTTGGTGCATTGTCTGCTAAGCAGAGAAGAACTAGGGGAGGCCATGTTAATACTTTCCTTTTGTCTTCTAATATTGTTAATGTTTTAAACCCTAAAACAAGAAAGTGCCAGAAAACAGAGCTTGTTACTGTTGTTGATAGTCCTGCTAATAGGCATTTTGTCAGAAGGAATATTATAACTAGAGGTACTATTGTAGAGACTAAGCTTGGGAAGGTTAAGATAACTTCCAGGCCTGGCAGGGAAGGCTCGCTTAATGCTGTTCTAATTTCCTGAATAAAAAGAATGTTCCTATTATTGCTAACAATCCCAATCCTATTAGTATTATTCTTATTGGTGTGAATATTTTTTTTCTGCCGCCTATTCCTTCTACATCTTGCAAGTCTATAACAATATCTCCTGTTGGCAAGTCTGCTTTTTTCACTTGAAATTGTGGGACATTGAAATATAATACAATGTACCTATTTCTTGGATTTTCTTCATAGTGTAGCGTGTCTTCTTTTATGAACATGAAAGGTATGCTTCCATTGAAGTCTACTTTGTAGTCTTGTCCTAGTTTTAAATTTATCTCTTCATATTTTCTCCCTTTTGCAGAGAGGAGTGTCATTGTTTCTTCTTGTCCTATTTCCTTTATTATTATATTATTATAGGATCTTATGGCGTCTTCAGGGGTGTAAACGCTGAATTGTACAGCGCTTCCTTCATGGATTTTGATGTTTTGTCTTGAAGAAGGATATAATTTTAGTGTTATATTCTGCCCATAATCAACTTGAGTAAATGGATCATAAGGATTGTATGCTAATACTATGGAGCTGCATAATATAATCATTAATAATAGGTGTTTTATCATATATCCTGGATTTGATTTTTCTTTATAAGCTTATTTCTTCATAAAAAAGCCCGCAGCAAGCTATAGGAACATTTATAAAGTCCAAATTACACTCATATATAAACTTTATCATGAAGTTATTGAGGGGTAGTTAATTGCAGGGGGTTTTGTAGTCGAGAAAATGACATCAGAATACATTAAAAAATGTCCTGAATGCGGCGGATCTAATCTTCTTATTCAAAAGGATAGGGGAGAGGCTACTTGCAGAGATTGCGGTCTTGTTATTGAAGAAAAGATGATTGACTTTGGCCAGGACTGGAGAGAATTTAACGAGGATCAGGCTTCTAAGAAGAGAAGAACTGGTGCTCCTATGAGTTATACAAAATTCGACCGTGGATTAGGAACAGATATAGGTGCAAAAGGAGATATTTATCAATTAAACGCAAAGGGAAAAAATAAATTCTTCAGATTAAGAAAATGGCAGCATAGAATTTCTACTGCTATTGAAAGAAACTTGAAATTAGCTTTAGCAGAGTTAAAAAGAGTAAGTTCTTATTTGAAGCTTCCAAAGTCTGTTGAGGAAGAGGCAGCTAGAATTTATACTATGGCTGTTCAGAGAGGCCTTGTTAGAGGTAGAAGTATGGAATCTGTTGTTGCAGGTTCATTGTATGCTTCTTGCAGGCGTCATGAAGTTCCAAGAACTTTAGATGAATTATCTGAGGCTTCTGGTATTGACAAAAAGGAAGTAGGTAGAACTTATAGGTTTATTACAAGAGAACTAGGTATTAGGATACTTCCTAGCAATCCTACTGATTATTTGCCTAGGTTTGTTTCTGCTTTGAAATTGTCAGCTGAAACTCAAAGTAAGGCTGTTGAGATTTTGAACAAAGCAAGAGAAGCAGAATTAACATCTGGACGTGGACCGACAGGCATAGCTGCAGCTTCTTTGTATGTTGCAGCTTTGATGAATAATGAGAAGAGAACCCAGAGAGAAGTTGCTGATGTTGCTGGCGTAACTGAAGTAACAATAAGAAACAGATACAAGGAGTTATTGAAAGAGCTTAATCTTAAGGATAAGTTAAAGAAAAAGTTGTTGAAAGAAATTGAAGCTGAAGAAGTAGGATAATGAGAATAAAATATTATGTACTTGGCTTAAGTATTATAGTGGGAGTGGGAAGCGCATTAGGGTGGTATGGTCATTTTTTAATTGAGAACCCAATGCGTATAAGAAAATCTCTTGAAGCAGAATTAAATCCTGAAACTCAACAAACTTTAAACGGCAGAGCAGTAGCATGTTTTGTCTCTCAGGATATTTCTTTGGGAAAAGGAAGATATTGTCATTGGTATGATTATAGAACTAAAGAAGTAGCAGAAAACTTCTATTATAAAAACTGTATTCCTAGAAATAGTGATAACTAAATATTTATAAATAATCTATTTTTTATTTTATTATGCCAACTTTAGTAGCTTGCTTGTCTTCAGGAAAGGGAACTTGGGGTCATGTTTCTAGATTGATTCAGGATTCCGATTGGGACAAAATATTTCTTATAACAAACATGTTCGGAAAGGAGAATTTTTCTAATGTTAAAAATGCTGAGATGATTGTTATAGATGAAAATAAAGGACTGGAAGATTTGAGGGATGATATAAAAAATGCTTTGCAAGGTAAAATTAGTGATACTGAGGTTTCTCTTAATATTGTTTCAGGTTCAGGAAAGGAACACATGGCTTTATTAGGAGCTGTTCTTAAGTTAGGTCTTGGCATAAGGTTTGTTGCATTGACTAAGGACGGAATAAAAGAGATATAAAGTTAAGAACATAAATTATTAAAAGGCTAAATACTAGTTCTAGTTTATGGTAGATTTGTTTAAGGATATGTTGAGGGCAGATGAGTCGTTGTTTCTCAATCCTCAGTTTTTGGATATTGACTTCACTCCTCCAATAATAAGATTTAGGGAAAATGAGCAGAAGTATATTGCAGAATGCATCAAGCCCATGCTTAGTAGAAGGAACGGAAAGAATCTTCTGATTAAAGGATCTCCTGGAATTGGAAAGACCTTGGCAACAACTCATGTAATTAGTGAATTAAAAGCAGAGACAAATGATATTTTCTGTGTTTATGTTAACTGCTGGAAAAAAGAAAGTTCATTTAAAGTATTAAATGAGATATGCATGCAAGTTGGTTATAAATGGATTCACAATAAAAGTTTTGATGTTCTGATGAGGGATGTTTCTCAGATTATAAATGAAAAGTCATTAGTTCTGGTATTGGATGAAATTGATAAGCTTTCTGACAATTCTATTTTGTATTCTGTTCTTGAGGATATTTTTAGAAAGACAGTCATTATGATTACAAACAATAATAATTTTTTGGCTGCTTTGGAGCCAAGGATAAAATCCAGGTTATTGCCAGAAATTTTAGAGTTCCGCCCTTATTCTCTTTCTGAAACAGAGCAGATTATAAAAGAAAGAGCAGAATATGCCTTTGTGAAGGGTGTTTTTGATGAGGAATGTTTTGATATTATAATTGCTAAGGCTTTTGGCATGAAAGATCTTAGAGTTGGTTTATTTCTGCTTAAGGAGTCTGGGGAGATTGCAGAATCAAAAAGCTCTAGGAAAATAATTAAGGAACACTCAATTGAGGCCATGGAGAGATTGTCTTTGAGTAATGTAATTCCATCAATTGAAAATGATCCTGAATTTATAGAGCTTATAAAGAATAATTCTGGCAGGACAACATCTGAAATATTTAAGGAGTATGAAATAAAATCTGGAAAAAGCTATAGGACATTCCAGAGGAAGATAAAGGACTTAGAGAAAATTAATCTTGTTGTATTAAAAGAATTTAACAAGGGAAGGGAAGGGAGATCTACTGTTGTTGAGTTTAATCAGAGGTCTCTTGAGGATTATTAATAAAGAGTTAGTTCTCTTAGGTGAAAGATTAAAACATTTGATTTAGTCCTAAAATTCTGCCATTTCTCCACTGGACACGACAAACGCTCGCGCCAGGTTTATATAGAATTCTGCCAGCATATACTTTGGAGGTGTTAAAGATGCTGCCAATAGACCTTGAACTTGAACAAATATCTAGGTTATTTAGCGTACAGTTGAAAAGGCTTCCAATAAACAAAGACATTAAGATTAGGCATCGGATAAGATGAGTGGTAAAAAGAAATTGAGAAGATGGGTGGATGACATGCTGATGAATGATGAGATATCCCTGGAAGAAGAAGCATTTTTGACTGGTTATCTGGAGTTGGAAGAGTAAGTTTTATTATCTATTTTATTTTTATTTAATTATGAAATTGCTGGCATTCACTGATACTCATGCAGATGTTAAGGACTTGGATTCTATAAAGAAAAAGGCATTGAAAGAAAAACCAGAGATGTTAGTTTGTTGCGGGGATATTTCTATTTTTGGAAATGGCTTGAACTTTGCATGTAGTTTCATAAATGATTTGGGTATAAAGACTTTGATAATTCCTGGCAATCATGAAGAGCCTTCTCAGATTGAGAATGTTTGTTCAAAATTTAAAAACTTGGTTAATCTTCATAAGAAAACATTTGAAAGAAAAAATTTTGTATTCCTAGGATACGGCACAGGCGGATTTTCTGATAAATATCCTGAGTTTGAAGCATTGTATCCCAAATTATTGAAAAATACAATCAATAAAAAGATAATATTTGTTGCGCATGCTCCTGTTTACAACACAAAGCTTGATTTATTGCATGGTTCTCATTGTGGTTCAAAAAGCTCAAGGGATTTTTTGGATAAGGTTAATCCTGTTCTTGTATTGTGCGGCCATATTCATGAGAATGAAAAAAAGCATGACAAGATAAAAAATTCATTGATAATAAATCCTGGAAGCGATGGAATGATTATAGAAATATAAAATTTAAGGAAAAGGAGTTTTATCTCCTTCTCTTTTTCTTGCCGCCTCTCTCTGCAGCTTTCCTTCTTTTTTTTGCCATGCAATTCACCTCTTTTTCCCAGTCGAAGACTGTGAATATTATAATATTTTTATGAATTAGTTTATTTATATAGTTTACTCTTTTTATTTTTTTAGAAATATTTTTTGATAATTTGAAAAAATAATTTTCTCAACTTCTGTTTCCTCAACTTTTTTTATTTCAGAAATTTTTTTAATTATCTCTTTGACAAAACTTGGTTCGCTTCTTTCTCCCTTTACAGGGCTTAAGTATGGTGCGTCAGTTTCAGTAAGTAAATTATTTAGTGAAACTCTATCTGCAAGTTCCTGGAAATGTTTCAGCCTTGTGATTATTGATGGTATAGAAAAATAATATCCAAGATTTTCTGCTCTCTCCACAAGTTTCATGTTTCCTGTGAAGCAGTGCAGCACGACATTTTTTGCTTTCATTTCTTCTAGAACATCTATGCATTCCTTTTCAGCCTTTCTTGTATGCACGACTAGTGGTTTTTTTATTTCATGTGCTAAAGCAATAGTTTTCTTAAAAACTTTGATTTGTTCCTCAAGTTTGCAGTCTCCTTCAGGAGATTTGTCTAGTCCTACTTCTCCTATTGCAATTATTTTGTTCTTGTTTTTTCTTATAAATTCTATTTCAGAATCTACATCAAATTCTTTTCTTTCTCTTGGTGTATCATCATAATGTCCTAAGCCAACAGCATCCAAGGGATATATTCCCAGAGATGCTTTTACTATTTCATATTTTTTGCTTAATTCTAAAGCTTCCCTGTTGGTCTCAGGATCTACTCCAGAGCATAATATTGCAGTCATTCCTGCTATTTTTGCTCTTTCTATCACTTTGTCTAGATCTTTTTCAAAATGTGGAAATGATAAATGGCAGTGTACGTCAACGAGCATATGCTCTAGAACTTTACTCAGTTTTTATTTCTTTTTATTTTATAAAAAGCAGCAGTGGTGAAAATATAAATTTCAATAATTTGAAAATGAACGGCCACATATTTATGAATATTAATAATAATATCAGCAAGGACATGAATGTCAAAATTTTTGTTGCTTTAATTTTGTCTTTAGTAAAAAATAATGCAGCAGCATAAAACATTCTGCCTCCGTCTACAGGTCCTAATGGCAGTAAATTAAATAAGCCAACTCCAAAGCTTATATTGAATAGCCAGAATAAAAGCATTCCAATCCACAAATATATTGGATGAATAAATTTATACTTCTCTTTGACATCTGTGTCATAGCCTGCAATGTTGACTCCAAGTATTGGCTTGCCTTCTTTGCTTGCTCCAAGTTCTAATTCATATTCTCCATTGTCAGTTCCAACATTTACTTTGTCTCCTGGTTTGAAGTCGCTTAATACAATTTTAATCTTGTTGATGTCATCTATTTTTATTCCGTTTATTGTCCTTATGATATCTTTCTCGCTTATTCTTGCTTTGCTTATTGGCATGTTTTCATCTATGGATGTAATTTCTACTCCATTTACATCTACCATAGCGCTAGCTATTGGCGAGAATATAAATATTAATGATAACAAAATAATTACTGCTAGTATTATGTTTGAGAACGGCCCAACAGATAACACATGCAGTTGCTCGCTTGTTTTTTTCTTGCTTAGCTGTTTTTCATCAGGCTCTACAAATGCTGCTAGTATTGGTCCTAGAAATGCGAAGCCTGTGGATTTTATTTTTACTTTTATCAGTCTCGAGTATATTCCATGGCAGAATTCATGAATAACTGCAACAATAAGTATGGAAATTATCCAGTGCCAGAATGACAATTTTGGAAGTCCTTCAATGCTTACTCCAGGCAGTACAGGTGCTAGTCCGGGTGGTGCTTCAGGAACAAACAATAGTGAGTATGCACTTTTTACTAAGAAGAATAATGTGAATGCCATTCCAAGGAAGCCTATTGTTATTGATACATAACCTAATACTTTTAGTGGTATTGCAATTAATGCTCCTAATATTATAATTATTGCGCCTATGCCTATGATTATTGAATTTGAAGTTAAATATCCGTAAAGAAAAATAATAAATCCTATTATTATTGCCAGAACTCCGCTTATTATTATATTTTTATTTTGATCTTTTCTTGTTATTTTCTCCATTAATTTTATTCCGATATTTGTTCTGTAGAGTGCAAATACTTTCCATTGGACATCAAATTTGCTTCTGTATTTTCTGAATATTATGTATAGAATTAGATAGAATACTAATAACAATGCTAGATCATAGTTCATCGTTCACCTTACTTTTTTCTTACCGGCCTTAATGCATACGAGCTGCAGTTCTTGCAGCTTATTAATCCTTTTCTTACCTTGCTTGGGTCTGCTCTTCTCTTTGTCTTGCATTTTCTGCACACAAAAACATTTTTGTAAAGTCTTTTTCCTGCTTCTGGAAATCTTACCATTAAAATCCTCCGAAAATATTATTTTTCATTTTGTTTGCTTTATTACCTTCTTGTCCATGACTATCCAGTAGACTACTTGTCCGCCTTCTTTTATATCACTTTTCATTTCTTCTGGTATTTCTAGGTCAAAAGTTTCATAAGTTTCATTGTCCATTACTGTTGCCTTGTTTTCATTTACTGATAATACTTGTGCTGATTTCTTTTCTATGATTGGGACTACAACATTGTCCCCGGAAGGATATAGTTCTATTCTTTTTTGTCCTGAGATTATTCCTACAGCTTCTATTCTGCACTTTGCAGATCCGTGCTTTCCTGTTTTGCTTGTCTGTATGTTTTTTACAACGCAGGCTTCTCCTCCGAATATTACATAGCTTCCAGGTTTTAAGCTTCCTGCATTTGTCAGTTTTGTATCTGCCATTAAATCTTTGTAGGCTTTGAATTGTTTATAAATGTTTTTGTTATTTGTTGATCTTTAATTTATCTTATAAATTCTTTTAGGTTTAATCTGCATACAATATTGAATGGATCATAATTTTTGCAGCACCAATCAAGAATTTCTTTTAGATCTTCTTTATCAATCTGTTTCGTGTAGCGCACTGGCATGTTTGAAGACACAACTATTGGTACTCCATTTGAGCTGTTTTTGTAGTCAATTACTGTAACATTCTTATTTTCATACATAATGGAGTTACATTCTTTAAGAAATTCTATGCTTTCTTTTGTTGCATCTTTTACAAAATTATGAAAAAAGCTTCTGAAGGTCATTAGTAATGATCCGGAAAATAGTAAAATTAGTATTACAGCTAAAATTACAATTAGTAATGTCTTTTGTTTCATAGACTTAATTAGTATAATAAAACTTAAATATATTGTCTATTCCACATTCTCATGACATTAACCAAGGAAAAAGATTTCATAGAAATTGATTTTGTAGGAAGAATTAAGGAAACTAATCAAATTTTTGACTTGACTAATGAGGAACTGGCGAAAAAAGAAGGTTTGTTCCACGAAGGTCACCATCATTTCGGCCCAAAAGTAATCTGTCTGGGTTTTAATAATATGCTTCCTGCTTTGGATAAATTTCTTGTAAATAAAGAAGTTGGAAAGGATTATTCTGTAGAGTTGCAGCCGGAACAAGCCTTTGGAAAAAAGGATGTTTCTCTTGTAAAGACTGTTTCTTTGCAGTCTTTGAGGCAGCAAAATATTAATCCGTTTCCAAGTTTGCAGTTGAATGCCTCAGGCGCTTTAGGCACAGTCAAGAGTGTTGCAGGAGGTAGGGTTACTATTGATTTTAATCATCCTCTTGCATCCAAGACTTTGGTTTATGAAATAAAAATCCACAGAACTGTTGCTGATGAAAAATTAAAGCTTTCTTCTTTGGTTCAGGCTTTGATAGGCCTTCATGATCATGATTTTAAAGTAAAATTAGAAAACAAAAAAGCAGATATTAAAGTTAAGCAGGACTTTCCAAAGCAGTTGAAAGAGCAGTTTATTTCTAAAATAAAGGAAGTAATGCCTGATTTGGAAGTCTCTTTCAGTTCATAATATTTAATCTAAAATATAATCTTTTTTGCCGATAATGTTAAATATTAGTGTTCGGTATTTTACCGTCTATGAATGGAATCTTGAGGCAGGTTAATGACCGTATGGCGAATTATGGGTTTAAGCAGGCTCCAAAAAAAGTTACTGCTGTAGATCAGGAATTGGAAGAATTAGTTACCAAGCAGAAAGCTAAGATCAAAGTCATTGGCTGCGGTGGTGGAGGAAATAATACTATTAATAGGATGTCAGAAGTTGGAATTGCAGGCTCAGAAACTGTTGCTATAAATACTGATGCTCAAGACTTGCTTTATACTAATTCTAATGTCAAGATTCTTATTGGTAGGGAGTTGACAAATGGTTTGGGTGCAGGTTCAATTCCTAAGGTTGGGGAGGATGCTGCAAGGGAGTCAGAGAAAGATATTAAGGAGGCTGTTCAGGGTTCTGATATTGTTTTCATAACTTGCGGTCTAGGTGGAGGTACTGGTACAGGCGCTGCTCCTGTTGTTGCTGAAGTTGCAAAAAAATTAGGAATTTTGACAGTTGCAATAGTTACTTTGCCTTTTGCTATGGAAGGGCAAAGGAGATATTCCAATGCTGTTTCAGGTCTGGAAAAGCTTGAGAATAATGTTGACACTTTAATTGTTATACCTAATGATAAATTAATAGAGTTGTGTCCTGGCTTGCCTTTGCATACTGCATTCAAGGTTGCAGATGAGATATTGACTAATGCTGTAAAAGGCGTCGCTGAATTAGTGACAAAGCCTGGATTAGTTAACTTGGATTTTGCTGATATTAAAACTGTTATGGGCAAAGGCGGAGTTGCCATGATTGGTGTTGGTGAGTCAGATGCAGAGAACAGGGCTGTTGAGTCTGTTGAAAAAGCTATCCAGAATCCTTTGTTGGATGTTGATATTACTGGTGCTAATGGTGCTTTGATAAATATTCTTGGCGGTCCTAACATGACTTTAGATGAGGCAAGAAGAATTGTCGAGACTATTACTGAAAGGCTTGATGAGGATGCAAGAGTTATTTGGGGCGCTCAGATTTCTGAAGATTTGGAAAATACTATTAGGACATTGTTGATTGTTACTGGTGTTAATTCTCCCCAGATTTTTGGTTCTAGGAAAGGCCCTAAGGCTGAGAAGGTAAAGAAAAATATTGAATCTGAATTAGGTATTGATTTTATAGAGTGAACGATGGCTGAAGAGGAAGTTTGTGTTACGTGCAATGGAGCAGTAGTTCCTGTAAAATTAAATCATGAAAGTCCTTATCAAGTAAAATATGATGTGTCAGAATCTTTGGCTTCATCTGCTTATGATACTTTGCGAAAAGATGGTGCACATGTAGAAGTTCATGGAGCTGACAATGTTTGGAGCTTAAAAGGTGCCACTGTAAGAACTTATCGTGTTGGTAATGGCAGAAGATTTGAGTTTACTGCAAGAGAAGAAAGATATAGAACCAATGCAGCTCAGCATCTTGGTTTGGTTGCTGTAAGATTAAATGATGTTGTTGATGTAGCTGAAGATCATGAAAATCCTTTTAAGCCGGAAACTAATGAAAGAGTTGTTTACGAGGAATAGTCTTCAAAAGTTTTATAAAAAACAAAAATTCTCTAAAACAGAATGGAAAGCCCAAAAGATAAGTATCATAAATATCTTTCTGCTTATTTTGATCATGCCTCAGGCACTGATACAGATGTAAGACCTCAAGAACCATCTAAATTAGAAGTAGCCGTATATGAAGCAGATGACTCTCTTGAAAGTTCAGGTTCTCATTTTGAAGGCGATTTTAATTAAATATTTACAAAAGATTTAAATATATTATTTATAATATAAGAATATGACTTTAGAAAATTTCTATGACGTATATACTGAAGTAAGAGAATTAAGAGGCAATCCAGTTGACAGTTTTCTTAAAGATAAATTTAATTGCACTTACAATGAACAACATCTTTATGGCGTAGGTTACGGAAGAGATATGTATGAGATTATGCCTTATAGCGACCATGAAAATAAAGTTTTCCTGTTGACAATTAGTGTAGTGACTGATGAAGGAAAAATAAGACAACCTGTTACCTTGATGATTTTTGGCGAAGAATCACAAAGAAAAAAAATTGCAAGGCAGATTGGTTTAATAAGAAGAGAAGAATTAACAGATAAAATTAGAGCGAAAAAGAAGTCTGGAGTAAGCAAACTTTAGCAAAAACCTTTAAATACCTTTTCTGTACTCATTTTGTATGGAAAAAATTAATGCTAAACATTCATTAAAGCAAAAGTTATCTTCATTCATAGTTGAATGCAAGAGGGTCTGGCAGGTTACAAAAAAGCCTACAAAAGACGAGCTGAAGGTAATAGTAAAAGTTACTGGCATGGGAATATTGATAATTGGTTTGCTGGGCTTTATAATAAATATTGCTTGGCAGTTATTCCTGAAATAAAAAAAATGGAACACAAGTTATTTGCTGTTAGGACAACAGCCAACAGAGAAGAGCAGGTAGTTGATTTTATAGAGAGCAATGTAAAAAAGAAGAATCTTGAAGTTTATACTATAGTTAATGCTCATGGCATGAGGGGTTATATTTTTCTGGAAGCCAAGGATGCTGAGAATGCTTCTCAGGCTGCTATGGGAATTCCTTATTCTAGGGGAATTTTGCCTAAGGAAGTTGCTTATTCAGAAATAGAGCCAATGCTAGAGCAGATTAAAACATCTGTGAATATTCAGGAAAAAGATATAGTTGAGATTATTCACGGCCCATTCAAGAAGGAAAAGGCAAAAGTAAAAAGAATTGATGAGCAGAAAGAGGAAGTTGTTGTGGAATTATTAGAAGCTGCAATTCCAATTCCTATAACTGTAAAGATGGATTGGGTCAAGGTTATTAGAAGGGAAAGTGAAGAAGGAAATGTTGAAGTTAAGGAAGAATGATGGTATATTCGTAAGTTAAGGTCAAGTTACCTAAATCCGTTCAAATTTTTATTCTTTCTTTTAGTTTTCTAGCGATAGCTGCAGGAATATTATATTCAATATTTCTTTTTTATAAAAGATTTTATTTTTTAGGAACGTTCTTTTTAATAGCAACAATATTCTGGTTTTTTATAACTAAGAAAAACTTATTTTATTTAAGAAAAACAGACAGGCTTACTGGTAGAATAACAAGAAGAGGAAAGATTGTAAAGTATAAATAAACTGCTTTCTATTTCTGCTACAGATACTTTTATAAATTCTTCATAAGTCACATTGTATAATCAATATAAAATGGGAAAGAAACAAACTGTTGATGCATTGGTGGAAGGAGGAAAGGCTAGTGCTGGTCCTCCTATAGGAAGCTCTTTGGGTCCTTTGAAGGTTAATGTCGGGCAAATTGTTGCTGATATTAATGATAAGACTAAAGATTTCAAAGGCATGAAGGTTCCTGTAAAGATTATTGTAGATGCTGAAACTAAAGAATTTACAATAGAAATAGGCACTCCTCCCGCGTCTCAATTATTGATGAAAGAAATAAATCTAGACAAAGGTTCTGGAGAACCAAATGTTACAAAAGCAGGAGTGATATCAATAGAGCAGGTTTTCAAGGTTGCAAGAATGAAAAGTTCTTCTTTGCTTGTAAACAATATGCGCTCTGCAGTTAAGACAATTGTTGGATCTTGTCAGTCCATGGGTTTGTTGATTGATGGAAAAGAACCAAAAGAAGTATTAAAAGAAATTGATGAAGGAAAACATGATTCTATATTCTCTTCAGGAAAAACAGAGCCTGATGAAGCTAAGAAAAAAATGCTTTCTGATGTTGCAAGAGATTTAGAAAATAAAAAGAAACAGAGACAGAAAGAGAAGGAAGCAGCAAAGGCAGCAGCTGAAGCAGAAGCAGCAGCAAAGGCAGCAGCTGCTCCATCACCTGGAACAGCCCCAACGGCCGGAGCACCTGCAACTTCCGGAACAGCGCCTGCACCCGGAGCAAAACCTGCAGCAGCGCCAGCAAAGAAAGAGCCTGCTAAGAAATAATTCTCTAAACAAGATGGGATAGATAAAGTAAAATTTATTAATACTTCTAAAATTAATAATATAAGCCAAGTTAATATAACGGGGATTCCTAGGTGTTAACCTTTGAACCGTATCTATCTTATAACTTGGCTATTATCCGACCCTTGGGTGTAGAAATACAAAGCAAGGTTGAGATTCCGGGCAGTATAGGATTATTCCTGTATTGGGAAAATTCAAATCCGGATAGCCCCACTTTCACTAAATTTTTCGATAGTCTTTTAAATTTTCTCAATTTCATCTTCTTATGGTTGCTCATAAAACTATAGAAGTTGAAAGGTTTGATTTAGCTAGAAGAGCCTTGCAGGATATTGATAAACGAAATACTGGTTTTCCGCAAAATAGGTGTGAGCCAGCTGAATTATACAGAGAAGTTATAGACCTCATAGATTTTCAGGAAGGTCCTCTAAGAATTGGTGAAAAGACGAAAGCTTTAGGTATTTGCGAAAGGCTAGCTGATGGAGAAAATTTACCTAGTGAAGAACTCGGCTATTTGAGATGTATATTATCACATGTAGCTATGTATTATCACAGCCAGTCCATGAGAATTTTTAGGCAGAATGCATATTTCTGATTTTATTTTTACCCCATAGCTTTATAAATAATCCTAAAATTCTTATTCTAATTTAGTTATTTATCAAAATGGCATCTGGAACAAAGAAAGTTGGGTTGACTGGAAGATTTGGTGTTCGTTATGGATTGACTGTAAGGCAGAGATTTTTAGATGTTGAAAAAAGGCAGAAGATAAAAAATGAGTGCCCTTCTTGCCACAAAGCAGCAGTGAAGCGTTTGGCTAAGGGTATATGGTCTTGTATGAAGTGCAGTCATACATTTGCTGGAAAGGCTTTTGCACTTGGAGAATAAAATGGTAGCATACAATTGTCTGGAATGTCAGAAAGAAGTTCCTTTTGAGACTGTTAAGAAAAGGGTTAGGTGTCCTTATTGTGGTTCTAAGATACTTTACAAGCCTAGGGTAACTCATACTTTGGTTGATGCAGTTTAGGAAAAATAAAAATGGAGAAACAAGAAACAGAGAAGAAGATTGCTCAGTTGCAGGTTTTGGAGCAGAACCTTCAAAATTTTTTATTGCAGAAGCAGGCTTTTCAAACACAGTTGGTAGAGATTGATAATGCTCTGGAAGAGGTTGGAAAAAATAATGGTGCAGTTTACAGAATTATAGGCTCGGTTATGGTTGTTTCTGATAAGGAAGATGTTAAGAAAGATTTGGAGTCTAAGAGAGAAGTTTTGAGTATTAAAATCAAGAATGTTGAAAAGCAGGAAGAGAAAATAAAAGATAAGGCTTCAAAGTTGCAGGCTGATGTTTTGGATGTGATAAAAGGTGGTGATGAAGGTGATAAATAATGGTGCAGTTATAAAAGATATTCTTGAAGGTTTGTCTTTGATTGAGACTGATATTTCTGTTCCAAAAAATGTAAGAATAAGGATAAGGACTACAATGGATATTCTTTCCAGTGTTGATAATAAGGATTTTAACTTGAGAATTGACAAGTCTCTTCAGGAGCTTGCTGAAGTAGCTGATGATCCTAACATTCCTCAGTATACAAGGATGCAGATATGGACTGTTGTATCTCAGCTTGAGAACAAATGATTGTGTTTTCAATTATATTTTATAATTGTTATTAACTAATCTACTAATTTCTTTTTACGTTGAATAGAACAGAAATGTTTATATATCTGTTATCATAATTATCTATGAAATGGCTGGTGTGCTTGACAAATTATTTTCTGGTAAGACAAATATTAGTGATGAGTTTTCTGATGATTATGTTGAGATAAGTCCTTCACCTGTGTCTAAGGATGGCAAGTCTAAGGTTGTAGTCAGGCCTTTTATTGTTGAGGATTTTGCAGATATCAAGCCTGCTCTTGATGCTTTGCGTGAAGGTTATACTGTTGCTTTGATTAATATCAGGCCGTTGAAAGATAAAGACTTGGTTGAGCTTAAGAGAGCAGTTAGTAAGTTAAAAAAGACATGTGACGCTATAGAAGGGGACATTGCTGGTTTTGGGGAAGACTGGATTGTTGTTACTCCAAGTTTTGCCCAGATATACAGGGGCGGAAGTTCTTCGCCTGCTTCTTCGTTGCCTGAAACAGAGCAGTGAATTGTGGTAAGGCAAATTTTAGTTAAAAATTTTCTTTATTCTCAGTGTGAAAAATGCAAGCTTTATTACAGGGAAGAGAGCAATGCTAGAAAATGCCAGGATTATTGCAAGATTAATGGCTCAAATAATAAGGAAATCACTAAACTTTCTATTTTATTGAAGTAAATTTATTATATTTTCGGCTCTGTCCTAAATCTAGTTTCTAAGAATATTTATTAGGGGCCTCACCCCCTTCTACTTTTATTAGGTGGTAGAAGGGGAGAGACCTAAATTGAATAAGAAAAAAGAAGTAAAGGTTGTTAAAAAAGTTAAGCATTTG
>DATDWR010000019.1:0-3012 GCA_035289605.1 Candidatus Nanoarchaeia archaeon | reverse complement strand
CAATAGCTTTGTCTAAATTGCTTTCATACGTTATGTTAACAGTAACCTGGTTTAATATAAAATCATTGAACATTGTGTAGTTTATTGTATTCTGCTCAAAAAACACGGAATTAGGCACTAGAACAATCCTTCCGGAACTTTCCTGGCTTGGAACATTTCCCCCGACTTCGCCTAAATGAATATGTGTCAAAGTAATATCAGTTACATCCCCTGTCATTCCTCCGATGCTAATCCTGTCTCCTATTTCAAAAGGCCTTCTTGTAACAATAATTATCCATGCTACAACGCTTGAAATCGGCTTCTGCAAAGCAAATCCCACAGCAGCTGTCAGCAAGCCTAAGCCAATACCCAATCCAGCCCATGAGCCGACATAAGAAAATATCGCAAATACTATCAATAAAATCAAAAAGAAATATTCCAATACGCGTGAAAATACCTTAATATTTGTCAGCTGCTTCTTACTCTTGGCTTTGGCCAACATCCTTTTCTTCAAGGAATTTATAATCAACCTGAAAACAACAAACAAAATTATTATAATTACTAAAGTCCTTATTAATGGTATAATTGTTTCAAAATTCTTAAAGCTGCCTATCACCTCTGTAAAATTTGCCATATATTAATCTAAAATATCTTATTTAAAAAGGTTTTGATTGTTTATATAATAAATCCTGCCCTTTATTTTAAATATTTATTTTCTATCTTTCTTATTTTCAAGTTTTTTCTTTTTGGATATGCCTAAGAGATTATCTTTTGAAATTATTGATTTTCCTGTTTCCTGCTCTAATTCATTTCTGGCATTGTTTGCTATTTGCCCGCCTCTTTTGGCTGAGCTCTTGTTTTCTTCAAAACCTTGCGCGTCTCTTGCTCTGGAGATATCTGCAGTTGCCTTTTCGCCAACCATTGTGAATATCAGCTCCCAATCAACCATGTGATCCCCGAGATTTTGATTTTTCTTATTTAAACCTTTAAATTCTTTGTATTCCTGAACGGTCATTCCAAATGTAGCTTTTGTTATTTCATTGGTTAGTATAGCAAAATCAGCATCCTTTGCAACTCCTCTATCTTTCCATTCATCAGTCAATTCCTGCCTTATCGCTATGCCCCTTAGCCTTTTTTCAATCCAGTCTTTTGGATAGCCTTTAAATTCATAATATTCTTTGACCCTGTTCTGTGCTAACTCAGGATTTTCTATTTCCTGCACTCGTTCATAGCCTACTTGGGCCAGCCATTGCTTGAAAGGCTCTGCTTTCTTTGAAGGAATAGACTGGATAATTCTAAAAATATTTTTTGTATTTGCGCAGTCTGTAGCATAATACTTTCCATCTGCCGAAGGTAATTTCAGTTGTAAACAAAATGTTAACAACTGACTTTCTCTTCCTTTTAATACTCCCCAGTACTGTCTAGGGCTAGGGCTATCTGTTAGAGCTTCAGCTATATCAACAACAGAAAACCACCATTCTTCATTATGCCATATTCTTCTTATCTTCTTATCCTGAAAAACAACCAAAGCTTTGTCTTTGTCCATACTTAATTGCAGGGATATTTATTTATAAAGCTTGTGCGGACTTGTCGCGTGTCGCGCACTTATACGGCTTATAAAGGCTGAAAAATTAAGTTGATTTCAACTTAAGAAAAAACATCTTATTTAAAAAGATCTTGATTCTAAACTATTTTAGATTTGTTTTTAATCTGAGAACATCCCAATTAAAGGATTATAAATTTCTTCAATTTTCTTACTGATATATCGTCTAAAATAAACTTTTCAAGTTCATTAAATACTTCTTTAGATTTTTCTTCTGTATCCGAACAAACATCGAGGATCATAGTAAGTTTATATTCTTCTATAACTACTGTACAAGATTTATAATGATATACCTCTGTCAATTTTTCTTTAGATTCATTCTTCGTTATAAACTCGCCATTATTATTCAAAAAATGGTTTAACTTTGTATTATTGCAAAATTCAGAAATATTATACATTTCAATAGTTTGACTACTCATTTTTATTTTCCTAAAAGAACTTTTTCTAGTTCACCAAATACTTTTTCAGTTAAAGATTCATTATTTGAAACAACTTTTAAACAAGATTTATATTTAGGGTTTAGTACCATATCCCATACAGTTTTACTAATAAAAACTGTTGAAGAAGAATAATGATACACAGCCTCCTCCATTTTAAAACTAGAATCTTTAGAAAAACCATAAGGAGTTATTGTTTCGTGTATTAGATTAGCATTTTCACCCATATATTTGAATAACGCAGATACATACTTCTTATTGTAAGTCTTTTCTAAAGAATAATAATTCTGTTTAGCCATATTTTCCTAATAATAGCTCTGTTCTAAATGAGGTTCTTCAGGCTTTCCAGTTTGTTTAGCGCCTTTGCTTCTCTTGACAGCTACTATTACGCCTAAAACAATTAATATTACTAATAGCAATATGAATAGGCCTTCGAAGACAGTCTTAGCGTCAACACCGGTCTTCTTTTCTTCTTCAACTACATTTGAGCTGATGCTTACTTCCTTAACTAATTCAGCTCCTTCATTTACCCTTAATTTAAAGGAATAAATTCCAGGATTTGTATTTTCATTAGAGCTTACATAAACATAAGCTTCTGCAGTTCCGTCTTTAGCAACTGAAACAACGCCAGGATCAACCCTTGTAGCTCCAAAACTAATGCTTTCTACATTTAATGTATAAGTCTTTGCAGTTTGCCCAAGATTTGCGAATAATACCTTGTAAACAGCGCCTTTTCCTTTACTTACGTCTTTAGTTTGGCTGTCAACAGTTATTACAACAGTTTCTTTTAAGCTTGGTGTAACGCTGGTAACTTGCTCAACTTCCTTAGCCTTGACAGCAATAGGGAAAGTTTCGCTTTCAGTTTCATGCCCTCTTGAATATTCAACATCAACTACAACATCGTAAATTCCAGTCTTAGCATCTTTAGGCAATACTAAATATAAGTCGCTTACTGAGCCTGAATCTTCTTCATCTTCATTGTCTTCAGATGTG
>DATDWR010000018.1:0-2431 GCA_035289605.1 Candidatus Nanoarchaeia archaeon | reverse complement strand
TTACACCCCGTTCCCAAATTCCAGCTTCTTTAATTTGAATAAGACTTCCTCGAGATATAATCTATTTGTTGCTAAAAGGTCTGAGATTAATCCTAAAAGAAATGACATTCCTCCTGCCACTATTATTAAAGTTCCTATAATAATTGACTGAATATGATTTCCTGTATCATGGAGGATGTATGAAAGATATAACCATCTTGCAATTGGTATTATTCCAAGAATTATTAGTATTACTCCAAGATATGAAAAGAATTTAAGAGAATTATACATTAAAGTTGAACGTGCAATTGTTGCCATGCTTTTCTTAATGTGTGTATAAACAGAGGATATTAATTTACTTTTTCCATCTCTTTTTCTGAATTCTACAGGCACTTCGATTACCTTAAGATTTTTTCTGCTTGCCTGTATTAATGTATCATGTGTGTAAGTATGTTTTGAAGTTACAAAAAGCCTTAGAGCTGCTAACTTATTATATGCTCTAAATCCGCTTGAAGCATCTATAATATTGTAACCTGCTGCAAACTTAACAACTTTACTTCCCAGAATATTTCCATATTTTTTACTAGCTACCATATGGTTTAGTTTTTCAACCTGTCTGTTACCTGAAACAATATCCGCCTCTCCTTTAAGAATAGGGTCTACCAGTTTTGGAATTTCTGCTTGATTATACTGGAAATCTGCATCTGTATTAACAATAATGCTAGCACCTAACTCTAAGCACTTGCTCATTCCTTTTTGAAAAGTATAAGCTAAGCCCGAATTTTTTGTATTTACTACAATATGGTCTGCACCTGCTTTTTTAGCTTCTTCAACTGTATTATCTGTTGAGCCGTCATCAATAACAAGAACCTCAATTTTGTCAATTCCCGGTATTTTCTTTGGAATTTCTTTAATAACCAGGCCAATATGTTTTTCTTCATTATATGCAGGAATCTGAACTATAAGTTTAACCTCTTTCTTCTTTTCCATCTTACTCCATTCTGAATTTACCATTCTAATACATTCCTATATAAAACACTTGACTAAAACTCATATTTAAACCTTACTATTGATTGTAATTTAATAATGGTAACATTTAAATACGGATTGTCTCTGGAAATTAGGAGTAAAATGGGTTTGAATAAAACTAACTTGCAATTGAAGAAAGGATATACTAGCAAACTAACTGCAGGTGCTATAGTTTTTTCAATTATTCTAATAATTTTTATATCAGGGCCTGCAAATGCTTTTGTTCTTAATATAAACTCTGATAAAACAATCATTGAATCCGGAGAAATCCTGGAATTTACACTAAGTGTCGATATAAATTCAAATGATGGAACTTTACCAGTTAATAACATCACACTTACTCTTGATGGTCCTATAAAAAGAGAGTGTGTTTTTGATGCCAATGGAAATATTTTATCCGGCTGTGTTGGAGTAACAAGCATTCAAAGAACAGACAACACAGTTTTTGGATACGGCTATGGAAGCTATGGATATGGTTATGGCTACAGCAATGGAAAACTTGAGTACAAGCTCAAGTTAGGCACAGCTAATTATCCTAAAGGCATTTATCATACTAAGCTAACAGTTTTAACCAACAGCTATGAATCTTCCAAAAATGGAAATGATTTAGAAATAAAGCCAAAGAAAGAGCTTTCACTAGTTAGCAGAAGTTCAAGTCCGATAAAAGAAGAAAAGATTATCAGCAAAAATAAAATTTATATTTCAAAGGGAGATGTCTATAGTTTCAGCTTTGATGACAGGGATAGTGAAATATTAATCAATGATATAATCAACAGCTCTGTGAATTTAACAGTTAAACCAAATGAAAAAAATGTTATAGTGAAAATAGCTGAACCTGCAGAAATTGACATTAATAAAGACGGAGAATATGATATGGAAATAAAAGCCTGGTATATTGGGGATGATCAAGCAAGCATTTATATCAAATCAGACAGCATAGGTGATTTAAGCAAAAAACAAAAAGAAATATCTTTAATTACTTCTGATAAACAGCCAGAATATTTTGAACCTGAAATTGAACAATCACAAAAATATTCTATGGGCATATATAAGCTCTTTTCTCTTATACTGTCTAATTTAATTGTTTTTGTGCTAATACTAATTACAGTAACTATAAGAAAAAGAAAAAGAAATTAATTTCCTATTAAGTGATAGTGAAAATGTTTCTATATTTATTGATTCTATAATCCCAAGAATCAAGAAAACCTAAAGTTTACCACACCTTAAAACTTCAGGAATTTACTAATTCCTGACAGTGCTCAAGAATAGTAATTCTTGAGATGTGTGGTTTGTTTAGTGGTTTTCTGGATGATCTAAAACCAAGAAAAGCTATGCTTTTCTGGTCCAGAAAATCTAAAGAAAAATCGTCAAGATTTTCTAGGATCTAAAACCCTAAAGTTACTACCACATTCTAAAGAATGTG
>DATDWR010000017.1:0-105766 GCA_035289605.1 Candidatus Nanoarchaeia archaeon | reverse complement strand
ATCAGGAATTAGTTCAGTAAAAAGAAAATTCGGCTCTAGCGTGAGCTCTAAGACTGCACGAACAATAAGAGCTGAAGTATATGGCAAGCTAATCTGCCATAACATATTCTCTTATTTTATAGAAGTCTTAGGACAGAGCCTTAAAAAGCTTTATTAACTTTTTCTATAGCCAAATTCTAATGTGGTTTATAGGCAAGCTGAACATTATCGTTTAAAACCTATGAAAAGTCTTGCAGGCAATATTTTAGGCGCTCAAAGAATTATGGATTCTAGAGCTGTAACAGATGAAGCATTAATTCGTGCAGTAGCACTTATTACTCACGCAGAGCAAGTGCATTCTGCTTATGGTACTGCTTTGCCTTTAGGGTATGACGCTGTTAGAAGGCAGGTTTATGAAGCTTGTATTGCTCATAATATGGATAAAGCAAGGTCTATAGTAGAGGGTAATGATAATATTAAGAGGTTTGGTGCTGCTCGTGCTCACTTGGAATCAGTTAGTTCTTACTGCCAGAAATTAGGTATTAGTCTTCCTAAGGGTTTTAATGAATTGGAAATAAGAGTCAAGAGTTCAAGCTGATAAATTTTGTTTTGTATATAAGGAATTAGTTTTTAATCAACAAAGCATTTAGCGGCTATTAATGGAAATATTATTGTTGCATCTCCAAATATTTTTACGTGTTTTGCTTCCGGCAGTATTTTTCCCCAGCTTATTGCTTCTTCTGGCTTTGCTCCTGAATCGCTTCCATCAAATTCTTGTGCATTGTTAATGTAAACAGCATATTCTGCCCCGTTTCTGAACATGTTCGCGTTGCATATATGATGTTTTATTATTCCAGAGCCTAGTATTATTATTCCTGTTTTTTCAGCAGTTATTGCTATGTCATTCAATTTTTTTATGTCATCAGTTATGTCTATTTTTAATTCAGGATGTTTATACTTAAAGAAATATATCATGTCTCCCATTGATCCATCAGTAAATGCAGGGCAGAACACTGGGATGTTATTTTTGTTACACCAATAGTAAATGCTTTCTTTATTGTTTATTCTTTCTCCCATTTTATTTATGAGTTCACTTACAGAATAGGTTTTATTTTCTTTATTTATTTCCTCTAAAAATGGAATGAAGAACTTTTCAAACTTTACATATCTTTCATTTGGTACAAATATGTTTCCTGTTCTGTTTATTCCTTTTTCTCTTAGTTCTTTTCCATCCGCATCAAAGCTTCCTAATATGAATGGTTCATAACATTTTATGAGGTCTTCTTCTACACCACCAGCTGTAGTTACTATTACATCTACTAATTTGTGTTCTGCTAAATACCTGAATATATCTCTTAATCCTGAAGTTACCATGTTTGAAGTGTATCCCAAGAATATTATACACTTTTCTTCTCTCATTTTTTTTATTATTTTTATTGCTTTTCCTAAGTTAGAAGCTTGGAAGCCAGTAGTTGAAAAAGAATCTAGTAATTTATTATAATCTAATTTATTATTGAAATCATATCCTTTTATTGCTGTAAATTCTTTTGGATTATAAGAATCTCTTAGTATATTTTTCTTTGCTATTTTCAGTTTTTTGTTTTCTGTTAATTTCATATAAAATTAGTTATAAGTAAGTTTTTTATAGCTTTCTAAGTATGAATGCAGGGACTATCTTTAATTTTTTATATCTCTGTTTTAATTTATTAGGCAAATGATTAAAGTCTCGAATGATATTTCTGCAGTTTTTGGCATGGCACTTACAATTCATCTTCCAGTAAGGATCCTCTTCAGAGGTAGAATAATCAAATGTTACTTCTTCTCCATTTTTAATGTTCTTTATAGCTATCAGAAATATTTTGTTTTTTAGTCCAGCATTCGGATTGCAAGAGTGATTAATCATATCTCCGGGATTGTTCTTGTTTATAATTATCCAAGTATTTTTTCCTATGCCTAGCCACCTAGGCCCAAGTTTAAAGTTAGAATCATAAGCGTATTTTACTATTCTTCCTTTAAATTTTAATATTTTTTCTCCTTTTCTAATATTTTCACCAGCAAAAACTCCTCTACCAACATTTTTTGATCTGGCAATGTATAACTTTTTCACTTTTATATTAGAAATAATTCGGTTTTTATATTTTTCTTTTAATAATCAAACAAACTTCCTTGTTTACTTCCTTTCATTAAACTTTCAAAATCAATATTATAAAATAATAATATAGCGTCTGCAATAGGTTTAATTTGTTTGTCAATATAATGTTTATAGTCTATTTTGTGTTTCAAATGTCCAACATGTTCTGGTCCATCTTCTGTCATTATATATTTTATAATGTTAGACTCTAGTTTTATTCCTTGTGCAAGTAATTTGTTTACAACTTTCTTAGTAGGAGTATCTACAGCATAGTCTTCCATTTCTTTTCTCATAGTTTTTTTATATATAAGCAATTCATCATATTTTCCTTTCTTTAAGTCTTTTACAAAATTTTTCACATAGTCTACAACTTCTTTATCATGGAATATTCTGTCAAATAGTTCATGTTGGAATTTTTTAGCTAGATCAGTCCAGTCAGATCTTATAAATTCCATTCCTGTGAATTGTATTTCTTCTTTACCATTTTTAATTACTAATCCAGCATACCTTTTCTTTGCTCCAGCTTCTTTGCCTCTTAGTTTAGGCATTATAAATTTCACAAAACATTTTTCATATAAAAATTCTAAATGGCTTTCTCTTTTGTATTCTTTTTTTACAAATTCTTTATAGAAATTATTTATATAATCTTGAATTTTTCTGCCAATTTTTTCTGCTTCTTCTAAATTTTTTACACTGCTCACTACTTGCGCCGCGTCTGTATCATTGTAAATTACTTTATATCCTAATTTTTCAATTTTTTCACTAGTCAGTTTAATTATATATTGTCCAAAATAAGTTATTGCATTTGCTATATTGTTGTCAAAGAACCTGCAGTTTTGGTTTGCAAGTACTCCAAAAAATGAATTGCTCAATATCTTAATTGCATGTTTTGTTAAGTCGTCTTTTCCTTTTATTGCTTTTTCTCTTTCATGATAAAGTTTAGTTAATATCTCAGGTAAAATTCCATTTTCATTCCTAAAACAAGCACCATTCGGAGCTTTTATTAAATTCTTTCCTTTGCAGTCTTTTACGTAAGAATAAGGATCTATATTGAAAGTTCTCATCATTGAAGGATATAGTGATTTGAAATCTAATATTAATATGTAATCATAAATTCCAGGTATACCTTCTTTTACATACCCTCCTTTGATTCTTTCTTGCTTGTCTACAAATTTTCCTGTTGGTGCAGCAATTTTTCTTTTTCTTGTTTCTTTCAAATATAAGGAATCTAAAGAAGCAATTGAAGCATTCACCCTATTCAAAGGCATTCCAGTTAACATACTTCTTAATATTGTTAGTTCTAGAACTCTTGTTTTTTCTAATATTCTTAATACAAGATCTGCATCTTTAAAATTATAATCAATCAATCTTTGCTGATTATTCAAGTATAATTCGTCTATTTCCTTATATTTTTCTTTTCCAGTGGATTGTATTAACTTTTTATCTCCAAGTATTGCTTGTGCTACAGTATCTAACTTATAATCTTCAACTTTTATGAATGAAACTCTAAGTAAATGTAATGAGTCTAGTACTTGTCTTCCAGTTATGTCTGCTTTGCTTTCTATGAAGAAGCTGTCTCCCTTTTTTATTTTTGGTTTTGAGTTGTCTCTTCCTATCAGAAATTCTATTTTATGTTTCTTGCATCTTTTATATAATAGGTCTAGATCAAAGTCTATTACGTTCCATCCTGTTATAATGTCTGGATCAATTTCTATTATTTTATCTACAAACTTTTCTAGTAGTTCTTCTTCATCCTTACACGATTTTGCATTTTTGAATTTTTTTCCAGAATTTATGAAAGTCTCTTTATTGTTTTCACATATTATGCTTATGCAGTAGATTTCTTCTGTTTCTTTGTTGCTTTCTATATCCAAGCTTAATACTTTCAAATTGTTTGGTTTGTATTCTACACTTTTTATTTCAGGTTCTTTGTATATTCTGTCTATTTTCTGTCCTGTTTCATAGTCTCCTTCTATTTTCATTCCTCCTTGTATATAATTGTCGATAAGATATCTATACTCAAATCTTACATCAGCTTCGTAGCATTCTATTTGATATTCTTCAAATTTTTTTCTTAATTTTGGAACTTCTGCTGGTATGTTCAGGATTACTTTTACAACTTCTTCATTTTCAAAGTTCTTAAATTTTATATCTTGGTGTTCAAATTTCTCTAATTCTAAAGCATCTTTTAGGTCTTTTTTCTTTATGTAGAAATAGGGTTTATAATGGTTTATTGTTAGAAAGCTTTCTCCATTTTCTAGTCTTCCAAATAGGTAGATATATGCTTTGTTGTCTATTATTTCATATGTTGGATAGATTAGGAAGCCTTTCATAATTGGAGGATAAGTTTTACATTAAAATAATTATCTAATTTTATATTGCACTAGGTGAGGAGCCTGGTTGTGCTGGCGGTATCCTCGGGGTACGTTTCGCAAATTTTTTTTGAAGTTAATCTTTCTTAAAATTCCCATATGCTTTTGAAACTTTAGAACTCCAGAAGCTAGGCAGTGGATTTGAAACAAAGCCCTTGTAATTATGTGAATAAATATAGGTTAAGCCTTTGTTTTCTTTTAGTTCTTCAAATTCTTTTTCTACTTCTTCGTACATTTCTTTTATTCTTTTTCTTTCAAAGTCTTTTTGCAGTAATGATGATGGCTTTAATATTATATAATCTGCTTGTCTAATAGCATTTATTTCTATATTAGCTGATGACTGGGAAATTAGCGCTAGAGAAAGATCTCGATGCCGTGAAATTAATAATATATTTGATAATAATTTGTTTTTGTTGGTCATTGATTCCCTTGAAGAAAACTCTATTCCAGACTCATCAACTAATAGCACAGAATCATTCTCAACATCATCTATTGATTTTACTACTTTTATCCAGTTTGGAAGGTCTTTCGCATTGAATCCTAGTGCATAAACGTTCTTTCCTGTTTTTACTTTAAAATTTTCTAGTAATTTCATTCCTATTGCTGATTTTCCTGTTCCTCTCGCCCCTAGTATTATTCCTATTGTTGAATTAGAACTTAGTATCTTTTCTTCAAAAGCTTCGAAGCTTCCTTTTATATTTTTTATTTCCTTGAATTGCTCATAAATTGGTTCTGATTTTATTTTTCCTTCTGTTAAAGTTGATTCTTTTTTTATTGGAGTTTCATTATTTTTTTCTTTCTCTGTAATTATTTTATTTTTACTTTTTTTTGATCTTGCTTCATAGGTTATCCATTCTATTCCCATAACTGTTCCTTTGAATAAATAATGGATTCCTTTTATTATTACAATTATAATATACTTGATTAATTTGAATAAGTTTACAAATATCTGCCCAATGTAATAAAATATGGATTTTTTTCTTTTTGCCATTTTAAATTAATTTATGTTAAGGTTTATCTTCTTTTTGGATTTTTCTGTTTATTGGTAAGTTATTTATAGTTATGATTTTAAATTACTTTATGAAAATTAGAATAATGGTTATTTTATTTATAATTTTATTATTTGTTTCATTTATTTTATATGCATTTATTGAGTCATCTAATAAAAAGCCAAGAGAGTTGTGTTATGATAATGTAGATAATGATTTTGATATGTATTGTTGCAAGTGATTATTTTGCTTTCTTTCTCTGGCAGTTGCTGCATACAGCTTCTAATTTTTTTCCTTTTTTTATATAAGTTCCTATAATTTTATCTAAGAACGTCTTCTCTATGTTTTCATTGCATATTGAGCACTTTGTTGTCATAATCTGTTAATTTTGCTTAAATTTATAAACATTTTCAATATTATTGAATTTATGAGAAAGGTAGCAGTTATAGTTGAAAGAGATAAATGTCATCCTACTAGATGCCAGCACGAATGCATGAAGTTTGACCCTGTTAACAAAGCTGGCGGTGAAGGTTTTCATTTAGGTCCTCATGGTAAATCAGAAATCAATGAGGAAGTTGCTTCTGAAATGCACAAGATTTGTGCTAAGAAATGTCCTTTTCAAGCTATTCATATCGTTAACTTGCCAGAAAAGTTAATCGAAGATCCTATTAATAGGTTTGGCCAGAACCAGTTTGAATTGTTTTTATTGCCTATTGTAAAGCCGAGCATTACTGTTGGTATTATCGGAAGAAATGGTATTGGAAAATCAACTGCACTAGAAATTCTTTCAGGCAATATCATTCCGAATTTAGGTAATTTCAATGAAAAGTCTAAGGATTATTCTAAAGTTATTGAAAAGTATTCTACTAAAGTTTTAGGTGACTATTTTAAGAAGTTATCAAACAGGGAAATTAAAATTAGTTACAAGCCTCAGAGAGTTGAAATGTTGGCTTCTTTGTATAAAGGCCAGAAAGTTATTGATCTTTTGAATAATGTTGATGAGAAGAATCAGATATTGCCTGTTTTGAAATCTTTGGAATTGGAAAATCTGAAAGAGAGAATGATTGAAGAATTATCTGGGGGAGAACTTCAGCGTGTCGCTATAGCTGCATGTCTTTTGAAAGCTGCTGATGTTTATTATTTTGACGAGCCCACTTCTTTTTTAGATATTACTCATCGTATTCAAGCTGCTCGTGTTATAAGACGCTTGTCCCAGAACCATTCAGTCATTGTTGTTGAGCATGATTTGGCTACTTTGGATTACATTTCTGATGAGATACAGATTGTTTATGGTGAGCCTGCTTGTTATGGTATATTTTCTCAGTCTAAAGCTGTTAGAAGAGGCATTAATGAATATATGGATGGTTACTTGCCTGATGAAAATACTAGATTTAGGAATTATCCTATTAAATTTTTTGAAAGGCCTCAAGAGTCTATAATTTCTAGACATATATTAGCAAAATTTCCTATTTTAGAAAAAAAATTTAAAACATTCAAGCTTAAAGTTAATGAAGTTAAATTGCATAAGGAAGAAGTTTTGGCTATAATGGGTTCTAATGGTCTTGGCAAGTCTACTTTTTTGAAGATGCTTGCTGGTGAGTTAAAGCCTGATAATACTGATATGAAAGGCCTAAAGATTAGTTACAAGCCTCAGTATTTGAATTATAATATTGATGGTAATGTTGGTGATTACTTGAGGAATATTGCTGGTTCTGAATTTAATTCTGGTTGGTACAAGACAAACATTTTAGAAAAATTAAACGTGCAGAATGTTTTGAATAATGAAATTAGAAAATTGTCTGGGGGAGAGTTGCAAAAATTGCATATAGCAGCATGTCTTTCAAATCAAGAGGCTGAGTTGGTTGCCATGGATGAGCCTTCTGCTTTCATTGATGTTGAGGATCGTTTGAAGGTTGCAGAAGTTATCAAAGATTTTGTTTCTATGAAGGGTATTGCTGCTATTATTGTTGATCATGACATTCAGTTTGTTGACTATCTTGGGGATTCCATGCTTGTTTTCGAGGGTGTTTCTGGCAAGGAAGGCCATGTTTTTGGTCCTCTTCCTAAGAGAGAGGGTATGAATCGTGTTTTGAAGAATCTTGATTTAACATATAGGAGGGATAAACAAACTGGAAGGCCTCGTATTAATAAGCCTGGCTCTCAGCTTGATCAGGAGCAGAGAAGTAAGGGAGAATATTATTATGCTTAAATTTCTTCATCAAGAACTCTGCGAGTTATTGTGTCTCTAAGTATTAGGCTCCCTCTTTTTGTGAAGGTGCTTTTATGTTTTGCTGTTGGTCCTAAGATGGGCAATAATGGAAAATTTCTATCTATGCTGTGTGCTATATCTCTCAAGTTTAGAGTTCTTCCTTCAGAATCTTGAACTAAAACTTCTATTGCTACTTCGCCGCCATTTGTTGGCACAACTTCTTGGTAAAGTGTATGGTGTGCTAAGTCAACTGCTTCTGAGAAAGCGTATGTTTCTGAGATAGAAGATAAGGGTTGTTTTCTATGTGCTGTGCTTGTTGCGTCTGTTCCAGGAATATAGCCTCCTGTTATTCTAAATTGGGCAGTATAGTTTGCTGTCATAAAAATTGTAAGTAAATGTATATTATAAATATTTTCTTATTGGAATATATGTTTTATATTATTTACTGTAAAATTCCATAAAAATCTAGATAAATTATTATGCAAGTTTTTGCCTTAACTATTTATCTATTGTTTGGATAAACTTTATTATCAAAATAGATATTCAACAACAATAATATTTAAAATTAATATGAGTCAATTTCTTGACAATGAGAAGAGGAGTAATTCCAGACTGGAAAATAAAAGAGCTTATACAGCAGGGCATTATTCAAAATGCAGATCCAAGTCTAGTTAATACGAGTAGTTTGGATTTAAGGCTTGGTCTTGATAAATGGAAATTATTGGGAAGTTTTCTTCCTTTGCTAGGACAAACAGTCGAAGATGCTCTAAATTTGAGTGAAATATCTGACGCTAGAGATTCAACAAGAGAAAGGTTCTATATTGAGCCTATACAGCAATATGCAATGAGGGTAGTTGAATTATTAGACCTCCCCCAAGGCATTAGTGCTAAAGTGTTTAACAAATCTGGCAGAGGTAGAATTGGTGTCTCATTAAGAGGGTTAACAGACGGAGCACCTAAATTTGATGTTGTAGATGGAGGTTACAAGGGGCCTTTGTTCGCTGAAATTTGTTCTACAAGTTTTCCTCTTGTAATTAATGCTGGACAAACAGCCGTTCCTCAGATAAGATTTTATGAAGGTAATCCAGAACCAATGTCCGGTTCAGAACTTGAAATGTTGTTAAGAAATCATCCAATATTAACCGACGATGAAGGAAGACCTGCATACACTGAAGCTGAAAGAGATAATATGATTCGTACTGGAAAATTAGTATTTACTGCAGATATACATAGAGAAGGACTTGCTGTTTATATAGCCTTAAGAGATAGAAGAACTCTTGATCTAGCTAAGAAAAATCATTATATTCCTGAAGATTTTTTTGCGAGAGTAATAAATGAAGGTAGAAAAGGGGTATTAATTCATCCAGGTGATTTTATTTTGATTAAATCAAGACAGCACATTAGGCTTCCCCCATGCGTTGCTGCAGAAATTGATGAATATGCGCCAGAATGCGGAGATATGAAGAGTTCATATGCAAATTTGGTTAATGCTACTCATGGCTATGACCCCGATCACACAAACACTCCCTCAGCATTAGTTTTCGAAATAAGAGCTAGAGATGTGCCTATATTTATTCAGCATGGTCAGAGATTGGCAACTTTTGAGTTGTATAAAATGTTAGAAGAGCCAGAAGGAAGATATATGGATAGAAAGAGCACTGATTTTAGGGATTTAAGATCAATACTACCAAATATATTCAAAAAAGATTAAAGCTTGGGGGAATAAAAATGAAAATTTCTGCATTAAAAATTTTGGAATTAAATTCTCAGTATAATCTTTTAGGTGATTTAGCAGAAAGAGAATTAAATAATCCTGAAGGTGTAGGAGTTGATTTAAGAGTTGGTTCTGTTCATAAGATAATTGGCGATAGTTTTCTTGCAGCAGATGGAAGTAGCAGGGAAAGATATTCTCCTAAATTAGAATTAGTTGGTGATATAGAAAAAGATGGTAATAAATTAGTAACTATCAAACCCGGAGAATATTTTTTAGTGACAACTATGGAAACTGTGCATTCTCCTTCTGAAAAAATAAAATTTGATTCTTCTTTTCCTGAATGTTATTTAATCCCTAAAGTGTGGCCTAGAAGTTCTCTTCAGAGGGGTGGAGTTAGTTTTCATGCAACAAAAACAGATCCTGGTTATAGGGGAAAATTAACTTTTGGAATTAAAAATTTAAGTGATGAAAATTTCAATTTCGAATTGGGGGCTAGAATGTTTAATGTTGAATATGAGCCTGTAATTGGTGATATAAAAAGAACATATTCAGGACAGCATCAGGGCGGAAGAATCACTAGCGGGGGACAGAAAGAAGTCCAGAATTAAATGAAAAGTTATAATTTAACTCCGCAAGAGAGAGATAGTTATTGTATATGCTCTGTTTTACAAGCAATTTTTAAAAAATATGGAATTAATATTTCTCAAGGTGATATTGCCGGTAATTTAAGTCCTTCAGAAAAAGGATTTCTTGTTGATGATAAAAAAATTAAAAAGTTCTTGCAATCAAAGGGCTTCGGATATGAACATTATTGGCATAATCAAACACCATTTAATGAGACAGATATGGTTTTAGCAGATATGTGTGATAATCACGGAGTAATTGGTATTAATTCTCATGTTTATCTTTTAAGAAATTTTAGTGATCCTCAGTTAGAGATGATTAACCCAGCAGATGGTAAAACAATAAATAAAGATATTTACCAGCTTTTAAGAGAAATGGAAAGATCTGAAGGTTTTTTTGGTTTAATTAGAAGACTGGAATAAAATATATTTTGATCTATAATTATATTTATAAGTCAGTATGGATTTTTATTTTTTTAAATGGTGAAACAATATCTAGATCATTCTAGAGAGATTCTTACATCAGATCGTTCTAATTTTAAAGGCGGAAGTAAAGGTATGGCCTTGATTTCTTTATTTGGTTATCAGGATTATTATGATCTAAGAGATGGATTTCCTCTGCTCACAACAAAAAAGATGGGAATAAAGTCTGTTGCTCATGAACTTATTTGGTTCATGAGTGGAGAAAGTAATATCAGGTATCTTGCAGAGAATGGTGTTCATATTTGGGATGATAATGCTTTCGACCATAATTTAAGAGGAATGGTTGATGAAGAAATTTTTCCAGAAAGTGCTTTGGATAGATATTCTGATGCTTGGAAAAGTGCAAGAGATGAATATGTTCAAAGAGTAAAAGAAGATTCTGAATTTGCTGATAGGTGGGGAGATCTTGGTCCTATTTATGGAAGCCAGTGGAGGCATTGGAAGTATGTCGATAATAATGGGAATGTAAAAGAAATTGATCAATTTAAAAAATTAGTTGATGAATTAAAAGAGAAACCAACTGGTAAAAGACATATAGTTACTGCTTGGCAGCCTGGAGAAGTAGGTCACATGGCTTTACCTCCATGTCATGTTTTGTACCAGGCAACTGCAAATGAGGAAGGTCAAATGGATTTGCAATTATACCAGAGAAGCTGCGACCAATTTTTAGGTGTTCCATTTAATATTGCTAGTTATTCTATGCTTACTCAGATTATTGCTCAGCAAGCAGGATTAAAGCCAAGAATATTTGTTCATACTTTCGGCGATTCTCATTTTTATGCAGGTGATGGTGACAGGGCTAAATGGTATAAAGAAAATTTTTTTAAATTGAGAGAAGCAGTAAGAACTGTCGGATCTCCAGAAGATTACTTGAAAGTTCTTGATTGGATAAATGCTTCTGCTCCTGCTGAAAGAAGAGAAACTGCAGGGCATGATCATGTTACTGCAATAATTGAACAATTAGCTAGAGAACCAAAGCCATTGCCAAGGTTAAGAATTGCAGACAAGCAATTTGATAAATTAACAATAGATGATTTTGTTCTTGAAGATTATGATCCTCATCCTATTATTAGAAGAGCTATGGCAGTTTAATTTATGAGCTTGACTATTTTGGCTGCAATTTCTGAGAATGGAGTTATAGGTATAGAAAACAGAATTCCATGGCGAATTAGAGAGGACATGCAGAGATTTAAGGAGCTTACATTAAATCATTCAGTTATCATGGGTAGAGTTACTTATGATTCATTGCCTGAAAGATTTAGGCCTCTTCCTCAAAGAAAAAATATTGTTCTTTCACTTAGTATGCCACAGAGCGAAGGAATTTATGTTGCAAGGAATATTGAAGAAGCATTAGATTTAGCAGAGCAAAATGCTTATGTTATTGGTGGAAGAAAAATTTATGAATTATTTTTACCTCATTCAGACAGAATGGAGATTACAAGGGTTCATCAGAATTTTTCAGGAGACGCTTTTTTTCCTTATGTAGATTGGAATGAATGGATTTTAACTAATAGAAAGGATGGTACAAGTGAGGATGGAATTCCTTATTCTTTTTTATCTTATTCACGAGAGAAATAATTGTATGTTTAAATAATCTAGCTTAAAAAATATATATATCAAAATAGAATATTTTTAAGGTTTAGAAATTCCAGCAGCATAACAATAGTCTCCCTTTGTGTAATGCAGAATTACTTTTTTTCCTCTTAATCTTTTTTCAAAACCAGTAACTCTAAAATCTCTTAATAAATCATATAAGTTGGTATCAGAAATTATTATCCTATTTCTCGCACCTATTACATTAATATGCAATACACGATCATGAGCAGGAGAATAAGGAAGACCAGCAAAATAACCATAATTAACTACTGTATCTGTATCTTCATCAAAAACATCTCCTTGTCTTGTCATCCAGGCTGCTTCTACAACTGCTTCACGCGTTTCTAAACCCTGTGCAAGAAGTACTCGCACATTTTCATAATTTTCTTTTTGTCTTACTTTATCATCCCAATAAATTTTAGGTTTTCTAGGCATACTTTTTTTAGTCTAATAGTTTTTATATTTTTATCTGTACTAAAATAAACATAATTAATAAATATGCATTTTTTACACTATAAAAACTTATAAATAATGATCTATAGTAAATACTACATTTTGTGTTTAATACATTCCAAAAACACTATATATTGTGTTTACTGTCAAGTGGAAAATGACAAATGAAATGCCCGTTTTGCAGTTATTCAGAGACTAAAGTATTAGATTCCAGGGAATCAGAAGACCTAACAAGAAGAAGAAGAGAATGTTTGAAATGTGAAAAGCGTTTCACAACATATGAAAGGGTTGAATCAGTCCAGGTATATATAATAAAAAAGGATGGCTCAAGAGAAATGTTTGACAGGGAAAAATTAAAAAAAGGTGTAATGAAATCCTGCGAAAAACTTCCTATATCTTTAGAAAAAATAGAAAACGTAATAAATAAGATCGAATCAAGGATCAGATCATTGGATAGTAATGAGGTTTCAAGTAAGCAGGTGGGGGAAGAGGTTATGAAACACTTGAAGTCATTAGATAAGGTGGCTTACATACGCTTCGCCTCTGTTTATCGTGAATTTGCTGATATTGATGACTTCAAAAAAGAAATACATTTGTTGAAAGCTTAAAAAAATTGGAGGATGAGGAAAAAGTGCAGAATAAAAAGGGTGATGAAGTTGCTGTTTCTAAATTTATTAATATTCCGACAATAGAGGAATTGGCTGTTGAATGTCCAAAGGTCAAGATTACAGAAAATCAGTTGAAAGTAATGACTAATAAATATCTTAGAGGAGATTCTCCTGAACTATGGCTTAGAAGAATAGCAAGGAATATCGCATTAGCTGAGCTTCTCTATATGGATGAGCCGAAATTCGATCAGATTCTTGATAATGCTCATCATGAGATATTAATATCTGATTTTGACCCTAAGGCGCGTGTAATATTGTTGCAGGATCCTTTTGCTGATAGTAATAAGAGGTGGAATAATTTTTTAATATTTGAGAGTAATCTTCTTAAGCTTGCTGATTCAGATCCTGAATGTGCTAAGATATTAAGAAATAAAGAAGAGGAGATTTATTCAATGCTTTCTAATTTTGATTTCCTTCCAAATTCTCCATGCTTGATGAATGCTGGAAGGGACTTGCAGATGCTTCATGCTTGTTTTGTTCTGCCTGTTCCAGATTCTATAGAAGGAATATTTAAGGCAGTTACAGCGCAGGCGTTAATCCATAAAAGTGGTGGTGGTACCGGCTTTGCTTTTTCTAGAATAAGGCCGGAATCTGATTTGGTAAAATCTACTAATGGAATAGCTTCTGGTCCTATGTCTTTTATTAGAATATTTGATACTGCAACAGATGTTATAAAACAAGGATCAACAAGGCGTGGTGCTAATATGGGCATACTTCACTATAGGCATCCTGATATTAGAAAATTTATTACATCAAAATCAAGAGATAAGGGATTTTTATTGAATTTTAATATTTCAGTTGCTTTGGATAAAGAGTTTTTTGACGCTGTAGAAAATGATTCTGAATTTGAATTGCTTAATCCTAGGAATAACAAGCCTGTTGGTACTGAAAGGGCTAAGGAAATTTGGGATTTAATGTCTAAGTGTGCTTGGGAAACAGGAGATCCTGGTTTTGTTGTGATTGACAGGATAAATAATACAGAATCAAATCCTACGCCTCAGCTTGGGCAGATAGAGTCAACAAATCCTTGCGGAGAGCAGCCATTATTGTCATGGGAGCCTTGCACTTTGGGTAGCATCAATCTTTCTAATCATGTTAAAAATGTTAATGGAAAGAATGTTGTTGATTATGAAAAATTGTCTAACAATGTTAAGCTAGCAGTAAACTTCTTGGATAATGTTGTTGACATGAGCAATTATGCTCTTCCTGAAATAGAAAGAATATCTAAGATGAACAGAAGAATTGGACTAGGAGTTATGGGCTGGGCTGAGATGCTTGTCAAGCTTGAAATACCTTATGATTCAGATGATGCTATTACTCTAGCCGAAGAACTAATGGGATTCATTAATACAAAGGCTTTGGAGTATTCTGAAGAGCTCGCAGGAGTTAGGGGTGTTTTCTATAATATTAAAGATTCTATTTATGATGAAAATGGAAAAAATTTTAGGGGAAAGTCTGCCAGGCCTAGAAATTGTGCAAGGACAACTATTGCTCCTACTGGAACTATTGCTATCACTGCAGGTCTCCAAGGTTCTGGTATTGAGCCGTTTTTTGCTATTGCATATAAGCGTTTCCAGGCTGAAGCTGTAGATGCGTTAAGAAGGGGAGAAGAGCCTGAGGCAAGGTATGTTTATTATGAAGTTATTCCAATGTTCCTCAAGCTAGCTGAGGCTAATAATTGGTTTGGAATTGGAAGGGAAGCTTTATTGAAAAAGATTGTTGATAATCACGGTTCTGTTCGTGGTATTAAGGAAATTCCTGACAAGGTGCAGAAAATTTTTGCTTCATCTCACGATCTTCAATGGAAGATGCACATCAATCACCAGGCAGCATTCCAGAGATATACTGACAACGCTGTGAGCAAGACTATTAATATGGCTAATACAGTTACTGTCCAGGAAATTCAGGATGCTTACTTGTATGCTTACAAGTCTGGGTGCAAGGGTGTTACTGTTTACAGGGATGGCTGTAAGGAAATTCAGGTTTTAAATTCAGGAACCGTACAGAAGAAGGAAAAGAAAAAAGAGGATAGGGATTTGACTAAGGGGGCATTGTCTGATTATTATGAAATCCAGACTGGCTACGGTCCTTTGCATGTGAATATTGTTTATGATAAGGAAGGGCCTTATAGAATATTTACTTCTATTCCTCCTATAGGAAATGAGCTGAGCAGCTTGACATCTGTTTTGGGTGTGTTCATGTCTAAGGCTTTCCAGGCAGGTTATGATCCTAGAAAGGCAATCAAGCATTTGAACTCTGCTAAGGGTGATAAGCCTCTTGGTTTTGGCCCTAACAGGATAGACTCTATACCTCATGGTGTTGCTGTTATCCTAAAGAGGCATCTTGAGAAGACTGGAAAGCTTATGATTCAGGAGCAGAAAACTTTGACTGAAGAGCCGAAGAAGCAGGAGCATTGTCCTAAATGTTACAGCCCAAATATTAAGTATACAAATGGTTGCCCCACCCCTACATGTTTGGATTGTGGTCATTCAGAATGCAGTTAAGTTTTTCCAGCCAGTCCTCTATAATCCACCCCTAATGGTTTTAGGGGGCTGGTTTTTTATTCCAAATTTAATTAGTTATTTAAATAATCATTAATATGTAAATTATATGAATTCATCACGTTTAAGCAATATAGCTTTCTGGATAGCAATTTCGCCTGTTTTATTGATAGCTATTTTATTAATTGTATTTTCTTTGCTATCGCTTCTTGTACCCTTTATGATTATAATAATTTTAGCCCTAATGTTTTCAATACTTTTAGAAATTCCTGCATTAATATTAGCAATTATTTCTCTCATAAAAGATAGTGGACATAAAACTAAAGATATAATAACAATAATAATTAGTGTGATTTTATCTTCAATTTCAGTTTTCGCTTTCGTAATTCTTTCAAGAATTAGATTTTTATAAAAATATATCAAAACGTTTATATAATAATATCGATATCAATTTTTTATGCTTGAAATTAACGACGATAATTTTGAAAAAGAGGTTCTTAAATCTAACAAGCCTGTTGCTATAGATTTCTGGGCCGAGTGGTGCAGCCCTTGCAAGACAATGTCTCCTATTTTTGAAGAATTAAGTAAAGAGTTGAAAGAAGCAAAGTTTGCCAAGCTTAATGTTGATGAAAATCAGGAATTAGCTTCTAGTTTTGGTGTTATGGGAATTCCTACATTTTTGGTCTTTAACAAAGGCAAGGAAGTGGGAAGGTTTGTTGGTAGTATGCCTAAGTCTACATTAAAAGAAAGTATCAAGGGTGTTATTTAAATTATTCTTTATTGTTACATTGTTAACTTAAAGGGAGTTATAGTTTCTAAAAATTTTTATTCATCATCTAGATTTCCTTTTTGTATTTTAAAATTGTTTTCCATATAATCATCATCCAATTTTTTGAGAAATGCTCTTAATTGTGTTAATATTACTTCCATAGGAATTCTTTTATTTACTGCTTTTAATTGATATCCAAAAGTTCCATCTGGTAATTGTACTGCATGTATTCCTACGCCAAATTTTGGTAAATCTTTATCTTGTTGTTCGTCGTTTTCTTTCATTATTTTTCCATCCTAATAATTCAAAAATCCATTCAAAATCTTTTGTCTTGAAGTCAATAGTCTTCATTTTGGCTAGATTTTCTTTAGTCCATCCTTTACTTATTATTACAGCTTCCATTTTATGTATAGTAATCTAGTAAGTATTTAATTCTTTTGGGTTTGTTCTATATTCTTTTTTATTATTACTTTTTCCCCTTTAATTTCTGCTTCTAAGTCCTCTCCACCTTTCCAACTTAGCTTTTCTATTAATTTATTAGGCATTACCAAGATATATTTGAAATATTCTTTGTTTCCATAATCTCTTCCTTTTTGTTTTATTAACTTCATATTGTTTTTAGGTTCCTACTACTTATAAGCCTTTCTAATAATAATTACTTTAAAGTGATTACTAATTTTACACTATTAATATAAATCCTTCTAAATTTTAATTTCTATGCCAAGAATGCCTTTGATAGAAGTTAAGGGAAATTATTACGATATTGGTTTTCAGATAGGTAGTATGTTAAAAAAACAGATAAAGAAGACAATTAAGATTCCTGAAAAAGTTGCTAAAGACCATCAGTTCTTTAAGATTAATTATTTTATAAAGACTGCACAGAAATATTTTCCGTATGCAAACAAGTATTTCCCGCATTACGTTACAGAGCTTAAAGGCATTGCTGACGGTTCTGGTCAGGATTTCGATTTGATATGGCTGTTGAATGCAGAGGAGGTGTTGGTAGACATGTACTTTGACAAGTGTACATCTGTAGTTCTAAAAGAAGAAGATAATATTTACTTGTACCATAACGAGGATTTTGAGTCTTCGTTCGCTAATAATATAGCAGTTGTAAAGGCAGATATTAATAATAAAGTTAAATTTCTCAGCTTGACTTTTGCTGGAATGCTTCCTGGCTCTTCTGTAAGTCTTAATTCTTTTGGCCTTGTCCAGGGCATTAATACATTGCACCCTACTGATTCTAAGATTGGTGTTCCTAAAAATTTTATTTCAAGAGCAGTATTAGAAGCAGATTCTATAAAGAATGCATTGAAGATTATAAAAAATAAAGAAAGGGCTTCTGCTTATAACCATACTCTAATTCAGGGAGATAAAGCATTAAGTGTAGAGACAACTGCTAGTGAATATAAAGTATTAAAGATTAAAAACAATTTTTTTCTTCATACAAATCATTACTTGACAAAGCTTTCCAAGAAAGGAGAAATTCCTGTTAGGTCTGTTTTTAAGTATAATCATGCAATGGACATGCTTAAGAAAGCAGAGGTTATAGACAAGAATGTTGTTATGTCTGTATTAGGCTCTCATCTGAATGATTATCCTATTTGCAGGCATAAATCAAAAATTGATTCAGAGGTAACATTAGCATCTTTTATTGTGGACTGCAACAATCTTAAGATGTATGTTGCTAATGGAAATCCATGCAAGGCTAAGCATCAAGAATTTTCTTTATGAGTTAGTTTTATTAAAACTTCTAAATTATTTTATTTCATGTACTTGGTGACTATTGGAGAGATTTTCTTGAAGGGAAAAAATAGGAATTATTTTCAGAGAAAACTGGTTAGTAATATCCAGTCAGCTTTGAATGTAAAAAGAAATAAAATAAAGGATTTGAGGAACAGAATAATTGTATTTGTTGAGAATGCTGATAATTTGAAGTATGTTTTTGGGATTAATTCTTATTTTAAAGTTCTGGAATGTGATTTCAATGAAATGAATGAAAATGCTTTATCTTTTATTAGAAATCAAAAATCTTTTAGGATTTCAGCCCAAAGAATCAATAAGAATTACAAATCTTCTAAAGAAATAGAAAAAGAGGTTGGAGCTTTCATTCATGATGCAGAAAATATTAAAGTAGATTTAAAAAATCCTGAAATTAATATAAGAATAGAAATTATTGGAAATAAAGCCTATCTATACACAAAAATTAATGAAGGATTAGGCGGCCTTCCAGTTGGAGTTTCTGGTGATGTTTTTATTGATGTAAATGATGAAGTAAAATCTGCTTTGACAGCTTTCCTTATGATGAAAAGAGGTTGCAGAGTTAGTTTGTCAAAAGACTTGTCTTTAATTCATAAATTTGAGCACGGTTTAAAAATAAATATTAGAGAAAAAAATAAAGAAGATGTTGTTGTTAAAGATTATGCTTTTGAAAATCTAAAAGAGGATAATTCTGAAAATTTTACTTTGAAGCCTTTGGTTGGCTATTCAGAAGATAATATTAAAGAGTTATATAATAAAATAAAGGACTTATAGTTATTTTACAAACTCTACATCAGGAAGAAATTCGAACTGCTTGTCTCCTGTTAAGAATTTTATCCCTAATTGTTTAGCTTTAATGTAACCTATGCAGTCTGCCATAGATAAGTCTTGTTTACTAAACATAAGCTTGAGTTTTGCAGCCTCCTTCACGATTTCATTATTAAAGTCAATTGATAAATCTGCATATTTGTCAAACTCTTTGTCTGCAATGTCTGCACCATAATCTCTATGAAGCTTGTGATATAATTCAAATAAATTTAGTTTGGTAATTGCAACATTACATATCAAAAATTTCTCATAATCTTTATTGCCGTAAAATATTTCTAATAGTGCGTATGTATCAAAAAATAATGTTTCACTTGTAGTCATCAGGATACAACTCCCTGTCAAGTTCTCTCATTATCTGTTCTGTAGATTTATTTCCAGTTCTTTTTAAAGTTCCAAAAGACTCTCTTAGTATATTTCTATTATTTTTTACTATCATAAATTCTATTTCTTGATTTTCTTTCAAGTTCTCACTTTGCACTATTTCTTTAGGAATTATGACTCCAAAAGAGTTTCCCCATTTCTTTAGCTTTCCTTTTACCATTATTGCCATTAGTTATATTTAGTATAACTTATTTATATTTATTTCTAAAATCTTACTGTAAGTATAGGATATACGCAATTGTTTTCTTTTCCTTTCTGGTATAATCTGTCTGCTCTCTCAATACATTCAACTTTTTCTCCTCTTATTTTGGCTGTTGCATATTCTGCAGCTGGGGAATTTACTCTGGCTCCTGAGCAAGCTTCTACTATTAATGCTAAAGTTGCAATTCCCAATGATGTTCTTATTTTGTTTTCTAGTTTTGCCATGGTTTTTTACCTCCGCAAATATAATAGAATTCAAACTTAAAAAGCCTTTACCAATTTTTTCTGAAAGATTTTCGGAATTTCTAGAAATTTAAATTAACAGAATCTGGCTTCCAGCATTTTCTTGCTTCTGCAATGGCCTTTTCTAAACTAATAGGATGACAAAACCTTGGGACTTGAAAGATTGTTAAACTTGAACTTCCGTAGTATTCTGTAGTGTCTCTTTCAAGTTTATTAGGATCTGCACTTTGTGCAACAAGTGAAAAAAAAATTTATTGAACAAGATGGATTTGAAGGAATGAGATATGATAAAAACATATTGTCAGAGCAATTCATTTGCATAATGAAGGATTATCATTGTTTCAGATCAAAGATCATTTATGGCAACATGACGGAGTGAAAGTAAGCAGAGAAGCAATAAGAGAATGGTGTAACAAATATAGTCTTTTTTTAAAATAGAATAAATAAACTATTAAAATTAGTTGATAAAAGTTTTTACAAAAATATAGGATTTGTAGTTGGTTCTTGGATTTTATCTGACTTGAGTAATATTAATGAGAATATTCAGCTATTGAAAGAGGCAATAAAAACTTAAATAAAAATATTCATTCTCCTGCAACAATCATCCATTTCCCATTTTCTTTTCTGTATACTGCAAGGAATCCTTCTTGTATTCCTGATCCTTCTTTTGGAGGATAATTAATTAGTATATCCCATTCTTTGAATTCAAATTCTGTTTCTTTGCCTATATCTTTATATTTTGAGTTTGATATTTCTTTAAAATTGAAGACTTCTTTTTTGTCTACATCAAACAGTTCGTTCATTGCTCTTCCTTGTATGCTTGTCTTGTAGAACTCGTTTTCAAATACTTGTTTGAAGTATTCTTCATTAAGGTCTCTCTTTCTTTGGCTGAAGTCTATATAGTCTTTAGAAAATACTGATGCAGTCTTTGTAGCATCTGCGTTTGTTATTGCATTTATGGTTTCAACTTGTAGTGCTTCTGCTTGTTGTTTGTCTGACTGTGTGCATGCAACTATTAACACTGCTAAAATTAAAAATAATAATGTTGTGCTCTTTTTCATGTTGTTTTTGTATTTTAATGCTGATATTTAATAATTTCTGTTTACATATTTTCTAGCCGTTCTATCCTAGAGTTTATGTCCGGATGAGTTTGAAATAAGCTTTTCATCAATACCTTTCTTTTTCTTAAAGGGTTTTCTATCCATAGTGAAGCTGTTGCCTTGTTTGCAGCCTCTACTAACGGTTCTTTGTCATCTCTTATCTTTTTTAGCGCATCTGCTAGTCCTTGTGGATATCTTGTTAGTAAAGCCCCATTGGCATCTGCCAGATATTCTCTTTTTCTTGATATTGTTAATTTCATTAGTTCTCCTATTATTGGTGTTAATATTGCTAAAACTAAGGCAAATACTATGAATACTGGATGCACTCCTTTTCCTTCTCTGTTTCTCCCTCCAAATATGAATGCTCTTAGGAAAAAGTCGCTTAACAGAACAACCAAGCCTACTAATACTGTTGTAAGCATCATGAATCTTACATCATAGTTTTTTATGTGGCTCAGCTCATGTCCAATGACGCCTTCTAATTCCTGTCGATTAAGCTTGTCTATTGCTCCTTGTGTTGCTGTTACTGAGGCGTGCTTGTAGTTTCTTCCTGTTGCGAATGCATTTATTGCTGTGTCATTTACTACGTAAACTTTTGGCATTGGTATTCCTGCAGATATGCTTAATCCTTCAACTGTATGCCATAAGTGCGGATGGCTTTGTTTTGTTGCTGGAACTGCTCCTGTTGATGTGAGTATTATTCCGTCGCCTCCAAAGTATCCTATAAGTATGAAGACTATGCCTATTACTACTGCAAGAACTATTCCAGGCACAACTCCTATGAAGAATATTCCTATTAAGTATCCTAAAAAAATAATCATGCCAAGAACTAATAACATTATTAGCCTTGATTTCCAGATGTTTGCTGACATGTGCTCATAAAAGCTTACTCTTTCTGCCATGTATTATATTGTACTAGTAATGTATATAAATTTTATCTATACAATATTTTTATGAGTTATGAATTTGCTTTAGTAGATAGAGAAGTAAATATTGTTGAGCTTGATAGAGAGCCGAGTTCTGGAGGAACTTTGGGTTACCTAAATAGTGAAAGAGGTTGGATACCAGTTTATAGGGTTTTAGAGATTTTGTATGTACGACATGTTGGTCCTAAAGGCTGTTACAAATTTCACGCTTATCTTGAAGCAGAAAGAGTTTAAAATTTAACTTTCACGTTTTCTCTTTCTGCAGCTGCTGCCTCAAAGAATTCTCTTTCCTTGAATCCGAACATCCTTCCTACTACATTGCTTGGAAAGCTTTCTAATTTGGTATTGAATGTTTGTATTGTGTCGTTATAGAATTGTCTTGAGTATGCTATTTTGTTTTCTGTTCCTGTAAGTTCTTCCTGCAGTTGCATAAAATTAGTATTTGCTTGTAATTTTGGATATCTTTCTGATAGTGCAAATATTGATTTCAGTGCCCCTTCAAGCATATTGTCTGCTTTTGCTTTTCCAGCAGGACCTGTAGCTTTCATGTATGCTGTTCTTGCCTCTGTCACTTCTTTTAGAGTTTCTCTTTCGTGCTTTGTGTATCCTTTTACTGTCTCTATTAAGTTTGGTATTAAGTCAAATCTTCTTTTTAGTTGAATATCTATCTGGCTCCATGCATTTTGTGCTCTGTTTCTTAGTGTTATAAATCTGTTAAATGTGAAGACTATATATAGAACTAGTAAAGCTAGTACAATTATTAGAACCCATAGCCAGGCTTGCATATAAAACTATAACAATATTATGTATTTAAATCTTGTGGATATTTTTTCATAGAATTCCATTTTTCTGGCATTGCTAAATTAACTCTTCCTTGTCTTGCATAATCAAGAGCTCTCTGCAGTGATCTTGCCTTTTCCTCTGCTTGTTTTTCTAGTGCTTCCTTGCTAAAGTCACAAAATCTGTATTCTGTTCCGCATGCGTTGCATACATAATGTCTGCCATCAGGATCTGCTGTAAAAATTAGTTGTGTTTCGTCTAGTGGGCATTCTGCATTTAGCTTTTGATCAAAAGTACCAATGCCAAATCTTCTTTTTAATAATCTTGATTCTACGTAGCAGTCTTCAGGTCTGTTTACCATAATAAAAATACAAGGCAAAAATTATTTATATAGATTTATATATTAAAGTAGTAATGAAAATATACTTCTTTGAGGAATTTCCAAATAATTCTACTTTGTCAAAGCTTTCTTTGGTTAAATTTCCAACAAAATTATTCTTGGCAGATTATTCTATTGAAGGGTTTAAATTATATGATAAGGAGATTAGAAAAGAATACAAAAATGTCAAGGAATTAATTTGGTGGCCTGTGTTAAATGTCGATGAAGGTTACTGGCTTTCTCCATTTTCCAAGAGGAAGGCTTTGCTCAGACTATTTCATCAATTAATGAATGAGAAAATTCCAATTTTATGGGATGCTGAGCTTCCTAAGAAAAGATCATTAATGTTTACCCAATTTTTTAAGTCTTTCAAAAATAAGAAACTAATTAAGTCATTTTTCAAGCATTATAAGGGAAAAATATACACTGCAGAGTACTTGGAAGAAAACAGGTACACAGCTAAAAACTGTTTGAGTTTTGATCCAAAAATTTATGGCAATTTCAAAATCAAGATGCTTTACTCATCTGTTCATTCCTGGATGGATGATAATTATATTAAAAATAAATTAAAGGAATTAAAAGAAGATTACAATAATAAAATATTGATTGGTCTTGGCTGTCTTGCTACTGGAATGGATGGAAATGAAAAATTAATTTCTCCGCAAAATCTGGAACGTGATTTAAAGTTGTGTAAAGAAGCAGGAATTAGTGAAGTTGTTTTGTTTAGGTTGGAAGGATTGAATAAAGAATATGTTAAAGTAATTGAAAAATTTGTTAGCTAGTATTTAGAACTTCATCACTTATTTTTCTTTCTTCTAGTAAATTTCTCGCAGCTTCAATTGTTTCTCTTCTCATTGTTCTTGCTGCCATTTCTGCTGCATAGATTGAAAGTGCTTTGTCTCTAGTTATATAATAAGTTGAATTTACTAGTTTAACAATGTCAAGTGCTCTTGCTCTAAGCATGTCTGTTTCGTCAAATTTTCCGTCAAAATCAATATAGTAAGTTCCATTTTCACCAAATATTATGTTTCTTGCATGGCAGTCACCAATTGCAACGCCTCTTTCATGTATTTTATTGATTATTTCTAGCGTGTCTTCAAGTGTTCTTACTATTTCTCCCCTGTTTTCTAATTGTCTGAAATCTTTTCCATCTATGTATTCCCTGATTATTATTCCGCTGTTATTATAGTATAATCTTGGTATTCTTAATCCTTCCAGTTGTTTTAGTTTTCTTGCTTCATTTTTTATGCTTTCTCTTCCGGTGCATAATTTTCTGTCTCCAAATTTGCTTCTTAAGAAATAATATGTATGTACTCCAGTTGCTATTATTTTAGGTTTTTTATTTATTAGTCTTGTTCCTTGGAATTCGACAGGAAATACTATGTTGCTGTTTGATGTATAGTTATCTCCAGCTCTGTACTTTTCAGGATTTCTTGCTAGTTCTTCTATCATAATTTAAGCCAACTTATCCAACTTTCATATCTTTTAAAAACATGCCTCTGGTCAAAGCTTCCATCCCAACCGAGACTAGCACAATATTCCACAAAACTTTCTAGCTGCCTTATATTCCCTGGCCATTCAACAGTCTTTAAAATATTCCATAATGAAGGATTTGAATCTAAATGCCCTACATTTTGTCTTTGCATAAAATGTCTATAAAAATGATCTGCTAAATGAGGTACCTCTTCTCTTTTTGTATCTAGATTGGGCAAATAAAGTATTTTGGTAAATCTTTCTATAATCTCTGGAGGAAGTTTATTCCTATTTCTAGCAGTAGCCACAAAACTTATTCCATTTCTCAAGTTTAATTTACGGGGATAAGAAGGTAAAATTTTTGAAATTAGTTCATACGTTAGTTCTGAAAATTCGTCTAGATTTTCTATTATTATGCTATTGCCTACAGCTTTACTTATTAATCCATTCTCTAATCTGGGTTGACGCTCACGAGAATATCTTACATTGCCAAATAACTCCCTAACTAAAACATCAATTCTATTAGGAAATAAGTAAATAGGCTCCATCTGGCCCCCGAATCTTTTTTCATGAACTACCTCTGCTAATGTTGTTTTTCCTACGCCAGAGTCTCCTACTATTAGTATAGGTTCTGGATATTGCAAATCAGATAACAAAATTTCAATCTCCTGCATTTGTAGGCTATTGCCTAGAAAAGAATGTTTTGTTCCTGATAAAATTTTGATCTCGTCCATCATATGCATAATAAGCAAAAGAATTATAAAATTAGCTAAAGTCTTTCTTTCGCGAATTCTTTTATTCTTTCAATTAAGCTCTTCTTTTCTTCGCTTTTCTTTAGTTCTTCAAATATTTTTTTCTGTTCTTTGTTTACTTTCTTTGGTATAGCTACATTTGCAATGACATACAAGTCTCCCCTTCCATACCCATCTACATAAGGCACTCCTTTTCCTTTCAGCCTGAATTGTGTTCCAGGTTGTGTTCCTTCAGGTATTTTTATACTGACTTCTTTGTCTAGCGTAGGTACTTTTATTTCATCCCCTAAAGCTGCTTGGCTTATAGTTATTGGCACTTCTAATATTAAGTCATATTCTCTTCTGTGAAATATTTCGCTTGGCTTGACATGTATTACAACATACAAGTCTCCAAGATTGCTTCCTCTTAATCCTGCTTCTCCCTCTCTGCTTATTTTTAGTTGTGAGCCATTGTCTACACCTGCTGGTATGTTTATTTTTATAGTTTTTATCTTCTTAATTCTTCCACTTCCACTACACTTTTTGCATGGATGTGTTATTGTTTTCCCTTCTCCGTTGCATTCTTCGCATGTTGTTACTTGTGTGAAGCTTCCGAATGGTGTTCTTCTGCTTGTTCTTACTTGTCCTGCTCCGTTGCAGTTTTCACACATATTTAGTTTTCCGTCGTCGCTTCCTGTTCCATGGCATTCTTCACAGCTTAGTAATCTCTCAACTTCTATTTCTTTTGTAGTACCTAGTGATGCTTCTTCAAAGCTTATGCTTAGTTCGTATCTTAAATCTCGTCCTCTTTTTGTTCTTCTTCTTGATCCTCCGCTGAAAAACATTTCAAATGGATTATCTCCTCCGAAGAAATCTCCAAATATGTCATTTATGTCAAATCCTCTGAATATGTCTTCTTGTGAATATCTTTGATGGAATCCTGCTTCTCCATATTGGTCATATTGTGCTTTCTTCGTATCGTCGCCTAAAACTGCGTATGCTTCTGATATTTTTTTGAATTTTTCTCCATCGCCATGATCTTTGCTTACATCTGGATGGTATTTTTTAGCTAGATTTTTGTAAGCTTTTTTAATCTCCTCTTTAGAGGAATTCTTACTTACTCCTAATGTTTCATAGTAGTCTTCTGCCATAAAAATAAAATTTTAAAGAGGTTTATTTGTTTTTCTTTTTATATATAATATTCTTTCTTCTCTCTATAAGGTAATTAAATATAGCTTGATAATCCATGTCCACTATTGAATTAATTTCCACAGTTTCTTTACTTATTTCCTCACGTTCTATTGAACAATCACCCCGATAGAGTCTTCTTCTAAAGAGTCGCTAATATCATCCCAATCTTGTCTAGTTAACCTGTATCTCGGCATTTTACTTTTCCGCATCTTCATCATCTATCACTTCTGCATCTACAACTTTGTCTTTTTTCTCTTTATTATCTTTCTTCACTTCATGGTCTTTTGCTTCTTTTTCCTGTTTCATTGCTTCTTGATACATCTTGGATGACATCTCGTGTACTAGCTTGTTCAGTTCATCCATTTTTTTCTTTAGTTTCGTAGTGTCATTTGCTTTTATCAGGTCTTTTAATTCATTTTTCTCTCTTTCTACTTCTGCTAGTTTCTCTTTCTCTAGTTTCTCTCCAAGATCTTTCACTGTTTTCTCTATTGTATAAACTAGAGCTTCTGCTTGGTTTTTTATTTCTGCTCCTTCTTTTTTCTTCTTGTCATCTTCTGCAAACTTCTCAGCTTCTTTCTGCATTTTTTCTATTTCTTCTTTGCTTAGCTTTTCTGTTGCTGTTATTTTTATGCTTTGTACTTTTCCTGTTCCCAAGTCTTTTGCTGAAACATGCACTATTCCATTTGCGTCTATGTCAAATGCTACTTCTATTTGTGGTATTCCTCTTTGTGCTGGAGGTATTCCTACCAAGTCAAACCTTCCCAGGCTTTTGTTGTCTGTAGCCATTTCTCTTTCTCCTTGTAGTACGTGTATAGTTACAGCTGTCTGGTTGTCTTCTGCTGTGCTGAATACTTGGCTTTTCTTTGTAGGTATTGTTGTATTTCTCTGTATTAATGGAGTCCTTATTCCTCCTAGGGTCTCAATTCCTAGTGTTAATGGTGTTACATCTAGCAATAGTATGTCTTTTACTTCTCCGCCTAATACTCCTGCTTGTACAGCTGCTCCTAATGCTACGCACTCCATTGGATCTATGCCTCTTTCTGCTTTCCTATCTAGAGTGTCTTCTACAAATTTTCTTACTATTGGCATTCTTGTTGGTCCGCCAACTAGTATTATTTTATGTATTTCTCCAATTTCTAGTTTTGCGTCTTTTATTGCCTGCATTAATGGCTTTTTGCATTTTGCAACTATTGGCTCAATCAATTCCTCTAGTTTTGATCTTGTTATCTTCATCTGTAAATTATTTGTTCCGTGTATAAATGGAAGGTTTATTTCTGTCTCCATCATTGTGCTTAATTCTATTTTTGATCTTTCTGCTGCTTCTCTTATTCTCTGCACAGCTGTCTTGTCATCATTTAAGTCTATTCCCGTTTGTTTCTCAAATTCTTTTATTATGAAATTCATTAATACAAGATCCATGTCTGTTCCGCCTAATTGTGTATCCCCACTTGTCGCTTTAACCTCAAAGACTCCATCTCCTAGTTCCATGATTGTTACATCTAGCGTTCCTCCTCCTAAATCAAAGACTAGAATTTTAGATTCTTTTTCTTGTTTGTCTATTCCATAAGCTAGTGATGCAGCAGTAGGTTCATTTACTATTCTTACAACTTCTAATCCTGCAATAGTTCCCGCATCTTTAGTTGCTTGACGTTGATTGTCGTCAAAGTACGCTGGCACAGTTATTACTGCCTTCTCAACTTTTTCTCCTAAGAATTCTTCTGCATCTCTTTTGATTTTTTGTAGTATAAATGCTGATATCTGTTGCGGTGTGAATGTTTTTCCGTGTATTCTGTACTTGAAGTCTGTGCCCATTTTTCTTTTCGCACCTATGACTGTGCCTTCTGGGTTTGATACTGCCTGTCTTCTTGCAGGCTCTCCAACTAGCATCTGGTCATCTTTTGTGAATGCTACAACGCTTGGGAATGCTTTTCCATACAAGCTTGTTCCTTCTGCGCTTGGAACTATTACTGGTCTTCCTGCTTGCATTACTGCTGCAGCACTATTAGATGTGCCAAGGTCTATTCCTACGATCTTTGTCATTTTCTTTATCCTCCAATTAATTTTTTCATTGCCATAACGCTTTTCCTGCAGCTATGCTTTACATACCCTTCTTCTTTGCAGTATTTGGTAAAGCATATTGGGCATTCGTATGGTTTTTGAAGCATCATTGTTTGTGTTTTCATTTTTCCTCTACTTTACTGTGCATATGTGTTGTCTCTTAGTGAAGTATATCCTATTTGTACTGGTTGCGCTGTCAGTCCGAACACTGGTTTTACTGTCATCATTTCACCTAGTGCCATGTATCCGCCGTTCATTCTTCCATAAGTTCCATTTACATCTGTGTAGCTTGAGTCTACTTTTGCACATTCATCGTCGCACATTTTAGTTTTCTCCCTTTTTTGTGATTATTACTTTGCTTGTTCTTAGTATTTTGTCATGCATTGAGTATCCTTTTTGTATTTCTTCTATTATTACTTCATCTTCATTTCCAGTTTTTATGTCAATTATTTCGTGTTTGTATGGATCAAATTTCTGTCCTTTGGCTTCTATTGGTCTTATTCCTTCTTCTTCTAAAATTTTTAGCATCTGTTTTTGCACCATCTCAACACCAGTCACAAGCCCCTTGTCCCCAGTCGCCTTTACCTTTTCTGCTGTTCTCTCAAAATCATCTATAATGTTTAGCAGTCTTTGTGCCAGTCTTGCTGATGCGTATTTTTCAAATTCCTCTTTTTCTTTTTTTACTTTCTTTGTGTAATTGTCAAAATCTGCTTGTAGTCTTTGTAGTGTATTTGTGTATTCTTGTAAGGTCTTTTCTTTATTTTCTAGTTGTTTTTTGATCTCTTCTAGTTGCTTGTTTTCTTGGTTATTTTTTGTATTAGCCATCTATACCTCGTTGATTTAAGCTCAACATATATGTAGTACAATCAACTATATAAATATTGTGTTTTGCCATTATACAGCCCATAAAAGCTGTTTTTGTCAGAATAAAAACTAGAAGTGTCCGAAAATCCTTCAAAAAATATTACTAAAAGCTTTTTAATTTCAAAATATATCTTATATAAGAAAGACTTATAAGTGTCTATAACTAGTTATAGATTATGAAAAAAATGACTACAATACAATTAACTGAAGAAACAAAGAAGAAGTTGGATAGCAAGAAAATTCACCCTAGAGAAAGCTATGAAGAGGTTATAAACAGAGTTTTAGAAGAGGATGATATTCTTACACTAGAGGAAGCATTCAAATTAGGGGATAAAATAAAGCAAGATAAAATTTACTCAACCCAAGAGATAATAGACTTAATACATAAAAATAGGTTAAGAGGTAAGTTATAATGTACTTTGTAGATGCGAATGTGTTAACGCAGGCTTTTACAGAAAATCCAAATCAAGAAAATTGTAGAAAAATTCTCTTTTCTGAATGTGTTACAAATACTTTATGTTTGATAGAAGCTTTTAGTATAATTTATCTAATTAAGAAAGATAAAATTTATGCCACGAATTGTATTAAATCCTTATTCAAAACTAATTGTATTATTGTAGATTTAGATAGAAATTTGTTATTTGAAAGTTTTAAAAGAATGGATAAGACTCATCTAGATATATTTGACTTAATTCATTACACAACTGCATTAATTAACAACTGTTCTGAATTTGTTTCTTATGACAAAGACTTTGATGGTCTGGAAATAAAGAGAATAGAACCTTAAATCACCTTGAATATAGTTCAAGCTTTCAAAAATTCTACATTATTAACATTTCTAAAGTCTTCGTCTCCAGTAAGAAATTTGATCTTTAGTTTAAGAGCAATTGCATATCCTAAACAATCTGCATACGACAGCTTTTTTTCTTTATGTTTTAGCCTAAATTTCATTGAGTCTTCTACATATTCTAAAGTAGGATAAAAGACTATTGGAGCTAGCAATTTTAATGTTTCATTGGCTTTTGCTTCTCCTTTTTCCTTCAAGACTGAATAGTATACTTCCATTGCATTATACAATGTAGTTATTCCATCATTTTCTAAAAAATATTTTCTAAATTTTTCATTGCCATTGACGAATTCTATAATTGCATAGCTGTCATAAAAGAATTTAGTCATCGTATCCTTCTTTTATCTCTTTGATTATTTCATTTGTAGGCTTTTTGAATTTGCATAGTCCGAATAATTTTTCTAAGTCTTTTTTCTTCCCGATTATGTTTATTTTTATACTGTCATTTTCTGTTAGGTGTTCTTCTTCTAGCACACTTTTGGGTATCAGCACTCCATAAGAGTTTCCCCATTTTCTTATCTTAGTATCTATTTCCATGTATAAACATAGTATAAACAGATATAAAAGCTTTGCCTTAGTACTTTTAGAAGGATTTTTGAATTGAATATTTGGCATTTTAATTATTAGATATTATTTTTAATAAGTGTTTAGTAATTATTTTGGTAAAATTTTCAGAATTTCTGCAAAACTTTCTTAGACTTAATAATCTAAATAGAATTATAGTCGACAACAAACATTAAAACATCTAATTATTTTGTTGGTTGACTGTTAGTAAACCAAACAATACCCAAAAACTTACATGGTTTACTATATTAAAAACAATCTTTATATATTTAGTTCACTTTAAATCTACAACAGTAATAAAACAGTAAATTAAGCCTTAATGACCATGATAAAAGAATTTCAAAAAATAACAATAATTAAGCTGAGGAAATCTTCAGAAAAGAACTTGAATTCAGACCTTCAGTGGTTTTCTAATTCTTTAGGTTTGTTCAATGAAAGGGATAAGGAAAAATCTTGTTTTAGGGTCTTTATTGCCTTGATTAAGGCTTCAAGAGCTAGAAGGGAAGGCTTGACAAGTGATGAGATAGCTTTAAGATCTAACATTTCAAGAGCCACTGTCATACATCATTTGAATAGGCTTATAGAATCTGGATTGGTGATTCCTCATAACACTAAATACTTGTTAAGGTCAGATAATCTTGAAGATCTTGTTGATGAGATAAAAAAAGATATGCTGAGGGCTTTAGAAGATATCAAAAGTATGGCTGAAGATATAGATGAAGAGCTTGGCTTGAAAAAGGGGAGTGTTAGGAAGGTTATTTCTGATTAATTCTTTTTCTTTGTGTACGTCTTGTGTGAGTTCTAGATAAGTTTTTATCTTCTGAATTTATTCAAAAATATGATGGAAGAGATAGATGTTTTTGAATTGAAGAAAATATTTGATAGCAAAGAAAATTTTATTTTGTTAGATGTTAGAAACCAGGATGAATATGATTATTGCAAGATTAATGGTTCTATTTTAATTCCTCTTCCTGAACTTTTATTGAGATTTAAAGAATTAGATAATAAAAAAGAGATAGTTGTTCATTGTCATCATGGTAATAGGAGTAAGAGAGCTGTAGAGTTTTTGCAAACTAAAGATTTTAAAAATCTAAAAAACCTGAAAGGCGGAATTGATGAATGGTCTAAGAATATAGATAAAAGTGTTTTAGATTATTAGCCAAAAAGATATAAATTCTATTAACTTTCATATTATATGAATCGAAGTATTAGTAATAGGAACATTCTAGATGAGTTTGCTATTAAATTTTGTAATATAGTTGAGAAATATGCAGATTATATAATTGTTTCTGGCTTTGTTGCAATTTCTTCCGGAAGAGTGAGAGGCACTGAAGATATTGATATGATAATAAAACCATTAACAAAAGAGAATTTCAGGTTGCTTCATAATAATTTGATGAAAAATAATTTTGTCTGCATGCAGTCAGATTCTTATGAAGAAATTTATTCTTATTTAAGCTCAAATTTGAGTGTCAGGTATACTTACGAGAATCTTCCTTTGCCTGAAATGGAGATTAAGTTTGCTCAGGATGAACTAGATAATTATCAATTGAAGACCAGGATGAAATTGACTTTAACAGGTTTGGATATTTATTTCAGTTCAATTAATATGAATATTGCTTTCAAAGAAGAATATCTAAAATCTGATAAAGATATGGAAGACGCAAAGCATTTAAGAAAGGTTTACTCTAATATTGTGAATGAAGACGAGATTAATAAAATTAAGAAAAAAATAAGGGAGTTGAGGTTAAATTGAGGGATAAGACGCATGATGAATTTATAGAACGTTGGGCAGAGTTTGTTAAATCTAATCCAGAGTGGAAATTGCATCAAAGCAGATTTATCAATGCCCAGTATGAAAAATTTTCTAATTTTTTAAATAATCTATCGAAAACCAAAGAGGGTCAGAGGAAGATTGTTGAGTTGTATAATATAAAAAACCTAAAAGGCTACAAAGAATTGCTTAAAGATTTATGATTCATATAGGTTAAAGAACTTAATGTCCCGCCCATTAATCCTAAGAATATGTCCGTTATTGTATCAGCTAGGCTTGGCTGCATAGTAGTTCCAAATAGCTGATCAGATCCAAATTCGAAAAATTCCCACAGTATTGTAGTCAGTCCTGTCATTGATATAATAAATATAAACATCATTATTTTGTCTACGTCTCCTATATATTGGTCTTTTTTCATTCTCATTAATAATAAAGTATATGTTATTCCTATGCTTACGCCTCCAAAAAAATGCATGGGCATGTCTATCCAGTTTATATAAAAATATATATAGTTTAGGCTTAGTATGAAATGAATGATAAGAATAATAATTGGAGGTATGGCTATTTTTATTAAAAAATTTATTCTCTTTAGTAAAAATTCTGTTAATTTATTTGATCCCATTTTAGGTTATCCCCACTTGTCTACTTTTATGTTCTTGTTTGCACCAAGTTTTTTCAGTATTTCAACTATTGCATCTACAAACTGCTGCGGCCCGCATACATAGAAAATTCCATCACTAAATGATACTATGTTTTCCTTTAAGAATTGCTCATCAATTCTTCCCTTGCGGCCTTTGAAATTTTCATCCCTTGTTGCTGTTGGGAAGAATTTGAAATTTCCGTTGTTGCTTAGTGTATAAAATTCATCTTTGAATATTAAATCATTTTCTGTTCTCGCGCTATAAAATAATCTGGCTTTTTTACTAAGATGTTTGTCCACTATGTATTTTGCCATGCATCTGAATGGTGTAATTCCAGTTCCTCCTGCTATGAAGTTTATATTGTTTGGGCTTTCATCCAAGGTGAATATTCCGAAAGGTCCTTTTGCTTCAAGTTTGTCTCCTTCTTCTAGTTCGCTTAGTTTTTTGCTTACTTTTTTTTCTTTTTTTATTGTGAACATGAGAAAATCTTCTGTTGGACTTGAGCTGAACGAGTAAGCTCTTTTTTCTATTTTGCCGTCTACTTCAATGCTTATTGTCATGAATTGTCCTGGCTTGAAGTTGAAATTTGGTGGTTTTTCAAATTTTAGGCTGTATATTTCTTCATTGTGCCACTTTTTTTCTTTTATTTTCAAGTTCATACAAATCAAAATTTTAAGTTATTTATAAAACTTTTTAAGTAATTAATAGACCTTCTATAAATGCATTATAATGTATTTTGGCCACTGGACACGACAGGAACGGTCGCGAAGTTTATAAATATAAAAATAAAAAAATATATGAATAAATTAACTTATGTGAAACTTTTGAGAAAAGAAGGATGTGTTGAATTTATTAAAAAATAGGGTCAATAAATTTATAAATAGTCGTTATATCCATTATTTGGGCGGTCATAGTGGCTTTGTTCCACCCGATCTCATTTGATAAAAATCAGAGAAGTTCGAACTCGGAAGTTAAGAAAGCCGACGTTCCATATTGTACTGTACTTAGTACGGGAAGTATGGTTAGCTGCCCACCTATATTTTCTAAACATAAAATTGATATATCATTGAAATAATTTAATTATATGAGAAAAAATAAGCACAAATTAAGAGAAGAAGCACTCTCAGCAATTTATGATTTATTTGCTAAAGCCAGGGCAGATCATGAGCATGCAAATGATTTTGTAAGAAAGGCAAGAAGGCTTGTTATGAAGGTTAATTTGCCTTTGCCTAGAGATTTTAAGCGTAAGTTCTGTAAGCACTGCTACAATTATTTCATGCACGGCAATTACAGGGTAAGAACTAGAAATAAGGTTTTGGTTTACTATTGTCTCAGGTGTAAAAAATTTTCTAGATTTCCATTTAAGAATAAATAGGATATTTATTATATACTTATTGTTAATTGATTGTTAACTTATTTTTTATTTATATTTATCTCATTAAGTTAACTTTATATATTCAAGGAATATTAAATTCTTTATGGATGTTGAATTAGTTTCTTTTGTTAAAAGGGGCAAAAAAAGGGAGCAGATTTTGATGGTGATGTATAAAACAATGAGTCCTAGTGAGATTGCAAAAGCGACTAATCTCCCACCAAGTCATATTTCTCGTGCTCTTAAGGAATTTATGTTAATGGGGATTGTAGATTGTTTGAATCCTAAAACTAAAACAGGCAAGCTTTACCGCTTAACTAAGAAGGGTGAAGATATTTGCCGTATTATTAAGGGTGGGGAGATAGCAGATGAATACTCTAACAAGTAATTTACTTGCGTATTAGTACGTATACCTTCTTCCCTATATATTCTTTTGGTGCATCAATTTTTGCTCCTGTTCCAAATTTAGTTATTGTTTTTTCATAGACATGTTCCAGATCATCAATAATATGCATTTGCCCTTTCTCAATTAATACCTTTCTCATAAAACAATTGATATATATAGATATATATAAATTTTTTCTTCTCATTGTGTGTATATATATAAATATATATTTAACTAATTAATAAAGAATATAAATAAGATATGCTCTAAAATAAGGTTAAAAAGAGGTAGTTTAGACATGACAGAAAGTTCGCAGCAAGATAGAGAAGGACTAGATACTAGATGGGTTGAAAAACATACTGATTCTAGAGATCATTGTGCTACACTAGAAGAAGAAGCTACAATAGGTTATGTTCACGCTAAAATTGTTTTAAGAGAAAAAAGATTCCATGAACTGGCTGTTGTTGAAACAGAAGCTGTAGCTCCTAATGGGATAGTTTTTAATTTTGGTGCAAGAACTTTTAGAGAGAATTATCCTAGAAGTCCTTTATGGAGCGCCCTGCCTTATGTTAAAGCAATGGAAAGAGCAGTTATAGATTATTTTGAACCATTTTTTCTGAATAATAAAGCAGCTTAAAACCATCTAAAGAAACTTTTCCTCTTCTCAGGATTTCTAAATTCCTCTCTAGCTATGTTTTTCCACTCATTTCTTATCCATTTCTTTTCAAGTTTGAGCATGTTTCCAAATCCTCTTTTTTTCAGTTCTTTGTTTACTACGCCTCCTTTATGGGGATGCCTGTACATCTTAGGCATTGGGCTGTTAAAGCCGTGTATATAATGCACTAATTCATGTGCTATTGTTGTGTCTATCACATACTCCGGGATTTTCTCGTTCTTGAAATAGCCGTTTATAACTATCTCGCTGTCTCCATTTTTTAGTCTTCTTATATGCCCAAATTTGTTCTTCCATTTCCCTTTGAATTTTATTAAAACATTGTTCTTTTTTTCAATGTCGTAAAATAAGAAGTTCCATATGCTTTCTAGTTTTTCATTTAGAAATTGGTCGTCTCTCATAAATGCATTCTAATTATATTCCTGTAAGTTCTGTTCTTGCAGCCCTTATCTTTGTTAGTTTTTCTTTAATGTCTGAAAGCTTATGCTCTTTATTGACAATGTCATCAAATAGTTGGTTTTCCATAGATGCTAATTTAGAGATCTTATCTCTTAACTGAGTTTCCTGTAATTTTCTAACTTCTGTTTTTTTTCTGTCTTGAGAAAGTCCCTTTTCTAATCTTCTTCTTTCTTTGCTTAGTTCATTTATTTCATGGCTAAGTTCTGTTAATGCAGCTTTTAATGCAATATCATTTTTATTCTTGTTTCTTTCTGGCTTCAGGTTAGTATTTTGTTTCTTTTTTTCCCTTTCCTCTTTACTGTCGAATATTTCATTAATCTCTACTATATCACTATCAGCCATATTATGTATGAAAGATTTATAATTTATAAATATTTTGATTTATTCATTTAAGGATGATTCACTGCTTTGTTTAAAATATTTCATTTCTGTAAAATGCTAATTCTCTAACTTTTTCTTGATTTCTCCAGTTTCTGTTTGGTTTCTTCATATGTCTTTTTTGTTATATATCCCTCTTGGTAGCTCCTGTTAAGGCTGTCTAGTTGTCTTCTTATTTTTTCTTTAGAATCTGAATTATTAGTTGTATTTCGATTTTTGTAAATTTTTATTACATTCTTTACAGGCACTTTCTTATATTTTAATATTGTATGGCTAATGAATGCAAATGCTGCTAGCACAATTATTACAGTAGCAAGCAGTGAAAGTATAAATACCGGTTTATCTTGTAAATAATTTATTATGCTGGGCTTTTCTTCTTCTATTACATCAAATGTCTCGCTTGATATTCCGAAAGAGTCTTTATATTTTACATACACGCTTACAACATATTTTCCTGTTTTTATGTCTTCAGGAAGTTGCAGTGTTTTTGTAAAGCTGACTTGTGTTTCCATCATGAGTTTTTCTTGTGTTTCCTGTACGGTGTTTCCGTCAAAGTCCTTTATTAAATAAGTAACCAGTAATTCTGTTTTTGGCACGTCTGCAAGGTTGAATATTGTAGGGCTTATGACAAGCTCGCCTCCAGGATAAATTGTTTTAGATCTTGATGGAACAGATAGCGAAACATCAAATAATACCTTCCTGGATTCAACCTCTATAATTATGCTTACTTCTTTTTCTAGCTCTCCAGAACCAATTTTGATTTTTCCAGTGTAAATTCCTGGTTTGGTTTCTTTGACTGCTGTTATGTTAAATTTTACATCTTGCTCTTTATTAGGGTCTATAAGTATTGTATCTAAATAGTTGGAAATTTGTATTTTATCTTTTAACTGGTCAAAGTCTATATTCACTTCAACAGGCTTGCTGTAGTTATTGTACACTTTGAATGATGATACAAAGGATTCGTATTGCTTTAGTTTTATTTTGAGAATTTCAGGAGCAACTTTTAGTACTTGGCGTATGTGTAATGCTTTTACTTTAGCTCCTCCTCCGCCACCTCCGCCTCCTCCAGCAGCACCTCCGCCCCCAGAAGAACCATCTTCAGCATCTTCGGAAACTCCAAAATACAAATCAACATTTGTTTCTGTAGCTGGCACTACTAGAAAACTGCATAATACAGCACTAAGCAAGATTGCAAGTAAGATTTTTTTCATGCTTCTACACACCTGATTGTATAATTTCCCTTATACTGTCCTGCCGTTGTTCCTGAAGGAATATTGAGCCACATCCTGTGCCACACAGGACTGCCAGGCTCCTCGTTTGAAGCTATTAGGTTCGTTGCGTCATAGCTCGTGCTTATGTTAGCAGTTCCAGGATATACCATATTAGTTCCATTCTGGTGTGTAGTATTGCTACCCCATGATACATTGCCTATGCCAATAACATTTCCTCCAGAAATAAAGTCGTTCCCCTTGAGAGATAGGTTTGCATTAACAGTGCTTGTAGAATCTATTGTAATATTGTGCCATGAATGATTCAAATTGTCTACAAAATTACGCGTTGCATTGTACGCTTTCCCAGGATCAATATCATCACCAAAAGTTATGTTCAAGGCGTGGGAGCTAAAAGTGCATGCTACCGCACTTATCACGTTTGCAGTGAAGTTTCCAGTTTGTACTTGGTATCCTGTAATTTTTATAAAATGGCCCATTAAAAAACCTGCTAATGTTATTATAGCCAAAGCAGCATACAGATAAATTCTTCCCATTCAACACCTCTTGTATTATTTAGAAACATATTTGTTTTTATTACTTTCGAATAATTTTTTTTCTTAGATGCCTCACATTTATTATAACTAGAAGGACTACAAGCCCTATTAGTGGTATTCCAACAAGATGTTTCTTATTTAATTTTAATTCTTCATCTTTTGGTATTATTGTTAGTTCTACTTTAGATGCAACTGCTCCTGTTGTAATAAGTCCTCCAAATCCTGGATTTACATATGCAATTACATTTCCTTTTAATGTTATATTTTCTTTTGTTTTTGGGGTCTTTATTTTCATAGTGATCTGCTTTCCGTTTACTGGTGGTAGTCTATGTGGTTCAGGTTCTGGCAGTAGGTTTGTTTCTTCAGGATAGAATTCTATATAGTCTTTTATCTCTCCGTCAGCTTCTAATTTTGCAGTAATGTTCAAGTTCCCTGTGTTGTAGACTGTATAAGTATGTTCCTTTTCCTCTTTGCTATGTAGTGTGTCTGTTATCTTTGCTGGCGATATCCCTATTCCTACGCTTGCTTGTACTGTGTTTGTAATCAATAAAAGTAGGATAAATATAATTGCTAGTTTCATTGTAAATAGAAGAAATTTAACTGTTTTTTATGTTTTTCGCTTAATTGTTTCTTACAAATCCAAGCCTGAGTCTCTTCTTCTTCATTATAAATAGCCCGATGAGCATCAATAAAACAAGGGTTGTTACAACGCTTCCTGTTATTATCTGTTTTTTTGTCCAGTAATCCCAGAAATGTTTTGGTTCTAATACTTCTATCTCCATTCTTGAGGCTACTGCTCCTGATCCTCCAAAAGATGATCCATCTGATGGTCCTGCTGATGCTACTACGTGTCCTGTAAACTTCTTTGGCTTGCTCACAGGCGCCTTCAGGCTTACAACAACAGTCTGGCCGTTTACTGGTGGCAGTCTATGAGGCTCAGGCTCAGGCTTTAATATAAATTCTTCAGGATAGAATTTTACATCCCATTTTTCAAGGTCGTCTGTTAATGACATTCTTGCCTTGACATCAATATTGCCTGTATTATATATTATAAAAGTGTAATTTCTTCTTTCTTTACTTTCTAGGACGTCAAAGACTTTTGATGGTGAAACGCCTATTCCTATACTTGCACTTGCTAATGCTAAGTTAAAAAGAAACATTCCAATTATTATTATGGCGATTTTTTTCATTTTTTATGTTAATGCTGCTGTGCATGTTTGAGTATAATTCCCAGCATATGTTGCTTGTACTTGGCTTCCTGGAACCATCAGCCAGAATCTGTACCATACTGTGCTTCCTGCTGTTAGTTGATTTGAGAAGTTTCTTAATCTTAATATTAGTTTAGGATCACTGTCTGCTACTAATGTTAAGTTGAATCCTTCAAATAATGTTGTGTTCCCTCTATATGTAAAGTTATGTCCTTCTTGTGACCCTGAAGCTACTGATGCATTTCCGTTTGTCTGGTTTGACATCCATGTTACATTTGTTATTCCTAGTATGTTTGCTCCTGATTGTAAATGCCTTCCTGACATTGTTATGTTTACGCTGTCTGTGTTTGTAGAGTCAGCTGTTACATTGTAAAGTGTCCAGTTATGTCCCAATATTTGTAATCCACCGCCTATATACCCTTCATAGTTTTTGGAAGCATTATATACTGCTCCTTGTGTCAACGACTGTGCAAGACCTCCTCCAAAGCTTACATTAAGTGCTGCATTGCTCCATGTGCATGCTATTCCTGACACAACATTTGCAGTGAAATTTCCTACAGTTGATGTTGCTGCGCCTGTGATTTTTCCTATACCACTATCACTTGTAAAGAAATATCCGATAAGTAATCCTAAAACTAAGAATAAAACAAACAATGTTAAGATAGTTACAAACCCTTTTTTTTGCATCAACTTTACACCAAACTAAAATGTAGTGAACCTATTTATAAATCTTTCTCAAGTTAGATTCTCTTCATTCTTCGGTTGATGCTATTGTAAATTGACCTAATGATTATCTGGAAGAGTCTGCTTGTCTTTCTATTTCTAATTTTTTTGATATTGCCTGGCTTCCCTGGTCTGTTTTGTATGACTTTACTATTTCGTCTGCTAGTGCTTCGTATATCTGTTTTTTTTTGTTAAAACTTTTTGAGTATGCTCCTTGTGTTATTTGCCTTAGTGCTATATCTACTCTTCTCTGCGGGCTGCAGTCTACAGCTTGAGAATACCTTGCTCCCCCATATTCTATTGTGGTTATTTCTTCTCTTGGTGCTGCATTTTCTACTGCCTTTATGAGTACTGCTACAGGATTTTCTTTTGTCTCTTTTTCTACTAATTCTAGTGATTTTAGTACTATGTTGTATGCATGTGTTCCTTTTCCTGTGAATGTTCCTGATGTTCTGAAGTGTTTTTTTCCCTTGTGTCCTGTTGCTATTATTTTGCCCATCAGCCTTTCAACTATGTGGCTTTTGCTTTTTCCAAATCTTGCTTCAGTATTCCTACCAAATGTTCTTGGTATGATAAAATTAGGTAGTGCAATGTATTTTCTTAGTCCAGGGTCATTTACTTTTATGTTTTCTGTGCTCCATTTGTTGAATAGCTTTATTTCTGCCATTATCATTGCTAAATTGGCGCATTATTTAAAGCTTACTGATAATATCTGAAGCTATAGAAATATTTATTAAATCCTGATATTTAGGGTATGATATGAAACTTGTTGCCGTACTAATAATTGTATTGATACTGCTTGCAGTTGCAGGCTGTTCTAAAGATGTTGGCAGGACTGGCGCTACAGTTGTAGAAAAAGATGAGGCAGTTACTTCTGTGTGTGATGGAGTTGAGGTTTGTGTTGGTGATGACTGCAAGGTTGAGGATCAGAAGGATTGTTCTTAGTTAGCGTATTTTTTCTTTTCTTTTTGTAGCTCTATAAGTTCTTTCAGCATGCTTTTTACTGTTTTTATTATGCTTACTTTGCTTTCCCTTCCAGGTATATTGACAACCTTTGCAGGCACCTCAATTATCTTGTAGCCTTTCCACGATGCTTTTGCAAGAACTTCAGTGTCCCACCCCCATCCTTTGTTTTTCATATCTGGAAGTATTTTTTTGATTGTCTCTTTTCTAAATGCCTTGAATCCGCACTGGCAATCTTTTATTTTTAGCCCTAAAATTATTCTCGCAAGTGCTGAGTATGTTCTGCTTGTGATACTTCTAATTAATGAGTATTCCACACTTGCTCCTTTCACATGTTTTGATGCTATTGCAATGTCTGCTGTATTTTTTTTTAGAGGTTCTATTAGTTTGGGAAATAGGTTTATGTCTATGGCTAAATCTGCATCTATGAATAGTATGTATCTTCCCTTTGCCATTTTGAATGCATTTGTAAGTGCTGAGCCCTTTCCTTCGTTTTTTTGGTTGTCGCAAAGTTTTAGTTCTTTGTAATTTTTTTGTTTATTTTTTACAATCTCTGCAGTTCTGTCTTTTGATCCGTCATTTGATATAATAAGCTCAAAGCTCTTGTTTGTCTTCTTAAGAAAATTTGTAGTCTCTTCTATCGTGTTGGATATTATTTTTTCTTCATTGTATGCAGGTATTATTATTGAATATTCTATATCCATATTCTAAATGATTGTGTGTGAATTATAAAAGTTTCTAACATGTTGGCTGAAGAGTAACTTTTAAAAGGACCTTCTATTTAAGTCCGATATGAACAAATTTACAAAGTTTGTTGCTTCAAACTGGATGCTTATAATAATATTAGTCTTGGCTGTTTTCCTTAGAGTCTATAATCTAGATGACAAGGAGTTTGGCACTGACGAAGACTTTAGCGTGAATTATTCTAAAGTTTTGATTAAGGGAGATTTTGATTCTATCCTATCAAAGGATGTTCATCCTCCTGGTTATTATTTGTTTATAGGTGTTCTCTTAAATATTTATGATTCTGTTTATTTTGCCAGGATTGTAAGTATTCTCATAGGGATTATTGGAATTATTGTGTTTTATTTTTTAGCCTTGAAATTATCCGATAAGAAAATTGCGCTTCTTTCGTCTTTTCTTCTTGCCTTGAACCCGATGCATGTAATATATTCTTCTCAGCTTAGGTTTTATATCTTGCTTTCGCTGATTTATGTTTTGGCAACTTGGGCTTTGTATAGGTTTATTTTTGAGAATAATAAAAAAATGATTTATCTCTTAGCTCCTTTATATATTGCCTCATTCTACACACATTTCTATTCTGTGTTTATTATCGGGGCTCATTTCTTGGCTGTATTATTCTTTTGGTTTAAGAATAAAAATATTGATATTAAAAGATATTTTTATGGGCTTTTAGTGGTTGCGTTTTTTGCCTTGCTTTACCTTCCTCGTTTCCTTAAGCAGTTTAATTATACTATTGTTCAGCCCGGTCATTTTGCTCTTGAGTCATTAAAGCTTCATGAAGTCCCCTATCCGTTTTTCAAGTTCGCTTCTATGATAAATATTTCAGCTCTTAATGATATGCAGTACTTGTTTGTGCTTGCTGGAATTTTGAGCTTGCTGATGTTGTATGGTATTTATAATTTTTACAGAAAAGACAAAGATAAAGCCATTTTTGTTTCTATAATATTTTTTAGCATATTTATTTTTCCTCTAGTAATTAATCCGTTTATAGCACTTTTAAGCAGCGGAAGAACAACTTTGTATTATTTCAGGTACTTAAGTTTTCTTGTTCCATTTTATGTTTTTTTTGTGGCAGAAGGTCTTGACTTTAGAAACAAGTTTTTGAAATATGTCTTGATTTTATTAATTGTTGTAGGATGGGCAATAGTCTTAAATTATTATTACAATATTTCTGTTTCTGGGGGATGGAGCAAATACATCGGAGTTTAATATGGATGAAAATGATTCTTCTCTGAAGCTGATAGTGAAGGGCGCAGGAATTGTTTTGCTAGGTATGTTCTTTTCTAAATTTATTAATTATATCTACAAGATAATTGTTGCAAGGGGTCTTGGTCCTGAGCAGTTTGGTATGTTGAGCATAGGCCAGTCTGTTCTTGGCATTGTTGGTTTTATTTCTCTTTTGGGCTTTGAGCAGGGTGTTGAGCGTTTTGTTGGTTATTTTAATAATAAGGAGAAAGTCAACAGCATAGTAAACACGGCTTTTTATATTGTTATTCCATTTTCTTTGATGCTTTCATTTTTAGTTTTCTTTTTCTCAGATTACATTGCTTTATCATTTTTTAAGAATTCATCTCTTTCAAGAATAATTCAAGTTTACGCGTTAATTATTCCGTTCTATGCTGTTTCTGAAATATTGTTTGCTGTTTGTAGAGGTATTAAAAGAATTGATTACCAGTTTTATTTTAGGGATATTGGCGAGGGCGTATTTAAATTAGCTATTACAGTTGTTTTGGTTTTGTTTGGTTTCGGTGTTTTTGGTGCGAGCCTTGCTCATTTGTTTGCTGTTGTTCTTTCTGTGTTTTCAATATTTATTATGCTTAGAAGGAAAAAAGTTCTTGATAAGTTATTTAGGTATAAGTTGGAGCCTGCTCTGTTTTCATTTTCTCTTCCTCTTCTTTTTGCTAGTGCTTTTTTTATCCTTACAAAATGGGTTGATACTGTAATGCTTGGTTACTTCAAGACAGAGGTTGAGGTTGGTATATACAATGCTGCTGCTTCATTGGCAAATCTTATTCCTACATTTGCGTTTGCATTTAATGGCTTGTTGATTTCTGTTCTTTCAGGGCTCTTGCACGATCACAAAACTAGTGAAATTCGAGATATATTTAACAGGGTGACGGCCTGGAATTTTTACCTTACAGTTCCTATGGTTGTGGTTTTCTTTTTCTTTCCTTCGCAGATTATAAGGCTACTATTTGGAGATGTTTATGTTGCTGGTTCATTTTCGTTCGTTTTGTTGACTATAGGTTATTTCTTCAGTGTTCTTCTAGGCCCTACAGGGCAGATGATTAATATTATAGGGAAAACCAAGCTTAATCTGCTGACTTGGCTTGTTGGCCTTGTTTCTAATATAGTGTTTAATTATTTGTTGATTCCTAAGTATGGAATTGTTGGTGCTGCTATAGGTACTATGCTTTCATTGTTAATTCTTAAGATTGTGAGCTGGGTTTGTGTTTATGCTTATATTCCTGTTAATCCATATAACAAGGGATTCTTCAAGTCTCTTCTTGCTGTATTGCTCGCCAGTTTAATACTTTACTTTTCTGGAACTATATCTGCCTCATTAATTTCTTTTGTAGTGTCTTCTTTTGTGTTCTCTGCAGTTTATTTCTTTTTGCTGCTTCTGTTTAAGGTTCCTGACCAGACAGATTTGAAGATGATAGAGACCGTAGAAAATAAGTTGAAGATTAAGATATTTAGTAGGATAATTAGAAGGTTTATTTAGTTTTTTTCCTTGCTACAATTACCCAATAACAGCTTTTGCTTTTGTCAAGATTTATGTGTTTCTCTTCGTAAAAATCTATAATTTCAAAGTTTTTTATTAGTTCCTTTGTTTCCTTCTCATCTAAAAAATATCTTAGTATCCCATTTGATTCTGTAGAACTATTATTTATCTTATTACCAATAATAAAGTACTTATCTTTATGATTTTTTATTGAGGCTATGAATAATCCTCCCGGCCTTAAAACTCTATGCACGTCACTTATTGTACTATTCATCTGTTGCTTATTTAGGAATTGAAAAGTTAGATTAGAATAGACGCAGTCAAAATATAGATCATTAAATGGTAGTCGCTTCGTTATGTCATATAAAATAGGTTTTACATTTGTTTTATGGTGTGATATAATTTCTTGTATGGACTTTATTGCATTCCTTGAAAAGTCTATGGCTGTTACATCATAACCCATTTGAGAAAAGTATAAACTGTCTCTTCCTTGGCCTGCTCCAAGATCTAGGATTTTTCTGATATCTTCATTTACTAAATAATCTGCTGCTTGATAAGCGAGCTTTGTAGGTCCGGATCCAAAATAATTTATTTTAGAATATGCATTGTTCCAGTATCCTAATTCAGTTAAGCTTCTTTCTATATTTACAGTATTTTTTTCTTTTGTAGGCTGAAAATTATCTATTTGGGTGATGTTAGGTTGTAGGTGTTTATTCAACAAACCTTGTAATTCTGTTTGTATACCTAGATAATTTGGATTATTGTATAGATTATTCTCTTCGTTTTTGTCCTCGTTTATTTTATATAATTCATAACTACCATTAGCTTCATTGAATATTAGTTTCCATTCATCAGTCTTAATTGCGTGTACATTTGGTTTCTTTGGAGGATTATTTTCCTTCATTGGATTTCCTGATTGTATAAATGCAATTCTCTGAGATGTATCTTTTCCGTTTATAAGTGGAAGAAGGCTTTTTCCATCCATTTTTTTGTACCCTAACATAGGTTTAAATTCCATTATATTAATTATTGTGGGGGTTATATCAATTGTTCTGAATAGATTTTTTATTTCTTTTTTGGGGAAGATTTCTCCTAAACATATTAAAAATGTTTTTATTGTATATTCATAGCAGAAAACTCCATATGCTCTTTCACCTATCTTTTCCCCTGTGCTTATGCCATGATCATTTGTAATGAATACTATGGAATCATCAATTAATTTTTGATTTTCTATAAAATTAATTATTTCGCCTATATATTCATCTGATTTGCTGAAATAAATTTCATAATCTTTTTTATTTTCTTCAGTTTTTCCGAAATATTCTTGGCTAAAGTTATTGTATTTGTCTAGGACATTTAATTTTATTCCTGTATGTATGTTGCTGTAGTGTAAGTATAAGAAGAAAGGTTGGTTCTTTTTCTCTGAATGTTGTTTGACTTCTTTTATTATAGCTTGATGCCTCTCTGTTAGGTTGTCTTCAAATTCATTGTGTATTGTAAATATATCAAATCCTTGTTTTGGTGCTACAAGTTCGTTTATTGTGTCTCCATAAGTTACAAATCCATTATATTTAAAATATTCTGCGAGTGTAGCATAATCTTCACTATTAAAATCATAAGTTCCGTAGTAATTATCTGTTCCGCTTTTATTTCCGTATACTCCGCTGAATATTGCATGAAGTGAAGCTATAGTGTAAGGTGCATATGTGCAGCCATTTGATAAAAAAGTTCCTCTATTAGAAATCTTAGAAAAATTAGGATATTTTTTCAAATAGTCTACTCTTGCTCCATCAACTAATATCATAATAACATTTTTCTTCATCATAAATAGCCCATTGAGTGAAGGTTCTTTTTTATCTTATCCTCTTCTTCTTTGGTGAGTTCTTTTTTTTCTTTCGTTTTGTCTTGGTTAGCTTTTAGAACTTGCTTCATAACGTAAGTTACGTAGTTTGAAACTGAGTCAAATTCTGTTCCTTCAATTTTTTTCTGTATTTGTTCAGCAAGATCTTTTGGTATGTTTATCTGAACATTTTTATCTTGATTTGTCATAAACTTTGGAATAATGGTTAATTTAAAAAACTTTTGTATGTTTTACACTTTTAGGTCTTTTATTAAATTACTTATAAGATTTTTTTCTTTCTGTGTTTTATACTCTTTCTCTGTTTGCTTTTTAGTCTTCTTTTTGTAATGTTTCGATTGTGTTTTGAATATGTCTTTCACAATTTTTCCGTCTATATCAAGCGGTATGTTTTTGTTTAGTATATGAAGTGCTGTCGGTGTTATGTCAACAAGGTCACAGTTCACTTTGTGTCCTTTTTTTATGTCTTTACCGCAGGCAAGGAATATTCCTTCAGGCTCATGGTTTCCTGAAAATACTGACTCTTTTTTCCATTCAGTACCGAAGTAGTCCCTGAATACGTATTTCTCATTTGGTATTAATATAAGGTCTGGCATTCTTTCTGTTGCTTTGCCTTTGTATATTGTGTTCTTTCTATAAATTTTCTTGATTATTTTTTCTTGTGTTTCTGGATCTATTAATTCTAGTAGCTCTTTTTCTACTTCATTCAAAGTTTTTTCATATTCTTCTTTTTTCACGCATCCTTTTGGTTCTCTTCCTTTTAGGTTTATGTATATTCCTCCCACGCCATAAGAGAATGCTTTTGTATTGGGCCAGTCTATCTTGTCAAAGCCTGTTGTGAACACTTGTCCTAGATTTTTGCTTATTATTCTTGATATTGTTTTTCTCAGCCCGAATTTATCTAGGAATTTTGCGATTTTGTTCTTGAATTTTTCTGTTTTCTGTTCTTCATTTTTTAGTTTTATGTATCCTTTGTTAAGCATTACGCTGTTAAGTAGTATATCATATTTTGCCTTGCAGAATCCATGGTCGCTTGCAATAAATAAGGTTGTTTCTTCATTTATTGCTTCAAGTATCTCTCCAAGGTATTTGTCAAGCAATAAATAACACTCTTCTATTGTTTTGTTTATTTTTTTCCCTTCCCAAAAAAAATGCTGTACTGTGTCCACTTCTGCTATTACCATCATGAAGAATTCAGGTTTGTATTTTTTATAAAGTTTTATTCCTGTGTTGAATTTTTTATTTATTTCTTCTATGCTTCTTTTAATCTGTTCTTCTTTAGTTAAATACTGAAAGTCAGGTATGCTTATGCAGTAGTCTTCTCCAAGCTCTTTTTTTAGTTCTTCAGGGTATGTTAGTCTTTCAAAACCTGGAGAAAACAATCCAGAGACCATGAATCCGTTTACCTTCTCTGCAGGATAAGTGAATGGTATATTATACACTCCGACTGTTCTGTTGTTTTTTGATAGTATTGACCATATTGTTTCTGTTTCTACTTTTGTTACAAGCCTTTTTTGGTATTCTTCATCTCCAAGATATGTTGCATTGAAGTAAAAGCCGACATTTCCAGGGTTTTTTCCAGTAAATAGTACTTGCCATGCAGGATCAGTTGTAGGGGGTATGCATGAGTTTAGTATTCCAGAGCTTCCGTTTTCTTTTATTTTTTTGAAGTTTGGTAGCTTGTCTTGTTTTATTAGTTCGTCTATTACTCTAAAAGTTCCTCCGTCGATTCCTAGAATAAATACCTTGTCTGCCATGTTTCTTGCTTAAAAGCGTTCCTTTTAAATAGGTTTTGGAGCACTATAATTTTTATGAAAGCAGTCTTTATTTACAATGCACCTCACAGGCTTCATGCCGCCTGGGCAAATAGTATAAATGCCGATTTTGTTAATGATAAAGTGAGGTTTTCCTTTCCGTTCTTGTCTCGTTTTTTCAAAAGCCTGAAGACAGCTTTGTTTATGAAAAAGTATGATATTGCTATTTGTGAGGGTGGTTCCCAGATGCTTACAGGTTATTTTGTTAAATTGTTCAGTAAGTCTAGTAAACTATGCCTTATAGTGTCTGATCCTAAGCTGTTTTTTATTAAAGACTCAAGAATTTCTTATTTTTACAATTTTATAATTGGAAAATATGACCTTCTTATTTGTTCTACAGAATTTATGGCTTCTTTTGTTCCTGAAAGGTTCAAAGATAAAGTTGTTATTGTCCCACCTTTTTATGATAATGTATTTAATTCTCAGAAGTGCAGTTTGTCTTCCCATATTATTATGTATGCCGGAAGGGTGTGCAGGACTAAGGGGGCTAATCTTAATGTTATGGCTGCTGAAAAGCTTAGAAAGAAATTTTTAGATACAAAGCTTTATCTTATAGGTATAGGTGGGGATTATAATCCTCCGAATAATGATATGATTGTAAGGGTGCAGCCTACTAATGAGGTTTTTAAGTATTTTTCTAATGGCTCTGTTTATCTAAGTCTTGCAAGATTTGAGGCTGCAAACATTGCTGTTCTTGAGGCTATGGCTCAGGGCTTGGTTCCTGTTGTTTCTGATAAAGTTGGGATAAAGAGTGTTGTAAAAGAAATAGATAGCATGCTTGTTGTTCCAAGTGTTGATGGAGCAGTTGATGTAATAAGGAGTTTATGGAATAACAAAAAGAAATTGAATATGCTTTCAAGAAAAGCAAGATTGATTGCTAAAAATTTTACTATGGAAAATAGTCTGTCAAGATTTAGAAATGCTGTCAAGGGTGTTCTATAATTTCTGTGCTTTCATTATTATTGACCAGCCGAATGTTGGAAATAACTTTGCAAGCTTGTATGATCTTAATGATTTTAGTAGAAAGACATCTGATGTTTTTTCTACAACTTTGAATCCATTTCTTTCAAGAAGAATTTTCAAAGTGTCAAATGTGAAGTATCTTATATGTCCTGAGGCTGTTGTTTTGTTGTTATCGTTTAAAGTTCCTATGTCTATGTATGGATTTTTTCCGAGCAATAATCTTATTCTTCTGTTTAGTGATGCTATGTTCGGTGTGGTGATTACTAAGTGTCCTTTGTCTTTTAGCATTCTTTTTATTTCTCTCACTACCTTGTCTGTATCGAATATGTGTTCTATTATTTCTCCCATTACTATTGTGTCGAAGTTTTTATCTTTGAATTCCAGCCCCTTGTCCACATCTCCTTGAAAGCAGTTTAGTCCTTTTTTCCTCGCGGCATCAACAGCTTTTTGTGATATGTCTACTCCGTAAACTTCATTGTTTTTCTGTTTAAGTTTCTTAATAAGGTATCCTGTAAAGCAGCCTATGTCCAGGAGCTTTTTGTTCTGTCCGCACATTCTAACAATGGCATTCATTCTTGCCTTGAAGTCTTCGCTCTCATTGATTGCTCTTTCTCCGCTGTACTTCTGGTTATTGAATGAAAAGTCTCCCATATTTCCGGAAAATAAGCGCTATATTTATAAATATTATTGTGGTAAGCAGTTTTATGGTCTATTTCTCGTTTTCAAAGCAGCTTCTTGAAAATTTTTATTGCAGCAATTGCTCTGGAAAAGTTGGGTTGTTTTATAATAAATATTATTTTCTAAAGTGCAGAAACTGTGATTATTGTTTCGCATTGCATAAATTGGTTTTCAGTGGTAAAGAGATTTTAGTGCCTGATTTGAGAAAGGCTGTTGGAAAAAAATTTAAAGGAAAGAAAATAAAAATTGTAAAGCCTTATAATGGACATGTGACAAAATTCAAGGATTTTCCCATAGCTGCAACTTTTGTTTATGGTATTATTAATGAAGTACTTAATGAGCTTGGATATAAAAAGAATATTATAGATATGGGCTCAGGCGATAACAGGTTTCTTAGCTTTACGAATAAAGAGAAGGATATAGTTTCATTTGACATTAGATTATATGATAAGTATTATTCTCCTGTTAATTTCTTTGCTTCTGCAGAAAAAGTTCCTTTAGGTAATAATTTATTTGATGTTGCTCTTTCAAATTTTGTTCTTCAGCATGTTGATAATCAAGAAAATTATTTGGGAGAAGCTTACAGGCTACTAAGAAAAGGAGGTTTCATGATAGTTTCAGTTCCTTCTCCTGCATGGTATGTTGCTTATTTTATTTCTCCTACTTCATATTCAAAATATTTTAACTGCATTTCATTAGATTTTGTAGGCTTTATAAAAAACCCAGTGAAGCATTTTCTTCATAATAATTCTCACGGCAATAAGAAGAATGCATTTACAAGGGAATTTTATTTGTTTTCTGACAATTATTATACTTCTTTATTTGATAAGATAGGATTCAAGAAAGTCAAGCTTGTAAAGTCCTGCAATGTTTTTAGCTTGTATAAGAGATATGCTTTTATTTCTAAGATTTTTAGTAACGGTAGTCCTTTAATACCTATTCATTACACATATGTGCTAAGAAAATGATCCAGGAAGCTTCGCTTACAAAGTGGTATGATAATAAGAAAGTAGCTTTTGCTATAGGTGTTGATGAGTTTCCAATTGGAGGCAGTCATGATTATGGTCCTAGTAAAAAGAAGTGGGACACTTTTTATTGGTATAGATCTGGAAATGATTTCTGGTCTTTGTATTGGAAGCCTATCCTCGACAAGCTTCCTTGGATAAAGTATTCTATGGGCTGGGTCCCTTGTCACACATCTTTTCTTAATGCAATAAAATATACTCAACCAGAAGGTGTAGATCCTTCCGAGCTTGCATGGTATTCAAAGGAAGGAAGAAAATGGATTAAGGAGGTTATGCATCCTATTTTTCGTTACGGCAATAAGCATTATGATGAATATGTTGCTCATGGCTATTATCATGAGATTGGTGTAGATAATTATTTTCCGTACTGGCATAAGAATAGTGTTTTGTTTAGCAGAGGAAGTCCTTACGATGATCCTAAATTTGTTCTAGATATTTTTAAAAATCTGCAGAAGGCTTTTAATTACGCTTGGAAGCATGATTGTCTTGTCTGGAATACTTATCCTTTTGGAAGGGGAAGACCTGATGCTCCTTTATTGTTTAACAAGTTTGGTATTTATGGCCTTGGTTTTTGGCTTGATGTTTCTGATTGCAATTTTAATAAATTGACAGGTGTTAAGGATACTTCTGAAGGAATTAAATCATATAAAAAAGAAGTTGGAAGTTTTATAGAGCCTGAGGGAGTGTTGATTGATGGTATAGAACATAAGAAATTTAGGGTCGGCGATGTAAGCTATTGGAAAATTGACAAACACTTTGTTGATAACAACCCTTTTAATATTAAGGATAAAGATTCTAAGCTTGTTGTTGTTCCTTATTCTGTTTCTTTGGAAGGCACTACACTAAATTTTAGGAAAAGAGTCAAAGATATTATTAGAAAAAGTTCTTCTTTTAATTATCCTGTTTTGTATTATTTTATGCATGCTCAGATGAACTGGCTTGATGCTTTGGGCGGAGGTTCTATTCTTCAGTCGTATAAGTCCTTTATTGAGGAGCTTGGCTTTACTAACTTTTCTAAGCTTAGGTTTAAAGATCACAAATTTTTGTTGTTTAATGGTTTATTAACAGTTCTTATTTTGATATTGGTTTATCTGATCTCTCCATTGCTATTATTAATTATTTTGATTTTAGGTATTTCAGCACTTGTAATTTATATTATCTCTAAGAATTTTTTCTTTTCAGTTCTAAGCAAACTTAAGCTTTTCAACGCTTTTGGCTATAATTCTAAGAAGCATATGAACCAGATGAAGTGGCTTCATGACAATTATTCAAATGATTTGTGGTTCACAACATTTTCAGAATTAACGCAGTATTTCGATTTAAGAGAAAATATTAAGGTTGAATGTTCAAAAGATTCTATTTTGCTGAAGAATGTTGGCTCTTTTAAGTGGAATTACAGAAAAATAAATATGAGTCTTAGAGTGAAAACTACTCTTCCTGTTAAAAGTTATTCTGTCAAATCTAAGAATATTTCATACAAATCTAGTGAAAATGATATTTATTTTATTGATGGTTATATAGTATTGAAAAACATTCCTATAAATACTTTAGATAAAAAAACTTTGATAGATCTATTGTTTTAGAAGCGTTTATAAATTTTTATTTTTAATCATTCTTGATGGTTAATAGTATTCGTGGAAAACACGCTGGGATATCTGTTGCAGTATTAGGTTCAAGCCCTACATTGGGCCTTTTCAAAGGAGAGCAGCCAATAAGCATTGCTGTTAATGGCGCTGCTAAAGTTGTAGCTTCAACATATTTTGTTTGTGCAGATATTAGAGGGTCTAAAAGAGATTGGTTTTATGCTTCTCCATATACAACAACTAGAATAGTAAGTTCATATATATCTCCATTTGATAAGCTATGCTTTCCAAGTCCAGATGATAGAGAAAGACTGCAAAGAGATTTATCTGATTTTTTGTATAATGATTATATTGACGAGGAAGAACTTTTGCATTATATTTTTACATTAATGGAAGATTCTATTTCTTCAAATGATTGTGTTTATGAAAGTTTTCGTCCAGAGTTAATACCCTGCCCACCTCACTTATATTTTGATTATACTAAATCTGGAAAGATTAATGTTAGTAAAACTCAAGAAAATATTTTTAGAGGAGGATCAGTAAGTGGTTGTGCCTTGCAAATTGCTTCTATTATGAGTGCTTCGGAAATACACCTTTATGGCTGTTCATTTGATAATGATTCGGGAAGGAATTATGCTTATGCTGCTCCTACAGACCAACATGGGGAAATAAAAACACACCACCATGTTAATATGGATAGAATTATTGAGCAGATTATGTTACAAGGAGTATGAGTTTTTGTCCATGGAAATAGCAGATTAACAAATGGCATAAGGGTTGAATAAATCTATTTCTTTGTTGCTGTTACAAGTATTCCTGTGGCTAAATTAGGAAAATTATTTCCTGCTTTTATCAAGAATTTGAAAATTCCTCTTATCGGAAAGATGTTTGCATAGTGCTCTATTTTTGGTATAGGTAATGGGAGGTAGTATCCGTTGAATTTTATGTTTGTAAATCCTTGTTGTTCAAGCATTTGCTTTAATTCATTTATATCATACTCATAGTAGTGCTTGTCTATTATCTTGTGGCCGAATATTCTTCCTCTGAGTTCCTTTCTATTTGGGGTTGTTAGTATTAACATTCCGTATTTTTTTAATACCCTATTTATTTCTTCAACAACTTTTTTTGCCATTTCTACAGGTACGTGTTCTATCATGTCAAAGCATGTTACTTTGTCAAAGCTTTCATCTTTGAAGCCTAGTTTTGTTGCATCATCTTTTTTGAATTTTATCTTTAGTTTAAGTTTGCTGAATATTAGTTTTGCAAATTGCAGAGGTAATTCTTGGTTGTCTACTCCTGTAACGTTGTTTGATTTTTGTGCCAGAAAGTAAGTAAGTTTTCCATCGCCGCACCCTACATCAAGTACTTTGTCTGTCTTGTTTATGTAAGGAAGTATTTTTTTTACAGGCCACTCATATGATTCTTTGTAAAATCCTTCCCAAGCCCAATGATATGGAATTATGTATTCATTTACCTTTTCCATTATTTCTGTTGTCATAAAAAGCTATTTAAGTTTTTCTTTAATATTTGTTTTATGAAAATAGGACTTATAACAACTTACTTTTATCCTAGGGTTGGCGGTGCTGAGAATAATTGTTTTTACTTAGCAAAAGAACTGGCAAAAAAGCATGAAGTGCATGTTTTTACTTCTCACAAGAGTGAGTTTAAGCATTATGAGGTTATTGATAGAATTCATGTTCATAGATCAAGAGAAATTTTTAGGTTTGGCTATTACGCTGCTTTTTATCCTGGAATGTTGTTTCAGGTTTTGAATACCAAATTAGATGTTCTTCATGTTCATTCTTTTGGTTTTTTGTGGCATGATTTTATAATTTTAATGAAGAAAATATTCAATCCTAAATTGAAATTGGTTATTACTCCTCATGGTCCATTCATGGCTTTGGATGATTATAGTTTGCATGCTAGATTTTATAAGAAAATTGTTAGTTTTCTAGAAATGAGTATAAATAAATTATATGATGTTGTTGTTCAGGTTAATCCTTCTCAGAAAGATTGGCTTGTTGACTGTGGCTTTAATGAAAATAATATTAGGTATTTGCCGAATGGGATTTCAAAGGATTTGTTCAATAAAGTTGATAATAGTGATATTGTAAAAAAATATAATCTAAAAAATAAAATAGTTTTAAGTTTTGTTGGCAGACTTCAGGAATATAAGGGTATTGACCAAGTTATTAAAATTCTTCCTAAGTTAAATAAGAAAGCTGTCTTTATTGTGTTTGGCTTTGGAGAAGATAGGCAAAGACTTTCTTATATCTCCAGAAAACTTAAAATTGAAGATAGGATTATTTTTCTTCACGGCAATGATATGGTTAGGAATAAAGTTTTGAAGAGTTCTGATATTTTTCTCTTTCCTAGCAGGTGGGAGGCTTTTGGTATTGTTGTTTTGGAAGCTATGGCTTTTGGCAATTCTGTTGTTTCTTCTAGAACTGAGGGTGGTAAGTTTTTAGTGAAAGAAAATGTTAATGGATTCTTGTTTGATTTTGGAAACTTGAATGAATTGGAGAGTAAATTAAAATTGTTGATTAAGAATAAGGGTTTAAAAATTAAGATAAGTAAGAATAATATTAAGAAATCTAAGGAGTTTTTGTGGGAGAATATCGCTAAGGATCTTGAAAAGTTGTATCGATAATGTTTTTAATCTTTTCTTTGTACTTTAGTTTATGAAAATCATAATGATTACTCCTTCATTCTATCCTGTTGAGGGAGGCTTGGAAAGGCATGTTTATTACTTATCCAAAGAACTAATAAAAAAAGGCCATCAAGTCGAAGTTTTTACTTCTGATAGGAATAGAAATAAAAAAATACAATTAAAAGAAGAAATTTATGAAGGTATAAAAATAAGGAGATTCAGGACTTGGTTTAATCTTGGTGATTTTGCTTCTTTTTTTCCAGGAGTCTTCAAAGCTATTAAAGAATCAGATGCGGACATTTTTCATTTTCATAACTACAGGCATCCTCATCTTTTAGGTTTATTCTTTACTGAAAAGCCTTGTTTTCTAACTCCTCATTGGCCTAATTACCCTAAAGGTTTGAGGAGTTCATTAGCTGATTTATTTGTAATTGTTTTTGACTTATTTTTTGGAAAATTTTTCTTGAATAGATTTAATAAAATATTATCGATTACAGATTTGGAAACTGGTTGGTTTGTCAAGAAGTTCAATTTATCAAGAGAAAAGTTTGTAGTTATTCCCAATGGGATTCCTGAAAATTATTTAACTTTAAGAGATTCTAAAAATTTCAGGAAAAAATATAATATTAAGTATAAGGACTTTGTTGTTCTTAGTTTAAGCAGGATCCACAGGAGCAAGGGCTTGGATTTGATTGTAAAAGTTTCAAAATATTTTCCTAAAATAAAATTCTTGATAGGTGGTGTTGATGGTGGTTATATGAGCGAGTTGAAAATATTAAAGGAGAATTTGGGAGCAGATAATGTTTTTTTTATTGGCGAAATTCCAGAAGATATGAAGCTCAATGCCTTAAGGTCTTGTGATGTGTTTTTATTCCCAAGTCATTATGAAGGTTTTGGTATTGTTGTTCTTGAGGCATTTTCACAAAAAGCTTGTGTTTTAAGCTCTTATGCTGGTGCTTTGCCATGGGTCATAGATAATGCAGGATTAACTTTTAAGGATAATGATCTGAAGGACTTGAAGAATAAGTTAGAGTTATTAATTAAAAATAAAAAATTAAGGGATAAATATTCAAGTTTAGGCTATGAAAGAGTTCAAAGTTTTACTTGGAGTAATATAGTAAATATGTTGGAAGTGGAATATGGAAGGCTTGTTGATAAAAAAGTCTAGTAAGGAAGGCAGCGGTGTTTTTACTGATAAAAATTTTTCTAAAGGCGAGTTTATTTTTGAATTTTCAGGAGAGATTGTTGGTTGGCCTAAGGCAAATTTCACTAGTTTGCAGATAGGTAGGAATAAATTCATTAATCCATATAAGGACAATCCTGGAGTTTATCTTAACCATTCTTGCGATCCAAATTGTGGCATTAAACAATTAAACAAGGTTATCGCCATGAGAGATATTGGAAAAGGTGAAGAAATAACAATTGATTATTCTACTACTATATATCATAAATATAAAATTGAGTGTTGCTGCGGTTCTTCAAAGTGCAGAAAATTTATTAAACCTTTTGAGTCACTCCCTGATGTTGTCAAAAAAAGGTATAAGGATTGGGCTAGTGAATTTGTAAAATAAACATTTAAAAATATAAAAATTTAAATACATGATAATCGTAAGAAGTAAAATGGCTGATATAACAGAAGCGTTTGGATCTGGAAAAATTTCTGTCAGACTAGGAAGAAAATTATTGTCTCTTGATGAGGTTAAAGATTTTAAAGTTGGTGATTTGCCAAGTTGTGAAATTACTGTTAACGGAAGACAAGTTCAAGTTATAGTAAAAGATACAGAAGTTATGTATATTTTAGATGGTAAAACTACTTATCCTAAAAGTTCTGTTGCTGATCCTAATGTGGATGCAATTGATTTAATAGCAGATGCATATGCAAGAGATGAACATTATATAGCTGAAGAAAAAAGGATTCAAAGATTATTCTAGCAAGTGTTCCTTATGCACGAACAAGCTTCTTACAAACCAGTACATTGCATATAACTCAAATGCGAATGGGAAATATCCAAAGTATCCAAGTATTGGCATCTCAAATATTTTAAAGAATCCTAGGTATGGTATGTCATAAATCCATTTTCTTACAGCCCAATAGTTCCAGAATTCCCAGAAGAACCCCATTATTATTCCAGCAAGCAAAAGAGACAATGGAATCACCAGGCGCTTGTCCTTTAAATGTCCTATTATGCTTGGCTGTTTATGTAAATAATTTATTGGTTCCAGTATCAAGAAGAAGCTTAGCCATATTAAGGGAAATGCTAGTTTCGGCAATAAAAATGGCAGTATAAATGAAATTATTCCTAAAATTATAAATGTATGCAGCAAAGTTTTGCTTATTTTGTGCTTTTTCTTTAACTTTTTCTTGTCAAATAAGTGTATTGATCTGATTAATTCAACAGTTTCAAAGAATGCAGGTAATACTGTTGCAAATGCTAGATTCTTCATAATTATGGATGCATAAGGTGACATTTCAGTTGTGTGGACATAATTCCAGTTTGCTACTGAAAAGTTCAATAGCTCAAAAATCCACCATATCATTGCCGATATAATTACAATTCCTAGAAATTGGTAAAATCTATTTGATATTAATGAATTCTTTTTTAGTTTGTATACTATAGAGTCTATCAGTAAAATATAACCAAGCCACACTATTGGAAAATAAAAGTTTGCAAATGGCTGTATTTTTAGAAAGAAGTTCACCTCTACAAATAATATCATCAGGATTCCTAAGAACCCGTACCATTTGAACATGAATAATATTTTTTATTATTGGTATATAAACTTTATTAGGAAAATTTTCTTTTGATTGTTATTAGTTTCTCTGATATATGAAGTAAAGAATGTGAGGAGTGAAAAGGAGCAAGTTCGGGCTGGCGATAATCTTATATATTTTTAGATAAATAGAAATTTATGATTGAAAGAAGAATTTATAAAGGACATGCTGGTGGATTTTATGGTGATTTATCATTTGATGTTTATTTAACATTTCTATTAGTTAGTCATGAAGCAAAGAGGGTTGGCGTGTACAAAAATAGCGCTAATGGACATGATAGTATTTATTACTTAAGAAATGGCGTTGTATTAAAGCATTCTGTAAAAGGTAAGATAGCTACTCTAGACGCATTTGGAGAAGAATTAGCTAAAATTGGGGAAGTAGAAAGAAGAGTTCATATTGAAGCACAGAGATTTCAACGCCAACCTACAAGTAGGGAAAATTTTTAAATAACTTTATAAATTAATGTCTAAATAAAATTCTTAATGAACAAGGAGAAAATAATCCTGTGGGTTAAGGAAAAGCATAATTTTCTGTTCTTGCTTATAATAATCTTAGGTTTTCTTGTAAGGCTTTATTATTTAGAAGTAAACTCTGCAGTTTGGTGGGATGAAGCTGGTTATTTGTCAACTGCAAAGCACTGGTTTTTTGATGTTCCTTACAGGCCCAACCCTCAGCATGCTGTTTTGTTTCCTGTTATTGCAGGCTTGCTCTTTAAGCTTGGTTTTAGTGAAGCTATGGTTAAATTTTTTGTAGTTTTAATCCCGTCTATAGGCAGTGCTGTTGTTATGTACTTTTTAGGCAGGGACATGTATGATAAAAATATTGGATTGGTTGGCAGCTTCATAATGTCTATTTTTTGGGTTAGCATCTTTTGGACCACAAGGTTTCAGCCTGACTTTTTAGCTTTATTTTTCCAGCTGCTGTCAATTTACTTTTTCTGGAAATGGTATACAATGAACAAAGGCAAATATTTGTATTTTAGTGCAGCATTTTTGTCACTTGCATTTTTGTCTAGAACTCAGAGTGTTTTGATAATTTTAGTATATTTGCTTTTCTTGTTTATTATTGAGGGTTTTAAATTCTTGAAAAGAAAGGAGGTATGGATCTCTTCATTGATTTCCATAGTTATTGTTGTCCCTTACTTGATATCTAATAAAATAAATTATGACAATGTTCTAGCCTTTACTTCAGGTTATAGCAGCCAGGTTGAGTCTAAAGCTCCTTTTGGTTGGTACATCTTGAAATTTTTTAAAATCTTCACAGGTGCAGATGCATTGAGCTTCTTGTACTTTGTGTTATTTATTATTGGCTTGATAACCTTGATTAATCTTTTTTTAGGATACGACTTATTGAGAAAAGAAGAAAGTAAAAATCTCAGGGCGGACTTGTTTAACCTTCTTATTCTTGTTGTCACTTTGGCATTTTTCATTTTTTACCTCAGGATTGCTGAAGATAGGTGGGTTATACTTGTTGCAGTTCCAATGTTCTTTTTTATAGGCAAGGGAATTTTCTATTGCTTGAAGTACTTTTCTGGTTTAAGTAAAAATGTTACTTTTTTTATTATCCTTTTTGTTTTGCTTCTTGGTGCTTATTCACAGCTGACTTTGGCTCATGCAATGATCATGCAGAAGAGCAGTAGTTATTCTGAAGTTAAGGATGCTGCTCTGTGGATGAAGACTAATAGCAATAATACAGACATTATTGTTACTGCTTCAGAGCCTCAGACAGTTTATTACTCTGAAAGAAAAGTTATTGGTTGGGGCAGCGATGAGAAGCAGCTGGAGAAGGATATAGATACTTATAAGCCTAAGTTTATGGTGTTGTCTGTTTTTGAGAGGCATCCTGATTGGGTCTATAAATTCCCTGAAGTGCACAAGGATAATTTTATTCCTATTATGACATATAAAGATAAAAATGATCAGCTGCTTTTGATTATTTATGAATTAAGCTACTAACTGTTTCCTTTATAATTTTGGAATGTTCGCTGTCTGAGAATTTTTTTGCAGATTCTGCTATTTTGTTTCTGTTTTTTTTCTTGAAATCTTCTACGATTATTTTTTCTATCTTGTTTGCAAAGTCCTTTACATCGTATGCATTAGCCAAATAACCATTGATACCGTCTGTTATTATTTCAGATGGTCCTGCATTGTCGTTCCATGCAACTGCTGGGCATCCGCATGCTATTGCTTCTATAGGCACTAAGCCAAAATCTTCTTTTGTTGCAGGGAATGCAAATACTTCTGCAAGATTGTATAATGCTATAAGGTCGTTATCTGGTATGAACCCTAAGAATTTCATCTTGTTTTTTACTCCAAGTTTATTGGCTAATTCTAAAAGTTGTATTTTATAATTTTCATTTATGTTTCCACTGAACACTACAAGCAGGTCTTTGTCTGTAATATATGCAAGTGCTTCCACTAGCATTTCATATCTTTTGTCTGGAATTAGTCTGCCGTGGCAGAATATGAACTTGCTGTTTATATCATATTTTTTAAGGACGTATTCGCACTCGCCCTTGTCATGTAATTTAAATATTTTGTTTATTGTTGGATAGCATACTATTGGCTCAACACCATATATTTGTTTTATTCTTCCTTTTGTGTAGTTGCTGTTAACTAATACTCTGTCTGCACTTTTTATGCAGTTCTTGTCATCTATTCTTAATAATGGCCCTAATATAATTCCTGCCATTAATGCTATTCCTCTTCCTATGTCAAGTCCCCAGTAATTTGTTTTCTTGTCCTGCAAATATAAAAAATTTGGCGGATGGTGTACGTAAACTACGAATGGTATATTATATTTTTTCTTCATGTAACTGCACATTCTTGAGCATATGTAGCTGTGGCTTATGAAGCAGTTTGCATCGTTGTATTTTTTCAGCAGTGTTTTATTTATGAACGAGTACATAATTTTTAAAAAGCTTAATTTTAACTTTTTTATTGAGTGTTCTTCAACTTTCAAGCCTTTGAACATGTCTTCAGCCACATCTTTTTTCACGCTTGCAAATGATACTGTTGTGTCAAATTCTTGTTTTAATGAGTTTGCCTGGAATGCCATAACTCTTTCCAGTCCGCCGAATCCAAGCAGGAAGTCATAGCATATTACTACTTTATTCATTTTATCACCTTTAGTTCTACTATAACCTCTGATGTTGGCAGCATCCAGCAGAAGAATCTTTCATATATTGCTGGCGACAGATTTATTATTGGATTCATTATGTAATTTATTGAAGTAAAAGCTAGTCTTGAAAAGTTTAGTTCTCTTTTTTCAGTCTTGAATTTTGGTGTATCATAATAGCATTCTTCGTCAAAGAAGTCAAATGTGAAGTATGAGAAGTATCTTTTATGCGTAGGATCCCTGTAGTTTGTTCCGCAGCTGAAGTGTGGCACTCTTATTGTTATTTTCGCATTGTTCTTGCATATTCTGTGAATTTCTTTCATTACTTTTACTAAATCGTCTACATGCTCTAGTATGTGCGAGCAGAACACTTCGTCTATTTCATTCTCCTTGAATGGGTATGGAAATTTGTTTAGTGAGTGCACTATGTCCACGCCTTTGAGCTTTAATTCATCTAGGTTTATCCATCCTTCTTCTTTTGGTTTTATGTCTGGTCCGCACCCGATATTTAGTCTCTTCATCTTCTTGCCCTCATGAGCCAGCCTTTTTCTGTTGTTAGTTTTCTGTTTTTTATTTTTGATATCAGCGAAGCATAAATAAACATTGCTATCCAGATAAACAATGAGAATGCTCCTTTGAATGTTTTTGTTTTCCCCAGGTTTTTCATATAATAAACGAATAATGGAATGTAAAAATTAAGTAATCCTATATCTATGTTATATTTTCTGAATACTTGCGACCTTGCCTTTTCTGTTCTTTTTTTCTGTTTTAAAATGTCTTTATAGTTTATGTAAGGTGTTAGTGTGTGCATTCTTGGCATTTTAGGATCGTCAAGCACTATTACTTTATATCCATTGTTCAGAATGTCTAATGTCCTTTCAAAATCATCTCCAAGTGTGGTATTGTTTTTATACAAATTTTTCCTGAATATGTTTACTAGGAATGGAAATCCTTTTTTTGAAGGGTCTGCAAGTCTTAATTCATTTTCTTTGTAAGTATATTTTTCTTTCAGGAATTCTATCCATAAGTATGTGCCGTACATGTTTCCGAGATAAGCTGTTGTGTTCTGCTGGTTGTCTGTCTCATATTCTATTGGAAATGATTCTGCTACACCTCCAACTTTCTTGTCATCAAACCATGAGAGCATTTTTTGAAAGTCTTTCTTGTCATTTACCTTGAAAAGCCAGTCAGCGTCGTGTATTATTATGATCTCTCCATCTGCTTTTTTTATTATCTTGTTTATGACTGCATTCTTTCCTTTCCTTTCGTTTAAGTGTATGTGTTTTACAAATTTGTATCTGTCAACGATTTCTGATGTTTTGTCTGTGCTTCCGTCGTTTCCTACTATGACTTCTATGTTAAGAAATTCTTTTTTTAAGTTTTTTAGGTTTTCAAGCACTTTTCCTATGCATTTCTCTTCATTGTGCGCTGCTATTAGGAAGCTTGCTTTAGTTTTCATGTTAGTTTGTCATATATTTTTACTATGAATTTGAATGGCGAGTATATTAGTCTTAGTCTTGCTATTGCTAGGAACATTTCTTTTGATGCCTTTTTTATATCTAGGTTAGACCCTAGAGTATCGCTCCATATAGTGGGGATTTCTAATATAGTTCTTTTTCTCTTCTTTAGTTGATATAGTAAATCAACATCGAAAGCCCATCTAGTAATTCCTAGAGAAGGTATGATCTCTTTGATTGCTTGTTTTTTGAATAGCTTGGCTCCGCACTGGCTATCATATACATTTATGTTGAATAGAATTCTTACAAGAGCATTGAATGTACGTGATGCTATTCTTCTTTTTAGTGGTTGTGGAGGGTTTACTTTTGCTCCTTCAATCCATCTTGAAGCTATTGCGCAGTCATATTCATTTATGTTTTTCACTAGATCATAGAAGTATTCTGCTTTTGTTGAGTTGTCTGCATCTACAAATCCTATTAGTTCTCCTTCTGCTTGCTTGAATCCTTCTATTACAGATCCTCCTTTTCCTATTGCTTCTTTTATGTCTGTATATTTTATTTGTTTGTACATTTTTGCTGTGTTTCTTACAACATCCAATGTATTATCTTTACAGCCATTTAGTATTATTCTTATTTCAAAATTATCTTTATATATTTTATTAAAGAATTTACAGTATTCATCTAAGGTTTTTGAGATCCTTTTCTCTTCATTGTACGCGGGTATTACTATTGATAGTTTTGGCATTTTTATATGTGTATAGCAATAGAATTATAAACATTAGCACCATAATTATTGTCATAATTGTTATTGCTTGTGCTATTGAATTGTGCATGATTGCTAAAGCTATTATTTCTATTATGTTGAACACTAGTAGTATATATATGAATTTTGTTCTGTTTATTGACAGGTTGTACATTGCTGTAAGATAGATTAATGAAAAGAACGACATCAAAAATGCAAATGCTGTAATGTATTTGGTTATCGGCAGGAAGTCTTTTCCAAATAGTAAAAGTACTACAAGTTTTGGAAGTAAAAAGTATCCTAGAGTTATTCCCAATCCTACAATTGCAACTAGTGCCAAGGCTTTGTTCAGTATATGCTTGTTGGGTTTTTTCATTGCGTCCATTTCTGCAACTTTCGGGAACATAACCATTGATATTGCAAGTGTTGCAAAGAATACTATTCTCCCGAGTATTGCAGTTGCTGCATAATATCCTGCATCTGTCTCACTCATGTAGTGCTTTATTATTATTACATCAACGCTGTAGAATGCTGTTAAGCTTAGTAGTGTTATAAGTACAGGTATTGAGTATTTGTATATTTCTTTTTGTTTTATGTCTTGCTGATATTTTGAGTAATATTTTTTTAGCTGTATTATTGATATTATAAAAGGTATAACATATGCTGCTACTAATCCTATCACTGCCCCGATTAACCTGTATCCAATAAGCACGAGCATGAATCCTACTGCAAGCTTTGCTGTAGTTTCTATTATTATGTTGGCTCCAAGTTTTTTGAATGTTTGTAGTCCTTGGAATACTCCTCTGTTTATTGGAAGCAGTAATGCAAATGGTATTATTATTGCCAATATAATCATGTTTATTGTTTTTATCTTTACAAAATCTGCTATTATTGGGCTGAGTATTAAGAATATTATTGTGCTGATTATTCCTATTATAAATAATTTTTTTATTGACTTGTAGAAAAGGTAATTTATTTTTTTCTCTTCGTTTTCTGCCTTGAATTTTGCGACAAATTTTGATATTGTTGTTTGTATTACATTGAATGGGACTAATATAAAGTAAAATATTGATAGTATTGCTCCTAATGCTCCGTATTCAACTGGACCAAGAAATCTTCCCATCCCGAAATGATATAGGAAAGATGCAAAGTTTCCTATCATTGTTGCTGTAAATAATATTATTCCATCTCTTATAAGGCTGTCATCTTTCTCGTATTTTAGCAAGGTTTTTATGAAATTCACCAAAATTTATTCAAAATTAGGTATTTTTATATTTTTGCTAATGACATAATTTTTAAACTTAAATAAGATTTTAGTTATAAATAGCCTTAATAATATTACGTTTCTGTATTTAGTGTGTAGTATGCAAACTGATGATATTTCTGTAAGGATAGAGGCTTATATAGAAAGTAAACTGCCGGGAATATTGGAAAAAGTAAAAGGCAGAACAAATGATCTTGCTGATACTTCCCATTTTAGTTTTTATAGACTTTCATCAAGTATTGCAGGTGATGCAGCTGGAGATTTGTTGTCTGAGATGATTCCTGCATTTGGATATAATGGTTCTGTTCGTGATCTTAGGCATAGGCTGCAAATCATGCTAATGGCAGAAATGGAGAGGCATATTGAAGAATATGGGATGTATAAAGAACCGCAATCAACTGTAATTATGAAAAAGGGCTTGCTTGAAAAAATGAGAAGCGCAGGTGATGAGATTATTGATAAAAGAGGAAAAGTGAGCAACAGAGAAATAACATTGCAAATTGGCTTGCAGCCTACAAGGGAAGAAGTTTCATTCGTTAGAGGGCAAACTTTAACTCACTATAAAGGATGGAGTTGGAAGAAGATAGTAGAAAGTGGGGTAACTGTATATAAGCATAGCTGTATTGTCTAAATTCTATACTAGCAAAAATTATAAGACCCATATCAAGCTAGACACCAATAATTCAAATGCTATGAATGAGTATGTTATTTGGTTTTCAGTGAATTTTCCTGTTCTTGTGAACAAGTGCGTTAATGAATAAATCTTGTCTTCATGTAATGATGTTATTTTTCCGTTTTTGTATTGGCCGTAGCTTTGTGCTTTGAATTTTGACCTTGCCTTTAGTATGAATTCTATGAAGAATGGTATGCTGCATATTAGTGCTGCTCTTTCAATGTTGCCTACAATAGCAATTACTGCCATTACTCCTCCAAGTAGGTAAGTTAGAGAATCTCCTGGAAGTATTTTTGCAGGGCATTTGTTATAGAAAAAGAAAGCTATTAGTGAGCAGAATGTTAGCAATGCTATTAGTGCAGCTACATAGGATCCGTTTACGTATGCATATAGTCCTAGCATTCCTGTATAAACTATTCCCATTCCTGCTTCCATTCCGTTGAATCCTCCTAGCATATTTACCATGTTTGCTGCTCCGCTGAATCCTATTGGCACAAGGAGTAAAGCATATAGTATTCCAAAGTCTACAACTCCTATGAATGGTAGTCCAATTTGTGTTGTTCCTATTTGAGTAACCATTAGCGGCACTGCTGCTATTAATGACAGCAATGGTTTTTGCCATTGCCTTAATCCTTTTGAGTAATCTTTAGATTTGTCTATCACTAGGTCATCTAGGAATCCTATTAATGTTATAGTAAGTATGGCAACTATTGAGCTTAGTAATATTACTAAATTATAATTATTTAGCACAAGGCCGATTTTTGTGCTTCCTGAGATAAATGTCCTGAAAAATAAGAACACCATTAATCCTGCCATTATTCCGAATAATACTGCAAGTCCTCCTGATATTGGAACTAATGGCTTTCCTTCTTTGTTCTGGTCTTTTACTATTAGTCCTATTTTTCTTAAGTATCTGATTAGCCATGGTGTTATCATTAATACAACTAAAAAGCTGAACAGCCCGTATAGTAATACAAAATATAGCATGGAATTGCTATCTGGCATAGTATTAAAAATCTTTCTGAAGGATATCCAAAGAATATTTAGAAAAAAATTTATGTGCTTATCAGAAAATAAGTGAGTAAGGTTCGCGTTATAAAAAACTTTAAATATATATAAACCTAAAAACCATGTGAAAAAATGTCAGATATCATTGATTGTCATAATAGTTTTATCCATAGTTATATTATTAGGTTTATCATTTTTTTACATAGAGAAGAATATTGAAGTTTCCGGATTTGCTATTTCTTCTAAACTGTCTAAAAAAGCATTTGCTCAAGATGCATCACAGCCAGTAAAGTCAAGTATCAATGTTATTCCGAAGAACATAGTCTCAAAAGTTATTGGATTAAAAGACATAGGTGTTTGTAAAGAGTTTAAAGCAAGGCAGATAATAACTATGTACAAAAATGCCATGCAGAAAAAAGATCCGAACAATGCCTTGAATGCTATGGCGAAATGGCAGAGTGGTCTGAGTTGTTTAAGTGAAAATCAGGCTAAGGAGCTTGATAAGCAGATGGCTGTTTATGTTAAAGGCCTGAGCAATAAAGAAGCTGCTGCTGTTTTGAATCCTGCCCTTAACTTGATAGACCTAATAGAAAGTCCGTCTAAAAACAGCGAGCTGTATAAGGAATTCTCAAGAAGGTTTGCTGATCCTAAATCATTTAATGAAATGAAGCAGGGATTTTCAAATAAAGTTGGGCTGTTTTTGCCAGATTATAATAGCATAGAATTAGAGAGGTTTACTCAGTTATGTGTTTCTGATGTTACTATTAAATGTAGTCCTGTTTTTGATGATCTAAAGAATTTTTTTAATAAAGATCTTCTGGGCTTGGGATTTTGCAAGATAATAGAAACTGCAAAGCAGGCATTTATATGTTCTAGGGGTTTAGTTTGTGATCCTGGTGAATTGTTGGCAGGTGATACTAAAGCAAAAGAGCAGGCATATAAGTCATTTGGCTTGAAGCCTGCAGATCAGCTGGGAGCTACATTTGTAGAAACTGCATTTATTTCAAACAAACAAAATCTACTGCAGCCTACATCTTCTTTACTAGATCCTAATACCTTACTCTCAAATGGACAAACTGCAGGCAGTTCTGCTGAAAAGCTATGTGAAATTTTAGGAGGAAAAGAGACAAAAGATAAGAAGAAAAAAAGTAAACTTAGTAAGGGCAGGGGCAAGCTGGAGGATTTTCTATCAAGTATAGGAAAGAATGCCGACAGATGTGAATTGTCAGACCCATTAAAAGAATTAGCAAAAAGATCTGGTCAAGGAAATAAAAATCTTGCAACTATACAATGCTTTTCAGATCCGGAAGTTGATGAGGAAAATAAAGAGTTTGGATTTTTAGTTGGAGGAAAAAATCCTGATGAAAGGTGCTTGATAGCAGAAGGAGGCTCTCAAGATTTTTGGTCAAAGAATCCAGCAATGCTAAAGCCTGGGGAAAAGATGTGCGGTATTGGAATATGCTTTAGCAGATCTAAAGATGGAATAATAAAAGTTTCAAATCGAGAAAGTGGCAGAAAAGAACCAGGAACTTCAACAACCGAAGGAGGCTCTAAAACAGTAGAATCCCCCCATCTTGAGGCATGTAATAGCGGTCAATGTGTTTATGATAATAATGGAATAAAAATAAGTGATGGTACTCCATATTATTTTATTGGCACTGATGGAATTGAATATTGTATGGGTTGCAATGATGAAGAGTTTCAAGTTATTTTAGATGAAACAAACAATTATCCTGAATCATGCGTAGGCGCTGGCTGTGTTTTTGATGTACCTGAAGAAGAGCGAGAAAGGTTGAGAAAGGAAGAAGAAAAGCAACAAGAAGAAGAGAAGAAGAAGAAAGCTGAGGAAGAAAGTAGAATGCTACCTAAATCATGCGATACAGATGGTGATTGTGGTGGTGGAAAATGTGTAAAGGGAAAATGTGAGAAAGCAGAATCTCAAGATGAAGAAAAAGATAAAGGCAAAGAAGAAAATAGGAAAGTAGAAGGATCTGGTAGGCCTGGGGATGATAGTGGTAATCCTTGCTCTGCATCTGAAAAAAGATTATTGACAAGAATGAAATGCATTACCTCTACATCAGTTTATGGCAGCAAACCAGCAGGCTTGGGATCTTCTAAGCCTTTAACAACTAACAAGGTTGGTGTTACTGAGAAAATAATATACCCGCGGCCAGAAGGCTCTGATAAGCTTTGCTTGACAATGGCAGTTAATAAAGAAATTAGTGATGTTAATGCCCAAATGTGCAAGGAAATAACAACAAGAGGAAATCCTGGACAGGAAGGAAGAGGATGTAATTTTGAAGTTTCTGTGGAAATGCAAAGAAAACCTGCCAAAGCTGGACCAGACCCAGGTCCTGGAGCTTTTAATAAAAAGTAAAATTATTGTTTTTCTGCTAAATCTGCTAAAAATTCAAGTGAAGAATTGCCTACTCTCAATCTGCGCTTGTCAAATCTTTCATCACTATAAACAGTTCCAGTAACTCTTACCTGCCTTTTTAACGGACTGGCACTGCCAGGAACTTTTGCTATATGCTTGGCCATCATATCTCTTAACATATCATAAACAGTTATGTCTATACTAACTCCAACAATCTCTCCATTATTATCTCTTATATAAACCTCAGGATTATAAGGATCACGTATTCCGCTCATAGCATTCAGCTCACCATCTAGACAAACTCTATCTCCCTCTTTCACGCTCTGGTAGAATTCTCTTGGTTTTAAACACCTGCCTTGCTCTGTTTTAGCTCCTGATTCTAAATTTATACCTTCATTACTGCCAAAACTACAGTTAGCAATAGCTAAAGCTGCTGACCCTGCCATAATATATTTTTTTAAATTTACCATTTTTACTTATAATATCGGAAGTATTCATTATTTATAAAGCTTTCTATTTTTACTACTATAAGGTTACAATTGTAACAACCACACAACAACAGCCCAAACAATTAATGCAATAACAATAATTATCATATATCCTGAAATAACTTATTTAGTATGGAAATTGTTATTAAGAATAATCTATGAATTTTTGCAATGAAACCAACTCCTGATCTTCTAAGGTAAATGTTAGACTTAAGAGCATTGGGGAATCCTGGGCGACCCCCGAGATGGTTAACAACACAATATATTGCCGACTGTATGGAAAATGATCATGTTCAGAAAAAATGGGAACCGAAAGTTGGAGATTAGTATTTGTGTGTAGATCTTTTTCAAGTTATCAGAATTACTGATTTATCTGCATATTATGATTCTGGCGATCCAGTAACACGTCTACCTTCAGATTCTTCAATTATTGGTGGTATTAATGAAGGGGGATGCGATTTTTATATTCCTGATCCGCAATCCTTGGAAGGAAGAGTGAAAAAAACAAAAGCTCTTAAAAGAAAGTAAAATTAATTATTTGTTGAGAGAAGTTTTATAAAGAATTTGAATTTTGCTCTTTTATGAAGTACCTCAAGCATATTTTCGCATGTATAATCTTATTGATTGTAAGCCTGTTTGTATTTAGAGATATGTTTCTTAATGAAGGTTTTCTTGTAAAATCTGACAGTCCTGTTCACATGGTGGAGGCTGAATATCTAGCTGATGTAATAATTCCAGAATATAAGTGGATTAATGGCTGGTATCCTTATGAGTTTGCTGGAATGCCTATGCAGATGTATTCTTACCAGTTTGGTATTTGGGTAGTAGTATTGATTTACTATCTAGGTGTTAATATTTTTACAGCCTACAAAATTGGGCTGTTGCTTGCTGCTTTGTCTGTTTCTTTGGCTTTGTATTTTATTTTGAATAAGAGATTTAGGTTTTGGCCATCACTTTTAGTTTCTTCTTTTTTCATGTTTCAAAGAGATCACATAAAATTATTTCTTGGAGGCATGTGGAGTCATGCTTTTGGCTTGGCTTTTCTAATTTTACTGATTTATTTGCTTGTTAAGTACTCTAATAATTTTAATGTTCGCAAGATTGCTGTTTTGGGCTTGATATTCTCTTTGATAGTTCTTTCTCATCCTTTTGTTGCTGTAATTGCTGCTTATGTTGTTGCTTCTTCTGCTTTGCTTCACATTATAAAGTTCAAGAAGAATAATTTTAGGAATATTTCTTGTCATTTTTTGATTATTGTTTTTGGTTTGCTTCTTAGCTGGTTTTACCTCTATCCTTATTTTGATACTCTTGGCTTTTACCAGACTGAGTATGGTTGGGGTCTTGGAAGCAATGTTTTTGAAATATTGTACACATTAGTTGGTATGTTTCTTTCATTAAAGCCTCATCTTGTTGCTATAAGCCCTTTCCTTGCTGGAAACTATTTGGAGTCTGCCTCGCTGTTATTTTCTAGCATAGTTTATAATCTTCCAATGCTTGCTGCTGATCTATTTTTCTTTTATGGCTTGTATTATTACTTCAGAAAGAAAGATGAAAGCAAGAGTTTGCTGGATTTGACGTTTTTATTTATATTGATTAGTTTATTTTTAGGAACAGGTTTTTGGTTTTTATTCTCATTTGGAAGGGATATTCCTTTTTTTGGTGCCATGTTAAGCTACAGGCTCGTTTACGCTTCCAAGGTTGGTTTGTTGATTTTCAGCTGTTATGGTATGAAGAAGTTTTGGGATAATAAAAAGTCATTTTTGAATTTTGAATATAAAAAAATTTTATTGTATCTATTCATTGCTGTATTATCTTTCAGCTTGGTGCTCGGTGTTTACAATGCTCCAAAAGATTATACTTCAACTTCAGGAACAACTAAAATATTTCAGGAAACTTTAGATTTGTGGAGTTGGTTAAAGAATAATATTAATCAGGATAATTCTAGGATTTTCAATCAGAATACATACAGGAATATAGAAGAGCCTTTGATAACATTTCATAGTATAATGCCAAGTGTAGCTAATCATTATACAGGGCTTCATTTTGTCGGCAGCTGGTACACTACTGTTTTTCCTATTGAAAAGAAGTTTGACACAGAAAACAGTAAGATATTTGGAATTGAATCAGGATCTATAAGTGAAGAAGAGTTAGTGAATAATCTGAAAGCTTACAATATTAAGCATGTTGTTGCTGTTGAGCAGAAATTAAAAAACAGGCTGTCAAGCTCCAAAAATTTTAAAGTTGTTTACAGAAGCCAAGACTATATTGTCTTTGAGTTCTTGAACTATTCTCCAGAATGGCTGTCTTATGACAAAAAAATAGAATATGATATAAAAGAGTTTGATGCTCAGAATATTGATGTTAAAATAAAGAATAATCTTGAAGATAATAAAGCAGCGTTAAAAGTTGCTTATCATCCTTACTGGAAGGCCTTTGTTGATGATCGAGAATTAGTTCTTGCTCCTAATGAATATGATTTAATTTCTTTTGTTCTTCCTAAAGGAGATTATGAATTAAATTTTGTTTATGATTCTGTTAAGTTGCCTCATGTTATTGTTAGTGTTTTCGCTCTTCTAATTGTTATATTGCTGTTTACTTTTAAACTACCAAAAAGATTTTAAATTAAATAGTTAAATATAAAAACCACAGGAATTTCTTAATAGTTAACAATAGACAACAATGGAATACGCAAAATTGATGAAAAAAGTAACTCATACTAGGTTGGCTAGAGATTGGGGTTTTGAGCAGCCTCTTCCTTGGAAGTTATTGGTTGAAATTACAAAAGTATGTAATAACAAATGCTTGAACTGTAGTATATGGAGTACTCCTAACAAGCAATTTTTAACATTACAAGATTATGAAAATTTATTCAAGGATAATAAAAATCTTATGTGGCTCAGCGTTACTGGCGGGGAGCCTTTTACAAGGATTGATATTGACGAAATTGTCAAGTTGGCTGTTAAGCATTGTCCTGACCTAAAATTTTTGAGCATTCCAACTAATGGTTTCTGGACAGATCAAATTATTAAAAAAACTAAGGCTTTGATTGATACTGGTTTGGAGGTTCATATTACTATAAGCCTTGATGGTCCTAGGGATGTTCATAATTTGATTCGTGGTACAAAAGACGGCTATGATCGTGCTTTAGCCACTTTCAAGGCTTTGAAGGATATTGATGTTGATGTTCGTTATCAGGCTACTGTTCATAAGGAAAATTTTCCTGTATTCAAGGATTTTTATCAGCAGTTCAAGGATGATATTGGTGTTTTGACTTTTACTCAGACTAGCGAGACTTATTACAGCAATGAAGATAAGATTAAGCCTTTGGAAGGTGAGGAAGCTGCAAAATTGTTTGATTATCTTGGAGATAATTTTGAGTTGAGGAAAAAGCATGATATTTTTGAGAAGATGCATTTGAGGATTGCTTCTAAGTACTTAAGAAAAAAAGACATGATGATTCCTTGCACTGCAGGCTTTAGTTCTTGCTACGTTTCAACTGAAGGAGAGGTTTATCCTTGCTTTTCTATGCCTTCTTGGGGAAATTTGAAGTCTAAAAGCTTTAAGGATATTTGGTATGGTGAAATTGCGCAGAAGGAAAGAGAAAAAGTAAAGAAAAAGCAGTGCCCTAAGTGTTGGATTAATTGCTTCAGCTTCCAGGACATGATGACTTACCCTGAGAAGGCTGCTGTTAAGGCTATGATTTGAAATAAATATTATGTTGCTTGAGGTAAATCAGGATTAAATTCAGCAATCGTACGAACTACCTGTCTTATTATTTCATCATTCAATTCAGAACGTGAGCTAAATACTTTAGCACCTAAAACATCTTCTGTCGCTTCAACTTGCATACTATATCTTTTTTTATCAACTTCATATATGTGTTTATCAGACGGTTTTGCTTCCCATAATAGTGTTGCTCTGGCGAATTCAACATGATCTAAATATATAACACATCCTATGTATGTTTGAGTCTCTAAATCAACGTCTTGAATAGTGACACCTATGAATTGTAACAGTATCATTTAAAACATCAACATTAATTGGTTTTTTATATTCAAGTCTTGCTGTTAATTCTTTTTGTGTTGGCATAGACTTTAGAATTCAGAAAAGATTATAAATCTATCCTACCAGAATTCGCAATCTCATCAAGTATCGTTAACTTATCCGTGGGCACCATTATAATAGACATCACTGCTTCTGCAGGCAACAATAATATTTTTCTTCCCTCGTTTAATTTTATTCTTTTCAATTCTTCAATATTTATTGTTGATATGAAATAATTGTCTTCTTCATGTTCTTCTATCCATTCTCTGTAAGTTAGTTCTTTGCCTCTGTTTTTTCCTAGTGCTTCTTGAGGTATTTTTTCATTCAGTTGGAATCCTAGGAATGCTGGAAGATTCCCGTGAAATGCCTTATTTAATCTGTTGTAAACTTCATCAAGATGCTCTTTCCATTTGTATACCTTATGTTTCATTTCTCCTATTTTTAGTCCTGGTAGTTCTTCGTTAATTTCTCTTTTGAATCCTTCAGCGTAATCTTCATTTTCTTCTAAGTCGCCTCCAAATAATGAGCATGCTCCTGGAAATGTAAACGGGTATTTTCCTGGCTCTAATTTTGGATTGTAGACTGTTCTAGCCTGTATTAAATATAAACCTTCTTTAGTTTTTCCTATTAAGCTTGCAGATTTCATGAATATAGAGTCTATAGTAATTCTTATATATTTTTCACTTTTATAATTAAAGATGGGTTTAGAGCATGAAGTTGGTATGTATACAATTGTTGGAGAAAATGTTGAGTTAAAGGAAGGCAGTAGGATATTAGTTTGTTCTCAATTGCATGGCACTCCAGATATGCTCGTTGTCGTTGGTAGAAACTCTGTTGTAGGAAGCTATACTCAGTTAAAGCCTGGTGTTGAAATTGGAGATCGTTGTAAAATAGGCGATCACGTTATAATGGAAGGTGGTGTTAGGCTTGCTGATGATAGCGACATTGGAGACTATTGTAATTTTCGTGCTAAAGCTGGCCATCCTGTATCAATTGGAGAGAACACTGTAGTGAGAAGGTACACTCAGATAAAGCCTGATGTTTTAATAGGCGAGAATTGTCATCTTCAGTCAAGAATAACATTTGGTGAAAGTGTTTGTATAGGAAATTATGTATTTATAGGTTCTGGTGTTCTTTTCTTGACTGATGCAAATCCTTCTGCATTGACAAGGCTTGAAGGTATTGATCCTATGACATTGACAAAACCTGTAACTATTAGAGATTATGCTACAATTGGAGGGGGTGTTATTATTCTTGGAGGTGTAAATATTGGGGTTCATGCGCTTGTTGGTGCAGGAAGTGTTGTAACAAAGGATGTTCCTGACTATGCTGTTGTTTATGGAAATCCTGCTAGACAACATGGCGATAGAAGGGATACAAGATACCTTGCAAGCCTTCCTCCAGGTCATAGAAAATTATTAACATATAGTGCCACTGATGATGGTTAGTTAATCTTTGAATTTTTTCTTCCAGTAGTCTGCTAAACTATTTAAGTTTGTTATCCACATATTTTTTCTTTCTGAGTTTATATAGTTTAGGAATTCCTCGTAAGCAGCAAGCATTTTTTCCTGTCCGCTGAAGTGTGGTTCTGCATGCGTGTCTAGCATTGCAAGTCCGCCTATTTTTTTTATGTATTTTATTTTTTCAATCCATGCTGAAAGTATTTCTTTTGATTTGTAGTCCAAGAATAATAAGCTTGAGTCCATAGGCAGTGTGTGCGGTATCTGTAGAAATCCTTTTTTGTAGTAAGGAAAGACTGTGCATACCCCTCTGTTGTTTGCGTCTGGGCTTACAAGTTCTGTGTCAGCGTAAGTGCTTTCATATGAGAAATATTCTGGAAGTATTTTGTCAAGATTTTCAGAGCTGAGCATTGATGCTGACCTGAATCCTTTCATGTCATATTTTTTTATTAGTCCTTTGCATTCATCTAATTTTTTTCTTATTTCTGCTTCGTTTAGGTAAGGCAGTTTTCCGTCGTGGTTATAATCATGGCATCCTATTTCATTGCCTTTGTCTTTCAAGTAAGAAAGCAATTCATGATCGTGTTTATAGTATTTAGGAACAAAAAACCATGTTACGTTCAAATTATACTTTTCTTCTAGTTTTACGAATTTTCTTACATTTTTCAGCCCTTCTCCTGTGTCCACGTCATGTGTTAGTACAAGGCATATTTTCTTGTTTCCCCATGCATTTTCTAGTTTGTTTTTTTCTCTTTTGCACTTTGAGTATGCATATCTTAGGAATTCTACAGAAGATTCATAAGGCCAGGAGGGAAATAATTTTTCTTTTTTTATTAGAGAATATATCTTGCTCTGGATTTTTCCAACATAAAACCTGAAGGGTATTTTATGATAATGAAAAGGCAGTTTTGACTGTAAAGGCACATGTTTTTTTACATAACTTTCATAAGTTAGTGCTTCCTCTGTTTCTTTTGGGTCAAAGTTAAATATTGTCTTGTTTCCGCTTTGTTGTATTGCTGGATATTCTGTGTTGTTTTCTGGATCTCTGAAAATTGCTATTGTCTTTCCATTGCCATGAGATTTGTAGATATTTGGGATAAATATTGGTAAATAGTTTTTTTCGCTCCATTTTGGTTTTAAATTTTTATCTACTTCAAAGAATAGTACTTTGTTTTTCAGCAATAGTTCTCCTTTGTTTATATTAACTTGTCTGGCCATATGTTTAAAATTATAACTTTATTTTTCCTGTTCTGCATTTCCACCAGAATGAAAATAAATCTGTTAACTGTTTTTTAACAACTTTAAGGTTATTTCCAGTTGGTCTTCCAGCTACTCTTGGATAATGATGTATTCCGACTTCCTTTATTATGCATTTGTTCTTGTTGGCCCTTATTATTATTTCCGTGTTAACAAATGCGCTGTTGGAAATTATTGGTATTCTTTTTAGGAATGATGTCTTGAATAGTTTTATGCTGTTTATGTCTCCGTACCACGGTATTAAAAATAATATGCTTACAGTTAGGTTGTACATTTTTGAGTTTATGGTTCTCATCAAAGGATCTCTTCTTTTTATTCTGTAACTTATTACAACATCAGCACCTTGATTTATTAGATCCGCAAGTTTCCATAGTTCTTTTATGTCAAATTGTAAGTCAGCTGGATATAGCGACGCTAGTTCATGTCTTGCTTTGCTGAACCCAATTTTTTCTGATGCCCCGAATCCTAGATTTTTTTTATTATGATGGACAACTATTTCTTTGTGCTTACTAGCTAGCTCGTCAGCTATTTTGCCTGTTTTGTCTGTGCTTCCGTCATCTATTATTATTATTTCATACGTGTTAAAATTGTCTTTAAGATATTCAATTATTTCTTTTATCGCTCTGTTAAGGTTTTCTTCTTCGTTGTATGCTAGCACAACTATGCTTATGCTGTTTTCGTATTTCATTTGCTTGTTGGAATTACAATTCCTCTTTCCTTTAATAATTGCCTTGCATTGTCAAAATAGTCTTTTAGGTTTCCTCTTGTTTCTATCCATTCTACATATTTTTTTATTCCTTCCTTGAGTGTAACTTTTGGTGTGAATCCTGCTGCTTCTAGTTTTTTGTTGTCAGAGTATAAGTCCCTTACATCTCCTGGTCTGAATTCTCCAGGTATTTGTGGTTCTATTTCTGTTTTGTATGCATTGTTTAATTCTTGTACAAATTGAAGCACATTTGTTGGCTTTCCTGTTCCAACATTGAATACATCATTTGTTATCTTTTTGTTTTCATAGACGAACAAGTTTGCTTTTGCTACATCTTCTACAAATACAAAGTCCCTAAGCTGGTTTCCGTCTTCATATATTACTGGAGGTAAATTGTTTAGTATTCTGACGCTGAATATTGAGCAGATTCCGGTATAGGGATTGTATATTGATTGCCTTGGCCCGTATGTTATGCTGTACCTTAGTGCAACTGTGGGTATATTTAAGTCTCTTCCAAATCTTAATGTTGACCATTCAGTGTCATATTTTGTTAACGAATAAAATGATGCAGGCCTTGTCACTCTTTTTTCATTTGTTGCTATTGCTTTCATTCCTTTCTCACACACATCACATTTCATTTTCCATTCTCCTTTCTTCATCTGTTCAATTGGCCTTGGAAATGGCTCTTTTATTCCGTGCTCTTCGCATTTGTATGTTCCTTCTCCGTAAACTCCTTGTGATGATGCCACGACTACCTTTTCTACAGGCAATTTTTTCTCTTTTATTATTGTGAATATATTTATTGTTCCTATGCTGTTTGTGTAGAAATATTTTGTTATGTCTGGAGCAAATCCTCCGTATGCTGCTTGATGGAATACAGCATCTACATCTTGTAATGCTTTTTCAACTTCTGCTTTGTCTGCTACATCTCCCTGTATGAACTCTGCCTCTTTTGGCATCCAGTCTGGTTTGCCATATGGGTGTTTTTCTTTTTGTAATGTGTCTATTATCCTGACTTTGAAACCTTTGCTTAGAAGCAAATCTGCAATGTGGCTTCCTATTAAGCCTGCTCCTCCTGTAACTAGAGCTCTCATCTTATTTGGATCGGTAAAATATTTATAAAGCTTTTGTAAAAATTTCTCTGGTGTTATTAAGTTAAACAACATTATAAAAAAGAATAGAAAAGTTTAAATAAATAGAAGACACTTTAATTTTATGGAATCTGTAGAAAAGATTACTATAGAAGAGAAACAGGGATTGGTTGGGAAGATTGATGCTAAATCAGCTGTTGATGCAGAACATTGTAGCTGTCAGTGTGCTTGTGATTGCATTTGTATTTGTGATTCTAGTAGTGCAAATCTATATGGAGATAACAATGGAGACTTGTATGCTAAAGAGCAACACTCTCAGGAAAAACAATACAAAATATAGAAATGAAATATCAACTATCCAGACATCTCAGACATAAAGAGGTGTCTAGTGGGTACTATGCTATATATAACCCTTTAAAAGATCATAATATTATTTTTCTGGATTCTGATACTTACAAATCTTTTTTAGAATTTCAAAACCCAAAAGGTATGGCAGAATGTTCTATTAAACCTGAAGTTTTAGAGCAATTAGTTGAAGATAAATTTTTACTTCCTGCAAATTATGACCAAAGAACCCCTATTAAATCATTGTTAGCTAGACTACCTCAAAATCCCGATTTTTCTTTAATGTACCTTTTATTATCTAATAACTGTAATTTACGCTGTGAGTATTGTTTTGAGGTAGGAAATGAAGTACTCAATAAAAATAAAAGCCATATGTCAGAAAGAACAGCATCTAATGCAATAGAATTCTTTTCTCAAGTCGCAAAGAAAAATCCAGAAGAAGGACATTCGGTTATTTTTTATGGAGGAGAACCTCTAATTAATGGAAAAGTCTTTAGATATGCTGTACAAGAATTAAGAAATTACGAAAGTGAAGGCAGATTAAAAGATTTGAAAATGATAATTAACACTAATGGTTCTTATGTAGATAAATCAATGGCAGAATTTTGTGCAAAACATAATGTAAACCCAGCAATATCTATAGATGGCACTAAAGAAATTCATGATAGTGTAAGAAAAAAAAGAGGAGAGGGGTCTTCATTTAAAGATGCAAAAAGAGCTTACGAATTGTTCAAAGAGCAGGGAGTAAACCCTGGGATTTCGTGTACCATTTCTTCCAAAAATATTAAAAATCTTGAACAAATAGCTACATATTTTGCTGATGAATTTGAACCAAACGGAATTGGATTTAATTTTCTCTTGGATTTAACCTGCGGACAAAATCCTCTTTCAATAACTATAAAAGAATCTAGTGAACAATTAATTAAGGTTTTTGAAATTTTAAGAGAAAGGGGAATTTATGAAGAAAGATTAATGAGAAGAGTTGGAAAATTTGTAAATAACCAAATTCATCTAAAGGATTGTGCAGGTTATGGAAATCAAATAGTATTTGGACCAGATGGTTCTTTTGGACCTTGCCATATTTTTCTTGATGCTGGGAAATATATTGCAGGAAATGTCAATGATAACCCCCCAGATCCAAGAACACATGCAATCTTTACAGAATGGAACAATAGGACTGCTTTTGCAATGGAAGGATGCGAAGATTGCAGTGAGATTACTTTATGTGGCGGGGGTTGTGCGTACAACGCTTATGTAACAAAAGGTTCTATCTGGGAAAAAGATGAAAGAATGTGTGAACATTGTGGAATTTTAGTGGATTGGATAATTGATGATGTCTGGAAAAGAAAGAAAAAGAAATAAAAGGATAACCTTCTACAAGATAATATGCCAAAAGTAACGTTTAAAATTCCATCTTATGAAGAAATTGCTATCACAATATATTATCTGGAAAAAGACAGAAAAGAGAATTATAGGAATAATATTTTTATAGAATTACCTAAAGAATTAATAGATAAAATCATAGGTAATGAATTAAAGACGGTTAAAGAAGAGATAGTTAAGAACATTAAAGAATATCATAATATCTTAAAATTAGAAGAAGTTAAAAGTGAGATAGAAAAGATTTGGCAACCTCTTAATGATTTATTCTTCAATAATCTTAAAAAAATAACTGGATTTGATTTTCCTTTTGATAATGTTATAGTTTATATTACAGAAATAGTAAGAGGCATGTATACCCCTGAAAATAAGGTTTTCATAAATCCTATAAAAAACAGAACTTCTTATGTTACAGCAGAAGAGATTTTCCATTTGCATTATTGGAATATTTTTAAAAAAGTAGTTAAGGATGTTGAAATTCCTTGGATAATAAATAAAGAAATTTGGGAAATCTCAGAAGTTATCCCAGAGTTTATTTTAACAGATGATAAATTTGTTCCTTTTGATTGGGGGAAAGATTTGCATAGAAATTATCCTTTTATTGAAAGATGGAAAGAGAAGTTACTGCCTGTTTGGAAAAGTAAAAAAAACTTTAAAGAATTTATAATAAACATCCACAAGGATTTGGTTTAACTAAAAAGTTGGGCTTAAGAAGTATAATCTAATATCTAATAAATACTAGCTTTATTGATCAGTTCTAACCATCTATTTGGGGTTTTAAATTTAAGATTAGGAATAGCAACTTCTGAAGGAGTTTTATAATTTAATGCCTCGTGCTTTTTAATGAAGTTATAATAAATCTCAATACCTTTCATAATTGAATGAGCAGAATTAATTGAGCCATGCAGTCCTCTAAATGCTTTTGTTCTCTGCCTTATTGAGTTATGAACTCTCTCAACCCAGATGTTAAAACCTTCTCCTTTTGAGGCAGTTATAACTTTATGAGTTATTTTGTGTTTTCCTAATCTCTTATCATAACCCCAAGTTTTCTTAACTAAATTTATATAGGTTGTTAATCCATCTGTTGTAACAATCTTAACTCTATCTTGTGTTTTGTCCTTGACTTTGTTTAAGACAGATTTTAATTCTTTCTTATTCCTGTTCTTTGCGTAAGTAGAGTTAATAAGAAATCTTGTCTTTACATCAATCGCATTTATACTCCAATTCTTATCTATTCCTTTACTTCCTTTTTTATGGCTTAATCTTCTGTGATATTCCATCTCATCTACTTCTATATAAGAGCCAGATTGGATATGAAGTTTATAGGTGTATTTTGAAATTTGAACAGAATATTTTCTAATCCATCTTAAAATTGTTGAATGGTCTGAATTGTGTGGAAAGAATGCCTTAAAGTGTTCTTGCACCCCTCTTGTAGATAAACCTCCAAAGAATAAATCTAAAGCGCAGGTTATCTTCTGTGGGATGTTTCTCATTCTATAAAATCCTGTTCTCTCAATAAATTTCTTATTGCAGTTTTTGCAGAAATATCTTTGTTGTTTTCCGTGTGCCTTTGTTTTGAAAGAGCCACACTTGACTACTTTCTTGCTTTTACACTTTGGACAAATTATTTCCTTATTTTTCACAGAATTATTAGGTACCCGAACTATATAAATTTTTCGGTGCCCGAAATATTACAAAAAGATATATTAATTAAAATAAAATTAAGAGAGAAAAAATTAATCTTCTTCTATAATTATCTTCTTTTTTTCAAGTCTTATTTCAACTTCCTTATTTTTTAATCCACTATCTTCAACAATTTTTTTAGGGAGATTAATCCTATATTTGATATAAGTTGTATCTCCAATCTTTTTATCAAAAACTTTCATGATTTTCATAAAATCATTAGGTGCCCGAAGTTTTTAAGTCTTTCTAAACAAACACATTTAAGACCAATTAACGCACCAGAGAGCGTCCTTAGCAAAATTTTTAAATAGCGCGAAAATACTCAGCAAAGAGGATTCCTTATGAAAGATAAAGTTGTTCTTGCAGTTGTAGGACTTGGCTATTGGGGGCCTAATTTAGTTAGAAATGCCTACCTTAATCATGAGGTTAGATTAAAGACTATTTGTGACATTAATCCTGCTAAATTTGATAATATTAAAACTTTTTATAATTCTGTTGTATTCACCCAAAATTTGGAGGATGTTTATAATGATGCTGAGATAGATGCTGTTTTAATAGCCACGCCTCCTCACATTCATCATTCTGTAGCAAAAAAATGTCTTGAGCACGGAAAGCATGTTCTGATAGAGAAGCCATTTACAGGAAAATGTGATGAAGCTCTGGACCTTATAAAGCTTGCTGAGCAGAAAAATCTTATTGTATTTGCTGGCCACACATTTTTGTATACTGGAGCTGTAGAAAAGATGAAGGAGCTTATTGATAGTGGCGAAGTTGGTGACATTCTTCACATTCATTCTTCTCGTCTCAACTTGGGTCGTTTCCAAAATGGTAATACTAATGTGGTTTTGGATTTGATGCCTCACGATATTTCTATGATACTCCACATTCTTAATAATAAGATGCCTAAGAAGATTATTGCATCTGCTCAAAGTCATTTTACTCCAAGGGTTGAGGATACAGCTAATGCTACTTTGGTTTTTGATGGTAATATTTCTGCCCATTTGCAGGTTTCTTGGATTAATCCGTGGAAGGTTAGGACCTTTACTGTTATTGGCACTAAGAAGATGATTGTATTCGATGATACAGAAACCACTGAAAAGATCAAGGTTTATGATATGGGTGTGGCTAGCAGTTATTCAAATTATGGCGAATTTTTGGCTTCTTATAGGTATGGTGATACTTTCATTCCTAAAATTAAAAGTCATGAAGCCTTGTGGGCTGAGATTAATCATTTTGTTGAATGTATTAAAAATGGGAAGAAGCCTCTTACTGATGGTAAGAATGGTTATAATGTAGTTAAAGTAGTTAATGATATTCAGAAAGCTATTAATCTGGAAAGGGCATGGAGTCCTGAATGAAAGTTCCATTTGTAGATTTGAAGATGCAGTATTATAGTATAAAGTATGATATAGATGCAAAAATATTTGAGATTATTGATAATACATCTTTTATTTTAGGCAAGGCTGTTGAGGATTTTGAAAACTCTTTTGCTGCATACTGTAATTCTAAATATGCTGTGTGCACTAATTCTGGAACATCTGCTTTGCATCTTGCTCTTCTTGCTCATGGTATAGGAAATGGCGATGAAGTGATCACAGTGCCTAATACTTTTATGGCTACTGCTTCATCTGTTTGTCATGCTGGTGCAAAGCCTGTTTTTGTTGATGTTGATAAAAAGACTATGAATATTGATGCTTCAAAGCTTAAGAATGCTCTCACATCTAGAACAAAGGCTATAATTCCTGTTCATCTTTTTGGCCAGCCCGCAGATATGGATCCTGTTTTGGGATTTGCTAAAGAAAATAATTTAGTTGTTATAGAAGATGCTTGCCAGGCTCATGGTGCAGAGTATAAAAGCAAAAAACTTCCTTTGGTTACAGGATGTTTTAGTTTTTATCCTGGAAAGAATCTTGGTGCTTATGGTGAAGGTGGTGCTATTGTTACTAATAATTCTGAAGTTGCTGAAAAAATAAAATTGCTAAGAGCTCATGGTGAGAGTCCAAAGTATAATCACAAAGTAATTGGTTACAATTATAGAATGGAAGGAATTCAGGGAGCAGTATTGGGTGTTAAATTAAATTATTTGGATAAATGGACAAATTTGAGAAGGCAGAATGCTAAGAGTTACAATGATCTTTTATCATCTTCAAAAGCTGTAATCCCTAATGAAGCTGAATATTCTAAGCATGTTTATCATCTTTATGTAATCAGGTCTAAAAGCAGGGATGCTCTAAGGGAATTTCTAAAAAAGGAAGGAATTGATACAGGAATTCATTATCCGTTGCCCTTGCATCTGCAGCCTGCGCTTAGTGATTTAAATTACAAAAAGGGAGATTTTCCTGTAACCGAGAAAGTTGCTGATGAAATATTGTCTTTGCCTATGTTTCCTGAGTTGACTCAAGAGCAGATACGCTTTGTCGTCGATAAGATAAAAGAATTTGAAAAAAAGTATAAGCAAGTTTTATAATTCTTTCTTAATTGTTAATAGAAATGGGAAAAATATCATGCGTTTATCTTGCTGCAGGTATTTCCTCAAGGTTTGGGGGGAGAATTAAGGCCTTGGTAAGAGTTGGAAAGAATAAAGAAACTCTTCTAGAATTGTCTATGCAGCAGGCGAAGGATGCAGGATTTAACGATTTTATAATCATAACAAATAATTCTACTCTTGAACCAATAAAGAGTATTATTGGAGAAGATTTTATGGGAATACCTGTAAACTATGTGGTTCAGGAAATTCCTAAAAATAGGGAGAAACCTTTTGGGACAGCTCAGGCTTTATTATCTGTAAAGGATTTAGTAAGATGGCCTTTTGCTTTGTTGAATAGCGATGATATATATGGTTCTAAAATAGTCAAAAATCTTTTTGATAAAATAAATAATGAAGAAGGTTATTATTGTCCAGTTCATTTGTTAAAAAATTCTATAATACCAGAAGGCAGAGTAAAGCGTGGAATTGTTGTTCATGAAAATATGCTGCTGAAGTTAATAGAGGGGCATGAAGTTTCCATGAATGATGTTGTAAATAATATATATAATGGCGAAGAGTTTGTGTCCATGAATATATTTGGTTTGCAGCCTGAATTTTTAGCATTTTTGGAGAAGAAAGTCAATGAGTTTATTAAAAATAATAATGATCAATATGCAGAATTGACTGTTGTGAATGTAATAAATTCTTTTATTAAAGAGAATAATGAAAAGTTTAAAGTTATGGTTACTGACGAAGTCGCTCTAGGAATAACAAATCCAGAAGATGAAGAATATTTAAGAAGAAAATTAAGTTCGTAATGTTTTTAAATTAAACATTGATACCAGGATAATGTTGCAAAAATTAATTAATAGGATATTTTCAAATCCAACAATCTTTATAGTAATAAGAAGGATTCTGGAAAATAACTTCAAGGGAGAAAAGAAAGCAATAAGGGAAGAATTAAAAACAGAAGGCAAGACGCTTGACATTGCCTGCGGCACAGGAGAATTCTGCGTTTTCTTTGACAAGAGTAATTATCTTGGAGTTGATCTTTCTAAGAAATATATTAATTATGCAAGAAAAAAGTATGGCTATAATTTTCAGGTTGCAGACGCTACAAAGATGAATATTAAATCTGAGTTTGATAACATATTAATTTGCGGATTGTTTCATCATTTGAATGATAATGATGTTTTAAAAATTTTAGAGTCATCTTATAAAATGTCAAAAAATAATGGAAGCTTGTTAGTAATGGAAGATATTCCCACAAGATCTAAATTTAATTTTTTAGGGAAAATTGTTCAGAAATTCGATGTTGGAAAATTCATAAGAAAGCATGAGGAGTATGGCAGGCTGTACAGTTCAAGATTTAACATAGTTAAGGATTACAAAATGAGGACAGGAGTGAATGACTATTCTGTTTATGTTCTTCAAAAATGAAAACCAAGGCTTATGAAACTTTATACAAAGTTGAAGATAAATTATGGTGGTTTTTGACTCTTCGAAATCTTTTTGATTTCATGCTTAAGGATATTAGAAAGCCTTTAAGGATATTGGATGCTGGTTGTGGTACTGGTGGGAATATTAAATTTTTAGAAAAGTATGGTGAAGTTTATGGTTTGGATCTTTCTGAAGAGGCTATTAAATATAATAAACTAAGAGGAAATATTGTTGTTAAAGGAAGCATAAATTCTCTTCCGTTTGAGGATTCTGTTTTTGATGTTGTTCTTGCTAGTGAAGTGATATATCATCAGTGGGTTGATGATAGTAAAGCAGTAAGTGAATTATATAGAGTGCTAAAAAAGAGGGGGATTCTTTTGGTTAATACTGCTGCTTATGACTTTATGAAAGGCAGGCACGATGAGGCTGTAATGACTAAGAAAAGATATACTAAAAATTCTTTAAAGGACTTGTTGCAAAATAATGGATTTAAGATTGCAAAGATATTTTACTGGAATTCAATTTTGTTTCCTTTAAGGCTATTATCTGTGAAGTTTAATATAGGCAATTCTGAGGAGTCAGATCTTGCTGTGAATCCTATGATTAATAAGTTGTTGATTGGTTTAATGAAGATTGAGATTGCGTTTATCAAGCTAGGTTTTTCTTTTCCTTTCGGGCTTTCTATAATGTGCAGAGCTGAAAAAATTCAGAGTAAAAATTAGGTTGTTGAATACAAGCAGCTGTTTTCCATTTCTATTCCTTTCTTTAATCCGCAGCTTTCTAGTCTGGGGCAGAATTCTTTTCTTGCCAAAACTTCTGTTGTGTTAAAGTAATCTAGTTCGTTTCTGAATTTCTCGCAGTTGTTTTCATTAAATGCTTTGTAAACTCCGTCTAGTCTTTGTATGTATTCTTGGGGCTTTTCTTCAGGGTACCATCCTGATATTGAGTTTTTGTTTTGTGTTGCAGCATATGAGTAGAATGCTTTTGGAAATGGGCCTTCAGGGTATGTTCCAACCATTATAAATCTTTGACTTAAATAAGGTAAATATTCTGTAAATTCTTTTTGTATTTCATTTGGCTCTGCAAATAGTGGCGTGTGTACAGCATTTATTGTTATGCTAGCTATTGCAATTATTGTTATTCCATATTTGAGCAGTGTCTGGCTTGTTTTACTTATAGTATTAATGTCTATTTTTAGCAGGAGGAATATTGCATTGAACATTATAAAATTTATTATTGGGTCTGGAAATATCTGATTAAAGACAGGGAGTAATGGTGTTGCTCTTATAAAGAATAATAAACTGAAAATAATTGTTAGGATGAAAAATAGTAATTCTGTTCTGCTTTTGTCTTTTGATTTGTAGTAATAGTAAAAGAATATTATTGCTACTAATGGTATAATAATCATTGCTATGTTTGTGTATAGATCTGCTCTATGTAATGACCATGCCCATTCTCCTTGTTTCAGGTGAGGTATTGTGCTTTCTTTGAATATGTTTATTGCAAATGGAACAAGCCAGAATCCTGCTAATACTAAGCTTAGTGCTCCTGCTGCTAATGTCTTAAGAATATCGCTTTTGCCTTTTCTTGTTAACAAGAATCCAAGCCATGTTAGTGATGCAAGCACTGCTGTGCTGTGGTATGCTAATATTATTGCTGCATATACTAAAATTGTTATGTAAAATTTTTTGTCTATTTTTTTGTTTCTGTAATGATATAGCATAAAAAATAATATTATGAACAATACCCATGATAATAGTTCGTTAACCCTTCCTAGTCTTAAAAATCCCCCTATTCCTATTGCGCTCCCAAAGAATAATGCAAAAAATGCTATTCTTTTTGTTTTTGATAACTCTCCTATTTTTCCTAATTTGTAGAATAATAATAAGCCTATGACAAGCATAGCTACAATTGATATGTAAGTGGCTATTTTTACGTCATTGAACAATAAGTATAAAGGATAATTTAGGAAGTACCATCCTGGGGGAGAGAACTTGAATGTTATAAAGCCATTATACCAGTATTGGCAGAGTTGGTGGAATCCGCATTCTTTAAGAAAATGCAGTTGCGCCATGTAAGAGCTTACATCATTGTTGAAGTCTAGTGGAAAATAGAACATCATTTTTGCATAGTCCGCTAGCCTGTATATTAAGTGTAATATTAGCAATACTGCTGGAAGTAATAGCCACTTGTTTGGTATTTCTCTATATTCTTTCATAAAAATAGAGGCTTCTGGAAAGTTATTAAATTTATTGATTAAGTTTTTAAACCTTGAATTGATTTATTATATTTATGGCTAAGATAGAGGTTAATGTAAGGTTCGGAAAGAAAAATAAAATCTTGAGTGTTGAAGGGAATAAGTATTATGTTATGCTTGATGCTAAGCCGATAGAAGGTGAAGCTAATAAAGAATTAATAAAATTTTTAAAAAAAGAATTAAAGGAACAGTTTATTCTTGTGAGTGGTTTCAAAAGCAGGAGAAAGTTGCTTGATATTTTATAGGAGAAGTTTTTTAAATATTGTCAATAAACTTTTATTATGAATATCTTGTTTGCATCTTATTTTGGGCATTCTAAGGGTGGTGCTGAAGTGAGCATGGAATTGCTAGCAAGGGAAATAAAAAATAGAGGTCATAATGTTTTCATTGCTTCTGCTGGCGATTTTGATAATTTTCAGGTCTTGAAATTTCTTAAGTTAAGATACATTCCTTTCAGTTTTAGGGACAGTTATCTTGCTTGGGTTTTCAGAAGAATTATAAAAAAAAATAAGATTGATGTTATTCATGCTAATGATAGGTTCACTGCTGTTGCTGCTGTAAAAGCTGCCAGAAAGGAAAATATCAGGTCTGTTGTTCATTTTAGGGATTATTGGTATTTGTGCCCTAAGTCAACTCTGTATTGCGAGAATGATCCTGATTGTCCTTGCATTTCATCTAAAACAAAACACAGAAAGAGTTTAAGATTTTTGATTAATAGCTACAAGATGAATTATATTAGAGGTATTTGGTCTGTCATAAGAAATGCTGATGTTAAGATTGCTATAAGTACTAATATTGCTGAAGCTCTAGAAAAGATAGGGGTTAAAGATTATAAGATAATTCCTAACTTTGTGAACATTGACCAGTTTGAAGATATAAATTTTGATGTTAAGTCTAAATATAATCTGAAAAAATATGTTTTAGGATATGTTGGAAATATTGATGTGTCTAAAGGATCTGAAATTATTAAACAAATTATCTTAAGGTTTAAGGATAAAAATAATGTTAGTTTTCTAATAATTGGTAGAGGTCCTAAAAAGGAGGATTTGTACAATTTTGTTATAAGTAATAGGATAAAGAATGTTGTCTTTGTAGACTGGGTTGATAATAAAAAGATTTCTGCATATTACAATGCAATGAACATTTTGTTAGTCCCTTCTCTTTGGAAAGAGCCTTTAGGTAGGGTCCTGCTTGAGTCTGCTTTCTTCGGCAAGCCTTTTGTTGCTTCTAATGTTGGAGATGTAAAAAATTTTATTAAGGGAGATTTTGTGATTGTAAAAGATCCGTTAGATATTGATGCTTGGGAGAATTCTATTTATTCTTTATTGAATAATAAGAATGCTAAAATTAAATTGTTGGATTATAAAGACAAGGTTGTAGATGAAGTTTTAGGCTTGTATTCCTAATTTATTTTTCATTTTTTTTGCTAGTGCTATTGCTCTCCATTTAAATGGTGATACCCAGAAGTCTGATGTAGTGCATCTTTCATAACAGTCAGTGCAGTTTTTGTATACATTTCTTAGTTTGTCTGCATCTTGTGAGTACCATATTTCTTCCAGGCTTTTTTCTCTTATGTTCCCTATTGCTGGCTTGTGCGTACACGGTTGTATGTTGCCATGAGAATCAATAAATATCTCAAATCTTGCTGCATGACATGTTGGACGTTTTTTTGTTTTTATCCAGTCTTTTAAGAAAAAGCTGTATGGTTTATTTACACTTACATTAGGCTGTAATTCTTCAAGTATCTCTATGAATTCACTTTTTTCTTCATTGTTTAGTTCGAAATTGCAGTTTGTGTTGTCAGCATAATAATATTCCGAGCTTTGTGCTATTTTAAAATCGTGATCATATCCTTTCCATTCCTTAATTATTTCTGGAAGTTCTTTATAATTGCCTTTCGATATCGTGGTGTCAATATTTGGCCTTAACCCGTTATTTTTTACTATTTCTACTGTTTCTTTTACTCTGGCAAATCCGCCGTTTAATCCTCTTATTTTGTCATGTGTTTTTTCTAGTCCGTCCACAGACGTTCCAACATTTCTCATTATATTTTTATTTTCCTTTAGTATTGCATCAACTTTTTTTGGCATCCATCCGTTTGTTGATAATGTTGGTTTTACTTTTGTTATTTCATATATTGATTTTATTATTTCACTTAAATCAGGTCTTAATGTAGGTTCTCCTCCAGTTATTCCTATATTTTTTAAATTTGACATTACTGGCGAGGAAAATATTTTTTTTATCTCATATAATGTGAGCTCATCTTTTGATCTTAATTGCCAGAAGTTGCATGTTAGGCATCCGCTGTTGCAGTTACTTGTTACTGAAATCATGCAAGTTATAGGTTTTTTCTCGCCTGTTATCTGGTATTTTTTTAATTGTAAGTACTTCTTACTAAAATAATAATATCTTTTTAGGCTCATGTGTTTAGAATTATATTGGGATTTAAATATTTATCTTTTTAATAACATACAGTTGCTTAATTAGTTCTATTTATTATTTCTTCTTTTATTCTTTTAATGAATTCTTCTTTATTAATGTTTATTACTTTATTATCTCTAGTTCTTATTGCTAAATTGTTTGATTCTATTTCTCTATCTCCAAGAGTTACTAAATAATTTATTTTCATAGCTTGATGATCTCTTACTTTTTTTCCTATGCTTTCTGCTCTGTCATCTACTTCAACTCTTATTCCTTCTTTTTTCATTTCTTCTTCCAGCTTTTTAGCATATTCATTGTGCCTGTCAGCTATTGTCATTAGTACAACTTGTACTGGTGATAGCCATACTGGAAATTTTCCTGCGTAATTTTCTACAAGTAGCGCTATGAATCTTTCTAATGAACCGTATATTGCTCTGTGTATCATTATTGGTGTATGTTTCTTCCCATCATTTCCTTCGTATGTTAATTCAAATCTTAGCGGTATTTGAAAATCTAGTTGTACTGTTGCTAGTTGCCATTCTCTTCCTAGTGCATCTTTTGCTCTTAGATCTATTTTTGGTCCGTAAAATGTCCCATCTTTTTCTTCAATCTTGTAGGGCATTTTTTTCTTTTTTAGTATTTCCTCAAGTATTTTCTCTGCCTTTTCCCACAATTTTTTTTCTCCCATAAAATTGTCTGGTCTTGTTCCTAATGTCATGCTGTAATTAAATTTGAAAATGTCATTGTAGATAAATTTTTCAAAGTCTAGTACTTTTTCTATTTCTTCTTGCATTTGTTCTTCTGTTATGAATATGTGTGCATCATCTTGTGAGAATTTTCTTACTCTTGTTAGTCCTGCTAGTGTTCCTGATAGCTCATTTCTGTGTAGTGATGCGAAATCTGCTATTCTTAACGGCAGCTCTTTGTAGCTCCATAATTTGTGTTTGTAAATTAAGCAGTGTGAAGGGCAGTTCATTGGTTTCAAGCTATAAATCTTTTTTTCGCTTTCCATGTTGAACATGTTGTCTTTGTAGTGTTGCCAGTGTCCTGAGGTTTCCCATAAAGCCTTTTCATAGAGTAGTGGGGTTAGTACTTCTTCATATCCTCTCCTTCTGTATTCTTCTCTTAATAGTTTGATTAGTTCATTATAGATTATTGCTCCTTTTGGCAGAAATATTGGTGCTCCTGGTGAATATTCATGGAAGAAGTATAAACCGAGTTGTTCTCCTAATATTCTGTGGTCTCTTTTCTTTGATTCTTCAAGCATTTTCAAATAATCATCTAGTTCTTTCTTTGTAGCAAACGCAGTTCCATATACTCTTGTAAGCATCTTGTTTTTCTCATTTCCTCTCCAGTATGCTCCAGCTATCTTTAGTAATTTAAAATTTTGCAGTTCTTTTGAGGGGTTTTCAGAATGTCCTCCTTTACATAGATCCACATATTCTCCTGATTTGTACAAAGTCAGTTTTTTTCCTTCTTTAGAAAATTCTTCTATTAGTTCTAGTTTATATTGATTATTTTTAAATTCTTTTTTTGCTTCTGCTGCTGTTGCTTCTTTTTTCTCAAATTTCTTCCAGCTTGAAAGTATTTCTCTCATTGTTTTTTCTATTTTTTCTAAGTCAGTTTCTGATATTGGTTTGCTGAATTCAAAGTCATAGTAGAATCCGTCTTCTGTTGCTGGCCCGATTGTTCTTTTTGCATCAGGGTAAAGCTTCATTACTGCAGCTGCTAACAAATGCGCACAAGAATGTCTTAATTCTTCTAATGTTGACATATTATTCCAGCAATTCATTAGATATAATAAGTTTTCTGTGATAAACTAAAGCAGGTAATAATTTATATAACTATAAACTAATGGAATTTTATGATACAGCAAGAAGATGTAGCAGATTTAACTCTTGAGCAAATGTTAGGAGATGATGAAGAAGGAAAAAGTGTTTTTAGGTGCACTAAAAGTTTAGTTGGTGCTTTTCTTTTCAGCAGATATGAGTTGCGTCGTAATTTTGCAAGATGGGCATTGTCAAAAATATTTACAACTCCAGTTGATGTGCACACTATAGAAGAGGGGGAAATTATTTATGCTTATATAGAATTGAATCGTATTAAAAAATATATTTTAGTGCAGAGATACAATGCAAATTCTCCAGCATTAGAAAATGTCCCAAGTGAAAATGAAAAAAAGTTATGGCTAAGAGCCAAAAAATACCCAGAATAATCTCAAAAATGAAATTTTTAATCTCCATAACATTTATAAATAAATTAGTGCAGTTTATTCTCAATGAAAGCGGTGAAATTGGCATTGTTAGTATTAATTCTATTACTTCCTGTAGTTTCTGCTGAACTAAACATTGACCCATTCTCTTCTAAAGTGTACAGTTACGGCAGTAAAATCTTGCTTTCTGGAAGTGTTGTTCAGCATGCAAGCTTCAGGGCAAAACTTGATTTCAGTCTTCTTTGTGGTAGTAGTAACCAAACTGCAAAATTAGTCTCTTTGTTGTTGAACTTGAAGGCTGATGAGCCCACAATGTATTCTCAGCTTGTTACTGTTCCTAAATCTTTGACAGGCAGCTGCAATATTAGGATGGAGCTTTTTGATACCAATGGAAATATTCTAGAAACTAAGGAGTCTTATGCTTTTGATATAAGCAATGATTTGTCTGGAAATTTCAAGAGCATGAATTCTGAGTACCAGCTCGGAGATGTTTTTCATTTTCAAGGCGCAGTAAGCAGGGCTGATGGTTTTCCAGTTGATGGTGTTGCAGTATTGAAGTTTAGGCAGGGTGAAAATATAATATTAATAGACAGTGTTGAGGTTGTTAGTGGTTTTATTGATTACTCCAGGACATTGAGCCTTCTTCCTGCAGGAAATTATGCTCTTGATATTGAAGTTTCAGATAATTTTGGCAACACTCATGGCTTTATTGATGTTGCTGTTTTCAAGTTGAGCAATGATATAACAATAGAGGCAGGTTTTGACAAGACAAGCTATGAGCCTGGAAGTTCCCTTGTAATTAGTGGTCTTATTTCTAGTTCTATTGACAAGGAGCTTAGGGATGTTGAAGTTGAGATTGTGTTTGAGAATGACAAAGTCGTTAAGAATTTGTTATCTTCTAATGAGGGTTTTACTTATACTTACAAAATTGTGCCGAATATCAAGAGTGGAAAGCATCTTGTGGCTATCAAGGCAATGGATGTGGAAGGAAACTATGGTGAGAAGATAGTTAACTTTAATGTTAATGCTTTTCCTACATCGCTTTTGATGAGCCTTGATTCTAATAGCGTGAATCCTGGAGCTAAATTTGGTGTGTTTGTTGACTTGATGGACCAGGCTAATGATCCTATAAGCAGCAATGTTGTTGCAAGTTTGTTGGACAGCAAGAATAATGTTGTTTCATCTAAGCTTGTTAGGACTTCTGCTAGGGAAGAACTGTTTATTCCTGATGGCACAGCTCCTAATGAATGGAAAGTTAGAGTGGAAGGCTTCGGTCTTTCAAATGAGCTTCCTGTTCGTGTTAATGAGTATAAAAAGCTTGATATTAAGCTTGAGAATAATGCTTTGGTCGTGAATAATACTGGAAATGTTCCTTATAATAGTTTCCTGGAAGTAATTGGTAATGGAAAAAAGTCTGGAAAAAATGTAAAGCTCGGAGTTGGAAAAACTGCAGCAATAAAATTAAGTGATATTTTTGATGCTGGCCTTTACAATGTTGATGTTCCTTTTTCTGGCAAGTCTTTTAGCAATGTTCCTGTAGAAAAGAAAAATAGCTTATTTGGCAGGATGACTGGTAATGTTGTGGCTAATGTTTCTTCTGGCAAGAGGCCTTACATGTTTTATAGTTCACTGTTGCTTATAGCTTGTTGCCTTATCTATATAGTGTTTAGGAAGTCTTCTTTGAAAAACAGCTCTTCTAGTGAGTTTAACAAGCAGGAGTTTGAGAAAGGTCAGAAGAAGCTTGAGGAATTAAGGGCTAGGGGCATAAGAAAGGATCGTCCTGTTGAGTATGGAAAGGCAACTAAGGAGGATATTGAGGATTTTAAGAACAGGATGGTTTCTCAATTTAATGAAGATGAGAAAAATAAGCAGAAGGAAGATTACTTTAAAAATCAGAGAAGGGTTCATGATGATGGCAAGCCTAAGGGCGGTTTGTTTAATATGTTCAACTAAAGAGGTGTATTAAATGGCAGATGAGAAGCTTGTAAATGCTGTAAAGTCTAATTTGTCTAAGGGCTATTCTGTTGATCAGATTAGAAGAGGTTTGCTTGATAAGGGCTGGCCTGGATTTATGATTGATGAGGCTATAGGTCAGGCTGCAGCAAAGCCTCAATCTCCGCAGTCACCTTCGCAGCCTGTGAATGTTGAAAAGAAGTCTAGTCACTTATGGTTGTATATTGGAATTGTATTTATACTTATAATTCTTGTAGTTGGAGGATTTTTGGTTTACAGCACTTACACAAAGCCTGTAAGCATTTCTGGAATTCCCTCTGATGAGGTTTCTGAATTTCAGGGAGCAGGCTCTTTAGAAGAAGGCTTTTCTTCAGAGCAATTAGGATCTGAGGAATCGTTTTATTGAAGTCTTCAGATATTGTCAAGTTAATGAGTCTTAGTTATTTCTGATGTTTCTTGCAAGAGTCATGGTGAAGATATTTTAAAGCTTATGTAATCATTTCTAAAATTTTTCAGAAAACTTTATATATTATAAAGTATTACATAATAATACCATGGAAACAATAAGTTTGAAGATAGATTCTAAGTTATTAAAGGAAATAGATTCTAATTTAGTTATTAATAGATATAGCACTAGAACTGAATTTATTAGAGACGCTATAAGGAATAAGATAGAAGATTTAGAAAAGCAAAAAGCTATAGAAAATGTGAGGAAATTTTATGGGTCTTCTAAAAGAAAGACAACTGACGAGGAATTGCATAAAGTCAGAAAAGAAATATCTAAAGAATTGATGAAAGATTTAGAGTAATTCTCTTGGTGTTTTGATTAAAGTAATATTCTTAAGAAAAATAAAGTCTTTGTCATTAGACACTAGAATTGATTCATTGTCTCTTGCGATTATTGCGTGTAATATGTCTAAGAATGGAACATCTTTAGTTTGAGAAATTTTTCTTGCTTCTATTCTTTGCCATCTGTTGACGTGCACAAATATTCTATTTGTTTTTATCTCTCTTATTAAGCATAGAATTTCTTCTTTATTATAAAATTTTTTCAATTCTCTAATATGAATATCTGAGTATATTGTAGTATCATTATTCAGGATGATTTTCTCGATGAGTTTTAGTGCTATATTTCCATTATTTCCTCTTTTTTCATAGTAATCTAATAATATTGAAGTGTCTAGATAATATTTAGTCATAAAAAATATTATATTTTAAAATTTATATGATCTTACCAAGAATTTTTGCAAGATTTTCAGAAAAATCAGGAATATTTACAAGATCGCAAGAAAAAACAGTAAATTATATAAACAGCCTAATATTACTAATTATGTCAGTAAAATGGCAAGTGATTGTATTCATAAGCATTGAAAGAAGTTCTTTGCCTAGTTATAAAAATATTAAATTATTAGTAAGTAATTTCTTTAATTATACTCCTGAAGAAAGTTATATAAATAAAAGTGAGGAGGTTACTTAAATGGGCATGGCGGCCGTGGTATAGCCTGGTTAGTATAGGGGACAAGTCTAATTGACTCCCCAGTGTGGATCCCTTGACCCGCGTTCAAAAGGATTTAATAAACTGTCCGGAAATTCGCGGCGGCCGCTCCATTTATAATTAACAATGAAAAACAAAGCATTATCTCCAATTAAGAGAAACGATTTAGGTAGAGAGATCCCCACTAAGGATCCTGATTATATTCATATCGAAGAATCAGTTTTCTAAAGTTATAGGAGTACTAGGAGGAATGGGTCCAGAAGCAACCATTCAGTTCTATAAAGAATTAATACTAATATGTCAGAAAGAATACGGTTCGAAATATGACAACGAATTTCCAAATATAATAATCTACAACTTACCAGTTCCAGATGTGGTAGAAGGAATAAGGCAACCTAAGAAAGTATTGCAAGTATTAAAAAGAGGAATAAAAACTTTAGAAATAGCAGGGGTAGACTTCATAGTTGTACCATGTAATACAATAAATTACTTCTACAAGGATATGGTAAAAATGACAAAACTTCCAATATATAATATTATAGAAGAGACAACAAAAGCTGTAAATTCTAAAAAATTTAGAAATGTTGGAGTAATAGCAACGAAAACAACAATAAAAACTAAACTATATAAAAAAATATTTAATAAATATAAAATAAAATTGTTGTTACCTGATAAAAATTCAAGAGAGCTTACTAATAAGATAATATTAAACATACTTGAGGGGAAAAGGCTCAAAAAAGATAAAGAAGCTCTTTTGAAGATAGTTCAGGAGTTTAAAACTAAGGGTGCAGAAGCGATAGTACTTGGTTGTACAGAGTTGCCATTATTAATAAAACAAAAAGAGATTGATATACCAATATTTGATACAATAAAAGTTTTAGCAGATTCTACAATAAAGTACTCTATACAAAGTGGAGGCTTACAGAAAGTTATATAAGCAATAATTGGGAGGCATAAACAATGGAAATTGAATTAGCAAAAGGAACAAAGGAAGTAAATCCTGAACAGAAACTAATCAGAAATAGAATATTAAATATTCTAATTAAAAATTTTGAATTATTTGGGTTTCAGCCTTTGGAAACTCCTACATTACAGCGTTACGATATATTAGCGAGCAAATATGCTGGTGGTGCTGAGATATTAAAAGAAACTTTTAAGTTAAAAGATCAGGGTGATAGAGACTTAGCCTTAAGGTATGATTTAACTGTTCCGTTGGCTATTTATTTTGCATTAAATCCTAATGTTAAGCTCCCATTTAGGAGGTATGAGATTGGCAAGGTTTTCAGGGACGGTCCTATCTCGAGTGAAAGATTTAGAGAATTTTGGCAGTGTGATGTGGATGTTGTTGGTTCAGGTTCTATGCTTGCAGAGGCTGAATTGCTTAAGCTTGCTTCAAAAGTTTTTAAAGAATTAAAATTAGATATTATAATTAAAGTAAATAACAGAAAAATTCTTGATAGCATGATGAAGAGTTGTTTAATCCCAGATGATAAAGCAGCTTCTGTAATATTAACTATTGATAAATTGGAAAAAATTGGAGTTGACTCTGTTAAGAAAGAATTAAAGGAAAAAGATCTTTCAGATATTCAAATTAAAAAATTAATTAGTTTGCTTTTATTTAAAGGGGGCAATAAGGAAAAATTATTTTATTTCAATAAAGTTTTGAAGGATAAGCGAGGCTTGCTTGAGATAGAGGAATTGCTATACATTCCTGATGTTGTGTTTGATGTAACTTTAGCCAGAGGATTAGCTTATTATACTGGAACTATTTTTGAAATATTCTTTAAGAACTCTGAAATTAAGGCTGCTGTATGTTCAGGTGGTCGCTATGACGAAATGATTGGAAATTTTTTGAAAAACAATCAAAAATATCCTGCCGTTGGCATTTCTTTTGGTTTAGATAGGATAGAGAAGGCGCTTAAATTAGATATTAAGATTAATACAAAAGTTTATGTCATTCCTATCAAGCAACCTGAGAAATCTTGGGAGGTAATTGATAATTTAAGGACTAATAACATTAATACTGACACTGATTTAATGGATAGAAGCATTTCTAAGAATTTAGATTATACTAATTCATTAGGTATTCCATTTGTAATATTTGTTGGCGAAGATGAGGTTAAGAAGAATAAGTTTAAGTTGAGGGATATGAAATCAGGAAAGGAAGAATTATTATCTATTAATGAAATAATTAAGAAGTTAAGAGATATTTAACAAATTTGTATAAGTGGTATAATTCAAACAGAAATAGATTACATCCATTTGAGTTAGCGTGTAGAGTGCATCATAAAATTGCATGGATACATCCGTTTGAGGATGGAAGCGGAAGAACAGCAAGGGCAATAATGAACTTTATACTAATGAAGAAAGGATATCCTATGTTTTTTATACCATATGAAAAAAGAGAAAAATACTACTTAGCACTAGAAGAGGCAGATAATGGAAGTTATAAAAGGTATATATATGAAATGTTGAGGCTAGTAGTAGAACAGATAAGAAGTTATAAAATGGATAAGAAAAATGAGCAATAAATGGAAGTGTTCTGTTTGCAAATATATTATAGAAGCTGATGGCCCTCCTAATGAATGTCCTGAATGTAAAGGAAAGTCTCACAAGTTTAAGCCTATTTTTAAAATTTTTAAGGGAAGATATAAATTGATTGATTATTAAAAATTAATACATCCCCTATTTTTGATTAAAGGGGCTTTGTTTAATAAGTGCTCAAAAATAGCCTCAATTAAATTTTTTCCCCAGTCATAACATTAGAATAACATCAAAGATTTTACTTTTTACACAAAGCCGATTAAAGGATTACATTTATAAACTATGCCTTCTTTTATTTTTAACATAATAGATGGCTAAAGAAATAGTTTTAGTTCATGGCGTTTATCGCTCTTTCTAAATCTTATTTCTTGCGTTAGTAACGTTAAATGCATGTCTTTATAGGAGAAAAATGGATTTTATAGAATTGAAAGTAAAAGAAGAAATAGTTAGAGCTTTAGCAGAGATGAATATTATAGAGCCTACTGAGATACAGGCAAAAACTATTCCAGAAATTAAGAAAGGTTCTGATATTATAGGCGTTTCTAAGACAGGATCAGGCAAAACTATAGCGTTTGGAGTTACTTTGATGGATCATATAAAATTAGGTCACGGCATCCAAGCATTAGTAGTAGTTCCTGTAAGGGAATTAGCTGAGCAGGTTGCTAATGAAATAAGGAAATTATCTAAGTATATTAGGCCGAATGTTACTATTATTTATGGTGGTGTTTCTTTGTCTCCTCAGGAGTATAATTTAAGAAGGGCAGATATTGTGGTAGGAACTCCAGGTCGTTTGTTGGATCATTTGAACAGAGGCTCTATTAACTTGTCTAAAATTAAAATAGTGATTTTGGACGAGGCTGACAAGATGGCTACTATGGGATTTATTGAGGATGTTGAGAAGATACTTAGAGCAACTCCTAAAACAAGGCAGACCTTGTTGTTTGGTGCAACTATTTCAAATGATATAGCTATGCTTCGTGATAGATATATGAAAAATCCTGTTGTTATTAAGGGTACAGCTCACGTCCATGAGTCAGTATTGAATCAGTTTTATTATGATGTTGATATGAGGGAGAAGTTCTCATTTTTGGTTCATCTTCTTAATAAGGAGAAGCCTAAGCTCGCTATAGTGTTTTGTTCTACAAGGAGGAATGCTGATAATGTTGCTAGAAACCTACAGGTGCAGAGTGTTGATGCTCATGTTATTCATGGCGGAATGTCTCAGCCTGGGCGTTTGAGGGTTATTGAAGGTTTTCACAGAGGCAAGCCGCACATTCTAGTAGCTACTGCTGTAGCTGCAAGAGGTTTGGACATTAAGGGTGTTACTCATATTTTCAACTATGATGTGCCTAAGAATCCTGAAGAGTATATTCACCAGATTGGAAGGACTGCTCGTGCTGGTGCTTCTGGAAAGGCTATAACCTTGTTGTCTGGCAATGATCATGATAACTTTTCTGCAGTACTTAGAAAATATCCTGTTAAGGTTACTAAGCTTCCTAGGGAGAGTTTTGCTAGAGTTCCTTTTGATTCTGGAAAAAGATTTGTTTCAGAAAATAGGTTTGGCAATAGGGGAAGGTTTGGGCATTCTGGAGGTTCAAGTTCTGGAAGATTTGGCAACAGAAGTGATATGAGCCATGGTGATAGAGATCGTAGACATGATGATAGGCCTAGGCGTAGGTTTAATTTTTAATTTTTATTTTTAGCAAGGCAAGTTTTATAAATAAAACAAAACTTTTCTGTTATAAATGCCGCGATCGCCTAACCTGGTATGGCACAAATTTTTAATCTAGATGATTAAGAAGTGTTTGCCTGGAATTAAATACCATAAAGCTTGACCCGAAAGGGTATCTCGGTTCAAATCCGAGTCGCGGCGTTTTTTTTAATTCAGAAGGATTTCTATAGTCTTAAATAATTTATCAAACTATTTCTTTATATGAATATAGAAGAATACGACAAGTATGCAAAAGAAGGATATAAAGTTGTATCTAAAATAGCTTTTAAAATTTCTGATGATGCTGTAAATTTCGTTAACTCTATTACATCTAATGACATGGATAAAAATATTAATGCCTTTCTTGATTCCTTTGGGAAAATAATTGCTTTGGTTAATCAGAAAGTTATTGATAACAATATTTATCTAGTATTAGAGAAGAGTTGTAAGAATAAGTTTTTGGATAACATAAACAAATATATTAAGTTTTCAAGTTCAAAGATTGAAGAGTTGAATTTAGATGTTGTACACATTATTGGAGATATTGATTTGGATGCAATAAAATTTCCGTCAAATATTGGTTTTTTTATGTTGTTGAAAGATTTGGAAACTTTAAAATATATGAAAGAAATTTCTGATGAAGATTATAATGTTTTAAGGATTGAGAATAATATTCCTCTTCAAGGAATTGATTTTGATAATGATATGTTGCTCGAAGTTAGCGATGCTGTTTCTTTTACTAAGGGATGTTATCCTGGCCAGGAAATAATTGCCCGTGTCTCAAGTCGCAGCAAGCCAGTTAAAAAGTTGGTTAGAATATTGTTTGATAAGCTTCCCAATAAGGTTACAGTTAATAATAAAGAAGTTGGTAACATTACTTCTAGTTGTTTTTCTCCTAAATATAATAAATATTTGGCTTTTGCAATGATTAAGGATTATGACAAGAAATTAGATTATGGCGAAATTCTGGATTAATTGCAAGTCTTTCATAAAATTTTAGTAAATGCTTTTAAATTTTGAAGTGTATAGTATTTATAACAAGTTTATATAGAATTATAGCACTATAGTGAATATGACAACAATTCAAATAAGTGAGGAAACAGTGGAGCTGCTGAAGATGTATAATGAACAATGGAAATTAGAAAATTATGATGAAGTTATAAAAAAATTCATGTCTTTTGGAGATTATGCAAAATCATTTAGGGGTTATTTAGGTAAGATGTCGAGAAAAGAATTGATAAAAGATTTAAGAGATAAGAAATTACTAAAAGACAAGAAAATACAGCAGATATATTTGGGCGGAAGATTCTGATAGAAACATTAATTAACATCAAGAATATATTTTTTTCATTCCTAAAAAAGTGGTATAAATGGCGAGAATTGAATCTGCATCAAGCATCACTACTTATAATACTTGCCCTAGAAAGTATTATTATTCTTACAAGCTTGAATTGCCTAAAAAGGATTCTATTTCTACTTTGACAGGAAAGGCTGTGCACGAGGCTTTGGAAAAGTTCTTTCAGATAGATGTTAACAGCATCACAAAGGAAAATTATAAGAGAGAGTTGAAGCAGAGGCTGCTTGTTCTTTTTAATGAATCATGGATAAATTTCTTGGATGATTTAAACAAATTGGAAGTTGAAAAAGAGGTTATTAGGGATTATTACCAGGAATCTATGTCTATGCTTAATAACTTTGTTGAAGACTTTATTAATTCAATATCTAATGAATTGTCTGCAAGTAGCTTTTTAGATGCATTTAACAAATTAAAGCCTATGACAGAAGTTTACTTGTTTTCTGAAAAGCATAATGTGAGAGGCTATCTTGATGCTGTTATGAACGTTAATGATGATATTTTTATAATTGATTACAAAACTTCTTCTAGGGATAAAATTACTGATGATTATAGGCTTCAGCTTACTATTTATGCCTTGATGTATAATGAAAAATTTAACAAGCTGCCTAAAAAAGTTGGTTTGCATTTTCTTAGGCATGGTACAAAAAAGTTTATTGATATAAGTAAGGAATTGCTTAAGGAAGCTGTAAGGCAGTGCGAGCTTATTCAGGTTAAGACTGCTAGTGAAAACATTAATGATTATCCTAAGAATCCTGGTTATTACTGCAAGTGGAAGGATGGAGAATGCAGTTTTTACAATGTTTGTTTTGGTGCCAAGAAGCTTGATAACTTTATAGAAATTAAGGGTGTGAAGAGTGGATAGCATGCAGATTTTTCTTTTGGTATTTTTGTTTGTGTTTATTGTTTATTTTGTAGTCAAGGCTCTGGTCTTCTACAAGAAATTTAACATTAATCCCATGGCATTCGTTTCTTCTAATAATAGTTATGAATTTTTTTCATGGATGTTTCTTGTTGCAGTGCTTGCAGCTTATGTTGTAGTTATAGTTATGTTTTCTCTTGGTGTAAATTTAGGAATGATATTTGATTTCTTGGACTATATTTATTCTGAAATTTCAGGAATAATTATTTTATTATTTGGCTTTTTTGTTATGGCTGTTGCACATTTTAATATGGGTAAAGAATGGCGTATGGGTCTTGATAAAAATAGGAATATAAACTTGGTTACTTCTGGATTGTTTGGTATTAGCAGAAATCCTGTTTATGTTGGAATTATTATTCAAGCTTTTGGTGTTTTTTTAATAATTAAATCTTTAGTTTCTTTGGTGTTATTAATCCTTTTATTAATTGCTTTTGTTCTTGTTATTTATACTGAAGAAAGATTTTTAGAAGATAAGTTTGGCAGAGAATATTTGAGTTATAAGAATAAAGTCAGGAGATTTCTGTAAGATTTTCAAAAAATTATGCGAAAAGCTTATTAAGTTATATATACATATAATTATAATCTAACTGGAGGTAAAAATGGCTGTTGAAGTAACTGTTAAGAAATGGGGAAACTCAATGGGGGTAGTATTACCTATTGACCTTGTAGAAAGGCAGGATATACGTGAAGAAGACAAAATATTAATTGAAGTTGTTAAAAAAGCAGATCTAAAAGATTTATTCGGTTCTTTAAGGATAGGCATATCTGGCCAAAAATTTAAAAACCTGGTAAGAAAAGGGTGGAAAAAATAGAAACCTATTTTTTTGATACTTATGCCTTTTATGAAATAATTGAAGGCAATAAGGACTATGAAAAATATAATGAAGTCAGTATAGTAACAACAAAAATGAATCTAATGGAACTGCATTATGGATTATTAATTAAAAGGGGGAAAGAAGAAGCAGATAAAATTTATTATAGACTGCTAAAGTTTGCAATAGATATTGAAGATAATATAATAATCTTAGCCAATGAATTTAGAGCTTCAATGAAAAAAAGAAAACTCTCTTATATAGACTGTTTGGGTTATGTGATAGCCAGATCAAATAATATAAAATTTTTAACAGGAGACAAAGAATTTAAATATTTAGAGAATGTCGAATTCATAAAATAAAAATTATGCTACAGCTTCTGGAGCTATCAGGTTAATTAAGTTCTCTTCAATCGGGCTGAATAAAGTGCCAGCAATTTCTATATCTTCATCAAGAAATGCTACTTTTTCTTTTCCGATATTTCTGATTAATGCTGAGAATCCAGATTCATCTTGTGTATAAAACATTGCAGTTCCTCTCGGAGTTATTAATGCCAGCCCTTCTTCTATTCTTCCATTTGGATATTGTTGTACATATAATGCTGCACAGTATAATTTATTCGCCATTTTATTCACTTCCTACTAATTTATATTTTGTATTTGTCATAGAACTAAGATTAAGAAAAAGTTTTTAAGTATTTCTAAACAAAACTTCCTGCAGGTTCAGCGCATTTTCTAGTGCATTCTAGTCCGCAGCAAGTTCCTATTGCTCCAAATGGCGCTCCTCTTGGACATTTGCTTGGCACGGTTGTATTTGTTTCTTGTCTTGTTTGGTACATGCTTCCTGTGCTTGAATTAGTTGAGCTGGCAGAATAAGTTGTATTTTTTTGAGCTTTTACACTATAATTAACTGGTAAATTATAATTATCTCCTTGTTCTATTTTGTATTCCATTTTAGTTTGCCACCGCATTTATTTTATTATGTACAAAGCACACATCACATTTGTTTGGTAAAGTTTTGTCCATATTTTTATGTAGCTCACAAATTAAACTTTCATTTCTTATCAAATTTAGTATGTGTTGTATTTCTCTTATAGTGTCTAATGAATTATTTATTCTTGCTGATGCTTCTTGTATTTCTTTTGTCATATTTTCTTTGAATGTAAAGTTATTTGCTCTTTTATTGTTCAAGTATTGTGTTATTGCTGATTTTGTCATTCCCATTCTTTTTGCTATTTCTGTCTGTTTCATTCCTTTGCTTTTCATGTTTTTAGCTAGCTCTCTTCTTATTGCTGGTATCACGTACCATACTTCTATTTCTTGTGGCATTTCCATACGATAAATTAGTTAGCTAAGCTTATATAGTTAACGCTGTTTATTTATATAATATAACTTATAAGTAGTAACAAATAGTAAGCTTTATAAAGCTTTTTACTCTTCTTTTTCTAGAGTAAGGTTATAACAAAACTATGGTAAAACACCAATATATAATTACAAAGAGAATTGCTAAGCAAGGCAAGCATAATATTATAATTATTCCTAGTTATCTTTCTGACAATTTAAAACATAAAACTTTAGTAAAAGTTACAATTGACATTTTACAAGGAGAAAATAATGACTAAGTTAACTTATGAAGATTTAAAACTTCCGAATTATGTAAATTCTAGCACTGCAGTAACTATTAAAGTTAAAGATGGTGATAAATTAAAAGATTTAGATTTAACACTCTCTGATGTTGTAGCTGCTGCAGAATTAGCAGGCTTGAACATGCTTTTTGTTTCTGATACAGGAAGAGGTAAGACTCAGCTCGTTTCTGATATTGCTTGGAACCATTTTGGCGGTCATGATGAAAGTGGAAATGCTAACTGGGCAGATGGAAGACCAAATTTTGAAATTCAAGAATTATTTGAAAGAACTAGAATAGATAAAGACGCAAAAGTTTATGATAGCGATACAGCAACACAATTAAAAGAAGAAAGAACTTCAAGACCCTTAGTTGTAGTAGATGAAATTAATCGTGCTCCAAAAGTTAAACAAAATGAATATTTTGACTTAGCAGAAGGAAAATATACTTTTAGAGGCAGCCGTCTAAGATTAGGAAAAGATGATTATGCACTTTTCTTAGCTACAGCAAATCTAAATAAGTCTAATGGAGACTTCCAAGGAACTTTCGAACTAGACAGAGCTTTAATAAACAGAGCACATCTAACAATAGATTTAGATCACAGAACTTTCAGACCAACACCAGAAGATAAAATAGCTATTGATGAAAGAGAAGCAGATCCCAAACTTAAAGTGGCAGATCCAAGAGATATTAGTGATAGAATAATTGCAGAACATAGAGTAATTATGGATCAAACAAGAGGAATGGATACTTATATTCTTGCATTCAAATTTATAGTGGATGAAGGCTTAAACTTCTGCGATAAGGATGCATTCAAAGAAAAGACAACAACTTTTCCGATGCTTTGTGGTGATTGTGGATATACTGGAAAGGATATGTGTTCTTTAGTTAAATCATCTTCAGACAGAACAACAAAAGCAGTAAAGGCATTAGCTTATGGCCTAGCAAAAATTGCTGAATTAAAATTGGGAAGACCTGTTGAAGTTGATAATTTAGACGCAGCTCTTCAAGCTTATAAGTTTACAACATATCATGGAAACTTAAATGATGTTGTGGCTCAATCTGAATTTGGTTCAAGAAAACAAGAACTCATGACTAGAGTTGTAGAAGAATTAGAAAAACGTGTTGACTTACTAAGATCTTATGTTCCCATAATTCAAGCAGGAAGAGCACCAGTAACATTAGTCTATAATGCCAACGGTAGAGTAGTAAGGGCTGAAAAAACTTCCAAAGTTGCAGATGCATTAAGAGATAAGGGAATTAGTTACACTCAAAAAGATTTGAAAACAGAATTGAAAGAAAGTGGAATAGGTGTGGATTGGGTTGATGCTTATGCAAAGAGATTTAAGAAATGACAATACTAAAACCATTAAGAAGTGGAAGAATTTTAAGCGAAGCAGAAGCTCTAGCTGACCTAGAAACTATTACGACAAGAAACACTACAAACCATTCAAACTCAACTCCAACAATAGAACCAGTAGCAACACAGCAA
>DATDWR010000016.1:0-6720 GCA_035289605.1 Candidatus Nanoarchaeia archaeon | reverse complement strand
TCCCTTACAGAAATATTTTATGAGCAGCGGAACTAAATGTTCATAAAACTCGTATGTTTTTGGGCCAAAATGGTGAAGCCATCTAGGACAACCCAATCTTTTAAGCAAATGCTTAACTTTTTTAACAACCTTTACTTCTTTCTTCTTATTCAATTTAGGTCTCTCCCCTTCTACCACCTAATAAAAGTAGAAGGGGGTGAGGCCCCTAATAAATATTCTTAGAAACTAGATTTAGGACAGAGCCCCAATCTTCAATAACTTTATATATAAGTTTTTATTAAGTTTATTAATGGTTTATCAAAAAGGTGATTGGCATGTTGTTTTTTTAGTTCTTGGTGTTATTGTCATTGCTGGTGTTTTGATCGGAATTTCTAATTCTAATAATTTTAGTGAAAAATCTAGCGAAGAAACCGTAAGCCTATTAGCAGGAAAGAATATTGGTGATAGTTGTACTACTGCAGGTCCTTCTTCGCCTTTATCTTTTAATCAAGAATGTGGCAAGTACAAAGTTTGTGAATATGGGAAATGTAGTCAGGGATGCACAGATGATGCTTGGTGCAAAGGTTCAGGTCCTTCTTATCTTTGTGACTTAAGAAATTTTTGGTGTTATGATGGAGCTGCAGATTCAGACCAGGATGGTATTATTGATAGTGAAGATAATTGCCGTTATAAGTCTAGCAACAAGCCTTATTGGGCAGTTCCGCGTCCAGCTGATGGAAATTTGGGAAATATAATAAGTTATGACCATACAGCAGGGGTAGTGCCTAAGATTTCAGGCAATTATCTGTTAACTGGACCTAGGATTACTGGAGAGGGAGCTAATCATGATGGTCCTGGATTGTATATATATAATTTTGTTACAAAACAAAGAAAACTTATTTCTGATAGTGCTTCCATTTCAGAGAGTGGAATTGATGGGAATTATGTTGTTTTTACTAAAAGTATGCCATTAAATATAGATCCAAAAATTAAGGGTATTTATCTTTATAATATAAATACAGGTGCTGAAAGAAAAATAGCTGAGCTTGATGTTTTTAGTGAGAATTATCGTATATGGACTCGTCGTTACATTGAAGGTATTTCAGGGAATAAAATATTTTTGCGGACAGAAATTCTTAACAGAGCAACAACCCCCTCTATTAGCCATTTTTATCTTGGTGTTATGGATATTCGTATTCCATTTTATTCAGCAACTCTTTATCCAATTAATGGGGGTAATAAGTTTGGTATTGTTCGTTTTTCTAATGATATTGTGGTATGGCAGAATTTTACTGAAAGTGATTCAGTTGGTAATCACTGGAAGGTTATTTATTATAATATAAAAAATGGAGAAAGTAAAAGAGTTTCATCTGTGGAAAGTGATCAGGTATATCCTGATATTTATGGAGATTTAATTGTTTGGCGAGATTCAAGAAATGTTGATTCTTTTGCAGGGTATGGCGAGACAAATTATGATATTTATGCTTATAATATTAAGACTAATCAGGAGATAGCAATAACTTTAGCTCCAAAACTTCAGACAGGTCCTGTAGTTTCTGATAGATTTGTTGTTTGGACAGACTATAGGAATGGTAATGGGGATATTTATGCTTATGATTTATATACAAAGAAAGAACTAGTAATAAGTGCTACGCCTAATAGTCAGGGTGATAGTGACTTTTATGGTATCAACAGGGTTGATGTCAATAAAAAGACAGTTGCATGGACAGAAGAAATTTTACCAAATGAACCACTTGCAAACATAATTATTAAGAGATACGAAGATTTTGATAAAGATAATGATGGTGTTGGCGACATTTGTGATAATTGCCCTTCAACTTCTAATCAAGACCAGCTTGATACAAATTTTGATAATATTGGTGATGCTTGTCCTGTTGGCAAGAAGAGGTGTAAGGCTGCTACATCATTTAGGGATTGTGGTTCTGGTTACAAATGCAGCTTTGGTTATTGCAAGAAGAAATAAGAATTTTTCTAAACCTTTAAATATTTCTCCTATTAGTTTAATATATAAAAAGAGGTAATAATAAATGCCAGAATCTGAAAGGGATATTTTGAAAAAATACAGGAAGAAAGTAGAAGAGCATATAGATGAGGAATCTGGAGGTGATGTTCAAGATTCTTCTATTGAAGTTTTTTCTGCAGAATATTTGAGGTTCAGGCAGGAATCTCTGTCGCAAAAAAGATCTGGTTATGAAAATTGGTGTAACTCTGCTGAGAATATATTAAAATTCAAGCCTTCTCCTAAGATTCTTCCTGATCTTGAAAGGTCTATAGAAACTGCTCACTTGAGTATAACTCCTTCTGGTGCAGCAAGCTTTGCAGCATTGATTGGTTTTTTAGTTATCTTATTAGGGTCTTTAATTTCTGGAATTATTTTTCTTTTGCAGAAAGAATTGTCTTTTGAGAATTTTCCTGTTTTTACTCTCATGGTATTTTTAGTTGCAGGCCTCCTGTCTTTAGTTTACCTTCCGCGTATTCCTATTTACATTGCAACAAGGTGGCGTTTGAGAGCAAGCAACCAGATGGTTACTTGTATTCTTTATGTTGTTATTTACATGCGCCATACATCTAATTTGGAGCATGCTATTCGTTTTGCAGCCCAGCACATCGATGCTCCTTTGTCCTTGGATTTAAGAAAGATTTTTTGGGATATGGAGACTGGAAAGTTTTCAACTATTAAAGAATCATTAGATTATTATTTAGAGTCTTGGAGGCATTATAATTTAGAGTTTGTTACATCTTTTCACTTGATTGAATCCTCTTTGTACGAGCCGACTGAATCTAGAAGATTGGAATTATTGGACAAGGCATTAAATGTTATACTTGAGGGTACTTATGAGAAGATGCTTCATTATGCTCAGGAGCTTAAGAGCCCAGTTACAACATTGCACATGCTTGGTGTTATTCTTCCAATTTTAGGCTTGGTTATATTTCCGTTGCTGGGTGCATTTCTTCAAGGCTTGGTAAAGTGGTATCATCTTGCTTTTCTTTATAATATAATTCTTCCTTTAATGGTCTTTGTTCTTGGCATGAATATGCTCACTAAAAGGCCTACTGGTTATGGTGAGTCTAAGGTTGCAGAGTCAGTTTATCAGAAGGCATTTAATCCTTTTTGGCTTTGTTTTTTTATTGCAGTTTTGTTTATAGCCATTGGTTCTTTTCCATTAGTTTTTAATTTCCTTAATCCTCCTTCTATTGTTGAAGGTTCTGCTTGCTTGTCAAATGATTTTGATCTTGGCAAGCTTGGATGCTTTTTTGGTTACGTGAACTTTCAGGACAGTGTTTACGGACCTTTTGGTATTGGCTCTTTGATTCTTAGTTTTTTTGTTCCTGCAGCATTTGCAGTTTCTCTCGGCATCTACTTTAAGGTTAAGAGCAAGAAGATTATCGATCTCAGGAACGAGACTAAGGCTTTGGAAAGCGAGTTTGCAGCTTCGTTGTTTCAGTTGGGTAATAGGATTGGCGACGGCATTCCTGCTGAGCTTGCGTTTAGCAAGGTTTCTGAAACTTTGGAGGGCACTCCTTCTGGCAATTTTTTTAGGCTTGTTGACACTAATATTAGGCAGCTTGGTATGGGTTTGAAGGAGGCGATTTTTGATTCAAAGAGGGGAGCTATTCTTGCTTATCCTTCTCCTCTTATTGAAAGTTCGATGGAAGTTTTGTTGGAAAGTTCAAGAAAAGGTCCTAGTATTGTCTCTCAATCATTGGTTAGTATTTCTAATTATATTGATCGCATTCATAAGGTTTCTGAAAGACTGAAGGACTTGTTGGCTGAGATTGTTTCTTCTATGAAGTCTCAGATTTCTTTTTTGACTCCAGCTATAGCAGGAATTGTAGTGGGTATTTCTGCTATGATTGTTAATATTATTGTTAGGTTGAACTTAAGTTTGACATCTTCTAGTTTTGAGAGTCCTGAAGCTGCATCAGATCTTGGTGCTGGGGGTCTTGCTGCTTTTACAGACTTGTTTTCTGTTAATGGTATTATTCCTATTTATTTTTTTCAGATAGTTGTTGGTATTTATGTTGTTCAGCTTGCTTATGTTTTGACTGTTTTGCAGAATGGAATTGATAATGGCTCTGATAAAATTAATGAGCAGTTTCTTCTTGGCAAGAATATGATTAAGAGTTTTATCATTTACGCAGTTATTTCTTTGATAGTTACTTTGTTGTTTACAATTATGGCTAAGGGCATTCTTGCTAACGAGTTAGTCTAAAAAGCTTTAAATATCGAGTTGTTCTTTTAATCTTCATGGAAAAAAAAGGTGCTTTCGGTATTCCAAGCTGGATTATTGTAATTTTAGTTTTGGCATTGTTATTATTCTTTCTTTACTGGATTGGTTTCAAGAAAAATATTATTGATGGAGTGTTTGCCGGAATATGAATAAGAAAGGAATGGAGATTAATATTAATATGATAATAATTCTGCTAGTTACAGTAGCAGTTATAGGAGTTATTGGCACTCTTGTCTATAATATCTCAAAGTCAAATTCTTCTGCAACAAATAAGGCCATTGTTAAGACTTGGGTTAATGAAAAACTAATCTCGCACGCTGGTCCTTTGGAGTATGTTCCTGGAGAGCTTGGAACTGAAAGACCTCCAATTCCTGAACTTGACGAGCCTTATATTATTGATTCTGTTTCCAAACTTGAGTGGAAAGGAAGTAAGCCTCCTGAAGCCTTTTTTGAGATTGCTAACTCAATGTTTGATTGCTGGGATGCTTTTGAAAGAGGTAAGAAGGATTTTCTTGTTGAAAGAGAGAGAGATGCTTTTTGTTACCCTTGCAGGCAGATTGTTTTTGATGAAAATGTAAGGGAAAAATATGCTTCAGTTAAGGGATTTCAAAAATTTTTAAATGATTACGGCCCAAGAGGTTCAGATGATTCTGTAAAATATATGCAAGTGCTTACTAATAATCCATCATTTGTTCAGGAAGATTTTTCCGATGACGAATTTGTTGTTCAGGACAATCTTTACATCTTTTTTACTGCTTTTTCTGGAAGAAGATGGACTCAGATTGCAGCTGCAGTTACTGGTTTTAAAGATAACGCACCTAGCTCTGAAACAGCAGGTGAATTAGAAAAACCTATTGAAAAAGCTGGTAAATACATTATTAAGAGGCAAGTTGCTCAAGGTGCTGGGCAGACTTTTCTAGAATCTTTTTATGGAATTAATCTTAATTCTGGTGCTCTTGCTGCGTTTACTAAATTAATAGGGCCTAAAGTTGCTGCAATCGGCTTTAAAGTTGTTCCAGTAGTTGGTTGGGGAGTTACAATAGTTAGCGCTGGTGTTGGAACATATAATGTCCTTTTTGGTGATATTCCTTTTGTTGCTCACGTTGATATAGTTGATGCTGAACAAGTAAATAAATTGTGTAATGAAGAGCTTGATGTTAGGGAAGTTTTAGGTAAGGAGGCTCTTGTTTCATGAAGTTCTTTAAGAAGGGGGATATAGAATTTGAGATGATTCTAAAATTATTGTTAGCATTGATTGTTATTCTTGTAATTATTGGCTTGATAATATTGATTAAGAAAAAATCTTTAGGGTCTATTACTAATATATTTAACATTTTGAGGTTCGGCACTTAATATGGAAAGGCTCACTTTTGAAAAAATCATCTTGTTGGCTTTGGGTATTATTGCAGTTTTTGCTGTGCTTCTTTATTCTGGCCCGGCTTATGCTAAGCTCAAGACTACATTGTTTGGGAATGATTCTTCTCTTGATGTAGCTTCTAAGCCCACTCGCGGAACAGGCGTTGTTTTTTATGATTCTTTTGTAGAAGATTACAAGACATGTAAGCTTTCTTCTGATGTCGAGTGTTATTGCCCCATAAGAAATACAGAAATTGCTTCAGGATATGTAATTGAATTAGTAAATCAGAATAAAAAAACCTTGATTCATCTGCATGCGAATGCAGAGATTGCTGGCGGCCTTCTCAATGATTATTCTATTTCAAGAGCTGATGAGTCTGAAGGCTTGAAGACAAGGACAGAGATTATTGATCAGGATTTAATATTTCTCTCAAGGGATCAATTTATAAAAGACAAGAAGCTTTTAGAGTTGGGTTTTGTTCCTGCTGAAAGAATTTTTTTGGCAGGCTCTGAGATTTATACAACAGATGATTTACCTTTCAGGAACATGCTCGGCTTTACAAATACCATATTGTACAAGAAAGATAATGAAAAGACATTTTTTACAAATTCTGTTAATGGTTTGTTGAGGTGTTCTTCTTTTCCTGATGTTGCTAAGGCTGTAAATAATTTTGATTCTATGGCCTCTTATTTTAAAAGCTGTTCTGTTCCTAAAGATAAGGATGTAAAATGTTCTTCTGTTGACTTGAACATCCCTAAGGATTATTCTCTTAAACTAGAAGCTGGCAAGTTAACAATTTCTTACAAGGATAAAGCTGTTAAAGTATATAATAAGTTTAATATTAATTGTATTCTTGACAGTTATTTTAATCCTTCAAGAGAAAGTTCTATTCAAGCTCAGATTATAAATTTCAATGAATATTCTGCTGTTGATTTCTATTACTACAAAAAAGATAATGCAGTTTGCATTGCAGTTAAGACTTGAAGCTACCGGCTCTGTCCTAAATCTAGTTTCTAAGAATATTTATTAGGGGCCTCACCCCCTTCTACTTTTATTAGGTGGTAGAAGGGGAGAGACCTAAATTGAATAAGAAAAAAGAAGTAAAGGTTGTTAAAAAAGTTAAGCATTTGC
>DATDWR010000015.1:0-8421 GCA_035289605.1 Candidatus Nanoarchaeia archaeon | reverse complement strand
AAAAGAAAGTATGGCTCTATCTTGAGAAATAAAAGTTATGCAACCCAACAAGTAGAACTAATAAGCAAACTAATAACATACAATTTAGACAGAAGTCTAAATTACTTATTGCTTATTTTTATAGGGTTGCACCAGAGCCTAGTATAGAAATATTTAAATAGTTATAATACATACTAATATGTATGGGTAAACAACAAAGGGGGGCTTCAAAAGAGTAACAATAACACTTCCATTAGAACTTTTGGAAGCATATCAAAGATTCTGCGAAAAAGAAGGAATGAACCTGAGCAGTAGAATAGCAGTATTAATCAAAAAAGATTTGGAAAAATAGATAGGCAACAATAAAGTAGATAAGTTATATACAATAATTTTGTGAAACCCTCTTCAAGTTTAGAATGTTTAACACCAAAGCCAAAAAGCTAATATAGACTTAAAATTGAAAGGAATAAGTGTTAAGCCTAGAAAATAGAGCATAAAAAAATGAAATCAGAATTTAAATGGAATAGGATTATTTGTGGTGATGTTTTAGAAGAAATGAAGAATATTCCTTCTAATTCTATTCACTTAATCATTACTTTCCCCCCCTTATAATGTTGGTAAGGATTATGATAACCATAATGATAGTTTAGACTATGAAGAATATCTAAAATGGCTTTATAAAGCTTGGATAGAGGCTGGCTTTGTGTAAAAAGTAAAATCTTTGATGTTATTCTAATGTTATGACTGGGGAAAAAATTTAATTGAGGCTATTTTTGAGCACTTATTAAACAAAGCCATAGAGGCTAAAAGAGTCTTAGTTGATGGTGGAAGGTTTGCTTTGAATATTGCACCAACAGGAATTAAAGAATTTAAGCCAATTCATCATGATTTTGTAAATCAATTAAGAAAACTAGGCATGATATTCCGAACAGAGATTATATGGTATAAACAAACTATGTTAAAAAGAACAGCTTGGGGAAGTTGGAAAAGTCCATCAAACCCACATATAATTCCATCATGGGAATATATTCTAGTATTTACCAAAAACAAACCTTCATTAGAGGGAAATTCTGAAAATGCCGATATAACTGACGAGGAATTTAAAAAATATTCCGATGGAATGTGGTATATTCCTCCAGAAACACAAAGAAATGGACATCCTGCACCATTTCCGGAAGAATTAATATATAGGTTAATAAAATTCTATAGTTACAAAGGAAATAATGTTTTGGATATGTTTGGAGGGACTGGAACAGTTGCAGTAGTTTCGCATAAGATTGATAGAAATTTTCTTCATATAGATATTTCCAAAGAATATTGTAGAACTACTGAAGAAAGATTAAAGAAAGCAAAAGAAGATATGTCTCAAACAAAAATAGATAATTATTCTTCTTTTTTAATCTCTAAAAACCATTTACTTAAATCATAAGGCAAAGCTTCTAAATTTTTAATTTTACCGCCGAGGCAAGTACCCTTATTATTAATATACACTCCATCGAGGTAATGTTCAGCAAGTAATCTGTCTTTTGTCGGCTTATCTTCTGAACCCCACTCAGAACACCAAATATTATTCTTTGCTTGTCTTCCTTTATCAGGTGAAGCAAATATAACTTTAAGTTTAGGATTTAACTGCTTTAACACAACTGCATAAAACAAAGTTTCACTAAATCGCCCGTGTAAGCTTGTTTTACAACTAATTACCGCTAACGGCTCATTTTCTTCATCTTTTCTTATAACAACTAAATCTATATCACCTTCAATTTGAGTTTAGCAACCTTTTTAAATTATATTCTCAGATTATTATTATGGTAGAATATTCGGCCAACTTCATTAATATTATATCTGCATTTTTAGTGCTGGTATTAGGCTTAGTAATAGCTAGCATAACAACTAATATCTTAAGAAAAGTCCTTAGGGAGGCTGAGCTTAACAAGATACTGCAGAAGCAGCTCAAGTTTAAGTTTCCTTTGGAGAATTCTTTGGTTTCTATTGTTAAGTATATGATTTATGGAGCAACTTTCATATTTGTGCTTAATCAGTTGGGTATTCCTACTTTTGTACTTAGAATTATATTCCTAGTATTAATAGTTATTATCATTGTGTTTATAGTTCTGGCTTTTAAGGACTGGATTCCAAATATAGTTTCTGGTTTCTATATTTATAAAACGCAAAAAATAAAAATAGGTGATACTATACTAATAAACAATGTCAAGGGTAAAGTTAAGAGGATTAACCTTATTGAGACTGTTGTCTTTACTCCAAATAAGGAGGTTATTCACATTCCTAATTCAAACATAACAAAGTACGAGGTTTGCAAGAAATAATGGTAATGGCCTATGTTCTTATTGCTGTGGAGGGTGCTGAGCCTAGTATTGTTGCCAAGGAGCTTAATGATATTGAGGAAATAGATAATATTCACTTGATCTTTGGAGAGTATAATATCATTGCAGTTGTTAAGGCCAAGACTCTTGTTAATCTTAAGGAAGTTGCTCTCGAGAGGATAACTAAGGTCAGGGGTGTCGTGAAGACTTCCAGCCTTATTGTTGCTGATGAGAACTGAATGTGTTAAGCATTTCCTCTTCTGTAAAGTGTAGCTTTGCAGGAATGATTATGCACTGCGGATAGACTTCAATGCTTATTTTTTTTAGTTCTGCTGCACTTCCATATTTTATTGCAGCATTTTCGCTTCCAAGTCCTGCGCACACCACAATTTTAGTATTTTCATTAAATATTTCAAGTTTCTTTTTCTGTTCTATGTTTAATAAGTATTTTATTCCTTCCTTGTAATTCATGAATTCTTCGCTTGATTTAATGTCTAATAAGAATAAAGTATGTGCCCCAATTAGCAGGTTATCTTTCAGTACTTTATAGGGACTTTCAGTATTAACATTGTTGAATGGTATAGAAGTTGTTTTTCCAAATTTATACAGCATTAATCCTGTGTCGCTTACTGCAGTAAGTATTGATGCATTATGCAGTATTTTCCACTTTACCTTGTTTTCCATTGCTGTTGTTAGCAGTGAAATGTGTGTTGTTGCACTAAAGACGTCTCCTTTCACAAGGAATGCTGTTTCATTGTTTTTAGCGTTTTCTATTATTATGCCTGCATTGTTTTCAACTAGATTCCTGTCTGCCAGTATAATTTTTCTTCCAGTAAGCTCTTCTAATTTCTTAATATCAAATCCTATGTTTGAGGTGTAGCATTCTAGATATATAGATTCACATTTTTTTAATACTTCAAGAGCATCTATAGTTATGTCTTTCTCATTTCCTAATCCTATTCCTATTATGTATAGCATTGATTATCTACTTCTAGAAAAAATTAATAAAGTTATTCAATTAGTTTATAAGCTTTTAAAATTAGCGTGCTTGTCAACGCTCCCGCTGCTAGTGATGTTACATAATATTCTAGTAATATTAATAAAAATGGCATTAAGAAGAATAGCAAGTTGAATAATACTAGGTTTATATTTTTGTAATTTATGCTTCCATATGCAAGTCCGTAAAGGAAAATTAGTGAGCTGTGCAGAAATCTTAAGCTGTTTTCTAGATTGTTTACTGCTCCTAGTCCAAGATAGAAGTATTCATATCTAAAGAAATATCCAATTACTAACCCTAATGCATATGGTATTGCCTGAAAGTTATTCAGTAATATTCCAACTATTGCAATTAAAGTGATTATTTCTATTAATTGAAAGTATATTTTTCCTTTCTTAAGTTCTTCTTCTGTGTATTTTGCTATTACATAGCCTGTTGGTAATCCTAAGAAAGAAATTATGTATTCGTACATGTATTAAATTTTTATTTCAGAAATATAAAAATCTACCTATGCTGTTTTCTGAATATTCTTCTTACAGGTCTCATTACAGATTTTAGTACTTTTGATGAATCTCCTCTATATTGTATGCTTCCTTGTACCAGTCCTGTTTCTTTAAAGTCTCCAGTAGCATGTGTTTGGTCATATCCTACTGCGAATTCCCAGTTTGGGTTTTCAAAATAAATATCTAATTGTCTTCTTTTTAGGTCACCGTCAAACCCGTATACTCCTCTTAATCCTCCATTCCATGTGTTTCCTAGATTTAATTCTAGTCTTGCCAATGGGGAAATTGCATTATAGTGAGGTCCTCTGTTTCCTCTCACGCCTACTCTTCCAGAGTTGTTCCATGAATCTACTGTTTCTTGCGGTATCCCGTCTGGTGTTAGTTGTAATGTGTATCTTCTTGTAAATTCTGCCCCAGCTCCAAGGCTAATTACTTTGTAGTTTCCTGTTAATAATAAATTTAGCATTCCTTCCCATTGTTTTCCATAGTCTACATCTGTTCTGTCATCCATGGTTTCTCTGGTGAATACTAGGTAAACTTCTGCTACAATTCCCAGGTCTGTATCTTTATTTCTTTCTAATCTTCTTGGAATTAGTGAGAATGCCTTTGGTAATGCTACACTTAATTCTGCTTCTAGCCCGTCATTGCTTATTTCAGTAGTTCTTGGTCTTAATCCGGTTTTTTTGCTTTTAGTTTCTTTTAATAATCCTTGTAGTGCTGCATACAATTGTGTTTCTAGGTCTTTGCCATGTGCAATTTCTAAATATCCCATAGGACCAAAATATAATGTATGCTGTGTTGATTCTCCCAGTTCTGCTCTAGCTTTTTCTACTGTCACTCTTGACTGGCCGTATCCTAATCTTAGTCCTGCTCCGCCAAGTCCCCAGTCTCTTCCTAAGCCAGCTTCTCCGTTTAGTGAGGGACCTTCTTGTCTAACTCCTGTTAATAAGTTTTCTAATATTCTATAATCTGCAAATAATCTTGCTGCTCCCTGCCATCCTTTTCCTTGCTGTATTGATTCTGTGGGTTTATGTGCTAATCCTCTTTTTTCTATTCCAAACAAGCTTAGATCATCATGAGTTTTTTTATCTTCTGGAGCTGCAGGTCCTCCATCTGGTGTTTCTGTTGCTGGTATTGGTACAGCTGAAACATCTCCTGCATCTTGAACTCCAGCATCTGCAGATTTTTTCTCTCCAGTGATGTCAAGAGCTTCTAAGGCCATTCTATCTTCTGTTAAATCTGTATCTTCTGCAGGTACTGGACCTATAACTCCTGAATCATCTGCCCTTGTAGAAGTAGCAAGAACATATATTGTTGATCCTAATGCTAAACCTGTAATTACCGATAGTGATTTAGACGGAATATTTTGTTTAGCCATTTTTAGTTACTTTATGTTATCACTTTAAAATGATTAATAATATATAAGCTTTTCGTCTGTTGAAAAATCATCTCTTTTTGTGTGGAAATACTAGCCTTCCTCTTCCCTTGCAGTTCCTCTTATCAAATTTGTAATTTCTCATGGTTTCTTCCATCTTTGTCATTTCTTCAGGTTTTATATTTGGAGCTTTATATGAGAATGCCCCTAATTTTCCTTCATTATTTATTTCATAATCAAAGACAATTTCTCCTGGCTTGGAATCATCATCCAGCAAATCATAAAATCTTCTTTCTCCATTCATATAATCTTTTTTTACAGCATCAAATGTTGTTGCATAAGCATTGATAAATCTATAAACTGGTCCTATTTCTTTGCCTGTAGAACACTCTTCCAGAACCTTAGATTTTTTACTTGATGGTTTTGGTGTTTTTGGTTTAAGGGCTAAAATAGGTGGTAATGGAGCGCTAATTAATTCTTCAAGTCTTCCTTCTTCAACTGCCTTTTTTATGTCTCCAAATGACTTTGGATTTCTGCATATTTTTTCTCTGTTATTGTATATCCATTCAATAAATGCCGCATTAGTATAATCACACTGCTCAGAAGAAACCATGCCTAGCTTTAAACATTCCCTTTCAGTTAATACTGGAGGTTCGTAAGTTGGAATTTCTTGTCTAGGTGCTACTTGATTGGCAGGTTCATCTGCCCTAGCTTCTTTACTGCAACGATCAATTAGTATAGCACCTAGAGTTAAAGCTGCACCAAGAGCTGAAAATATAGCGACATACTTCAGCAAATTGTCATTTAGTATTCGCATTCTCGTTCTTCCTTCTGCAGGAACTTTCTTTATCATCTCAGCGTATTCAGGAAGAATGTATAAGTCTTCTCTCCTAAATTCTCTTTCTCTTCTGAATGTTTCTGTTTCTCCTCTGTTGTCTATAAACACTAGTGAACTGTCAGCTGCATAGCCGTTTCTAGTTTCTCTTAAGCCGTAAACCAGCATGTTGACTTCATTCGCTTCAATGTCAGGGCGAAGAGTTACTCTTTTGCTCTTTATTTTTGGTATCTGTTTAGACATCTGTTCATAGGCTGTTTTTCCTAAAGTTCTTCTAAGATCTTGAAGTGTGGACCTTCTTTCTAGCGGGTGCGCCAAACTTGCAATTACAACATCTAAGGTCTTTGCTTTTACAGTGCCTAATTGTGTTTTTCCTGTTTGTGTATCAGTTGCAGGATTGTCTAAATTTAAGCTTCTTCCAGCTTTTACATCTATCCAGAGATCATCTAAAGTCATTTTCTATTATTAAGTAGTGACAAGATTTATAAGCTTTTTCCTTATAGGATCTAATAGATTATAAATATATTTTATAGAAAATAAAATCAATATGTTTTAGAAAATAATACAGTTTTTTCTGCCTTTTTTCCGCAATTAAAGCATAATTTAATAGTTTTCGGCTGTTCAAAAGGTATATTTACCGTTTTAACTCCTTGGTATTTATTTTTTACTAGCGCTTCGCATGCTATAGTATTGCAAAATTGTGCTTTAGCTATTTTTTTGTTTTTAACAGCTTTTTCAAACTCTTCGCTGTTTTTTATTTCAATTATACTTTCGTCCATGAATTTTTTTGCTTTCAGCAGCATGCTTTTCTGCATTTTTTCAAGAGCTTTCTTAACTTCTTTATTTACATCATTTATTTTCACTATTTTTTTCTCTCCATTGTCTCTTCTTGCAATTACAAGTTGTTTTTTCTGTATGTCTTTTGGCCCTATTTCTATTCTTAATGGTATGCCTCTAATTTCATAATAGTTATATTTATTTCCTGGAGTCTTGTCTTCCCTGTCATCAAGTATTGGGCTAAATTCTTGTAATTTTTTCTTCAAGCTTTGCGCTGTTTTTATTACCTGTTTCTTTCTTTCACCTGTTAGTATAGGAATAATCACGAGCTTGTTTAGTGCTACTCTTGGAGGTATTACAAGTCCTTTGTCGTCTCCGTGCACCATTGTCATTATTCCTATTGATCTTGTCGTTAATCCCCATGAATTCTGCCAGACATGCTTGCTTACTTCGTCTTTGTCCAGGAATTTTATGTCAAATGCCCTTGAAAAATTCTGTCCTAGGCAGTGTGATGTTGCAGCCTGCACTGCTTTTCCGCTTGAAACAAATGCTTCTATGCTGTATGTTATGTCTGCACCTGCAAATTTTTCTGATTCTGTTTTTCTTCCTGCTATTACTGGCACTGCTAATATTTCTTCATAAACTTTTATGTATTCCTCAAGTATTTCTATTGCATGCTTTTCAGATTCTTCCCTTGTTGCAAATGCTGTGTGCCCTTCCTGCCACAGGAATTCTCTTGTCCTTATAAACGGAACAGGGTTTTTGAATTCCCATCTTACTACATTGCACCACTGATTCAATAGTAATGGCAGGTCTCTGTAGCTTCTTATCCATTTTTTGTATGTTTCATAGATTATTGTTTCTGATGTCGGCCTTATCGCTAGCCTTTCATTTAGTTTTGAGTCTCCAGCTTCTGTCACCCATGCAACTTCAGGGCTGAATCCTTCTACATGTTTTGATTCTCTTTTCAGCAGTTCTTCAGGTATCAGCAATGGAAAGTAAGCATTTCTTACGCCTTTCTCTTTTATTTTTTTGTCAAAGAATTCTGATATTTTTTCCCATATAGCATATGCTGCTGGTCTTAATATTATGCATCCTGATACTGCGCTGTATTCTATTAACTCTGCTTTTTCAATGACTTGGGTGTACCATTCAGAGAAGTTTTCCTGTTTTCTTGCTCTTATTCCCTTTTCTGTCATTGATTTCTGTTAGCTTTTTTTTCGTTTAAATATTTATCTATGTTCTCCAGGACTGAAAATCTTAAATAAATATTGTATTTATCTGAAGAGAATGTACAAAAGATTAATTGCACTAGCATGTACGGTTTGGGTAGCTTGCGCATCTTATAATTACAAGCCTGATAATGATTCTGATTGTGAGCTTGCAGAAAGGATTGTTGATTATATGCGTATTAATGCCGGGACTTCTTCCGAAGGGCTTTACATAAAAACTCTTGTCTCTGCTGAGCCCGGTAGTGATTCTAGGTTGACGTTTATTGTTTCTCAAAATCTTGATGGAAGGGCTCTGTCCTAAATCTAGTTTCTAAGAATATTTATTAGGGGCCTCACCCCCTTCTACTTTTATTAGGTGGTAGAAGGGGAGAGACCTAAATTGAATAAGAAAAAAGAAGTAAA
>DATDWR010000014.1:0-92637 GCA_035289605.1 Candidatus Nanoarchaeia archaeon | reverse complement strand
GCAAATGCTTAACTTTTTTAACAACCTTTACTTCTTTTTTCTTATTCAATTTAGGTCTCTCCCCTTCTACCACCTAATAAAAGTAGAAGGGGGTGAGGCCCCTAATAAATATTCTTAGAAACTAGATTTAGGACAGAGCCCTTTAGCTGTTAGTCTAAATAATATTGTGGCCCTGTAAATTAATTTATGAGTCATTTTATCCCTTCCATAAAGACTTTTAGTTATCTTTAACTCTCCTTTAAATCTCCTTTTTAACATAGGGCCTAAAGTGCTCCTGACAAATTTCTGATTAGTCAAGTAAATATCAAGACCATTCTTCATCTCAACTATTTTAGAAATTTTTACATTATTCCTTCTTTCTATTTCTGAGGCAATAAAATCAACAATCTCATCAGTTGCAGGCCTAAGCTGAAGTATTGCCTCATAGTAGTCATAGTGCTTTTCATTTTCTTTTTTCATGCATTTATCACCAGAGCATATGGAACATTTTCTATAGTTAAAACTTCTTCTTTATTTATCATGCCAAAATTCAACCCAATAAAAATAGCATCTCTTCCTACAAAATTTATGCTGTCTGCATCATATAGTTCATTCTTCCAGCTCGCATTAAACTCAACTAATTCACCTTTGAAAAATCTTTCACTTACAACCAACTGCTTTTCTCCTTCAGAAAAAGTTTTGCCTAATATGTTCTGATCGCAGATAGCAACTACTTTCCTATTTTCAGAAAAATGAATTTTGATATAGACTTGCATTTATTTCCTGATCTGCTTTTGCGTGCCACAAGCTGTGCACTTAAGATAATTTACCCCTTCCTTCTCTATAATCTGAGTATCTGGCTTGCCGCAGTTGCTGCACAAAACATACATTTCTGCATACTGCTGAATCTTTGCATTAATCAAAGAAGCACTTACTTTTCTACCAATAACCAATCTAGGGCCGTCGAAAACTCCAGGAGTTGCCAATTCTTTCAACAAGAATTTTAAGAAATGATCCTTATCTCTCCTTAAAGCTTCAATTATGTTATTAAAATTAGTAATTACTGTCTTATTTCCCTGAATATGCCCTTTAGCTTTAGGAATTTCAAATCTTTCTGTAACTATTACTTCCTTAGGAAGCTTACTTATGCCTTCTTCAAGCATCTCTTCATAGGTTTTCATAAATCGAGATAAAGAAGCAAGTTATTTAAATGTTTTGAGTGAAAATTATATTCTGTAGCTATAACCTTCTATTGAGAACGTTTAATATAAGCTTCAAAGGCAGGCCAATTTGTTTTTATGATATTATAGTTCTTATAATCTTTTGGATTGATCCACAAATATCCATCATGATCTTGACTTAAAATAACTTTATCAGAATCACTAAAGCATTCAAAGAATGTTGCAATTATATGCCATTGCTCGCCCCTAACATTAGGCCTCCATTCATCAACACAAAAAGGATTTCCAATTCTAACTTTTAATTTTGTTTCCTCTTCAATTTCTCTCAACAAACTTTCATCGAACCTTTGTCCTGGCTTGACTCTGCCACCAACAACATCATATTTGCTTGCGTTAGTACCATCTTGATATTTGTTTGATTCTCTTAAAAGAAGAACTTTATTATTGTGCACAATAAAAGATTTCATTGCAGTAAAATTTTTAATATTATTCTGGAAAGCCAACATAACTTCATCTTCCATTCCTTCAATAAAATCTAAATTTTTAAATTCATCTGGAGTAACCCACTGAAAATCTTGGAAGTCATTTGCATTAATTTTAACATCTTCTGATTTTGATTTAACTAAAAAACACAGACCAACAACATTGTGTCCGTCTGGTCTGATAAAAGTAAAATCTTTAATAAACTCTTTATGATCTTCTATTTCTAAACCTGCTTCTTCCATGACTTCTCTTTTCAAAGTTTCTAAAATGTCTTCTCCTTTTTCTAATTTTCCACCAGGAAAAGACCACTTGCCTGGAAAAGCAGTTTCAATATCTGATCTTTTCAATAAAAGAAATTTATTTCCTTCTTTGTTTTTAATGAAAGCTGTTATCGCAACAATATGCTTCTTATCATCCATTAACCAACGACCCTCAGCTTGTTCTTCTGAATCTCGAAAATTTCTCCATCCTTAATCATATCTTCAACTATTGAAGTAACTTCATTTTCTGCCAAGCCACTGCCAATAACAACATCACTCAATGGAACACCTTCTCCACGATCAAGACCCTCAATTAAGCTTATGATTTTTTCTCTTGTGCTTGCAGGAATGTCATTAGTTACTTTTTCCTCAACAACCCCCACAACATCTTCATCTTCCCCTATATTTTCAACAGAAGTAGATTCAACCCTTGTAGGCTCCCCATAAAGATTAATCAATTCCAGCTTTCTTACTCTAAGCCACAAGGGATTGTCCAACTTCTTTATAATTTCAGGAGTTATATAAACCTGATTATTGTATTCCTTAATTTTTCCAACAACAAGAACAAGATCTCCTATCTGAACATTAGAAAAAGAGCTTGCCTCCTCATTCCAGGACTTCAGCCTAATACTCCCAGAACTGTCATCAAGAATAAAAGAAACATAGTTATTTCCATCTGACTTATCAATAACACTACCAATCAAATTTACCCTGCTAATTTTTTTATTGTCAAATTCTATATAGTCTGCCTCAAACTGCTCAGAACCCTTAGTATATCTAGAACTTATAATATTACCAATCCACAACTTGAAAGCAGTCTGCCTTTTTATATTTTCCATTTTATCCCACCTTTGAAATAAAACCTCTCTTTGGCTCAAAAATATCCCCAGATTTTTTCAACTGCTCTATAACCTCCTCAACTTTGGACTCTTCTATGCCCTTACTTACAGCTTCGCTAACTATTTTATCTATTGGAATAGTCTTCATGCCTGCAGAATCAAAATTATTAACTATTTCCTTTATCATTAAAATCTTGCTCCTGCTTGAAGCTGAAATTCCTGAGCTTATTCTGTCAATGTCAATCTGCCCTGTTTCAGGATCCAAACCAACCTGCATTAGACAATACTTCAATAATTCAATTGCACGTCTTGCATCCTCCCTGTTTGCTTTTTCATCCAGCCTTAATTTTGCAGAAGCTTCTGTTAATCTTATTAGTCCTTCGAGCTGCCTAGCAGAAATTGGTATCGGACGAACTTCATCTTCCTTTCCTACATTTGAATTTCTTAAGTTCACATAAAAATCCTTAATCTCATTTACTGCAGCCTTAGTCAACTTAGGTTTTATATTTTGTTTGGCATAAGCAATATATTTTCTCATAAAATCAACAGACACTTCACTCTTGTATGTTTCTTCCTTGTGAGATGTTTCAAGAACATGCAGTGCAATCTTCTCATCCTTATCTTTGTTCGGAATGTCCCTCACAGGAAATATCAAATCAAACCTATTAATCAAGGTACTTGGCAAATCAATCTGAGAAGGAATAGGAGTATAAGGATCAAACCTACCAAGCTTAGGGTTTGCTGCTGCTAGCAATGTTGTCTGACAACTTAATGTTGCTTGCACGTTAGCTTTTGAGATTGCAATAATTTGCTGCTCCATTGCAGAATGCAAAGCAGACCTGTCTTCAGGAGTCATTTTATCTATTTCATCCACGCAATTATGAACAATTATTCCTTCAGCTACAAAATTATGAGTTCCTGGCACAAACAAATCATAAACATAACCTTCGTATGGGACTTCTGAAATTTCTATTATTTTATCTATAAAATAGTCTCTGGGTAAACTATGGACTAATGTTCCATCTCCGTTTGAGATTTCATTATATAATTTTTCTTCAGTAAAATTTTTTAATTTCGAATAGCCCAGAACAAAGTTATTAACTATAAAATTTTTAGCTTCTCTCCACTCTAATAAAGATCCATTAATCAATTTATGATCTGGAGTCAAAAGAATTTTATTTCCAGAGTCTAATTTTATGTTGATTAAATTTCCCTTGTGCCACTTTCTTCTTATTTTAGTTGAGTTTGTGTTAAAAATTTCCATTTTGCTTAAATCAAAGGTTGGTAAATTTATATTCAAGTCGTGGACGAAAACTTTTTCTTTTCCTGAATAAAATTCTTCTTCTATATTCTCATTATACAGATCTTCTATCGATATTATCTTATTGTTTGATAAAACCTTAGTTTCAGGATGTAAACAACAAATTCCCTTATTTGCCAGAACCATAGCACCAGCTTCAAGAGCCCAACCTTTTAGAAATTCATCTTTTACAACTGCACAAGTAAGACCTGCGCCGCTAGCAGAAGTTCCTGAAACAAACCTAGCTTTAGGGGCAGCCTTAGAAATAAACTGCATAAGAGTTGACTTGGCACTTCCAGGATCTCCAACCAAAAGCACATGTATATCGCCTCTTATTGTTGTACCATCTGGTTTTTCTCTTCTTACTCCACCCATAAGCTGAAGAACCAAGCCATCTTTAATATTTTCATGACCATAAATGCTAGGAGCAATAGCCTTAGTAAACTTCTCAAACAACTTTGGATCCTTAGAAAAATTGACAATTTTTTCTCCATCCTCCTTAGACAAAACAATATCAGAGAAGTCTTCCTGAACACTCTCAATATTATTAGCATCCATAATAATATCATATCTAGTTGACTGCGCACCAGTTTTCAAAGTTATAGGAACTTCCTTCACAATTCCAAAAATGTTAATCTTACTTCCAGGAGCAGTCTTTTTCTCCATCTTCGGCTCAACAAGATCCTCCTTAAGGAATATACTAAGCCTCTTAGGCTGCTCACCACCTTCCAACCTTTCAGGAGATTCTTCAATCTTCAAGTGCTGCACATCAATAAGATCTTTTGACAATAGACGAAATTTGCCACGCCAGCCACAGGTACATCTAGAAGGCTCCTTAAATTTTGTATCAATCTGCAAAATAGAAATAGTATTACCGCAGCCAGCACACTCAAACTTGGCATTAGTAACTTGAGGCCTTACATCAGAAGCCTGCCTTACAATACCCTCAACAAACAAAAGCTTTCCGAGATGATCACTCCTTATTTCACTAATCTTAATCTTCTGTGTTTCTGGAAGGTTTCTAAATTTCACCCTAGATAATCTGCTAGATTTGGGAAGATCAAACTGCTCCAATGCAAGTTCTGCAGCCCTGACTGTATCTTCAGGATCATCAAGCAGACTGTCAGCAATTTCGTGATCAAAATGAGTTAGCTCATTAAAGTCCAAAACCAGGGATTTTTTCCCCTGATGCACTACATCATATAATTTATTCTTATAATGAATCTCAATGAATTCCTTAAGCCTAGTTATCTGCTCATTTATATCCATATTAGCCCCCTTTTAATAAGCTGTGCTTATCAAGTTTAAAAAGCATGTTATCTTTCAAAATATATATTCTTAAGATTTTAAAACATTTGCTAAGACTTTAGCAGAAGATTTCAGGCTTCGATGAGAATCTTTTCGCCTTCAACCCTTACTTTATAGGTCTGCACTTTTATACCAGGATTATTTAAGCAATTGCCTGTTTTTAAATTATAAACCCAACCATGCCATGGGCAAGTAACTTCCTCTTCATGAATTTCTCCTTCACCCAATGGCCCGCCTCTGTGCCTGCACTCATTTTCTATAACATAAAAATTTCCCTCAATATTAAACAAAGCTAGACTTTTATTATTAACATTAACAATCTTAGAACTATTCTTTGGAATTTCATTTACATTTGAGACGTGAACAAAAGCCATATTTACTTCTTTTTCAAGGCTAACAAATTCTTAATAAGCAAGTCAACTGCTTCCTTAAGTTTACTCTCACTTCTTGTTCCAGTGCATACAATCTTTCCATTGCTGAAAAGAAGGAATGTTGCTCTCGTACCATTCAGCTTGTAGACTAGTCCTGGAAACTGCTCAGGTTCGTATTCTGTATTTTCCAGTTCCATAGCAAGCATGTTAAGATTTAGATCCATACCAATTTCTCCAGACGCAACCATATTTTGCACAGTAACCTTAGGCTCGGCAGTAATTTTTATCCCTATTTTTTCCACATTCTTTATTATCTGCTTAATAGCTTCCCTTAACTTATGCATAGACCTTGCGCCTGTACAGACAACATTACCTGAACCAAATATTAATGCAGATGTCTTAGGCTCTCTAATCCTTATGACGAGCCCTGGAAACTGCTCAGGATTATATTCTGTATTAGGAAGCTTTTCTGCTAATTTAATCAAAGGAATGTCATGCTCCAAACTTGTAGAAGCAACAATATTAACAATTTTAATTTCTTTCTTTACCATGACTCCTATACAGAAAGTAAAGAAAAGTTTATAAAGGTTATTTAAATAAAGTTTAAAAAATTACAACTTTGCAGGAATAAATTTTTTATAATAAACTTAAGAGTACCTATCTGCATTATAACAAACATCATGAGGCCTAAGAAGTTCCAGGTTTACTTTACCTCCAAGAACTCCGTCATTATCCAAATCAACAAGGAGCTTATGCGCTTCTTTTCCACCAACAAGTTTTGAATGCAAGAACCTACCTCTAACTGAAGACTCACCAACAGGAAGAACAAACTCATATACCAAGCTATTCTCAGGATGCATAGGCACTACCTTTACAGGATTTCTATCTGCTGCAACTTCGACATATTCATAAGAACCACAATTAACTTTAACATTCTCATCAGCGGTAGAAAAAATCTTCTGGAATTTCAAGAAAACATAGTCATTAGTCCAAAATACACTATCAAATTTGAAGACTTCAACAACAGAACCAGTATTGACAGCGAAGTACTGATGCATATTTATAGTATAAAATTCCTTTGAGTCCTGAGCCTGCTGGTTAATATACAGATTTCCAATGCAAGCAGACTCGCAATATGGCCTGTGATTCACACCAACAAGAGTTCCTCTGCCAGTTATCTCACTATTAAAAATGAACATGAATAATCCAGCTAGTAAAACACAAAGAAATATCGCTTCTCCTTTTTCCATAGAAATATTATTTTTTTCAGTATATATAAATATTTTTATTTTAGGTTTAGTCCGATCCAGAACTTCTTATTCTTAATATCCCCTTCAGAATAAAATTTGCATAAATCCTTATTCCAATATATTTTTGAAGAGCTTGTCTTGTTCTTTATTGCTGAAATAAATTTTTTGCCAAACTTGAAATCAAAATCAATAAACAATTCTATAGAATCCTCCCTTTTCAGGCCTGCTTTTCTCCTTAAATCCTGAATTCTTCTAATTAATTCCCTTGAGAAGCCTTCCTCTTCAAGCTCTTTAGTCAAGTTTGTGTCTAATGTAACGTTTCCATACTCAAATTTTATACCTTTAATTTCATTATCAAGGCTTTTTTTAGCTGCGATGAATTTTATTTCTTTGACATTAGTATATACCTTTATCATATCCAGCAAAGGCTTAACTTCGCTTGATACTTTTTTGTACGGCTCCTGCAAATATATTGTTGAAGATTTTATAGGCCACCTTACACCTAATCTTTCAGCATCTCTTGCAGATAACATGCCTTGAATAATTACTTTGCAACTTTCCATAGAATTTTCTATTTTTTTATCAACTAATTTTTCATCACATTTAGGCCATGAGCTTAGATGAACCAAAACATTGTCTTTCTTTACATTATTATTCTGATACAAGTACTCGCTTATGTAAGGAGCAAAAGGAGCGAGCAACCTCACTACAACACTAAAAACATAATTCAAGCAGTAACCAACATTACTATCCCCATTATTTATACGTTCTCTTACAAACTTAATATAATTTCTTGAAAGATCCTCATTTACAAAATATTGAAGAAGATAAATACAACGATTATATTTATGCTGTTCAAGTTCATCAGTATATTCTTTTATTAATGAATTAATTCTAGACAGTATCCACTTATCTTCTACGTCAAGCTTTGTTTTTTTCCAAGACTTAAAATTTCCAAGAACTATGGAACAATTCCATAAAATATTCAAAAATGGAGTTACAGACTCATTAATTGACTTAACTGTAAACTTTTTTTGATCTCCCGGCTCTGTAGAACAAAACTGCAATCTTACAGCATCAACCCCAACTTGAGAAAAAACTTCATCAGGATCAAGCACATTTCCCTTGCTCTTACTCATTTTTTCTCCCTTATCGTCAACAATAAGGCCTGCACAAACAACGCTCTTGTAGGCAACATCATCAAACAACAAAGTTCCAAGAACATGCAAAGTATAAAACCAACCTCTTGTCTGATCAATAGCTTCAGCTATAAAATCATATGGGAAAGATTTTTCAAACATTTCTTTATTCTCAAAAGGATAATGCCATTGAGCAAATATGGCAGAGCCAGAATCATACCAGCAGTCAATAACATCTGGAACCCTAACAGCTTCTTTCTTACATTTATCACACTTAACACTAACCTGATCAACATATGGCTTGTGCAAATCTAAATCTTCAGAGACTTTATCTCCTTTCTCTTTTAATTCTTTTTTGCTGCCTATAATAGTGTCGTGACCAGATTCACATCTCCAAATAGGAAGAGGAGTGCCCCAAAATTTACTCCTGCTCAAAGCCCAATCCTTAACATTATTCAGCCAATCTCCGAAACGCCCTTCCTTAATCGTCTCAGGATACCATTTTATCTTCTTATTATTTTTCAATAATTTATCCTTGAATTTTGTGACATTGATAAACCATGACTTCATTGCATAATACAGCAAAGGAGTGCTGCACCTCCAGCAGAACGGATAACTGTGCGAAATCTTTTCTTTTTTAAACAGCAAGCCTCTAGCATCTAATAATTCAATTATTTCCTCATCACAATCCTTTACAAACCTTCCATGAAATTCCTTAACATCTTGCGTGAACCTACCTTCAGTGCTAACTGGCTGAACAAAAGCTAAATTATGCGCTTTGCATGCCTGATAATCATCTTCGCCAAAGGCAGGGGCTAGATGAACAATACCTGTACCCTCTTCCAAAGAAACAAAATCAGCAGAAATAATCTTGAAGGCAGGCTTTGTATTTTTGAAGTTATCAAACAGCGGAGCATACTCCAAGTTTACTAAATCATTTCCCTTTATTCTTTCAATTATCTTAGGATTTTCAAAATGCTTAGAAACTAAGTTTTCTGCAATAATATATTCTTTATCTTTATATTTAACAACAGTATAAAATGCATTACTCTTAACAGCCAATGCTAAATTACTAAACAAGGTCCAAGGAGTTGTGGTAAACACCAAAAAAAACCTGCTCGGATTTGATTTTAATTTGAAAGTTACAAAAATAGACGGATCACTTACATCCTTGTAACCAAGAGCAACTTCGTGGCTGCTTAATGGAGTTTCACACCTTGGACAAAGAGGAACTACCTTATGACCTTCATACAGCAAACCTTTTTTATGCATTTCCTTCAAAGACCACCAAACACTTTCAATATAATTATTGTCCAGAGTAACATAAGGATTTTCTAAATCTATCCAGTAAGCCATCTTCTCAGTAAGCTTATTCCATTCATTAATATAAGAAAAAACACTCTCTCTGCATTTTTTGTTAAATTTTTCAACGCCATAATCAAGAATATCCTTTTTTGAATTCAGCTTCAAAACTTTTTCTATCTGAACTTCAATAGGCAAGCCATGACAGTCCCAGCCGCCTTTTCTTGGAACAGTAAATCCCTGCATGTACTTAAACCTACAAAACAGGTCCTTGAAAACCCTTACTTCGACATGATGCAATGCTGGAGGGGCGTTAGCAGTCGGAGGGCCTTCAAGAAAACCAAACAGCTTCTTTTTTTTATCATATTCCAATGATTTCTTAATTTCTGCGGAATGCTTTTTCCATAAAGTCTCTACAAATCCCTCAATTTCCTTAAAATTATACATTTTATAGCCTCTCTTAACAAAACAAAACTTTATAAATCTTAGCAAATTATTAACCAATATAAGGAAATATAGTCTAGTGAGAAATTCTAGTTCTATAATTACCTTAAAAATTTAAAGGGAGAGTAAATAAAATGTACGGAGAAAGAAGAAGTTTTGCACCTATAAAAGTCGGAGACGAATTAGACGTTACCATCGAAGCTGTAGGAGAAAAGGGTGATGGAATAGCAAAAGTAAAAGGATTTGTAATCTTTGTAGCTAACACTAAAAAGGGAGACAATGTAAAGATAAGAATAACAAAAGTGTTCAGAAAAGTCGGCTTTGGCGAAGTAATAGGGGAAAGCTCTGGAGAATCTGGAGAAGAAACTGAAAGCGAAAGCGAGGCCACTGAAGAAGGCGAAGAAGAAATTACAGAAAATGAAACTTCAGAAGAAGAGGAATAAACTTCTTTTTTTTATCTACTTTTTTTAAATTATTATTTTATTGAAAACCAGCTGAACATCCCTCTTTTTCAACAATGATTCAAGATGGGATACCAGATGGCTTATTTTAGAAGCCTGAGATTCAGATAAGTTGTCTAAGTATATGTCAATACCGACAAGTTTTTCTGTCTGAGAAATTTTCACAAGCTCTTTCTTAAATATAATTCCTCTATAAAATATCATTACAACAGAACCCGTTTTTATTTCTATTTTATGCCTGCAGCCAAGCAATTTCAGCAACTTGTCTGTAAATAATATCAAAGAAGGCTTAACACCATATTTTTCCATAAGCATTTATTCATTAATGTATAGATAAAATTTTCTATCTTATTCCTGATATAAATCTTTATAAATTTACCAATAATCTTAGCTTTTATGGCAGGTTCTTCCATCTGGACAGAGAAATTCAGACCAAAAAGCTTTGATGAAGTAGCCGGGCAGAGAGACACTGTAAAAAAATTAAAAGCTCTAGTAGAAAGCAAAAACCTTCCACACATGCTATTCTCAGGACCTCCAGGAATAGGAAAAACAACACTTGCGCTAATAGTCTCGAAACAGCTACACGGCAACAACTGGAAGCAAAATTTTCTTGAATTAAATGCAAGCGACAGCAGAGGAATAGACACAATAAGAACACAAGTAAAAGACTTTGCCAAAACAATGGCTCTAGAATCTGAATCTCCCAAAATTATCTTATTGGATGAGGCAGATGCGCTAACAAAAGAGGCACAGCAGGCATTAAGAAGAACAATGGAGACTTACGCAAACAGCTGCAGGTTTATACTGTCCTGCAATTTTGTCAACAAGATAATAGATCCAATAAAATCAAGATGCGCAATTTTTAAGTTCAAGCCATTAACCAAAGAAGACTCACTAGAAATCATAAAAAAAATAGCAAGATCTGAAGAACTTAAAATAGACGAAAATGCGGTAAACAAACTTTATGAATTAACAAATGGAGACATAAGACAATTACAAAATGTGCTGCAATCGTGCTCGTCAATATCAAAAACTATAACAGAAAATGAAATCAATGAATTTGCAGCAAAAATAGAATCCAATGATATCAAAGAAATACTAAATCTTGCATTTTCAAAAAAGTTTCTTTTATCGAGAAACAAAATGCTAGACACAATTCTTAATAATGGTCTTTCAGGCATAGATATTATCAAACAGATACAAAGAGAGGTCATGGAATTTAATATGCCTGAAGAAAAAAAACTTAATATAATAGAAAAATGCGGCGAAATAGAATTTAGACTTGTAGAAGGATCTAATGAATACATACAACTAGAATCTTTATTAGCATTTATTGCCAAAAACTAAAAATGACAAAAAGTTTCATAGAGAAATACAAACCCAAAAACCTTGAAGACATCCCACAAGACACACAAATGCTTCTAAAATTAATTAAAGAAAAAAATAACATCTTAATACACGGTCTAACTGGAACTTGCAAAACTTCAGCAGTATACAAAATAGCTGATACACTAAACTACGAACTCTTAGAATTAAATGCATCTGATTTTAGAAACAGAGAAAATGTAGAAAAAATTGTTGGTGAAAACTCAAAGCAGACCAGCTTATTTAACAAGAAGAAAATGATACTTGTTGATGAAATAGAAGGCTTAAGCGGAGATCAAGATAGGGGAGGGATGCAGGCTCTCGCCAGGGCGTTAGAAGAGACAAAGTATCCAATAATAATCACAACAAACAACCTGAACAATGAGAAAATCAAGGAGATAAAAAAAGCAGTAAAAATAATCAAATTTGAGCCAATAAACAGCAAACAAATAGAAATTATACTAAAAAAAATATGCGACAATGAAAATATAGAATATGATAATATACAAATAAAGAAAATAGCAATAAATTCAGCAGGCGACATAAGGGCGGCTATAAATGACCTCCAAAGCAGCATAATAAACAACAAAATAGATGCTGCAGAAATGACACAGAGAGACTACGAGATCACCATAGAAAATGCAATGAATACAATATTCAAATCTAAGTCCCTACACTCATATAAAATAACTGAATATATTAATGCAGATCTTGATGAAATAATGCTGTGGCTTGACGAGAACATCCCCATAGAATTTGATGATTTGGAAGACATTGAAAATGCATACAATAAACTCGGCAAGGCAGACCTATTCAAGTCAAGAATAATGAGGTGGCAGTACTGGGGATTTATGCACTACCAAAACATAATGCTTTGTTCCGGGGTGTCTCTTTCAAGAAAAAATACTAAAGCAAAAGCAGTAACATACAAAAGGCCAATGCTTCCCTTAAAGATATGGCAGTCAAACATGAGGAATGCAAAAAAAATGTCTATAGCTAAAAAACTTTCCAACATTGTTCATACAAGCACTAAAAAAATAATAAAAAACTTTGAGAAATACAGACTATTTTTAAAAGAACCGCAAGTCTTAAAAGAAATAGAACTTGACGAAGAGGAAATAACGTTTTTAAATAAGAAATGAAAATCGCTGAATTGGAATTAAAGCAGGGAAATATAAACGTAGAAGGAGAAGTTACAGAGATCGGTGCTGTAAGAGAATTTAACAAATTTGGAAAATTGGGAAAAGTATGCAATGCCAAAATAAAAGACGAGACAGGAGAAATAATGTTAACATTATGGAATGAGCAGATAGAAAAAGTGAAAATTGGAAACAAAATCGCAATAACAAACGGCTATGTCGGCGAGTGGCAAGGAGAGAAACAACTCACTACTGGAAAATTTGGAACTCTAGAAGTAATAGACTGAATCCTGCAAAACAAAAAACTTTATATCAACGTTAAATATTAGCATTATATTATGTATGAAATTGTTGTCGGAAGATCTGAAAGCGAGAGAAAATCCCTAGGATTGCAAGGAGCAGTATATCTTGGAAGGCATTATGTCAGAATGGGGCCTGCAACTTCTTTATCAAACAAAATATACTTAGATGTTGCAAGAACACATGTTGTACTAGTTGCTGGCAAGAGAGGTTCTGGTAAATGCCTTACTGGAGATACTTTAATTCAATTAGAAGATGGATCTTTAACTAGAATAGATCAGCTAAAAGAAGACTCTAGGCAAATATTAAGTATTAATGAAAAATTAAAAATAATGCCTACTGCTAAAACCGAATACTTTGAAAGAACTGTTGATAAAATATTAAAAATAAGACTTAGAAGCGGAAAGGAACTTAAACTTACTCCAGAACATCCTTTATTAACAATAAAAGGTTGGAAAGAAGTACAATCCTTACAATTAGGAAGCAGAATCGCTACACCAAGAATTTTGCCCTGTTTTGGAAATGAAAATTTAGAAGATTATAAAATAAAGCTTCTTGCATATTTAATTGCAGAGGGACACACTAAAAAAGTTGCTTTATTTGCTAATACCGATACTATTTTAATTGAAGAATTTGGAGATTGTTTAAAACAATTAGATTCTAGATTGGAATTAAGAAAAGAAAAAGAAGGACATTATAGGATAACAATTCCTAAATGGACAAATAAAGTTCTTGATATCACCCATTTAACTAGAGATAATTTAGGAAGGTTTACCAAAGGTTCTAAAATAGAAATAGAGAAGAGGTCTATTAGAAAACTTATTGAAAAATACAAATTATTTAATAAACTCTCCATAGAAAAGGATATTCCAGAAGAAATTACAAGACTGAATAAAGAAAAATTAAGCTTGTTTTTGAATAGACTATTTTCGTGTGATGGAAGTATTTATCCATTAAAAGATAAAGGTTGGGAAATATCTTATTGTTCATCTTCATATGAACTGATAAAAAAGGTTCAAAACTTGATTTTAAGATTCGGAATTTTATCAAAATTAAGACATAAGAATATAAAATGCAACAAAAAGATCTTTAAGAGTTTTGAATTAGTTATTAACGGAGATAATATTTCCACATTTATCCAGGAGATAGGATTTTTTGGAAGTAAAAAACAAAGAGAACCATTAGCTATACATTATTTGTCTAATAGAAAAGCAAATCCTAATGTTGATACAATACCTAAAGATATATGGGAATTATATAAACCTAATAATTGGGCAGAATTAGGAAGACAATTAGGATATGCACATCCTAAGGCCATAAGAGAAAGAATAAAGTATTCTCCATCAAGACAAACACTATTACAGATATCTATTGCAGATCAAAATGCAGGTTTAAAAACTTTAGCAGAGTCAGATATATTTTGGGATGAAATACTTTCTCTAGAACTCATAGAAACAGAAACTAAAGTATATGACTTGTGTGTACCTGACTTGCATAATTTCGTGGCCAATGATATAATAGTACACAATTCTTATTCACTTGGTGTTATAGCAGAAGAAATGGCGCATCTTCCAGATGATGTTAAAAATAAATTGGCAGTATTAATGATAGACACAATGGGAATATTCTGGACAATGAGATTTCCAAATGTGAAAGAAGAAGACTTACTTGATGAGTGGGGACTGCCAAAAAAATCACTTGACATAAGCATCTATGTGCCTGCAGGATACTACAAAGAATACAAAGAAAAAGAAATACCTGCAGATTTTGCGTTCACAATAAATCCTGGAGAGCTTGATCCACTAGACTGGTGCAACTCATTCGGAATATCATTAAATGATCCTACAGGTGTAGCAATAGAATCAACAGTTGCGAAATTAAAAGAAAAAAAGCCCAACTTTTCTGTTCAGGAAGTAATACAAGCAATAGAGGACAATATTAATCTTGACGACCATACAAAACTTGCCACAATAAACAGATTCATTGCTGCAAAAGAGTGGGGAATATTCAGCGAGCAAAGCACTCCAATAAAAAATATAGTTGCAGCAGGAAAAGTTTCTGTCCTTGACATAAGCGCTTACAAAGAATGGAATGTCAAGGCCTTGGTTACCGGAATAGTTTGCAAAAAACTAATGCAAGAGAGAGTCATAGCAAGAAAAAAAGAGGAAATGGAAGACGTGAGAAGAGGCCATTCTTACTTTCAGACAAAAGTTGAAGGCATGGGAGAAGAGCTCCCTATGGTGTGGATATTAGTTGATGAACTACATGAATTTCTTCCTAAAGATAGAATTACAGCAGCAACAGACGCGCTAGTTACGATATTAAGAGAAGGAAGACAGCCGGGAATAAGCCTAATAGGGGCAACACAACAACCTGGAGAAATACACAAAGATGTAATAACACAAACTGATATAGTAATAAGCCACAGGCTAACTGCGAAAAGAGACTTAGTTGCACTCAATTCAATGATGCAGAGCTACTTGTACGGAGACATGACAAAATACTTTAACCTGCTGCCAAGAATGAGAGGATCGGCAATAATCTTGGATGACAACTCAGAAAGAATATATCCGCTGCAAGTAAGGCCGAGATTTACATGGCATGGCGGAGAAGCGCCTACTGCAATAAAACAAAAAGGAAAAGCTGCAGCTGAACTAGATATCTAAAAGCTTAGCCTTAGACTCTAATTCTTTCTTTAACTTGTTCAAATTTTCTGTTTTAGTCCTGTCATAATTTTCAAGAATTGCATAAATAGACCTAATTATTTTATATTGAGACTCATAAATAATTTTATTTCCTTCGCCAGAATTTCTAAGAAGAATTTTATAATTGAGATCTATGCCAGTTTTAACTTTTTTCAATGTGCCTTTATCTACTTCGCCAGTTGCTTCAACTAAACCCAAGTATCCAATAAATCTTTTGAGTATTCCTTTTAATATTATTCTAGCTTTAGCTTCAATACTTACACTGCCACCTAAGTTCACTAACATTATTCTCCTCCGATCAAATCAGCTGCGCATGCACCTATAATAGCTGGAAGGCTTAATACAGCAACCTGACTATAAACATGTCCTTGTTTCATTATTCCTAATACAAACAAAGTAATAACTATTGCAATAATAGTAACAACATACACAAAAACAAGGCGCAAAGGGAGTATTGCCAATATCCTAACATCCTTAATCTTTCTGAAACCTGTATAGTAAAGCATTATCAAACCTGCACCAAAAGAAACCAGCAACAAAAAACTTGCCTTAAGCGGAGAAACATTTTCTGCAAAATGAACGCCTTCCAAAACCGTGAAATGGCTAACTATACCTATAAAAGCACCTATCATGGAACGACCTGCATCCTTATAAGTAAGCTTTCTTAGAGGGTGTTCGCCGACTTCTCTAGCAATTTCCCTCTCTAAATTCTTCAAAGTTTCAAGCTCCTTGAGCTGTCTTTCTTCCAAATGCTTTACTTTTTCCTCTTCACCTTTAAGATCTTTAAGCCTTGACTGCTCGCTTTTTAAATTACTAAGTTCTTTTCTTTCGAGATTCAAAATTAAATCCAGTTTTTTATTAAAATCTATCTTCCCTCTTTTTTTAGCCATAGACTATTAACTTAAAAAGCTATTATTTAAAGATTATTAAAAATGCGCGCTCATAAGCTACTTCCATCAATCATAGGAAAACTCCTCAACGGGTGTTCACCAAATCACAGCGCATAGTGAAATAGCATAAATAAGTTAATAAATATTGCTATCCATTGATTCATAAAAAAATGAAAGATTTTTCAGCAGTATTAAATAATGCAGATATTGCCGCAATATAATTATTTTTTAATCTTAAAATCGACACGAACACGATAATTATTAGGACTTACCTGCCCGCATTTAACAATATCCAGAATTTTTACATTCAATTTATTCTTTATTTCTTCAATAGCAGAATCAAACTTTTCCTTTTCTGCAAATGAATAAAAATGAATAATTCCTCCTTTCTTTAGAAGCCGAGCAGCTATATCCAAATACTCATTAGCATTCTTCGGCAATGGCATCAGTATTCTATCAAACTTTATTTTAAGCCTTGGACAAATATTTTTAACATCCCCGAATAAAAACTTGATATTGCTTAATTTATTCAGTTTTAAACTTTCTTCAGCATATTTATGAGCAACTGGATTAATTTCAACACCATAAATATATCTAGCCTTGCTGTATTTTGATATTACAAAACAATAAGCTCCAATACCAGAGAACATTACTAAGACATCCTCACCACTTTTTACCATTTTAGATATATTCAATCTATCATTATTCAACCTTGGACTGAAATAAACCTTTGAGATATCCAACTTAAAAAGCAGACCACTTTCCCTATGGATTGTTTCAGTTTTATTTATTCCTGCAAGAAATTCATAACCTCTAACTCTGAACTTTCCCTCATGAGGACTTAATTTTCTAAATACAGTTTTTACATTCTTATTAAATTTCAATATAGATTCAGCTATAATCTTCTTCTTGTGCAATAGACTTTTGTCAATTTCTATAACTGCAATACCACCAATAATATCCATTGATCTTTTTAAATTTGATAATTCTTTTTTTGTCAATTCTTTCTTCAAAATTTCCTTTATGCCAAACTTTATTTTTTTTTCCTCTAAATTTTTTTCAAATAACTTGTAGCCTGCAAACTTTTTCTTAACAGGAAAATATACAAAATCTTTATCATTTTCAATCTTAAATTTATTATCTAAAATACTATTCTTCAAAAGCATGATTCTAACACTTTCAGCTTCTTCCAATCTGACTTTTATACATTTCATACGAGAATAAAACTAGAAAGCTTTATATAAGTATTTTTGTAATTTATTTCTTATGTATAATAAAAAGAGAGTAGGTCTTTTGCTAGTTTTAAGCTTATTTATTCTATTGCTCGTACAATCTGCATTTGCACTATTTGCTGAATACTTATACTTTGGAGGATTTGACCTATTTGATCCAATAACTTCATATTATGGCTCACCAGGATTTAGGAATGTATTCCACTTTTTATTATTCTTCTTTTTAATCTCAGGAATAGCAAAAGCATTTGTAGGAATACACTGGGGAGAAGACAAAGTACAAAAGCTAAGCTTCCTGTATATTGCACTCGGAGTATTAGGAGGATTCAGCTTATCACTATTATTCTTTCAATATAACTGGTCAATAGCAGGATTTGGATGGCTTTTCTTTTTACTAATAATTTTCTTAATCCTGATAACAGGCTACAGGCTTTTGGTACATGGAAAAGAAGAAGGAAAAAAAGGAATGTCAATATGGATGATAATAGGAATGCTTGTCTTAGCGTTTTTCTTAATAGAATTTTTATTTCCACAAGTTTCAGGTTATTTCCAGACAAATGAATTATGGAATCAGGCGAAATCACTTATATTAGTTGCTTTACTTATCCTTGCTATTGCTGGATTTTTGAAATCAGTATTTGAAGGATCATTTGGAGGCGGACATGGGGGAGGCGGAGCACCAAGAGCAGGAGGAGCACAATCTGTACCAAGTTCTATAGGAAAGAGAGTTAGAAGATGGTTTGCACCAGAGCCTTATGAGCATTATGTAGCAAGAAGAGGAAGAGAAATAGAAGAAGGAGAAAGAAAAGGCAGGGAAGAAGCTGTAAGAACAGCAGAAGCAAGAAGAGAAGCATTAAGAAGAGAAAAAATACGAGTTGTTGTAGTAGCACAACCAGAAAGAAGATTTTATACTCCAAGAGATACAGTCAGATTATATGCGACAGTGGTTGACAGAAGGGGAAGAGAAAGACACGGAAGATACAGATATAGATGGATAGCTGGCAGAAATCCTATTGGTGAAGGGCGTACACTAAATTTACAAATAGGAAGAATGCTGCATTTAGGACATGAAGAAGAAAGAACAATATATGTTGAGGCTATAGATGAAGATGCAGAACGTGAAGGAATACCCTTACATGGTGTTGGACAGATTGCATTAAGGATTGTTTCTGAAACACCGATAATACATGCAGAACTAAATACTGGCGGGGGATGGGAGACTGGTTTCTTTACTATATTACTAGGAAGAGAAATAGGCTTAAGATATGCAAGAGAAGGACCTATACCTCCAGATTTCCATTCAATAAACTGGTATTGGATAAAAGGAGTTTCTCATGATCCTATTAACGATGATGACTTTGATAAGGCAAAGTTATTTTTTAGAGAAAATAATTTTACAGCAATAGTTGGAGAAGATAATTTAAAGTTCATGAAAGAAGGAGAGACTTATACGTTAATGGCTGTCGGAGTAGACAGAAGAAGAGATGCGATAATACTGAACGATGCTGAGCATATATACGGCGGAAGAGTTGTTGTTAAAGTTGGAAGATCAAAAGGAGCTAGAACTGCTAGAGTTGTTGGTGCTAGGACTGAAGCTGAGCCTGTAGTTGATGCTGAATTTGAAGAAGTTGAACAAGGAGAAGAAGGGCCTACGAGAAGAGGATTCTTTGGAAGAACATGGGACAAAATAAGAGGAAAAACAAAAACATATGTGACTACAAGAGACAGGGAAAGGGAAAGAAGACAAAAAGAAGCACTTGTCAGGGCTGCTAGAGCAACTGCAAAAGGTGTTAAAACAGCGGCTGGAGCAATGGCAGCTGGAGCTGTTGCTGCAGGCAAATATGCTAAAGAAAAGAGAGCAAAACTAGGTGAAGCTGCAAGAGAAAAGATTTATTCTTCACAAGAATATAATGACTTAATTGTCAGGACTTACAACTATGACGCTCAAGAAATAATTCAAGAGAATTCAAATGATGCAACAATCAATATACCATTAAATAAAAGAATCTATTTTATACCTTTGGTAATTGTTGGTGATATAACACAATATGAAGTTAAATGGAAATTAGATAATACTCAAAATGATGACAGGTTTTTTGAATATACAAATGAAGAACAAGCAAAAGGACAATCTTATGCTTATGTATCTTTTTCTACTGAAGGCGAAAGATTACTTACATGCGCTTTCATAAAGAACGGAAATCTATACAAAGAAATTAAACTAAGGCTTGTTACAGAAGAAATTTATACTGCTCCAGTTGAACAGAGAGAGGTTGCAAGAAATATTCATGTAACTCTTTTATCCAACTCCAGACAATTGCTTGGAGTTTCAAGACCAAAAAATCCTCTTATTATGAACATTAAAAAAGGCCAAATCTATTACTTTAAACCTGAAGTCCTACAAAAAGTAAATGAAATACCTAGAAGTGTCATTTCAGATTACCAGATAAATGTAAAAGTTAAAAATATAAAAGAAGGAGAAGTTTTCTATTCAGAGCAAAATAAATATGGCTATATAAAAGTATATACTGAAGGACATAAAATTATCTCTTTAACATTCACTACTGCTGGAGAGGTTGCAGGAAAATGTACTATAGAATTATATGTAATTCCTGAGGAAGATATAGAGCCTGAGAGACCAACACTAATTGCTGCTCAAGAAGTAAAACCAGAAAGCAGATGGAAGTTTTTGGAAGTTTTTAAAAAAAGAAAAAAGGCTCTAGAACCTGAGGCACAGACAGAAGAAGCTTATCCTACACCTGTTCAAAGAAGAGATGCAAATGTAAACTGCAGCGTTCTAGTCAGAAATTTTACCCAAAATAAAGATATAGACCTTGGAATTGCCAGACAAGGCAAACCTTTTGAAGCATTAATTGAACAAAACCAAGTAATACACTTCTATCCTAAAGTAGTGCAAAAGATAGACGGCAATGATACAGATGTGACATCTGAATACCAGATTTTGATGAGAACCAATGCTGAAAAAGAAGTTGCATATTCAGATGAAACTAAAACTGGAGCTATGAAATTCACTAAAAATGGACGTAAGTTAATAGAATTAACATTTACAACAGATGGTACTATTATAGGAAAATGCATACTAGAAATAATAGTCCCTAAAGCTGTTAAAAAACCTGCTGCTGAAGAAGTTCAACCAAAGAGACCATTACTAGTTGCTGCTGAAGATATAGAACCTCAAAGGCCTGCTCTTGTTGCTGCTTCAACAGAAACAATAAATAGAAGAAATGTCGACTTATCAAAATCACAAACAACCAATGAAATTTCATATCCTGAAATTTTTGTTCAATATAAATATCCAGGCGGAGATGTACAAAGACTTATGAGCAGCAACAGAATATCTCATTTTAAAATTAAAGGAATAAACAATGAATTAATTAACTTTAAAGTTCTCCCAGAAAAAAGCATTACTGCTACTTTTGCTGCAACATGGAAGGCAAAAGGCGGAAATATTGCAAACAGAGAAGGCTTTAGCTGTTTTTACACACCTTCATTCCCAGGAGACAATTTACTTAACTGCGGAATATATTCAGACAATAAATTAGTCAAGGGATTTATAATAAAAATTGAGGAAGAGGAATCCTCAGTATAGACATTCATGATTAGAAGAAATCACCCAAACCCTTCTGCTTATTTAACTTATTTTCTTCTTCATGCTTGTTTATTAAACTCTTAACTCTCTCCCAATTAAAATCGTGCCTGTCAACTAATATTTCTCTGACTTTATCTTCATCTATACTTTTCCACCTTAAGGAGTAATCCTCTTCCACAGGAAGATTTTTGAAAATTTTATAAACTTCCCTCCAATCAAATTCAACTTTTAATTCATTAAATAATCTGTCAAATTCATCCTCATTTTTATAATCCTTAATTAATTTCAAAGCTTTCTTTGGACCTACTCCTGGAACACCCTTTTTATTAAAGTCAGTGCCTATCATTACACCTAAAACTATTAGTTGATCATGATTAATCTGCAATTTTTCTAAAACTTCATTTAATTCTATTAATTCTAAAAAAGTATAAACGGTTTTGCCCCTTACAGTTCTTTTTTGAGATAGAGTTAAATTTCTTATTAATCTCGGAGCTCCAAACAATAAACTATCTGCATCCTGACTTCCGCAGCCCCAAACGTCTCCATTTCTGTTCATATAGGCAATCTGCCCTTCAGCTTCGCTAGGTGCCTGAACTACAGGAATGCCTAAAGCTTCAATTAGCTCTTTGCTTTCCTCAATCATATTATCTTCAAACCTAAGAAATTGCTTGCTATACTTATACATCTCATCCAAGTTTTCTTTATCTTTTGCTTCTTTGTATTTAGCTTCAGCTTCGTTTTTTCTAGCATTTCTTTCTTCAACTTCCATATGCTTTAATTCTGGACTTTCACCATCAACAACATAAACTAATTTTATTCCTTTAGACATGAGATTGAGACTCCTGGCTAATATTCCCTGAAGATGTGACGTAACTTGACCATGCGAATCGTGAAGCGGTGTGCCATCGTATCCACGAATAGAACTTAAAAACTGATATGCAACATTAAAAAAATCTACACCAACAACCTTATTTTTTAGATCTTCAAATTTAATTTCCTTAATCGGTAGCAATGAAGATATGTTGACACCCATACAAAATATAATTTAATAAAGCTTATATAATATTTTCTTTTAGCAAAACTGTGGACATTGAAGAACTAAACAAATGGAAGAAAGCTGGATCAATAGCCTCTGAAGCAAGAGAATACGGAATAAATCTCCTTAAAGAGAATGCTAACGTTCTAGAAATAGCAAAGAAAATAGAAGATTTTATAACAAAAAAAGAAGGAAAATTCGGATTTCCTGTACAAATTTCTATCAATGATATGGCAGCACACTACACTCCATTTCCAGATGATACTGTTTGCCTTAAGACTAGTGATATTGTTAAACTAGATCTTGGAGTGCAGATAGATGGATATATAGGAGATACAGCATATACAGTTGAAATAGGTTCTAGTAAATACTTTGACTTAATCAAGGCATCAAGAGAAGCATTAAATGAAGCAATTAAATTATGCAAGCCTGGAACAAAAATTTACCAAATAGGAGAAGCAGTTGAAGAGATAATAATAAAATACGGATTCAAACCTATAAAAAATCTATCAGGACATAAAGTTGACAGGTATGTGTTACACAGCAATTTATCAATACCAAATTTTAACAATGGAGACAAAACAGAGCTTGAAGAAGGAACAGTAATAGCAATAGAACCATTTGCAACTACAGGTGTAGGATTAGTAAAAGAGGGAAAACAATCATCAAACTACAGGCTATTTTCTTCAGCAACTGTAAGGGACAATGCAACAAGAGAAGTTTTAGAATACATCAGAAAAGAATTTGTCACACTGCCATTTGCTAAAAGACACTTAATACCTAAATTCACTATACAGAGAGCTGCACTAGCAATATTTAATTTAGAAAAGAATGGAGTAATATACGGCTATCCACAACTGCCTGAGAAATCTGGAGGAATTGTCTCGCAGGCAGAGCATACAATAATAATAAAGGATGATCCGATAGTGTTGACTAAGTAACATATAGAAATCTTTATATATTATTTATACTTACTGTAATTACAGGTGATTACTTTTGATAAAGTATAGCAAACATGCTAGAGAAAAAATGATAGAAAGAGGAATTTCAGTAAATGAAATTGAAGAAGCCATAAAAAGCGGATCAAAGGAACTTCAGAAACCTAATAAATTATTACATCATTTTAGATATTTTATTGTGGTAACAAAAAAAATAGGAGATGACATTTTTGTGATAACTGTAAAGCCGAGGTGGAAAAAATGAAATGTCCAATATGCGAGAAAGGAACATTAAAAAATCAGGAAATAGAAGAATATATGTTCGGAGTAAACTTAGGTAAATTTCCTGCAGAAGTATGTGATAAATGCGGTGAATCCTTTACTGATTCAGAAACGACAAAAAGAATAGAAGAAGCAGCAAAGAAAAAAGGCGTATGGGGATTAGGCGCAACTACCAAAATAACTAGAACAGGCAATTCTTTAGCAGTTAGAATACCCAAGAAATTAGCTGAATATCTAAATCTTCATGAAGGCGAGGAAGCTTATATCCATCCTGAAGGAGATAAAATGGTTTTAGAAGGAAAGAACTAATAGTATAATTCATAAGCAGAACATACTATAATAATAAAAGACCAGTCTATTGTTTTTACGAAATAAATATAAATTATTATTTAATTCTTTTATTATGACAATTTATCCAAGTGAAGAAATATTAGAACTTCAAAGATATAAAATCAAAGCAATGGAAAAGTGCAATGAACCATATAATGTTGATGTTTTAGGTAAATCAATAGTTGTATTACCCGGAGTTTTCTATCCTGCTAGTGATACTGAACTTCTCATAAATTCTGCTAAAGTAAAATCTGATGATAAAGTACTTGAAACTTTTGCTGGAACTGGTGCGATTTCAATTTTCTTTGCACAATTTGCTAAAGAAGTAATTGCTGTTGACATAAATCCTCAGGCAATAAAGAACATTCAAGAAAATATTAAACTGCACAAATTAAGTAAAAAAATGAAAGCATTTCAAGCAGATATATTCCCAAACGAAAGAAAGTTTGATGTTATTCTCATCAATCCTCCTTACGCAGACAAAGAAGCAAAAAATTTAATTGAAAAAGCATTTTTTGATAAAGATCATAATATTATTAAGAGATTTTTTAAAGAGGCAAAAAATTATCTTAATCATGAAGGACGGATCTATTCTACTTGGTCTAATTTTGCAGACTTTGAATTTATAGAGAATTTGGTAAAGGAAAATAAATATTCGATTGTTCAGATAGCAGAAACAACAAAAGACATGAAAGTTTATCGCGTATATGAAATAAAACCATAATAATTTAGCCCATATAACTCAAAGCATCTTTATCACGAATAGCAGCACCTCTAGCTGTTCTCAAGTAATCATCTTCAATTTCTTCATAGCGCTTAATATCTTCGCTAGTTATCGAAGGCTTAACTCTTTTCAGAGCTTCATTGAAATTTTTCATATTTACCTGCTTAGCATTCATGTCCTTTCTCAAGGCTAATATAGCAGCTTCCCTGCACAAAGCTTCAATATCAGCTCCAACAAAATTTTGGGTTTTTTCTGCAATAACCTCAAGATCAACATCTTTAGTCAATGGCATTCCTTTAGTATGTATCTTCAAAATCTGAAGCCTTGCCTTGTCATCAGGAACAGGAGCTAACACTAACCTATCAAACCTTCCAGGTCTCAGTAAAGCAGGATCCAAAATATCAGGCCTATTAGTTGCACCAATAACTATAACATCATTAAGTTCCTGCAAGCCATCAATCTCTGTAAGCATCTGGTTAACCATTCTCTCTGTAACACCTGCGTCAGAAGATCTTCCTCTTCTAGGAGCAATAGCATCAACTTCATCAAAGAAAATTATAGTTGGAGAAGCCTGTCTTGCCTTTTCAAAAACTTTTCTAATTCCCTTTTCGCTATCTCCAACCCACTTTGATAATAACTCAGGACCATTAACCAAAATAAAATTTGCTTCACTTTCATTAGCTATAGCTCTTGCCAGCAATGTCTTACCAGTACCAGGAGGACCGTATAGTAATACTCCCTTAGGGGCTTTTATTCCCATACTCTTGAAAACTTCAGGACATTTTAGAGGCCACTCAACAGCTTCCTTCAAGTCCTGCTTAATATTTTCAAGACCACCAATATCTCCCCACTTTGTTGTAGGCCTTTCAATAAATACTTCTCTTAAAGCACTAGGCCTGACAGACTTAAGAGCTTCCTTAAAATCTGAAATTGTTATAATCAATTTTTCCAAAAATTCTGTAGGAATAGGTTCATCTTTCTTATACTTAAGCTCAGGAAGCAATTTTCTCAATACAACTATAGCTGCTTCCTTGCAAAGAACTTCAAGATCAGCACCAACAAAACCGTGAGTAACCCTTGCTAATTCATCAAGATTAACATCATTAGTCAACGGCATATTTCTAGTATGTATCTTCAAAATCTGAAGCCTTGCTTCTTCCTTAGGAACACCAATTTCTATTTCCCTATCAAACCTTCCTGGACGCCTCAAAGCAGGATCAATAGAATTCGGCCTGTTAGTTGCTGCAATAACAACTACCCTGCCACGAGATTTTAAGCCATCCATTGTAGCGAGTATTTGTGCAACAACACGCCGCTCTACTTCACCATAACTTTCTTCCCTCTTGCTGGCAATTGCATCTATTTCATCAATAAAAATAATTGAAGGAGAATTTTTTTCAGCCTCCTCAAAAATATCCCTTATTCTCTTTTCCGCCTCGCCGACGTATTTTGAATTATGTAATATTAATAAATTTTTAGTAGCAATAAAATTTTCATAAGGGTTAATAGTAAAATCATACAATATTCTCTTTCCTAACGGTATTATTTCTTCTATTTTACAAGTCGTAACTGCTGATAGAACCTGATTTGAGTTTCTATTTTCAATTTCATTAAGTTTTAATATTTCGTCACCAATTTTTAATTCTTTAAGAGTTTTCCACTCTAATTTATTATTTAAAACTGCAAAAGGCTGATTGTGTGAAACTATTAAATCTTTATTATCTGATGTTTTTATGGAATAAGAATCTGCTTTAAGCTTAGTAACGTGAGTAATTTTTCCCATAACACTTTTTAATTCATTATCTATAGAATGAACATTTATTGGATTTTTTAATTTAATCATTTCTAAATTATTACTATTTTCAATTATCCCATCAACTTTTGATTTATTAAATAATTCTTCTGCTCTAACAAAATTATTTTCATAAGTCAATATCTCTGTATCACCACTAACACACATAACGCTTGGACCATCTAAATGAATAAAATGCGCATTAGTTTCATTAGCAACTGCTTTAGCTAACAATGTCTTGCCAGTGCCAGGAGGACCATGAAGCAAAACTCCTTTAGGAGGTTCTATACCTAACCTTTGGAATAATTCAGGATGCTTAAGTGGAAGCTCAACCATTTCCCTTATTTTTTTAACTTCATCAGTCAACCCACCAATATCTTCATAAGTAACTTCAACAACCTTCTCTTCCAAAATTTCTACGGCCTTAGGGTTAAGAACAACTTCTGTATTTTCTGTAACTAAAACAGCCTGCTTAGGCTCTGTGATAATAACAATAAATTTCAAACCAGTAAATCCAAATATTCCAAAATCAGGCTCAAATATGTCAAAAATATCCTCGAAAGGACCGCCCTCAATAGTCTTTCTTCTTCTACGACCTCCACCCAAGGCAACTTGGTCACCTTTAATTAAAGCCCTTCCTATAAGGCCACGCTTGAAATAAATAGGGTCAGCCTGAATAGTAACACCTTTTTGGGCAGGAGCAATAGTAACACTGCGGGCTTCCTTGACTTCAGCTCTACGAACACGGACGAACTCTCCAAGGCTTGTCTTTGCATTTCTTCTCATGATGCCATCCATACGAATAATTGTCTGGCCAACATCTGTCGGATATGCACGATCAACAACGCCAACAGTCTTTCTTGTACCTTCAACCTCAACAATATCTCCAGGCCTTACACCAATATCCCTCATTGTTTGAGAATCTATTCTAACAATACCTCTGTATGCCTCTTCCTGCAATGCTTCCATGACTTTTAGTTTAATTTCCTGCTTTACTGCGTCCATTTTATTCCTTTGTATTATAGGTGTTATTATAAAATTTTCTGCTCATAAAAAACATATTAATCTTGCCAGGACCTTCCAAACTCAACCTAACGAGATCATTAAACTCTTCCTCAAATTCTCTATGAAAGTCTATTATTTCTTTTGGTATTGAAACACAAAAACTATTTCCAACCATTCTTAATTTTACATTGAAATCCCTACTTCTTAATTTTTTGAAATCCTCATATTCTTTCAAATCTGCAGGATGATAAATTACTTCTCCGCATTTTGGGCATTCAAGAGTCCTGAACTCAAAGCCTTCCTTAACTGCATAATTCTTTCTGGTTTTGGAATTACAGCTACTGCAAAGGACTATGTGATCAAATACATCTGTCATTTTGTATATACATTGTATGTATACAAAAAATATATAAATGTTACGCTTATAAACTTCAAGTTTCTTAAATTCTTAAATAATAACTATAAAAATATGGCAGCAGACAGGCTAGAGGAGTTACTAAAAAAGCATAGATTTGGAAATTTTAATAATACAAAATCTCAAGATCAAGAAGCTGTTGCAAGAGCAGTAGATGAATATCTAACAGACGATAATGCTATTTCCAGTGCAGAGATTAGAGATATGATAAGACATTTCATAGAAGCTAGTACAATTCCTAGATATAAAAATTCTTCTATCTTAAGAAGAGAAGAAGAACAATTGTTTGAACTAGTAAATCGACGCATACTAACTCTAAGACCTAAAGGAGTATATAATATAAGTGTCCATGAAGCAATATACCACTATTGGGAATTTTCCAGTTCTGATGACAATCTAGGTAGTTGTGATAATAAAACAAACTTGGCAGAAATTTTTGATAATGTTACAGTTTCTTTGGCTGGATCTAACCCTGATCATATAAATTCAAAAATAGCAAGATCTGCAATATATTATAAAAACGTAGGAGGATTAAAAAGATATTTAACAGCAAGAGTGCAAATGGAACAATCTGTCGCTCATGTATCTTTTGACCCTTATCCTGGAGCAGAAGCTGAAGCCAGAGAAATAGGAATCAAATCTCCAGTTGACCATCGTGATATAGTTATGGATATAGCTGCTGGACAAAGACGATAAAATTATAAATTTAAATAAATAAAAAAATGGTAAACAAACCTTTAGCAGCAATTGCAATCGGATTCTTACGATACTCTAAAGCATTATCTAGAAAAGCATGGATGAAGTTAATGAACATTAATGAAAAGAAAATGAAAGAAGCACAAAACAAAATTTTTAAAGTATTGAAACTTTATGAAGCTATAAGCGAAGCAGAAAATTTGGGAAAAGGCGAAGAAATAGTTTTGCATACTGGACTGGTCGGAAGAGGAACAAGCGAACGAAGGACTCTATCTAATATTGAGCTGTTTTATAGAAGCAAAGAAGTATTAAGTTATTATATTAAGTCTAGGATTAAAAGATTAAAAACAGTTGTTCATTATGAAGGTTCAGAATTAGTTGAATTGTTAGATGCAAAAGAATTAATAACATAAACATTTTTCGTAAAACTCTATGATAAAGATGAGAAATGAGGAATTAAGTAAATTTCTAGAAGGATACAAACAAGAAGTAACTTCAATATATGGTGAAGCAGGAACAGGAAAGACAACATTATGCTTACTTGCAACATTAGAACTAGCGTTAAGTGGAAAAAAGGTCATATTTTTTGATACAGAAAGCAATTTTTCAATAGAAAGAATAAACCAAATACTTGAAGGAAAAAACAAGGAGTGTTTAAAGAATATATTAAAACTTAAAATAAACAATTTTAATGTACAGCATACACAAATTAAAAATTTAGAAAACATAAAAAACATTTCATTAATAGTTGTTGATTCATTAACACATCATTATAGAAGATTATATTCAAAAGAACCAGAGCTTGCCAAAGGAATGCTAGCAAAACAACTGTTAATCCTGAAAAATATAGCAAAAAATATTCCTGTAATTATAACAAGCCAAGTTTATTCAGGATTTGAAAACAACATAATGCCTGTAGGAAGAGATGTTTTAATTGGATTATCTGATACACTAATTAAACTTGAGAAGAATCCAAGAAAAATAATTATGAAGAAACCAGAAAACAAAGAAATTAAATTTGAGATTGTGAATGAAGGAATAAAAATCTGAACTTTCCGAAAATCTTCTGAAAATTTTTACACAAGACATATAAATCTGAATATCTATAAATTATTATGGATATTGACAAATTATTAATGTATTTATCTTTGGCTATGATGTTTTTGCTAATTATAGTCTTAGCAGTTTGGCTTATCACAAAAAGAGTGGGTGGGTAAAAATGAGGCTGAAAATATTAATAAGAATATTACAATCTGCTATAATCTTATTTGGCTTTTTTATAATTTATCAGGTATTAAGAAAAATATTTGGAGGTTCTTGGTCAATAGAAGAACTTAATTTATCTTTGCTCATGCTAGTAGTCGGAATGCTATTTACTATTGTAATAGTCTTGACACAGTTATATTCTGACCATAATCATTTGAAAACTCAATTTGGAAGTTTAGCAACTGATTTTAAAATAAATCTAAAAGAATTTAGAGAATTAACTAACGAATTTAAATCATTTATAATAGAATTTAGAGATTTTAAAGATGAATCAAAAAATTTAAGCAACGAATTTAAAGTACATATAAGGAAACATAAAAACTAAGTTTGAAATTGTGAATGAAGGAATAAATTACTTAGCTTTTTTCCAATCTAAACTTTCCAATAAATCTTTCAGGCGTAACTTTCTCAATTTTTATTTTAGCGGTCTTATCTGTTGCAGTTTCCAAAATGATTTCTTTAATATCCCTTGGATAATATAGATTATAACCAACTGTTTTTTCTAATGGAATATCTCTTGCAGGCCTGGCTACAGGATGCATTTTTTCACGATATTGAAAAACAAACAGTGAAAAAACTTTTTCATCCAAACAACCACAGTAACGAAAACCATCTACAATATAATTAGGAGAAGAATCATATTCAGACAGTACAGTTGGTTTTCCAACATGAACATCAAATTTTTTGTACATGTTTTTTTATAATGAAGTAAAGTTTATAAATTTATTCTTTAGTTTCTTCTATTTTAGCAATGTATTTGCACTTAGGATAGCCAGGACAAGCAATGAAAAAACCATAAGGACTTTTTTTGACTATTAATTCAGAACTGCAATTAGGGCACTTCATATTCTTAGCAAGAGCCTTAAATTTTTCTTCTTCCTGCTTCTTAGACTCACAATTAGGATTTATACATAATTCCTGAGGTCTTTTCTTAGACTTTATAATCAAAACCATAGGATAATTACAAACAGGACAATCTTTTTCTGCTCCTTTAATCAATGCGAATTTTGGCAATGCGAAAGTTGTCTTGCAATCTGGATATTTAGAACAAGCAGCGAACATGCCAAACTTGCCTCTCCTAACCTGCAGATCTCCTTCTTTGCATTTAGGACATTTTCCAATAAAATTTTCCTTGTTTCTAGTCTCGATAGCTGCTTTTCCAAGCTCGCTTCCTATCTCTTTTTCATGCTTCTTGAATTTTTCCAAGGCTTTTGATAAAAATTTCTTTGCATCTTCAATAATCTCGTCGCCTTTCTTCTGAGTTTTTTCAATTTCATCCATATCTTCTTCAAATTTTCTTGTCAACTCTTCATCCAAAACTTCAGGACAATATTTTTCCAAAGTTTCCACGGTTGTTTTTCCTAAAGTTGTAACTTCTATTGATTTGTCTCTAATGTAATTTCTATCAAAAAGATTTTGTATGATAATACTGCGCGTGGCTTTTGTTCCGAGACTTTTTGACTCAAGTTCTTTAATCAAGCTCGCTTCTGTATATCTTGCAGGAGGTTTAGTTTCTTTAGAATGCTGATTTAGTTTTTCTACTTTTACTTCATCGTTCTTGTTTAATTTTGGAAGCTCCTCTTCTTCTAATTTTACAAATCTTCCGTAGAGTTCATGCCAGCCCTTGAATTTTGTTCTTGTACCATTTGCTACAAATATTTCTTTATTAACATCCAATTTAATGTTCATAGTTTCCCTTATAGCATCTTCGCCAAATGTGGCAAAAAATCTTCTTACTATGAGCTCGTACAAACCATGAGACTTTTCTTCCAATTTATCTGGCAAATCTCCTGTTGGAAAAATTGCCGGATGAGCAGCATCTTCCTTTTTTCCTTCATTAGGCTTTAACTCATATTTATTCAACAATATTTTACATTCTTTTTCAAATACTTTGCTTAATTTAGAAATTATTTTTTTATAGCCTATTGCTGCAGGCAATTTTTGGGATGATGTCCTAGGATAAGATATCCAACCATTTGTGTAAAGATCCTGAGCAATGTCTAATGTCTTCTGAGGACTTAAGCCAAGCGTCGAGTAAGCTTCAATCTGCAAAGATGTCAAATCAAATGGAAAAGGAGATTTTTGCTTGAATTCTTTTACTTCTATATCTAAAACTATTGCCTTTTTACCTTTACACTTTTTCATTACATCATCTGCTCTGGCTTTGTCCCAGAACTTTCCTTTCTTGTGCCAAGCTATTAATTCTTCATTTTTATTTGTCTTTCCCAATAACTCTATTTCCCAATATGGAGTTGGCTTGAAAATTTCAATTTCTTTTTCTCTAATATACAAAACTTTCAGAGTTGGACCTTGGACTCTCCCAGTGCTTAAAATCTTAAACATTCCAATTGAATTTTTTATGCTTAATGTTAATGCCCTTGAAAGATTTAAACCCCAAAGCCAGTCTAAACTGTGGCGTGTAACACCTGATTCAATCTGAGGAAAATCCAGGTGAGGCATTGCATGCTCATAACTTTCAACAAGCTCATCATTAGTGAGCGTGGAAAATTTCATACGCTTAGCATCTTTCCTGTTACATATAAATCTTATAATATTAAATCCAATGACGCTACCTTCATTGTCATAATCACACCCAATTGTAAACTCGTCAGCATTCTTAGCGAGCTTACTTAGAACATCTATGTATGATTTTGTGTATTTAGATTCCTTATTTATTTCGTAAGAAGGCTTCCATTCAAAACTGAATATAGGATATGTCCAGGCTTTCTTGTCTTTTTCAGCTAAATTAAACAAATGACCTACGGCACAGCCTACAACTATCTTTTTCCCATTGTGTTCAAGTTCGTAATAAGCGACTTTATTTATTGCTTTTTTAGTAGTTTTTTTGTCTGCCAATGCTGTTGCTACTTTTAATGCAGCATTTGGCTTTTCACATATCACAAGTTCATATTTACCCTTCATTTCAAACCCCAGATAATTTCAGAACGCTTTTTAAGCTTTCTAAACCCATTTCTTTTAACTTTTCCTTTATTTTCTAATTTATATAACCAATAATTAATTGTTGATTTATTCCTAAATAAAATTCTGGAAAGATCCTTAGATAAGCCAGGTTTTTTAGCCAAATTGGAGATTATTAAAGATTCAGTTTCTCCAGTGGCATAATGCTTTCTACCGGGATTTGAAATTATCATTTTTAAGTCTCTCAACTTTTTAGGATGATTAAATCCAATTTTGTCATAAAATAATTTTATATTATGAAAATTTCTTATATAAAAATAATATTTATGATATCCATCACGGTTTAAATAATAATAGATATTAGTAGTTCCTATATTAAATTCTAATAAGATATTTCTAATTTGTTTTAAAAATAGTTCATTAGATAAAGCAAGTTCTACTCTTCTGTGTGGTGGATCGTATCTTACATGGGCTTCATCATCAAAAATTGATTTAATAAATTCTATTTTAAAAGCATTATCTTTTGAGTTTAAGATAAAGTCAGGAATAATGCATCTAGTACCATTAAATACTTTTATCTTTGATAATAAAATAAGTGAAATAGGAACAGGTATACTAACGAAGGGTGTAGTCTTATTTATACCCTCATTAAGATTTATATTCCCAAAAACAACTCTTATATCCTGTTTAATGTTATCTCTTAACAATTTTTCTTGATTATAGTATGCATGAGTTATATTTCCATTTTGGGCTATACTTAAACAACCGTCACCAAAAGTATGTGCGATTATTCTAAATAATTCTTTGGAAAAATTTATCGGAAACACCGGAAATATGGCCTGACTAACACCCCCACCGCCGTTTTTAGTTTTAAATCCAGACTTTATACTAATAATAGTATGTTCTAATTTTTTTATTTCTATTTTCGTTTCCTTTAAAATATGTAAAATTATGTATAATGGATATTGTCTTGATTTTTTCCAAGAATAAATAGAACTCAAAGAAACATCTAACTGTTTTGAAATTTCCTTCATTGATGGATACTTGGAAACTAATTTACTAAACATCAATTCATTAAAAGAATCATCCAATTTAATAAAAAATCTATACGGATTCAAATCTTCTATTGAAACAAAATATTTATGCCTATTCTTTAGTATATTAGCCATTATAATTACAAAGATACATCATTTATAAATTTTCCTTACAAAAATTCAACTTCAATTTCCAGAGGAAATTCGTCTGTTGTCTCTTCTACAATTGCTGGTATTAATCCAGCTTCTTTTATCTCAACCTGGTATTTAACAACAATTTTCCTCGAAGTTAATAACCTATATTTTATTTCATAATAACTAAGTCTATTTTATTCATTCTTAAAGATTCGTAAATTTTATTTCTCAATAATTTTAATTTTCTAATTTCTTCCTGTTTACTTTTCTTTTTCAGTTCTTTAGTATAATTAAAAGAAGGTTTTTTTATGTAAATAACTCCATGAATAATCGTATTATTGTTAGTTTTAATATCAAACTTTTTAATCTTGTATTCTTCTTCTATAATTAATTGTCTTATTTAGTTCTTCATCAAAGCATAGTATTTTTTCATTGTCCTTTAATGCCAAGTAAATTACAGTGTAGTCTGCAAAACTTAATTTTTTTCTGAATTTCTTTATTATTTCATATATTTTTTTAATTTCTTCTTCACTTAACTGATAAAAAATTATGTCCTTATTATTTTTTAGTTTCTCAAAAATCATTAAAGCATAATCTACTCCTTTTTTATAACAAATAACTGTAAATGTTTCTTCAAGAATTCTATCAGTAATTAATATTTCTTTTTTATTCTTTTCTAGTTCATTTATTGATTTCTCATGAAGCTCATCTTCTTCTATAAACAATGCAACAAGAAATGATGTATCAGCTATCATCTTTTTATACCATACACTATTTCGTCAACATTTTTTGATATCTTTTCTTTTTTACTTACACTTTTTATACTTTTAATCCACTTTATCAAACCTTCCAGGTCTTCAGTTTTATTTTTCCTTTCATGGTTTAAATGTTTTAAAATTGTATCACTAAAGCTCATGCTATCTTTTTTTAGTTGCTTCAACACTTTATATGCCTCTTCTGACAGACTAATTAATTTTACCATATACATATAGTATATGCATACATATTTAAAGCTTTTGTCTGGTGCAATATTTGCTGAATAAATTTTACAGTAAATTAGATTTCAATGACTTTTCCGTTTCTGCCCACGTTAATAATTTTTGTCTTTCCAATTAAATCTTCAACACCAGCAGCTTCATGAACATGACCACATAAAACCAAATCTGGCTGATACCTATCTATAAATTCTCTTAAGCCAGTTGAACCGAAACCTGGAGAAATCTTTTCTACGACAGTTCCATCAGGATGCACATGAGTGACAGCTATTTTCTTTGGTAAGTCTTTAACATAGTAGAATCCTTTTTTCATAGTCTCAAATATTTCTTCTTCTGAAAGTGCATCCAATCCAACATTTGCACCACCACAACCAAACAAACCTACATGCTGGTATTTTGCAGTATTTGAATGCAGGTTCTTTACTTTATATAATTCTGACAATAATTCACCTACCAGAATTCCATCATGATTACCGTGAACTAACAAGACTTTTTTGTTTTTATCCTTGAATGGTTTGATAATGTCTTTTGTTTGCAATGGGCTTGTTATATCTCCGCATAATACTACCAGATCTACATTTTCCTTTTCTGCCTTTTCAGCTAGCTTTCTAACTTGAGAAGAATCTCCATGTATATCACTTGCTGCTAAAATTTTTAATTTTTTGTGGCTCATATTGATTGTATATTTAGCGAACTTATTAAATTTAGGTTATTTTTAATAGTTACTTCTAAGTAATAACAATAGAAAAGCTTATAAAATGTATATTTACTCCAAATTACAGGTTAAAAATGATAATCACAATTGATGGTAAAATAAACAGAACATCTCCAGTACCTTTTGGAGAAATTGTTGAAGACTTAAAAGACAGCAAGTACGGTGTTGCTAATGCTTTAAGAGATACTGTAGCTAGAGGTTTGAAGCCAGTAACTTCTCCCAGAGTTTTGGATTTAAGAAATGACTGTCCAGATTTTAATGATTATATCTGGACTGACTGGTACACTACAGCTTCAGGAGTTTACAATGTCGGAAATAAAGTTATTGTAGTTCACGGTTTAAATCACCCTTTACCAGATCATCAAAGATTAAAAAGCGCTATTGAAAAAGGACTTGTAAACTATGGAGCAAAACTAACAGAACAAGAAGTTCAAGCTTTCAAAAAAAGAAAAGTAGAAGGATTAAGAGATTATAAAACTTTCTTAAGAGAAACCCAAGACCAAGACTTAGAAGAACAATTCGGAGTAGTAGCAGATGTTAGTTTATTCAAAAGTTTACCTAATGATTACATGAAATTAGCTAAATGGGTTAAAGATCCGAGAGCAATAATGCTTTCAGGCGGAAAAAGAAGAGCAGAAGCTTATGCTGAAATGTTAATCAAGAAAGGAGTAGAGAAACCTTACATTAGTTTAAGTGTTCAAGAAGGTCAAGCTGATAGAGGCAGTTTGGTGTCCGTTAGCAGCGGCTACGGCTACGGTTTGGACGGCTACATCGATCTTGACAACTTCGGTCGTTTTGTCGGGGAAGTGGCAGGGCCACAGTCAGTCGCGAAAAAAATTGGAGTCAGTTTAGAAGATTTACTTCAAGGCAAAACAGCATAATAAGAAATAAATAATTCGGTTCCCGACTTTATTTGAAAGCCTTTTTTAATTTACCCTGCTTTCTTTTCTTTCCAGCTTCAAAAGCCAAGGCACAATCATTACTACAGAAATTATAACTGTGACCATCAATTTCTTCCTGAATAATTTTATCATCGACAAGAACAGAGCCACATTCAGCACACTTGGCTTCATGCTCTCCTTCCTCAAAACCTTCTACAAATCCTTCCTCTACTTCATTTATTTCATCAGATTCTTGTAATTCTTCACGACCTTCTTCATCATAAATATCTCCTTCATGCTCTCCTTCCTCAAAATCTGGATCCTGTGATAAAGGCTTTCTGCTTACCATCTTATTTTTTCTCCAAAGCTTTTATTCTTCTATCTAACTTATCAATGTCCAAAGCTAATTGATGATTAACTGTTGCTAATCCTGATTCATTTTCTTCAAGATTTTCTATAACATCCAATAAAGCATAATTTATCACAGTTAATATATTAATAATATCTACGGGAGACGGCGCTTTGCCTTTCTTAACATTATCTTCTAGGCCGTTAAGAGTTGTTAATATACCATTAAGAATCTTTTTATTGTCTGCCAGACTTTCTCTCATTTTTCCTACCTCCAATAAATCTTTTCCCATTCATATATTTTACTAAAACAGCAGGAACTTTAACAGAACCATCCTTCTGCTGATAGTTTTCTAGAATAGCAACCATCGCCCTTGAAGTAGCAACCATAGTATTATTTAAAATATGCACATAGTCTTTTTTATCTTTGTCTATATATTTAATATTCAAAGCAACAGCCTGATAATCTGTGCATGAACCTGCAGAAGTGACTTCCCTATATTCATTTTGTCTCGGGAACCATGCTTCTATATCCCACTGCTTAGCGAACTTTGCACCTAAATCACCAGAACATATCTCGACAATACGATAAGGAATTTTCAAGCTCTGAAAAAATTTCTCTGTCAAGCCCTGCATGTAATTCAACATTTTCATAGACTCTTCAGGCTTTGCGAAAATTACCTGCTCTACCTTATTGAACTGATGCATCCTAAACAGCCACTTCATATCAATACCATGGCCTCCAATCTCTTTCCTGAAACAAGGAGTAACTGCAAAAAATTTCATGGGAAGATCTTTCTTGTTCAAAGTTTTATTCTTCAGCATTGTAACCAAAGAGTGCTCTGCAGTGCCTATCAAATATAGGTCTTCATTTTCTACTTTGTAGACAACATCCTCAAAATCCTTTAAGCCATTAAGAGCTCCTAATAAAGTTTTATTATTAAGAAGAATAGGCGGAACGATTGGAATGAAACCATTCTTCAGCAAAAATTCAACACCATACCTCTGCAAAGCCAGATCAAGCAATGCAGAGTCTGACTTAAGATAATTAAAACCCTGGCCAGAGTTGCTTATTCCTGCATCAAAATCTGCCAATCCTAAGTTTTCCAATAATTCTGCATGATTTTTCAATTCAAACTTAATTTTAGAAACTTTACCCCATTTTTTTCTAACAACATTATCCTTATCATTTTTTCCCAAAGGAACAGAACTGTCAAGCATGTTAGGAATGCTCAAATGAACTAATTCTATGTTCTTCTTAAGATCTTCCAATATTACTTCAGATTTTTTTATCTCATCTGGCAAATTTTTAGCTTTTGTAACTAATTTTGATATATCTTTTTTTTCTTTGGATAACTTTGTAATCTGCAAAGTCAATTTATTTCTTTCATGCCTCAAAGAATCAACACTTCCCCTAAGCTCTCTCCACTCCTTATCCAACTTTAACAACTGATCAACTAGCTGAGGATTATATTTCTCCCCCCTTTTTGCAATATTTTTTTTTACAGCTTCAGGATTCTCTCTTATGAAATTAATATCGAGCATTATTCAAAGAAGCTAATCATTAGATTATAAACTTTTTTATAAAAGCATTTCAAGTAATAATTTCTTAATAGTAACAAAAAATATTGCCTTCAAAATATATTATTAATAAAAAGCTTTAAATAGTAGCTTTTATTATATACACATCGTAAGAAAAAAGGTGTATAATTTTAGGGGGGTATTTAGGTGATAGTAAAACCAAAACAGTCAGACATATTTGAGGTGTTTTTTAGAAGAAAGCCTGCCATGATACTGGTGGCTTTGAGAAAGAGTCAGAAAAACAGGTACGGGTCAGTGTTAGCCAAAGAAGTAGACTGCACTTATTCTCATGCTGTAAAAATACTGCAAGAAATGGAAAAGGCAAAACTAGTGACATTTGAGAAGCATGGAAGAATAAAGACAATAGCATTAACAGACAACGGAAACAGAATAGCAGAACATATAGAAAAAATAGGGGAACTTCTGTAAACTTTTCGAAAAAAGAAGGTGAAGATTTTTTAATTCTAAACCCTAATAAAATTGTATGTCATTCCACAAAATGTTCCAAATGGGAAAATACTGGAAAGAAATAACATTAAACGATGAAGAAGAGCGCGAAGTTGAATTACTAGCAAGAGCCTATAATGTCGAATTATTAAGACAATTTTTAGAAATTGCTGAAGAAATAACAAGAGATGAAGGACTAAAAGAAGATGACAGAGTCCGGATTGCACTAACATTATTTGAGAAAGAAGCGTCCCATGCAGTCTACTGGAAAGAAAGAGCATGCAGGATGAAACTTCAAGAAAAAAAAGCAGAATACTACAAGAAATACAACTAAGTTTAAATATTCTCTTTCTTTACTATTATTATGCAGATAAAAAATTTTACACCAAGAGAATACCAGAAGAATATTCTTAATACATGCAAAGAAAAAAATACATTGGTTTGCATACCGACAGGGCTTGGAAAAACAAAGATTGCAATAATGCTAGCAGCAGAAAGACTAAGCAATTATCCGCAATCAAAAATTATAGTTATGACTCCTACAAGGCCATTAGCAAACCAAATAGCAAATGAATTCAAAGATTGCTTGGAAATAGGCAATCAAGATGTTGTGTTGTTAACAGGAACAATCTCCCCAAACAAAAGAACAAGCCATTATGAAAACTCAAAAATTATAGTGGCAACACCACAAACAATAAGTGAGGATATACAAAACAACAGAATCAGCCTAGAAAATATAAGCTTGTTAGTGATAGACGAGAGCCATAGATCAAGGCAGAGATTTGCAAACACAATTGTTTCCAAAAACTACTTAGAAAAATCAGTTAATCCTAAAATATTAGCACTAACTGCATCTCCCGGAAGCACAAAAGCTAAGATAGATGAGATATGCACTAATCTTGGAATAGAAGCAGTAGAAATAAGATCTGAAGAGGATGAGGATTTAAAAGAACATGTGCAGAAAAAAGAAATACAGTATGTTGAAATAGAATTTCCAGAAGAGTTTAAGAAAATACATTCACTAATAAAAGAAGTTTACAAAGAAAGGCTTGAAAAACTGAAAGGCTTTGGGCTGTCAAAACCTGCATCAGTAATAAGCAAACGAGACTTGATATTCTTTCAGCAATATATGCAGAATGAAATAAGAAAAAACAACAGGGCAGCGTTCTATGGGATTTCATTAGTGGCACAATTGCTAAAACTAAGCTACATGCTGGAAACAATAGAAACACAAGGACTAAAATCATTGAATGACTTTATGAAAAAACTCGCTTCAGAAACAAGCAAAGCTGCAAAAACAATACTAGCAGAGCCTAACATAATAAAAGCCAAAGAAGAAACTGAAAAGCTACTAAACAATAATATTGAACATCCAAAATTCAACAAACTGCTAGATATAATAAAAAAAGAACTAGAAGAAAACAATAATTTAAGGATAATAATATTTGCAACCTACAGAAATACTGTAGACAATATATTCAACTTACTGAACAGCAATAGAATAAGAGCAACAAGACTTGTCGGGCAAAAAGAAGGACTGACACAAAAAGAACAGATAGAAACAATAGAAAAGTTCAATGACGGAATATACAGCTGCCTGATAACAACTTCAATAGGCGAAGAAGGACTGAGCATAAAAGAAGCTGATGTAGCAATATTCTATGACAACACCCCATCTTCAATAAGAAAAATACAAAGAGCAGGAAGAGTTGGAAGAATAAAATCTGGAAAGGTAATATTTTTAGTAACAAAAGGAACAATGGACGCTGCTTACTACTGGAAGTCAAGAAAAGACGAAGCAAGAATGAAGGGAATACTATATAGAATGAAAGAAAAAGGAACTGCCAAAAAGGAGACAAAACAAAAAGAACTTAACAAATTCTAGAAAAAATGACAAAAATAATAGTTGACCACAGAGAAAACAAACAAATGATAAAGGAACTAGCAAAAGTTGGTTTAGACATAGATGTAAAACAATTAGCTATAGCAGACTTTGTACTAGAAGTAAAAACAGAAGCAGGAGAACTACAAACAATAGGAATAGAAAGGAAGACAACACAAGACTTTCTTGATTCAATAATAGATAAAAGACTTGTGAACCAGTTAATATTATTGAAACAAAATTTTAATTTTCCATTACTAATCTTAGAAGGAACTGAAGATGTGTATACATTAAGAAATTTTCATCCAAATTCAATAAGAGGGATGATAGCATCAATATGCCTAGACATGCAAGTGCCAATGATCACGACAAGAAGTTTCAGGGACACTGCAAAAATGATAAAAGTCATAAGCTCAAAATTCGAAAAATCAAGAAAACCAATAAGCCTGCTAACAAAAAGAAAGCCATTGACAACAAAAGAAATGCAGGAATACATAATTGAATCACTGCCCGGAGTGGGGCCTACAATCGCTAAAAATCTACTAAATAAATTTAAGAATGTAAAAAATATATTCAATGCCTCTGAAGAAGAATTAATAGAAGTTGACAAAATAGGAAAAATAAAAGCAAAAGAAATCAAAAAAATTATTGATGAACATTATTTTTAGTTCAGTTTCTATCTCTTATTAATTCTTTATATTCTTTAACATTTACGGCGTATAATTTTCCATCATGAACGCTATCGAATGAGAAATGATGATTTTTTAAACCTATTACTGTTAATGACTTTGGAGGTGTATTAGAAAATTCTTTACCTAAATCTAGTTTATCTACGACTTTAACAGCTACACCATCATATGGCCTAAATCTTCTTACACCAAATTCTTCTCTGACTCTTAAGACGGTTCCTTCCACCATATTTCTTATATATCCTCCGAAAGCTCTTGCAAACTCCTGAGTTTCATTATCAGGACAATTATAAAACACTACCAACCTGTATAATCTTCCAGATGTAACAACCTCTCCAGCTTTTCTTATTTTATCTTCTGAAGGCGCGCTTATTACATAAGATGTTTCTAAAAATAAAACTTCATGCTCTCCTACTTTTCTTTCAATATTTTCAAAATACCAATCATCTTGATGTGATCTGACTGCCTGGTCTAAAGTCACTGCTTTAATGTCTTCTAGATTGGGAATATCTTCGCAAGAAGCTTCAAATAATATTTTTGCTACAGTTTCCGCCTCTATTCTATTTAATCCAAACCTCTCTACCAAACTGCCACCAACTGCTCTGCCATATAGCAATCCGTCTGCACCTTCGGCTCTTCCATTTCGCATTCCTCTTTTATGCCTAAAATGCAACAAGCTTCCAACTAAATGACTAGAAATGTTTCCCATTAAAATTTATATTAAAAAATTTAAATTAATAAACATTCTTATTCTAAAGAATATGCTTCCAAAACTTCATAAACTGGACCGTCTTTTGTCAATGTGCTCTTGTACAGCCTGAAATTATTTACATTGGAAATTAATTCCTCAACTTTTATCTTTCTTATAGTTTCTAAAAACTTTTTTTTATCTTTTACAACCTTTATCCTTCCGATAGTAAGATGGCACTTGAATTCAGTTTCCTGCCTGCCATACCCTATCAAAGCTTCATCTATTAGTTTCTGCAGTTTTATAACATAAACTTCAGGCTCCAGGCCAACCCACAAAACTCTTGAGAAATTTTCATCAGGAAAAACACCCAAGCTCTTCAGAGATAATTTAAAATTTTCAAATTTTATTTCTTTTAGAGCTGCCTTAATCTTAACTACATCACTGTCTGGAACTTCGCCAATAAACTTTAAAGTGAGATGAAGATTCTTCTTTGCAACCCAATTAATTTTAGCATAAGAATTACCTACAGATTTTTTTAGACTAAACAAATAATCCTTAGCATCACTGCCAACATCCAAAGCAACAAACAGCCTCATATAATTTAATTATTGGCTTATACTATAAATATCTATCTTTACACCTTATATTAAAGTAAAATCTTGCAGGATATTCAAAATAGTATTCCCTGCTATCATCTGTTTTTATACGATGTATTTCAGTGTTTATCCCAGCCATGCCTCTTGTTGGAATTCCTTGTGCTTCAAGAATCTTCTTCATCAATCCATCATTTTTATAAGTATTCTTCTTAAACATTTCGGAACGAAATTCCAGGCTACCATCATCGTATCTAGCAAAAACCAAATTAGTCTTTTTCCTTGCAGACCTGCTAATATCTGTTCTCAGCTCAATACCAAATTTTCTTAATTCCTCTAAGCGATCATCAACTTTCATACAATAAAAAACATAGAGAGCTCTAAAAACTTTACTAAAGCCTAACCAAACATTCCAAGGTATTCATCATCTTCATACTTAACACCAGCAATCTTGTCTATAGCCTTGAAAAAATCATCTGAGTTTATTACTTTTCTTTCTTCACGAATAGCAAAATAACCTGCTTCAGTACAAACAGCCTTCACTTCAGCACCATTAAAGCCATCTGTTTTCCTGATTATTTCGTCAAAATTCAGATCATCTGTCTTCATCTTATTACTATGAAGTTTAACAATATCAAGCCTAGCCTTCTCATCTGGAAGAGGAATCTCTATAAGACGGTCAAACCTTCCAGGCCTTAACAAAGCAGGATCCAAAATATCAATCCTGTTTGTAGCTGCAACAACTTTTACATTGTCCAAATTATTAAAACCATCAATTTCTGTAAGAAGCTGAATAAATGTCCTCTGCACCTCCCTTTCCCCGGAAACCCCAATATTCATCCTCTCAGCAGCCAAAGCATCTATCTCATCAATAAAAATAATTGAAGGAGCCCTTTCCCTTGCAAGAGCAAAAATGTCACGAACAAGCTTTGCACCCTCACCAATAAATTTCTGAACAAGCTCTGAGCCAACAACCTCAATAAAAGTAGCATTAGCACTATTTGCTACAGCCTTTGCCAACAAAGTCTTGCCAGTACCAGGAGGACCATGAAGTAAAATTCCCTTAGGAGGATCAATACCTATTTCCTTAAATAATTCCGGCTTAAGCAAGGGCAACTCAACAACTTCCTTTATTTCCTTTATCTGCTCTTCCAAGCCACCTATATTATCCCAGCTAATATCAGGCTTCTCTACAATTATGAAATCCTCAATGTCAAAAGACTTAGAATTATCAAACTTCTGGACCACAGTAAGAGAACGCTGCTCAACCAAGACAGTATCACCAGGCTCTACAACAACATTGGATGATGTATTTACCAGGAAATGACTTCCATTCGGAACCTTAATCAGCACCTTGTTATTAATAACCTTCTTAGCTTCGCAAACAAGCAAAGGAAGCTCCTTGAACTTGCCAAGCTCATTTTTAAGATAATTCAAACTATTCTTTAATAACTCATTTTCTTCATTAACAGAAGGAGCAGCAATTTCCTTATCATAAAGCTCACTGGCTTCTTTCTTATTTTTAATTATAAAACCCATAAATAGACTGAGAAAGACTTATTAATAAAATTTTCTACAGAAAAAAGAGAAAACATACAGAAAAAGCTTGCAAAGAGTATTAAATATTAAATTCCCAATTAAAGCCATGAATGACAAAATACTTCTAAAGATAAGCATAATTGCGGCAGTATTTGGATTGTGCACTATAATTATACTTGGAAATGTGATAAGTCTGGAAGAATCTGACATAAGCAAACTTGACAAAAATAGCATAGAAAAAAATGTAAAAATAAAAGGTATAGTAAACAGCGTTAACTCTCTCGGAGGAATAAAATTAATAGAAATACAAGACAATACAGGAAAAATAGATGTTGTAGTCTTCAGCAAAAATATCTATGCAAAAAAGGGAAGCATAGCAGAAATAGAGGGAAAACTAACAATAAGAGAAGGTAAGCTGCAGGTAAATGCAGAAACAATAAAAGTATTTGGCTAATATGAAATAACATTACTATTAAACCACAGATAAATATTTAAATCAGTAAAGGCTTTTACCTCTTTAAGAGGCTATAATGGTTGATTACATAAAAAGAGACGTTTCTAGAATGGTAGAAGAATACTCTGCAAAGACAGATGAAAACCCATTCAGCAAAATTATACCTGCACTAATGAAGAAAGGCTTGGAAAATGCAAACTTGTCAATGTTCAGCGAAGAAAAGAAAAAAGAACTTCTAAATGCAGCAGGAGAAGAATACCTAAAAAGAAACCAAGTACTAGAAGCAATAAAAATATTCAAAATGACAGGAAACAAAGCAAGGCTTATTGCTATAGGGGACGAGCATGCAAAAATGGGATTATTCGGGCATGCAGTAGAAGCATACAAGCTAGCAGAAGACAAAGACAAACTACTAAGGACAGGGGAAAAGTGCCTGGAGGAAGGACACCTAGCAGAGGCTATAGCAGCATTCAAGGCAGTAGGAGACCAAGACAAGCTAAACAAAGTCGGGGATTACTGCCTGGAGAAAGGAAAACTAGAATTTGCAATTGAAGTATTCAGCGCACTAGACAACAAAACAAAATTATTAAGCATAGGAGAGAAATGCTTTTCACAAAAAGAATTCTTACATGCAGCAAAAGCCTATGAACTAGCAGGAGAGCCAGAAAAGCTAAACAGAGTAGGAGAAGAATTCATGAAGATGGGACTACTTTCAAATGCATTAAGGGCATTTCAATCTGCAAGGAATGAAATGATGGTACAATTCATCAGAGAAAACTTTGGAGACAAAGACCTAGCATCCAGAGTATATGTGTAAATGGAAGATTACACACTAATTCTTAAAGACCTACTAAAAAAAGACTTGTCAGAAATACAAACACAAGGACTATCTGAAAATTTAAAGAAAGAATTTGAAAAAACTGCTGAAAATTTCATACAAAAAGAATTCTACGAAGATGCAATCAAAACATTTGCAATAACCAAGAACTTTGAAAGACTTGAAAAATTAGGAAATGAACTGATTTTGAAAAACAAACTGAATTATGCTTTGAAGTCATTCTTATACTCTAAGAATAAAGAAGGTCTAGACAAAGTTGGAATGGCTTTAATTAGCAATGGAGATGTGAAAGAAGCTTATCTAGCTTTTAAAAATTCAGATAATATAGAAATGATAAAATTTATTGAAAAAAATCTATTATAGATTATGCACTCATACTAATTTTAATAGGCAGAGTAAATTCTATATCATTTAATTCTTTAGATCTTTTTATAAAGCTTAATATTCCAATACTTTTAACTTCACCTGTCTTTTCATCTTTTCTTATAAATATTCTTCGAGAAACTTCCGTAGCAATACATTTTGCAGGTTTGCCTATAGAAATCTCTAAAAAATCTCCTTCTTCATCAAGATAAATTCCCATTTCTTCTTTCATTCTATATTACTTTTTTAATAAATTTAAAATCTTTTTGGTTTTTGTTGTAAACTTTTCAAAAATTATTACTAAACAAATATTAATTCTAAAAACAAGATGAACAGATGATAGAACAAATAATATTAGCAATAATAATAGGATGCATACTAGGAACAATAACAGGAATAACACCAGGAGTGCACATCAACTTGGTTTCAGCACTAATTTTTGCCCTGTCTTCCATACTCCTGAATTACACACAACCAATAATCTTAGTAATAGCAATAACTAGCATGGCAATAACACATACATTCCTTGATATAATACCAACAACATTCTTAGGAGCTCCAAATGCTGATGATGTGCTAACTGCACTTCCAGCCCATAAACTACTGCTTGAGGGGAAAGGAGGAGAAGCAATAAGGCTTGCTATCATAGGAAGCTTTCTAGGACTAGTTAGTTCAATAATACTAACACCATTCATAATACATTTAGTAGAACTTAGCTATCCAATAATAAAAAATTACATTGCAACAGTATTGATTTGTATAAGTGCATACATAATATGGAAATCAAAATCTAGAACACTTGCATTCATGTTATTTGCTCTGACTGGAATATTAGGACTTGCTGTATTCAATATGAAAACACTAGAACAGCCACTATTTCCATTGTTGTCAGGATTATTTGGTGTTAGTTCACTCATAATAAGCTTGAAATCAAAAACAACAATACCAAAACAAATAGAAATAGACAAAATAATAATTGATAAAATCAGACTGGCAAAAAATACTATTATAAGCTTAATATCCTCTATACTTACAAGCTTTCTACCAGGACTAACAAGCTCCCACACAACAATAATAGCTTCAACAATATCAAAAACAAAAGATCCAAAAGAATACCTCATAATAAACAACTCAATAAACACAACATCAATGATACTGAGCTTTATAGCATTATTCAGCATAGACAAAGCAAGAAACGGAGCAGTTGTTGTGATATCAAATTTTATAAACAATTTCACAAAAATACATTTAATATTATTATTAGCAACGGCATTAACAGCTTCATTTATAGCAATAATACTTGCACTAAAATTAAATTCTTTATTCTGCAAATACATTGAGAAAATAAATTATTCAAAACTCTGCCTTGGAATTATAATATTTTTAGTATTCATTGTATCAATACTTACAGGATATCTTGGATTGATAGTTCTTATTACAGCGTCTTCTATAGGAATAATACCTAAATTGCTTAACATAGAAAATACACACTTGATGGGATGCTTAATTGTGCCTGTTATTTTATATTATGTGCTTTAATTATATTACTTAAAAGTAATAACAAATAGAAAAGCTTATAAACTTATAATTTCTCTATTTTAGATATAACAATGGCATATAATAATGTGATCGATATTGTAAGAAAAGTTGTTTCTCAAGCTAGAGAATTTTATGCAGAAGGAAGCCACAGTGTTGACAGATCCTTTAAAGATTGTGCAGATGCAGGTTACAATCCTTTATTCATGCCAGAACTAGCACAAGCAAGAACAGACGCTGATAAAGAATCCAGATTATGGGAAGTATGGTTTGGAACTCCAAGCATTAGAGCAACAGGAAAGACAAGACACGGAAAACCAGTAGTTGTTTATGGTCACGTTCCCAATTACTTCAGCAATCCAGCAAATGTAGCAAAAGCTATAGATGATGGTAAATTAGTTAATGGTGCTGGAATAATGCCTCAAGATGAATTTTATAGTTTACTAGACCAAGAAGGCAACGGAAGAGTTTTCGTTGTTGATCATGACACTTTAAGAAAATCAACTAGCGGTGTTATAAAAGTTGACGAAGCTTTAGCACATCCTCAAACTGTCCCATTTTTAGGCGGACAAGAAAACGCAGAAAGATATCTAGCAGCTCACAAGAAAGCTTACGGCAACAGAATCGGCGTATGGCATAGAGATGATTTAGGTGACGAAGCCAGAGGCCGTGTGCTGTTTGTTGGCTGCTGCAAAGACGGTTTGATTGGCTTCTATCTAGACTTCTTCTGCGGCCGTGTGGTTGGGGTTGCGCCAGAGGCGCATAGTGTCGCAAAAAATTTGGATCCTAAATTAGAAGCAAGAGTAGCTGGTGCTTTAAGTGAGAAAAGAGCATTTGAACATAATGGAACTTTATATGTTCCTGTTAGAGATTCCAGAGTAAAAGTAGTTGAATAAACCTTTTATACTTCTTATTTTTTAGAATTTTCAGTCCCAGCACTTATTAATTTACTATGCGTCGGTGTAGTAAGTTAAATTTTGGAGTGGCTTGGGCTACACGCCTTTTCACTAAGGCAATATTATTGCTATAAAATACAGTCGCAACGCCAAAAATGGTGAAGCGGCAGTGAATAGTAAAAAGTGAAAGGGCTACTCTGCTGGCCGTGTGCTGTTTGTTGGCTACTACAACAACGGTTTGAATGGCAACTACAATCTAGACAACTTCTACGGCCGTGTGGTTGGAATAGCAAAGACAACAAAAGCTGGGACTAAAATAACCTTGATTATAAAATGGATAACGAAATTGATATTTTTAGTCAAATTATTTCTTACGATAATCTTTACTTAGCTTATGAAAAAGCAAGAAAAAGAAAAACATTGAAGCAATATGTTATAGACTTTGAAAAAGATTTAAAACAAAATCTTTTAGATTTGCAATCTGAAATAATATTTCACACTTACAAGCCAAGACCCTTACAAACTTTCATCCTTAGAGATCCAAAAACAAGAAAGATAAGCAAGTCAGACTTCAGAGATAGAGTAATACATCATGCGATATGTAATATAATAGAACCTATTTTTGACAATAGTTTCATTTTTGATAATTATGCTAACAGAGCAAGAAAAGGAGCATTTAAAGCAGTTCAGAGATTTGACTTTTTCAAAAGAAAAGTTTCAAAAAATTACACAAGAGACTGTTATGTCTTGAAAGCAGATATTAAACACTATTTCGAAACAGTTAATCATGAAATATTAATCACGTTAATTAAGAAAAAAGTAAATGACTCAAGATTAATCTGGTTAATAAAAACAATCTTGGCAAACCACAGCGGGGGGGGGCGACGGCAAAAATTGGGATGCCTTTAGGGAACTTAACTTCACAATTCTTTGCAAATGTCTACCTTAACGAACTTGATCACTATGTAAAAGAGCAATTAAAAGTAAAATACTACGTAAGATATGTGGATGACTTCGTAATCTTACATAAGCATAAAACATTGTTAGATTATTACAAAAATAAAATAGACGAATTCTTAAAAACAAAATTAGCCTTAGAATTACACCCAGACAAATCTAAAATAATACAGTCAAGCAACGGGACAAATTTCTTAGGATTTAGAATATTTCCAGAATTCAAGCTAATAAGAAAAAAGAATCTGCAAAAGTTTGAAAGAAATTTTTTAATGTTAAAAGGATTATATGAAAAAGGCGCAGTTGAAAGAGAAAAAGTCATAGAAATATTTGAAGGATGGACTGCATATGTTTCTAATGCAGACACATACAAATATAGAAGGCAAATAACAAGGAAATTCAATAAAGACTTCCCAGTAGAACCAAATACTGAAATAAAAAACCCTAAAAAACATGACAATTTCCTAAAGAAAATAGAAGCAGCAGACTACAAGTTTACAACACAAAAAACACTACAAATGCTAAAGAAGGGATTAAGCATAAAACAGATAGCGCAACAAAGAGGCATTAAAGAATCAACAGTATGGAGTCATCTTGCTAATTTAATAGAATACAATCAGATAAGCATATGGAGAATAATCCCTAAAAATAAAATAATAACAATTCTAAATAATATCAAAGATGAAAATGAAAAGTTGAAAGATATAAAAGAAAGAATAAAAGATGAATCTATAACTTACAATGAAATAAACTGCGTATTAGCAAGCGTAAAATATGAAAACAAAAAGAAGAGTATTTCAACAGTAGTTAAATGGTACAAAAAAGAATACTGCTTCAGAAAATGTTTTCTTAATACAAAACAGAGAGAACAATGCTCTAAAAAAATTTAATATATTTGTTGAAAAAAATCCAAACATGAAAATAAACAGAAAAGAATTCCTACAACTATTCAATAACCACTTAAACATCTGCGTACTTCCGGAACAAGAAAAACTAAAATATGTCTCATGGAAAGAATTTATAACAAAGCACAAGATAAGTAATTCATTAGTAAAAAGAGTAAAATTTTTGTCTTAATACAAACAGCTGTTAATAGAATTAGCCTTCATAATAAATTCTATAAATCTTTCCAGCATTATCATCAGAAACAAGAAGAGAGTCCCTAAAATTTATAATACCAACAGGACGACCTCTGACAACAGGACCATAAAGCCAGCCAGTAGCAAAATCCTTTACTTCTTTTGTATCTAGATCTACAGTAATTATTTTATAACCAGTAGGAGGATCACGATCCCAAGAACCATGATAGGCAACAAACAAATTATTCTTGTATTCTTCAGGAAATTTATTACCCTTATAAAATTCCAAACCAAGAGGAGCAGAATGAGCCTGCAACTCAACAAAAGGATGCTCTGTATCAAGACAAGGATATCTGATATAGACCTTTTTATCAAAATCCGTATCGTGAATTCTGTTGCCGTAACAGGCTGGCCAGCCATAATTCTTACTTTCTTCAATAATATTAATCTCTTCAGGAGGAATATCCCTTCCTAAAGAATCGCGACCGTTATCAGTAGCATAAATTTTACTGTCATGTTCTATAAAATCAACTGAATTTCTTAAACCTGAAGCAAAAGTCTTGCAATTCTTTCCATCAAGATCGCATTTTTGTATAGTGGCTCTGCGTTTGTCCTCCTCCAAACAAACATTACAACTAGAACCTACAGAAATAAACAAATTATCATCAATAATCTTAGCAGTTCTAGTCCAATGACCTCCAGATGGCAGGCTTACTAAATTTTTCTTTGTTTCCAAGTCAGCGATGTTATCCTTGTCATTATCATTAACCCTAATTACCTTATCCTCTTCTGTGATGTAAATCCAGTCATCATAAAAAGAAATGCTGTGAGGCCTGTTCAAATCACTTATAAATATTTTTCTAGTTTCAACCTGAGAATCTTTATTTTTATCCTCTAAAGCAATAACTTGACCTTCGCTAGGAATAGCAACAAAAACTGTATCATCCTTAAATGCCATCAACCTTGGGCCTTTGTTCGGACCTGGAGTAGAAACAGAAGAACCACCTAAGTTATCCTCAAAAACTTCAATCTTAAATCCTGAAGGAAGCTCAACAAAATCAAGAGAATCAGGCTTAACAGAGGGCCTTAAAGTAAAATTAGTTATTAAATAATAAGTTAGGACAACAACAATAACTAGAATAATTAACTTTTTAATCATATAATATTATTTGCACATTCATATATAAAAATAGCTAATATTCTTTAAACAGTTTGTAGGTTTTCCACCCATAATAAGCAGCAGTTAATGGAGTAAACACCCTAAAAAAAGGCTTCATTGGAACTACAAACTGAGACAATGACGAGCCAGCTGCTGAAAGAAGACCAACAACAGAAGAAGTTTTGTTGAGAAAATCATAGGCCCTCTCAGGAAGAGCTTTGGAAAGTATGCCCCTTAAGATTTCAATAGCACTAGCTGAAAAAGATAAAACTGAAAGCACCTTAAAGGCATCTCCAATAGCAGAACCCTCGTGAATATATGATATGTACAGATTATTTCCACCATTCATAGCACTAGTTACAGCGAAAAGCCAATCAACACCAGTCCTACCTATAATTTCTTCCAAATCTGGATCTCTACATTTTTTCTTAATTTCTCCAGGATCAAATTCATCAACACCCATATTTTATTAGAAGACTAATACTAAATAACTATTTCTGTAGTTTGATACAGTTAAATTTATAAACAGCTATAAAATCCTCAATATTACCCTACTGATGCAGAAAGTCGTCGACTTCTAAAAAGGAATCTCATGAAGCAAAAGGTTTAAAACCAAAGTAAAAGTTGCAAGATAAAACATGGCAAATGTAAGAAGACCAAGACACAGCAGCCTACAGTTCTGGCCTAGAAAGAAGTCTCAAAGACCATATGCACAAATAAAAGCATGGGCGAATGAAAAGAATACAACACTACTAGGATTTGCAGGATACAAGGCAGGAATGACACATATAGCCTTAAAAGACAGCAGGCCATGGTCACACACAAAAGGAGAAGAAATTGTCTGGCCTGTAACTGTAATAGAATGCCCAGCACTAAAATTATACTCAATAAGATTATACAAAAGAGACACTTACGGGTTAAAACTTGCAAAAGAAGTATTAAACCCTAAACTAGACAAAGAGCTGGAAAGAAAATTAAGCATGCCAAAAAAACAGAAAGCAAGCTTGAGTGAAATAGAAAGCAAAATTGAAGAATACACAGATGTTAGAGTAAATGTTTACACACAACCAAAAAAATCAGGATTAGGAAAAAAAACTCCGGAATTATTTGAGATGGGAATTGGCGGCAATGATATAAAATCAAAATTAGAATATGCAAAAAAACTTCTAGACAAAGAAATAAAAATAAATGAAGTAATGAAGCAGGGAATAAAAGTAGATGTCCACTCTGTAACAAAAGGAAAAGGATTTCAGGGTGTAGTAAAAAGACATGGAGCACAATTGAAAGCGCACAAGGCTGAAAAGAAAAGAAGGGGAGTAGTTTACGGACCGTTAAGGCCAAGAAAAATATTATGGGGGGTTCCGGCATCAGGAAGAATGGGATACAACCTAAGAACTGAGTACAGCAAAGACCTAATATTAATAGACAGCAATTCAGAAAAAGTCAACCCTAAAGGAGGATTCCTTCATTACGGACTAGTAAAAGGAGACTATGTAATAATAAAAGGATCAGTGCCCGGACCTGCAAAAAGACTAATCACTTTTACAAATTCTATAAGAAATTCAAAGCCACTAGGAAACCAAGTTGAACTAACTTACGTAAGCACGGAGAGCAAACAATGAAAGTAGATATTTTTAGCTTAGAAGGAAATAAAATAGGAAGCTTAGAACTGCCAGAACAATTCAATGAGGAATACGAACCTAACTTGGTAAGAAGAGCAATACTTGTAATAGAAAACAACAACAGACAGCCATACGGTGCAATGCCAAAAGCAGGACAAGGAGTAAGCGCAAAACTTTCCAGAAGGAGAAGAAACTACAAAGGATCATACGGAAAAGGAATATCAAGAGTACCAAGAAAAACGATGTGGAAAAGAGGAATGCAGTTTGGGTGGGAAGGAGCGCTAGCGCCAGGAACAAAAGGCGGAAGAAGAGCGCACCCTCCAAAAGCAGAAAAGATATGGACACAAAAAATAAACAAAAAAGAGAGAAGAAAAGCAATAAGAAGCGCACTATCAGGAATTGCTTTACAAAATAAGCTTAAAATTGTGGAAAATAAAATTGAAGAAATATCAAAAACAAAAGAACTCAAAAAAGTATTTGAAAAAATAGGGATAAATGCAGCGAAAGTTGAAAGGAGAAGACCTGGAAAAGGAAAAACAAGAGGAAGAGAAAAAAGATACAAGAAAAATGCGCTAATAGTAGTAAGCAAAAAATGCAACCTGATGAAATCTGCAAATTCAATTCCAGGATTTGATATTATAGAAGTCAATAAGCTAAATGCAGCAATATTAACCCTTGGACATGAATTACCACGAGAATGCCTGTGGACAAAAGAAGCAATGGAGATATTATCCAAAGAAAAATTATTTTTAGGAGACAAGAAATGAAAGATCCATATACAATACTAAAGTATCCATTAAGCACAGAGAAAATAGTAAGACTGATGGAAAGAGAAAACAAATTATTATTTGTGGTGGACATGAAGGCAAAAAAAGAAGACATAAAAAAGGCAGTTGAACAGGCCTTTGAAGTAAAAGTTGATTCAGTAAATACATATTTATCTAATAAGGGACAAAAGAGAGCATATGTAAAACTAAGCAAGCAAAACCCTGCAATAAATATAATGACAAGGTTGGGGCTAATGTAAAATGGGAAAAAGAATAACAAGCCAGAAGAGAGGAAGGGGAACAAGAAGGTATGTCAGCCTTAAACACAGATACAAGGGAGAAGCAAGACACAAAATTAACATTCCAAAAATAGAAGCAGCATTCGGGACAGTAACCAAACTAGAACACAGCCCGGCACACAGCGCACCTTTGGCATTGATAAGATATGATGATGGAGATGAAGGGTATATAATCGCGCCTGAAGGCATAGCTGTAGGGGACAACATTTCAATAGGAAACAAGACAGAAATCAAGAAAGGAAACACAATGTTATTATCAGAAATACCAATAGGAACAGATGTATATAACGTAGAAAAAACAAAAGGAGATGGCGGAAAATTTGTCAGAGCCTCAGGAACATTTGCTAAAATATTATCAAGGACAAAAGAAAGTGTCATATTACTAATGCCTTCAAAGAAGGAAAAAGCTTTCGACGGAAACTGCATGGCTTCAATAGGAACAGTAGCTGGCGGAGGAAGGCCTGAAAAACCATTTGTCAAGGCAGGAAAAAGATGGCATGCCATGAGGGCGAAAGGCAAACTTTACCCAATCACATCTGCTGTCGCGATGAATGCAGTTGAACATCCTTTCGGAAGCGGAAGAGGAAGGCACATGGGAAAACCTTCGGTAGCTCCGAGACATGCGCCACCAGGAAGAAAAGTCGGACAAGTAAGAGCAAGAAGAACAGGAAGGATAAGATGAAAAAAGAACAAACCTACAGAGGAAAAAATATTACAGAATTAGCAAAACTTGAACAAAAAGAACTTCTAGCTTACATGAACTCCAGAGAGAAGAGGGTATTAAAGAGAGGATTTACAGAACAGCAGAAAAAATTACTAATGAAAATAAAAAAAGCAAAAGACGGAAAATTTTCAAAACTTATAAAGACTCACTGCAGAGACATGATAATCATGCCCAATATGGTTGGTCTAACGATACATATTCATGCTGGAAGGGAATTTGTTCCTGTAACAATAGAGGAAGACATGATAGGACATTATCTTGGAGAGTTCGCAATGACAAGGAAAAAAGTACAACACTCGGCACCAGGAATAGGAGCAACAAAATCAAGCGCAGCAATGTCAGTCAAATGAAAATGGAAAATAAAAGCTATGCCACAGTTGTCGGGAGGGGTCTTGGGATATCAACCAAGATGTCAATAGAAATATGCTCCAACATAAGAGGAATGAAACTAGAGTCTGCTAAAAGACTTCTAGAAGACATCTCAAACCAAAAAAGAGCATTAAAAGTGAGAAGATTCAACTTTGACTTAGGACACAAAAAGGGAAGAACAGGACCTGGAAGGTATCCAGCAAATGCTAGCAGGACTTTCCTTAAACTGCTGAACACTCTGGAAGCTAATGCAGGAAACAAAGGCATGAACACAAATTTAATAATCACATTTGCGAAAGCAGACAGAGCAGACAGAAGACTAAGATATGGAAGAAAGGGAAGAATGAAAATGAAAAACACTCATGTAGAAATAAGAGCACAGGAGATAGCAAATGATAGAAAGACAGATAGTGGCACAAAAGGTTAGGGAAAAACAAATAGAGGAATACATATTTTCCATATTTGGCAGGCAGAACTGCAGCCATGTGAAAATGCAGAGAACCCCATTAGGAGAAAAGATCAGCGTATACACCTCAAAACCCGGACTAATCGTCGGCAAAAGAGGAACGAACATAAAAAAAGTAACAGACATGCTCAAAACAAAATTCAAAATGGAAAACCCTGAACTTGAAGTTGTTGAAATAGAAAACCCATACCTAGATGCTGCTTCAGTTGCCAGAAACTTAATAAACGGCTTTGAAAGGTTCGGACCAAAAAGATTCAAAGCAATGGCATACAAAGCACTAGAAGACAGCATTAGAGCAGGAGCCAAAGGAATAGAAATAGTCATATCTGGAAGAGGAGTGCCTGGCGAAAGAGCAAAAAGCTGGAGATTCTTATCAGGGTATTTAAAAAAATCAGGAGATATCTCAGAAAGCTTTATGGACAGAGCTAATGAAGCATGCAACCTAAGATCGGGAACTGTAGGAATAAAAGTAAGCATACTACATCCTGATGTTATGCTTCCAGACTCTATAACACTAAGGCAAGAAAAAAAACAGGAAGTTCAAGCAAGCGAGGAAAAGAAAGAAGATGGCAGTACTGAAAAAAAGTGAACTAAAAAAAATGAGCACAGAAGAAATGAATAAGAGAATGCTAGAAATAAAAAAAGAACTAATGAAATTAAGGGCTCAAGCAAGCAGAGGAACGCAGCCAGAAAATCCTGGAAAAATAAGGGCACTAAGAAGGGCCATAGCAAGAATACTTACAGTGCAAAACCAAAAAAAAGTTGGAGGTGCTTAATAGCATTATGGAAATATGCAACGTATGCGGACTACCAAAAGACTTGTGCGTCTGCGAAACACTAGCGAGAGAAGAACAGAAAATAACAATAACTGTTGGAAAGAGAAGATTTGGAAAGCTGGCTACAACAATACAAGGGCTTGACGAGAAAACCATAAACCTGAAAGACCTAACAAAAAAACTAAAATCAAAACTAGCGTGCGGCGGAACAATGAAAAACGGCATAATAGAACTGCAGGGAAATCATGTAGACAAAGTAAAGGGTGAAATGATAAAATTGGGATTCAAACCAGAATCAATAGTCATCAAGGAGGATAAATGAACAGCAAAGCAAGAGACATCGGGCTTGGAATAAAAGCGCCTTTCAAGGAGTGCGACGACAAAAACTGCGCTTTTCATGGTTCACTATCTGTTAGAGGAAGGACTTTCCTTGGAAAGGTCACCAAAATAAACCTCCAGAGAACAGCAGTAGTTGAATGGTCGAGACTATTTTATCTTCCTAAATATCAAAGGTATGAAAAAAGAAAAAGCAAACTGCACGTGCACAGCCCTGCCTGCATGGAAATAAAAACTGGAGATGCAGTAAGAATTGTTGAGTGCAGACCAATAAGCAAAACGAAGAATTTTGTAGTCGTGGAGAAATTACAATGAAAGCAGTGAAGGCAAGAATAACAAAGGGACTGCAAAAAGGAAGCTTCCTAGCAGCATGCGACAATTCAGGAGCAAAAATACTCTGGCTAATCTCTTTCAAGGGAGAAAAAACAGTAAAGGGAAGAAAACCATACGGCGGAGTTGGGGATTATGTAACTGCGTCAGTCAAGAGCGGTTCTCCAGATATGAGAAAAAAAGTAGTCAATGCAATAATTGTAAGACAAACAAAGGAATACAGAAGAAGCGACGGAACAAGAGTGAAATTCGAAGACAATGCAGCAGTAGTATTAAAAGATGACAAAGGAAACCCAAAAGGAACACTTGTGAAAGGACCAATAGCAAAGGAAGTTGCAGCCAGATGGCCTGCAGTAGCTAAAATAGCAAAGAGCATACTATGAAAACAAAATGGAGCAAGTCATGGAAAGCGAGCAAGCAGCCTAGAAAGCAGAGAAAATATTTATTCAATGCTCCGCTGCATATAGCCAGAAAACTTATGTCAGTAATACTGTCAAAAGAACTAAGGTCAAAACACAAGAAAAGAAACATTCCAGTCAGAAAAAACGACAAAGTAAAGATTACAACAGGACAGTTCAAAAGCAAAACAGGAATTGTAACACAAGTAGATACAAAACACAGGAAAGTGTACGTTGAAGGAATACACCAAATAAAAAGAGACGGCACGAGAATTCCTTACGGCATACATCCCTCAAACTTGATGATAACAGAATTAAATATGGAGGACAAGGCAAGAAAAAAAGCACTTGAGAGAAAGTAAAAATGGGACAAAATCACCTATCACAAATAGCAGCACCAAAGAGCTGGAAAATAGAAAGAAAAGAACAAAAATGGGTAACAAGACCAATGCCTGGATCACATCCTTTACAAGCCAGCATGCCACTAAGCTTTGTTATAAAAAATCTTCTTAACTATGCAAAGACATCAAAAGAAGTCAACAAAATACTAAATGAAGGAAATGTGCAAGTTGACAAAAAAATAAGAAAAGACTACAAATTCGGAATAGGATTAATGGACATCTTGGAAGTAATACCTTTAGGCAAGCATTTCAGAGTGCTGTACAAAAAAGACGGGACATTATCATTGTTTGAAATACCTGCAAAGGAAACAAAACTGAAACCACTCAAAATAGTAAGGAAAACTATACTGAAGAAAGGAGCGCAGCAAATAACATTTCACGACGGAAGAAATGTAACAGCAAAAGAAAAAGAAATGAAACTAAACGTTGGAGACGGAGTAATCTTTGACCTTGATAAAAAAGAAATAATAAAAAACATGCCTCTTGAAGAAAATTCACTAGTCTTCCTAAGCGGCGGGAAACACGTAGGCAAGCTAGGCACAATAAAGCAGATAATCAAAGCAAAGAACCTGGAAAAAGCAAAAGTTGTAATCCAAACTGAAGGAAAAGAATACATAACATTAATGGACTATGCTTTTCCAGTAGGCAAAGACAAGCCTGAAGTTAAAATCGGGGCAGAACAATGAACAAAATGAAAGAAATCAAGATTGAAAAAGTAACACTAAACATAGGAGTAGGAGGGCCTGGGGACAAGCTTAACAATGCAATGAAATTATTAAACTCTATAACAGGACTCAAGGCTGTGCAGACCAGCAGCAACAAAAGAATTCCAACATGGGGAGTAAGGCCAAAACTGCCTCTTGCCTGCATGACAACAGTAAGAGGAAAAAAAGCAGAAGACCTTCTAAAAAGACTACTAATCGGCATTGAAAGCAAGATTTACAAGAGAAAAATAGACATGAGCGGAAATTTTTCATTTGGGATAGAAGAATATATCAGCATACCAGGAGTGAAATATGACCCTGCAATAGGCGTGATAGGTCTTGAAGTAGCAGTAACATTAGCAAGACCAGGATTCAGAATTAAAAACAGAAGCATACAAAACAAAAAAATCCCTGCAAGACACAGAATAAAACCTGAAGAAACACTACAGTTTTTAAAAACAAACTTCGGTCTAAACATAGCGGAGGAAGAATGACTACTAGCGACTACAAAAAAGTATTTGCGCAACTGGAAGCAAAACCTTCCAAATTAAACAAATATGCAAAACACAACACACCCAAAGCCAGAAAGATGGGAATAGGGTCAAGAAAGTGCAAAACGTGCGGAAGATACGGCGCACATATAAGAAGCTATGATATAAACTTATGCAGAACCTGCTTTAGGGAACAAGCAAAACTTATAGGATTTAAAAAATTCAGCTGAGGCAAAAACAAAATGATGAACGATCCATTATCAAACGTAATGTCAAGCATACTTAATGCAGAGAGAAGGGGAAAGGGAGAATGCCTAGTAAAGCCTTACTCCAAACTTATAATGTCTGTATTAAACCTACTCAAAGAGAACGGGTATGTAGAAGATGCAGTCTTGGTGAACAATGCCAAAGGCGGATCAATCAACGTTAAGCTTAACAAAAGCATAAACGGGTGCGGAGTAGTAAAGCCAAGATTTTCATTCACAAAAAAAACTTACGAGCTTTTTGAAAAGAGATATCTCCCTGCAAAAGGATTCGGCATATTCATAGTCACAACCTCACAAGGAGTGCTGACACACAAAGAGGCTCTTCAGAAAGGAATAGGAGGAAAACTAATTGCCTACTGCTACTAAAATGGGAAAGAAAAATTACGACCTAGAAATTGAGGTGCCTCAGGGAATAAACATTTCGCTAGACAACAACCTACTAGCTGTAAAGGGAACTAAAGGTGAAGTCAAAAAAGAATTCAACAACCCCAGAATCGAGCTTAAAGCAGACAATGAAAAAATAGACATAAAAATAAAAAAAGGCCTGAAGCAAACAAAAACAGACAAGACAAGCACAGCAACCTACTATGCACATATAAGAAACATGCTTAAAGGCGCGGCAAACGGCTACTCAGCCAAACTTAAAATATGCTCAGGACATTTTCCGATGACAGTCAACCTGGACGGAAATAAATTCTCGGTAAAGAACTTCCTAGGAGAAAAAGTTCCAAGAGCCATCAATATAAAACCAGGAGTCAAAGTAGAAATCCAGGGAGACACAATAAAAATTACTGGAGTTGACAAAGATCTTGTAGGCCAAACAGCTGCAAACATAGAGCAACTAACAAGAATTACAAACAGAGACAGGAGAATATTCCAAGACGGAATATACATACTCGAGAAGCCTGGAGAAGAATAATGAAAAAGCTAGTTACACTGAGAAATCAAATTAAGGCAAAGAAACCTGACTTCGAGCAGCAGACAGTTAATGTATACCCACAAAATGAAGGGAAATGGAGAAGACCTAGAGGCATGCACAGCAAAATGAGGAGAGGATTCAGGGGAAATCCTGCAATGCCCTCAATAGGGTATGGAAGCCCAAAGGCAGCAAAAGGACTGGACAGGCAGGGAGACAAAATGATATTGGTAGAAAATTTAAAACAGCTTGAAAACCTTAAAGATGAAAAAATAATCTTATCCTCAACTCTTGGATTGAAGAAAAAAATAACAATACTTACAAAAGCAAAAGAGAAAAACATCAAGGTGACAAATGTAAAAGATGCAGAAAAATTCCTAGATAACATAAAAAAGAAAATTGAATCAAAAAAATCAGAAGAAGCAAAGAAAAAAGAAAAAAAGTCAAAAGCCAAAGAAGAAGCTGAGAAGAAGGCGAAAGAAAAGACTGAGGAAAACAAGAATGAACCTAAGAAATAGGAAAGAAATAATTGCCAGAATGCTAAAAGCAGGAACAAAGAGAGTGTGGATAGACCCTACAAGGCTTAAAGACTTCAAGGAAGCAATAACAAAAGACGACTTAAGAAAACTAACTGCAGAAGGAGCTGTACTAATAAAACAAAAAAATGGAGTATCAAGAGGAAGAGCAAGAAAAATACTTCAACAAAAAAGAAAAGGAAAAAGGCAAGGAATTGGCTCAAGAAAAGGAAAACACACAGCAAGAGCTGGAAAAAAGATAATATGGGTGAATAAAATAAGACTACAAAGAAAAATGATTACTGAATACTCAGATAAAAACCTGATAGCAAAAGAAGTATACAGACTGCTAAGGCTCAAGGCGAAAGGAGGGTTTTTCAGAAGCGCCAGGCATATAAAACTTTACCTCACAGAACATAATTTATGGAGCAAAAAATGAAAAGAATGCATAAAGCTTACACGTTAAAGTACAGAAGGAGAAGGCAGGGAAGGACAGACTATAAGTTAAGGCTTTCACTACTTATTTCAAGAAAGCCCAGGTTTGTAATAAGAAGAAAACTGAATAACATCTTTGTCCACGCTGTCGAATACGATACAAACGGAGACAAGACAGTTGCTTCAGGACACAGCAGAGAACTATTGAAGTACGGGTGGAAGGGACACAAGGGAAATACACCAAGCGCATACCTCACAGGCCTGTTATGCGGACTGAGGGCAAAGAAGAAGGGCATAAAAGAAGGAATACTAGACATAGGACTTTACAGGGCAGTCAAAGGATCAAGCATATTTGCAGCAGCAAAAGGAATAATAGACAGCAAGCAAGAAGTAAAATGCAATGAAAAATACTTTCCAAGTGAAGAGAGAATCACAGGAAAAAATGCAAAAACAGACATGACAAAAAACTTTTATGAGGTAAAGAATAAAATACTAGAAAAATGGCAGTAGAAAAAACACAAGAACAAATAATAGACAAGTGGGTGCCAAAAACAGAACTAGGAAGAAAAGTAAAAGCAGGAGAGATGACTGACTTAGGAAAAATACTTGACAGTGGAGTTAGGATCTTAGAGCCTGAAATAATTGACAAACTGCTTCCAGACCTGACATCAGAACTAATAGAAGTCGGGCAAAGCAAGGGAAAATTCGGCGGAGGAAAAGAAAGCATATGGAAACAAACACAGAAAAAAACCTCTGAAGGAAACACAATAAAATTCTCAGCACTAGCAGTCGTAGGCAACAGAGACGGATATGTTGGAATAGGATTTGGAGGAGCAAAAGAGACACTTCCAGCAAGAGAAAAGGCAATAAGAAATGCAAAACTTAACGTAGTGAAAATTGCAAGAGGATGCGGATCCTGGGCGTGCGACTGCAGAACACCACACTCAATACCTTACACAGTAAAAGGAAAAAGCGGCAGCGTGCAAATAGAACTCATGCCAGCCCCAAGAGGCACAGGACTAAAAGCAGAAAGGAAATGCGGAGTGATACTCAGCATGGCAGGAATAAAAGACATTTACACGAAATCAGAAGGACAGACATCCACAAAACTAAACTTCTTAAAAGCCTGCTATTATGCACTAAGACAACTAACAAAATATAAAGTCAAAGAAGAGTTTGCAAAAGAGGCAGGCATTGTTGAAGGAAGAGTACAAAACTAAAATGAAAAAAATAGCAGTTGTCCAAGTCAGAGGCGGAGTAGGAATGAGCAAAAAAGTCAAAGACAGCCTAGGATTCCTAAGACTCAGGAAAAAAAACAGCTGCGTTATACTAGACCAAGATCCAAGGTATACTGGAGCACTTGTAAAATTAAAAGACTTTGTCACGTGGGGAGAAATAGACACAGAAACATTCAGAGTATTATTTGAGAAAAGAGGCAGAATGGCAGGCAATAAAAAGCTTACAGAAGAATACCTGAAGCAGAAAACAAACAAAAACTATGAACAGTTCTCCAAAGAATTCATGGAAGGAAAGGTAAAATTAAAAGAAGTGCCGGGAATTAAAACATACTTCAGGCTGACACCACCAAGAGGCGGATTTGAAAAACAAGGAATAAAAAAACAGTACAGCATGGGCGGAGCACTAGGTTACAGGAAAAACGGAATAAACGAGCTATTAAGGAGGATGGTATGAAAATCTTACAAAGAACAGTAGACATATTGACAAAACCTACGCAATATTTCAGAAACATAAACAAGGAAAAGGAACTAAAAGATGCATTTGTATACTACTTCATTTACTCATTAGTATTTGGTACAATTACAACACTTATAAGTGTCTTTATACTAAATTCCTCAATTTCTTTTCTATATTCATTAATTGGAATGCAGAACCTCGTAGACATAATAAGCAAAACTCCACAACCAGGAATAGCTTTTGTAATGCTCTTTTTTATTATAAGCTATCCTTTCAGGCTCGGATTTAGCTTTTTATGGGCAGCAATACTCTATGTGTGGATACTATTATTTGAAGGACAGGCAGATTACAAGAAAACCTACCAGCTATATGCTTATACAAAGACACCAATATTTATCTTCGGATGGATACCTGTATTAGGATTCCTTGCAGGAATATACAGGCTTATACTACTAATATATGGCACAGCAGAAGTGCATAAAATAAGATTTAGAACAGCAGTGCTGATGTATGTAATACCTTATGTAATATTCATGTTATTAAGCATTGGGCTAATGGTATTTGCATTTTTAGTATTATCAAGACTTGGAATAGATAATGCTTTGTATTCAGGAGGTTATCTTCCAAAATGACAGTAAACAAAAGAAAAAAAAATTCTAGAATGAGAGCGAGCTCAACGCACGGCTGGGGCTCCAAAAAAAAGCACAGGGGAGCAGGACACAGAGGCGGAAAGGGAATGGCAGGATCAGGAAAAAGAGCTGACCAGAAAAAACCAACAATACTAAAACTATACGGAAATGACTATTACGGAAAAAGAGGATTCCACAGACCACAAAAACTTATCAAAAAAATAAGAACAATAAACTTGAAAGACCTGCAAAAGCATATTGAAAGCTACGTCAAAGACAAACTAGCAGAAAAACAAGGAAACACTTATGTTGTAGACTTGTCAAAACTAGGATATGACAAACTATTAGGCGGAGGACATGTAAATATCAAGCTGAAAATAAAAGCAGACCAATTCTCAAAAAATGCGATCCACAAAATAGAAGAAAATGGCGGTGAAATAATAAGAGAAGATGTCAATAATAAATAACATACTTTCGAGCCTTCCAGAAGTAAAAGCTCCAAAGCAAAAAAACAGGCCATTCAAAGAAAAACTAAAGTGGACACTAATAATTTTAGTAGCATTCTTTATATTATCAGTAATACCACTCTATGGATTAGGCGAGAATGGACTAGCAAGATTTGAACAACTATCAATAATACTAGGAGCAAGCTTTGGTTCAATATTGTCCTTGGGAATAGGCCCGATAGTAACTGCTTCCATTGTACTGCAATTATTAGCAGGATCAGGCATACTGAAAATGGACCTTACAACACATGAAGGAAGAGCGTTCTTTCAAGGACTGCAGAAATTTGCAGCAATATTCTTCATAATATTTGAAGGAGCAGTGTACGTATTCATGGGAGGACTTGCACCTGACCCGGCACTAAGAGGAACACCAGCATATTTCAGCTTCCAAATAATATTAGTACTACAACTAATAATCGGAGGACTGCTAGTATTGTTCATGGATGAGGTAGTACAAAAATGGGGATTCGGGTCTGGAGTTAGCTTATTCATAGCAGGAGGAGTGGCTGCAGAAATAATGATAAGAGCATTCAGCCCACTAAACAGCGTCGGGCAATGGGCATTTGGTTCAGGACAGCCACCAATAGGAGCGTTCATAGTCTTCTTCACATCACTACTTGCAGGAGCACCAAAGGATGCTGTAATAGCGATGTCTGCAATAATAGCAACAGTAGTAGTATTTGTAATATCAGTATATGCACAGGCAATGAAAGTAGAAATACCACTAAGCTTCGGAAGAGTAAGAGGATTCGGAGTAAGATGGCCATTAAATTTTTTGTACACAAGCAACATACCAGTAATACTAATAGCAGCACTACTAGCAAATGTACAGCTAGCAGGAGGACTATTACAAAGCTGGGGACTGATATCGTCTACAGCAGCTAATGAACTAACGCTGTGGGTAAGCGGACCAACAATAATAACAAACTTACTAACAGGATCATTTATATGGCTGGACCTGCTAAGAGCATTAGTCTACATGATAATACTTGCACTAGGATCGCTAATATTCTCAATATTCTGGGTAAAAACTGCAGGCCAAGATGCAGCAAGCCTTGCAAAACAAATAAGATCCTCAGGACTGAGCATAGCAGGATTTAGAACAGATGAGAGAATACTAGAAAAAGTACTTGACAGATACATATTTCCGCTGACAGTCATGGGAGGATTGTTCATAGGAATACTAGCAGCATCTGCTGACCTGCTAGGAGCGCTGTCAAGAGGAACTGGAATATTACTAGCAGTGATGATAATCTACAAGCTATATGAAGATATAGCAAAACACCATATGATGGACATGCATCCAGCAATGAAAAAAATTATGGGCGGAAGCTAAATGAAAAAAATATTCTTCTTATTCCTAGGATTAATGATTGTAGGACTTTTATTCAACACTCTATGGGACAAAGTGCCTGCAGTAAAAAGCGCAGTAAATACTATTCTTAACCCAATACTTGGGAAAATATTAAGCTGGAACCTTACATGGGGATATGTAATAATAATAGGATTACTGCAATTTATATTAACAATCATTCAGAAATATACAACAGACCAGGAAGCATTGAAAAAACTAAGAGAAGAACAAAAAGCAATGCAAGAAGAAATGAAAAAATATGCCCCAAATGATCCTAAAAGCAAAGAATTACGAGACCAACAATTCGCAAACATGCCAAAAAACTTTGAACTGGTAATGAAACCATTAATATATACTGCTTTGCCTATAATTTTACTATTTAGATGGTTCACTGATACATTTAAAGGCTTTAATGACCCGAAATTTTTCGGATTAATGGGATGGTTTGGAACCTACTTTGTATTATCAATTATTTTCAGCATGATATTCAGAAAAGTGCTAAAGGTTTACTAAAAGAAAGCTTCTTAAACCCTTAGCTTTTTACACAAATACCAAGGATAAAAATGCCAAAACCACAACACAAATCAAGAACACTTAACAGAATATATGTAAGAGCTCCAAAAGGAGTTAGAATACACTACAGAGAAAAAAAGCAAGCAAAACCTAAATGCAGAATATGCGGAGATGTTTTAAAAGGCGTTGCTCATGGAGTTAAAACACAAATAAGAAAGCTAAGCAAAACAAAAAAGGCGCCTTCAAGACCGTATGCAGGAAACTTGTGCAGCAAGTGCATGAGAAGTGTTTTGCTAGAAAAAGCGCAGGTGATGAGAAATGGTTAAAACAGGAGATGTAGTAATTAAACTCGCAGGAAGAGATGCAGGAAGAATAGCTGTTGTTGTTGAAGACCTTGGAAACGGCTATTATACTATTGATGGAGATGCAAGAAAAAGGAAAGTAAACTTCAAACACATAGAATTCTTAGGAAAAGAAATAAAAGTCGGAAAGGGAGCTACAAGTGAAGAAATAAGAAAAGTTCTAGGAGAAATGGGATTTAAAGTGCACAAGCACGGAGCACCTAAAGCTAAAAAAGAAACAAAAGAAGAAAATAAAGAAACTAAAAACCTGAAAAGAAGACAAAGAAATGAATAAGACCATAAAGTGCAGCGTATGCAATTCTGAATCACACTACATAGAAGACAAAAGCAATAGCGAGGTTTACTGCTGCCCAAACTGCGGCACATTTGATGTCAAAGAAAAATGAACAAAGAAAAACTAAAAGAAAAATACATGGAATACCAGATGATGATCCAGCAGGTACAGCAATTGCATCAAAACATAGAAAACCTGGAGAAGCATATCCATGACATAAGCAAACTAGACGAGAATCTTGACAGCATATCAAAAGTCAAGCCTGAAAATGAGACATTAATGGCATTAGGCAGCGGAATATTCATGAAAGGCATTTTAAAGGACAATAAAAAATTAATAATGAATGTAGGCAGCGGAGTCTGCGTGGAAAAAACAGTAGAAGAAGCAAGAGAAACAGTAAAAAAACAGCTAAATGAAGTTAGTATATTATCCCAACAAATGAAAGAACAGGCAAATGCTGTTATAGAAGTCGTACAAGAACTGCAGAAAGAATTTGAAAAAATAAAATCTGAAGAATAGAAATTCTACAATAACAATCAATTTAAACAAAAAGCTTTGCTCCCATTTAGATGGATTCCAAATTGATAGCTAATGCAAAAGAATATTATTCCAGAAAGGAAGTGCAAAAAGAACTGATAAGACTGTCTGAAGACAGAGAAGTGCAGGCTTGGTTTGGAGAATTCAGAGGAATAAGGCCAGAAGTAGTGAACTTTGAAGGCGATGTAAAAGACTTAGTTAAACAAGGAATGACATCATTTCATATCAGTGAGGAACGGTGGAAGGATCCTACAATTTTAGAAGCTGGACTTAGAAAAAAAGAATTAGACAACTTCCGGTCTGGATGGGATTGCATTTTGGATTTAGACTCAAAAAATTTAGAATTTTCGCTTATTACTGGAGAATTATTAATTGAAGCATTAAAATTTCACAATGTAAAAAATTATTCATTAAAATATTCCGGAAACAGGGGCTTACATATTGCAATACCATTTGAAGCTTTTCCAAAAGAAGTAAATAATGTAAACATAAAAGATTATTTTCCTGAAGGTGTTAGAGTAATATCTAGTTATTTGAAAAGCATGATACAAGAATTCTTAACAGCAAAACTACTAAGCAAAGGAAGCTTAAATGACATAGCAAAAAGCATAGGAAAAACAGAAGATCAACTAATAGTTAATGGAAAATTTGACCCATACCAAGCAGTGGATATAGACTCTGTGCTAATATCAAGTAGACATTTATTTAGATGCGCATATTCAATAAATGAGAAGTCTGGATTGGTGAGCATTCCGCTGAAAAATATTTCTGACTTTAATATAGATGATGCTAAAATTGAGAATGTAAAAGTAAATATAAAGTTTTTAGACAGAGAAAATGTAGTAAAAGACGAGGCAAAGGAATTGCTGATACAGGCATTTGACTGGGCGAAAAAAGAGACTAGTGTATTGGGACAGGAGATAAGGCAGCAAGAAAGAAGATATGAGGTAAGCAAAGTTGCAATAAAACCAGAGTTCTTTCCAGCGTGCATAACAAAACTAATGAGAGGATTGAAAGAGGATGGAAGAAAAAGAGGAGTATTCATCTTATGTAATTTCTTGACTTCAGTGGGATGGAACTTTGAGGAAATAGAGAACTTCTTACTAGAGTGGAACAAGAGAAATGCTGAACCGTTAAGAGATGGATATATCAAAGCACAAGTAAGCTGGTTCAAAAGACAAAACAAAAAAGTGCTTCCTCCAAATTGTGACAATGTTAATTATTATAAAGCAATTGGAATAAAATGCGAAGACTCAATATGCAATATGTGCAAGAATCCTGTAAACTACACTTACAGAATGGTTAAAATGAAAGAGAAGAAAAAAATTAAATAACATTAATGTAAAACTAATTCTGCCGCAAACAACTATTCAGCCAAGTATGCTAAAAGTACGGAATAAAAGTAAGCGAACTAGGATTCGACAACAACCATGTGCACATGCTAGTAGACATAGGACTAAGAACAAGACCGCAAGTAGCAAAACTCATCAAAGGATACACAGGAAAGAAACTGCTCGAAAAATTCTCATGGATGAAAAAACCCAAACACAGAAGTGAGTAGAAAAGAATTCTTACAACTATTCAATAACCACATGAACATTTGTATTCTTCCAGAAAATGAAAAATTAAAATATGTTTCATGGAAAGAATTCACAACAAAACACAAAATATCTTCTTACCTATTAAAAAGAAAACTATAATCTAGCAGCCAATCATTGTAGCAGCATCTTCGCTCAATTATAAACTTAAAGTTTTTTTTTCAAAAATTCTCTAAACTGATTCAAGTTCTTAGGCCTAGAAGTAAAATGACACCTTTCAAAATCAATAAGCACAGGCATTCTATCTCTAGTAATTATAATATTCTTCAAGGGAGAATGCATCTCTTCCTTGTTAATTTTTAATTTATCTAATATTTTACATTGCTTTATTATATTATTAATTATTTTTTTATCTAAATTATTACTCTTAAGAAATTCTTTTAAAGTTATACCCTCAACGAACTCATAAACAATAAAATCATCACCAAAATCTATAATCTTTGGGCCTATATTATATCTATTCAACAACTTAAGAAAATCAGCTTCGATATTAATCCTGTTAATTGCTCTGGATGCTGGCAGTTTAATTTTTATAGCATATTTCTTATTATTTTTTTTAATCAGATATATCAAACCTCTTTTTCCTTTGCTAAAAATCGCAGGATTAAATTTTAAGTAAGTTTTAGGTAGCATAAACACATATTGTTTAGAAATGTTTATAAACCAATTGCTCTGAATAAACATATTATGAAAAGAGGTACAGCTAGAGCAATAACAGCGATAATTCTGACCTTAATATTAACTTTAAATTTTGCTACTGCAACAGAACATGAAGAACAAGACACTGAAAATACTAATTCATTAAATACAAACCAAGACGCAGTTGAAGGATTAATTAATTCTTATGAATGGCTATACAATACAACTACAACAAAGAGCCTTGATGTTCAAGAAAGATCAACTGCGCTAATGGCATTACTGGGACAGCCGACTAGAGAACTAAGCGGAATAGTTGAAGAACTTGTAAAAACAGAAGATCCTGTGCAGCACTGCTGGCCAAAAGGAGGATGCAAAACAAAGGATAGTGCGCTAGCAACTTTAGCACTATACTTGGCAGGACAAGATGTAACACAAGAAGTTAAATGGCTCAAAGATGCAAAAATTTCCATGGGAAACAAGGGAGAATGGTGGCTGGTAATAAAATCAAGCACAGACGGAACATGCAGCATAAAATACGGCAACAGGCCTGCAAAACCATTTGAGCTTGAAGGTGATAAAATAAAAAAGGCGAGAGGAGAGTACTACATAAATTTAAATGAAATAGATACAAATATTCTCAGAACAGTAACACCAAAAATAGAAGCTGACTGCAGCGCAATACCAAGCACAATAATAACACTAATATTCAAGCCAGATGCAAATACTTTCTTTATACAAAAAAGCGAAGCTGTTACGAACACAGAATTAATCGTAGCGAATGCCTGCTACGGGACAGGAAAAAGCACAAGCACATGCGATTATGAATCAACAGCATTTGCAAGCTGGGCCTTACTTGAAATGGGAGAAATAGGATCTACAAAAGAAGACATGGGAACAATAATCTACATGGAAAGCCAATTAAAACCAGGAAATCTTATTCACTTATCATTATTAAATAGAGTACTTTTGAAATCCAGCAGCGTTGCGCCATCATTTCTAGAAGAACTAGCAAAACAACAGAAACAAGACGGAAGCTTCAACGGAGATGCTTATGTAACATCACTAGCAATACTGGCAATGGATGGAACAGAAAAAACAGAAAACGTAGGAAGAGCCAGAGATTATTTGCTTAGAAAAGCTGGAAAAGACGGAAGCTGGAATAGAAACATCAGAAATACAGCATTTGCCTTACTTGCTTTACATGGAGTTGACTTAGGAAGAGCAGCAATAGAAGAGATAGAACCTGTTAACATTAAAAGAGAAATCTGCGGAAACAATATTGATGATGACAATGATGGAGTGCAAGACTGCGGAGAAGAGGAATGCAAAGAAGAAGAACTATGCAGAACAACTGAAGAGAAACCTGAAGAAGAAGAGCAAGAAGGATGCACAGCAAGCGCAGACTGCGAAAGCGGACAAGAATGCAAATTTGGAGTGTGCATACAAAAAGAAGAAGAAACAGAAGAAACACCTGCAGATCTACCTGAAGATGAAACTCCACCTAAAGAGAATGGGGGAAGTATTTGGGTTTGGGTACTAATATTAATAACTGCTCTGCTTGTTCTAGGCGCAATATTCTATTTCAAATTTGTAAAAACAGGAAAAGTTTCATTAAAGGACTTATTCAGGAAAAAGAAAAAACAGACATTTGAAGATTACAGGAGAGTGGCAGAATTTAGACCAGTAGAACAGCCAAGACAAACACAACCTGCAAGGCAACAAACACCGCCAAGAATAGCTCCCCAAAGAGCAGTTAAATCCAAAGAGGAAGAAGAACTTGAAAGATCCTTAAGAGAGGCTGAGAAATTAATAAAAGGGAAATAAAGTGGAATGCATAAAACAAACATCCTAATACTAACATTATTTGTACTTATAATTCCACTTTCTACAGCACAAGATGCAGAAATAAAAATATTCAAAGAAGAATACAAAAATTTTGAGACACTACAAGGAGAACTAATAATAAATAATATACAGCTAAGCAAAGACATAACACTCTCTAATTTAAAATTTACAGACAATAACCTATACAATATAGCTGTATCAAAAAACCTGATAAAGGTAAACAGTAGCTATTATCTCTTTTATTTTAATATTCCTTCACTAAGCAATGGATCTTATAATATAATATTTTTAGATATATTCTATATCAAGGATGGAATTGCAATGAAAGAGAACTTTGAGAAAAAAATACATGTAAATTCTGAAAATGCTGCAATGAGCATAAAGCCAGGATACTATTTTACAAAATTAAAATACTATGAAGAAGCAAAATTCAGCTTGACAGTAAAAAGCAATCTAGGACTATCACAAAATATTGAAGTAATTTCAGATGATATAATAGTTCCCAGCACTAAAAAATTCATCTTGAGTCCAGGACAAGCAAAGACAATAGAAGTTAACAGCAAAATCTACAGCAAGCAAGGAGAATATTTTAACACAGCCTTACAGATAAAATACGAAAATGGGAACTATTCCCTGCCAATACTCATACTAAGGGATCGTGCAGAAACTATTCTTAATACAACAAATCAAACAAACATCACAGGCAATGCTTCGCAAATTATTAATAACAAAACTACAAGTCTAGAAAATGCTATAACTGTAACAGACAACTATGGAAGCAAACTAGATATTAAAATAAAAATAAGAAAAGAACTTGCTTATAGCGCCAACATAACAATAAACAATAACTTGAATGTAAGCCTAAAGAACTTGACAGTAACATTTACCAATGGTATTTCAAGTGTAATGTCCTCAAACCCCGATAATATACTGGAATTAAAGCCCAAAGAAAAAACACAAGTAACTATAGACATAAACAAAAATAAAAACTTGGACAAGAATTACACAGGAGAATTAGTAGTTAAGAGCAAAGAAGGGGCAGAGGCGAGAATTTCAGTAGAACTTATTGCAGTCTATACTGAAAAAGCCCCTCCTGAAGCAACAAAAAATGAAACTATAACACCTGTTAAAATCTATAGAAAAGAAATAGACAACAAAAAAGAAAACAGAACTGCATTCTGGATCGTAGTCGCAATAACATTCCTATTATTCTTAATTATAATGTTCATAATCTACGCAAAAGGGAAACCAAAGCAAAGAGAATTTGAGAAATTTATAGAAGAATCAAGAAGAAGGCAATAGACTAAATTTTCTTTTCCTTTTTTTCGAAAGCTTGAGACAATTCCTTATTTTTTTCATTAAGGTTGTGAAGCATCAGATTATAGCCATGCAGTTTCCTGAGCATTTCACCAAGAGCAATAGTAACCTCTCTAGTAGGAATGACAATCTTCTTAGCATCTATAATCTCCACAGATGACGGAAGATATTCATAACAAAAACTCAATAACCTGTTCATATCAACAAGCTTAAGCTCGATTTCTAAATGTGAAGCAAATATATCAGACTTTACAAGCTCTGCTTTACTCAAGCCTTCCTTCAGAACTGTTATTCCAGGCTCTTTTTTCAAATTTTCCAACACTTTGGAAGCCACCTCGTTTACGTGAGGCTCTGGATGGCCGATCACTTCTATTATCGTCCTTATTGTGAATACCATTCTTTGTCAAATCCTTTAAAATACTACTCTTAGGCATAAGAACAAACAACATGAACAAAGCAACAGCAATAAACGCGTAAAGCATAGGCTTTTTGGCCTTTGTGTTTGCTGAACTATAAATTGTCTGCTCATTAGAAGGGTTTTCAGCAAGATTTATATTGCTTTCGGACAAGGATTCATTTTCAATGTATTCCTGATTACCAGAAAAACTAATAGAAGAATTTGAAGAATTCATCTCCTTACAATTATTCTCAAGGAAAAAAGACCTAGAAACATATTCTCCCAAGGCAGAAGCATAAAATGTGTAATTTGCAGAATCAAAGCTACAATCATTTGGAATAGACAGTTCAGGCTTGAAATCGTAAGCTGTAAAACTTTCTCTTAATTCAAAATTCATATCACCAGTAAGATTAATAATTCCTATAGTCAGATTATTATTCGAGTAATTGCCTGTATAAACAGAAATCTTCGGACTTATTTTATCGCCAAGCTTTACCTTATTATCTATGCCTAAATAAAAACTAGAAATCTCTATACGAGGATCTGTGTCTAGGTCAACATCAACGAAAACCACCTTTTCAGAATATAACTTATCAGAAGTATTATTACATTCTATAGAAACAAGCTCATTCTTGAATAACAATGTCTTTGGCCTGACAAATTTTGGAGTAAAAGACTTTGCATTTATATTTGAGGTGTTAATTTTTTCTTTTATGATATTTCCATCAGAATCCTCAATCCAATACTGAATAATAAAAGGATACTTCTTACTTGTCAAATTATTGTAAAAAATTATCTTTTCCGAGTTGTTATATACACTTTTTTCAGTTGTCAAGGATAATGATACATAACATTCATTGCTGCTTAATTTTGTGTTATTCTCCTGACACTGGCAGCATGTCTCATTTAATGATGCTACTACAGGCATTATAAACATGAAAACAATTAATAATTTTTTGAGCATCCAAATATATTAAACTTCAGAATTAAAAAGCCTTTAGCACAAATTTCTGTAATTATTGCGGATAATCTGAAAATCTTTCTAAACAGCTTCTTTTTGCTTATGCTGTCCTTTACTTAATTTTGCCTCTTCTCTTTTCAGCCTAGATGATTCAGGCTCCACTACTGCACAATTATATCTTGTTTTTAATTTTTCCAATAATCCATATACACTACCTTCTGTTTCTTCAGTATAAGTGATGCAGGCCTGCCGTGCAATACTGCCTATTCCTCTTTGACTCCAAAATTCTGCTTCCATACCATAGCTTGATGAAATTAATCTAAAATGCGCAACATTTGACGGAACACCATTTTTTGCTGCGTAAACAACTAAATTGCCTCCTATAACCAATCCTAAAGCTTCAGAGGGCCATTCTTCAAGCTTAAAACCACTTTCTTCAAGAATTCCTTCTATACCCTCCGGGTTTTCTCCAAAAGCCAAATATGATACATAACTCATTCCGTAAGAGTCAGTATTTTGTTTTATATTAAAACATTTCGCTTCTATTGGCTTTGTGTAAAAAGTAAAATCTTTGATGTTATTCTAATGTTATGACTGGGGAAAAAATTTAATTGAGGCTATTTTTGAGCACTCATTAAACAAAGCCGCTTCTATTTAGTATAATATTAAAATCAGCCTGCTGTTGGTTTCTTCTTAATTATAAAGTATACTACAAGAAACAGAATTAAAGAAAATACAACAAGCTTGACAAAAGAAATATATTCAAACTTAGTGCCATAAAGGACTATTTTTTCCAGGCTATCATGAGCCAATGTAAGAGGTGAATTTGCGCCTACAAATCTCATGAATTTAGGCATAATCTCAAAAGGGAAGAACAAACCGCTAAGGAAAAACATAGGAAGCCCTATAACAAGAGAAGTCAACAGTGCTGTATTCTCAGTTCTTGAAATCGATCCTACAAACATGCCAATAAGTATAAAATTAACTGAAGCAAAAAGCATAATCAATAAAACTATCAGCGATATATACATTGGAGCACCAAAAAAGTAAGAAACAATCAGCATCACAAACAATTCTATAAAACTTACAATTACAAAGAATATAATCTTTGAAACTAAAAACAAAGGAACTGATGTAGGACTAAGCAGTGTCCTAGCTAAAGTTCCAGTATTCCTCTCTGAAACAATATTTGAAGAAACTGAAAGCATAACAGTAAACAACAAAAGAATAAGTATCAAGCCCAAAGACAAAAACTCAAAATAAGTCCTGTCTCCAAAAACAGGATTTTCATTAAGACTAACAGCCCTAATAATTGTTTTAGGATCCCTAGAAGTATAAACATCCAATGCCTGAGAAGTTTCCCTTAACTCTTTTTCTACAGATATAATATCATTAGTAAAATCAAAAGCTGTCTTGTTAATTTCTTTCACCTGCAGCGTAATATTGGCTTTAAAGTACTTTATAACTGCAATCTGGCTTGCGAGAATATCAATATCAAGACTATTAACACTCTCTTCTTTTTGCTTAATTCTAAAAGCTGAAGAAGCAAGGCTGGAAGTAATATTAGCAAGCAAAGGACAAAAGCTAGAGTTTGCCAAACAACTAGAAGATGTAATATTATTTAATGATAATACAATATCATCTAATTCACTAGACAAATTCTGCTTTAAATAAGGCGAAGTATTATTAATCTCGTTTAATATTCTGTCTAACCTACTTTCGTTTATCTTATTTAGCTGTTTGTTAATATCTGCCAGATCTTTCTGAGTTTCAACAGCTGATTTTCTTGCTAATTCAAGCTGCGGAAGAACAAGCTTTAAATTATTGTTTAAATTGCTTAATCTTATCCATGCTTCATCAATAAACTCTGTGCCAATTTTCTCATTAAGGTCTTGGACAAAAGCCTTTATAGCGTCAGAAGAAACAATGGCAGTTTGTGTCTTAGAATTATCAACGAAGAAAATTATCTCTGCACCTTTGCCTTCCTTAATATCAGAAGAAAATCCTTCAGAAATAATAACAGAAGCTCTTAGCTTACCTTCTGAAACCAAGTTTTTAGCTGGAAGAGCACAGTCACCATCCAACTTAATAATATTAAACAATGAAATATTAAACTCAAAACTGTTATTATCAAGATCACAAACACCCAAGCTTATACCACTAACTGAATTTTCTGTAGAAGACTGGCCGAAAACATTCCCCAATATAAACAAAATAATTATAGGCGCAACTATAGTAAGAATTAGGGTTCTTGTATCACGCTTAAAAAGCTTCAGATCCTTCTTAACTAGTTTTACCAGCTTCATGAACAATCTTAACAAAAGCCTCCTCCAAAGTTTTTCCATAATTTTTCTTAATACTAGCAGAAGTATCTATAGTAACTATCTGCCCAGATTTTATAATAGCAATCCTATCACAAAGCAAATCTGCTTCATCAAGATAATGAGTGCAAAACAGTATTGTTATACCCTTATTCTTTATATCCTTAATAACATCCCAAAGAGCCCTCCTGGAAACAGGATCAACGCCTGCTGTGGGTTCATCCAGATACAGTAATTTTGGAGAATGCATCAAAGCAATAGCAAAACTCAGCCTCCTTTTCATGCCCCCAGAAAGAGAACCTGCAATCGCATTCTTTTTATTCTCAATTTGAAGCAAACTAAGAAGATCCCTGCTTTTTTCCTTAAACTCTTTACTTGACAAGCCATAAAGAGAAGCAAAATACTCAAGATTTTCATTAACAGTAAGATAATGATAAAACGTGTCTTCCTGCGGAACCCAGCCTATAAGCTGTTTTATTCTGTTCTTTTTTTCTATTGGGATATTATCAATTTTTACTTCACCTGAAGTTTTATCCTGAAAACATGTAAGAATTTTAATCAAAGTTGACTTTCCAGCACCATTTGGGCCAAGAATTCCAAAAATCTCATTCTTTTTCACATTAAACGTCAAGCCTTTCAAAGCCCTAAAATTAGCATAGTCCTTAACTAGATTTTTAACTTCAAGCATAAAAATAAAGCAGCGAGAAAGTTAAAAAATGTTTTGAAAATCATTCATTACTAAAAAATCTCTTAATACCGCCAAACTTCCATTTTTTCTTATCTTCAGCCTTGAACCTATGCTTAACTTCATTTTCCAAAGCTTTCACTGCCTTGTGAGCAGACTTAATCAAATCCCAATCACCGCCCTTCTCTGTGTCCTGATTGTGCTCAGAAAAAACTCTAGTCGGCGCATCAATCCTTAAATTTATATTATACCTTTTCCTAGATTCTTTTTTTAAAACTTTAACATGAACCATAATATCTATATTATTTTTTATATATCTCTTCAATTTGGGAAATTCCTTTTCAATAATGGACCTAAGCATAACCTGCTCATCATCGGACAAATCATTAATTCCAGAATACCTTATAATATCATCCATCTTTTATCACCTCACCAAGCAAATCATCAAAACTTAAACCTTCCTTATTTGCTATATCAAATGTAATAACAAAAAGGTTGTTCGACCTACTCTTATTTAACTGTTCTGGTTTAAGAAAAAACCATCCTTTATTATTAAACTTAATACCAAACCAAGCCTCTGCACCAAACCTTTTTGAGAAATTAGCTATCTGATCAACTTCTTCTGGATAAAGATACTTAGAAGTTGACTTCACAGCCTTGCATTCTATAGCAAGATACCTTAAATTATTACCTGCCAAGACATCAGGATTAGGATCCTTTGTCAAGCCAGAACCAGCAATCCTAACAGCAGACCATATTCCTGTAGAATTAAACATATGAACAAGCTCCCTCTCACTTCTAGAACCTTTAGCTTTCATAGTCATATTAAATAAAGATTTCTATAAATAGCTTTTGGAATTTAAGATAAAAATTAAAAAAAGAAAATTATAGATCCCTAGGCTGGATTGTTGATCTTTTATTTTCCTTAGCTCTTTCGCATGCCTTCTTTATAAGATTCTCAACTTCAACGCTTAAAGCGTCAGCAAAATCTCCAGAAACATTCATGCCTTTAGCCACATCTTTTATTTTACTCCTAACAACTAACAACTCGCTCATTTTAGCATCCTCCCATATTTTTATACAAACAAGCCTTTAACAGCCTAAATCTGTATTTTAAGCAAAATGCAATAATATTGGTATATAAAGTTTTGGTTATTATTTTTCAGTTATAATTTTTCAGAAGGGATACAACCCTATCATATCCAATTGCATTAATAAAACCTGCAAGCTTGGGACCTCTTTCTTTGTTTATCAAAATTCTATACATCAAAATAAAGAAACTTTTTGTATCAAGCTTATTATCCTGCATTATTCTATAAAATTCCTGGTGAAGGTCTTCATCCTTCAACTTCTTTCTCTTTAATACTTCAACTAATTCTCTAATTGCTGTTTTCTCACTTTCATTTAATTTTATCTTTGGTGCCTCTAAATTAAGCTTGAATCTAAATTCTTCTGGAGCATAATTCTTCACCCAATTAGAAATACATTCCACCCTATTCTTCAATCTTCGTTTATCAAAGCTGTTTTTTACTTCATCTTTAAAATTACTAATTATCTTTTTTAAATTAAATTCGTGAATTTGAATTAAATTAACTAAGTGGCGGATAGAAGGCTGTATAGGCAAACTGGGAGAAATTTTAATACATGATAATTTATACATTCTCTTTTCTTTTTCAATTATCTCCTGTGGCTTGTCAGATTTTTCGCCGAAATACAACCTTTCATTCTTGTCAAATTCTTCATAGATGTTGAGCAAATCCAAGTCAAATGATATAGCAAATTCTGTATTAGGCCTTGTACTTGCAAAAAGCCATCTAACTACTTCTGGCTCATAAACTCCTAATACATCTTTCAAAGTAATCACATCCCCAGATGAACTGGAAATCTTTCCACCCTTTCCCTTTATGCTAATAAAATCGTACATCACATAAAATGGAGTCTTCCATCCGAAAATTTTTACAATTTCTTTTCCAGTATCAAAAGAACCTCCGACAGTAGAATGATCCTTGCCTCCAGGCTCAAAATCTACTTTCTCATAGAACCACCTCATAGGCCAACATATTCTCCATAACAATTTTATAATCCCTTTTTTTCTAATATCAAAAGATTCTTCAAAATTACAAGAATTACATTTATACATTACTTTGTAATTATTATCATAATCAATTATTTTTGTGTTATCATTATTGCACTTTCCACAGAAAATAGAAGCAGGATACCAATCCTTTTCTAATGGTTCTTCTCTATATTTATTTAAAATTTTTGCTATTTCTTTTCTTTTTTGCAAAGCAGTTTTTATGTTTTCTGCATAATCACAATTCCTGTACTTTTTAGACTGATAAATAAATTCAGGTTTTATACCAACTACTGGAAGGCTCTTTTCAAATTCTTTTTCGTGATGTTCTGCATAAGACTTATGACAATCAAAAGGATCTGGAGTGTCTACAATAGGCTTTCTCAGATATTTATTAAGTAAATCCTGCTTAGGCATATTTTTAGGAATTTTCCTGAAAACATCATAATCATCCCAAGAATAAATAAATCTTATCTGCTTTTTCCTGTCCTTTAAGGCCCTTGCAACCAAGTCTGTTGTTATAACCTCCCTGAAATTACCAATATGAACAGCGCCTGAAGGAGTAATTCCAGAAGCACAAACGTATTTCTTTTTATTTTCTAAAGATATTAAGTTCTCAGCAGCAAGATCTGCCCAATGAATTTCCTTAGCAGCCATTTTTTATTACTTCCTAAATACGAGTATATTAAACTTATTATTACCCATAACCAAGCTAACTTCTTTTACTTTCTTAAACCTATATTCGAAAGCATATTTTTCTATCAAATCTTTTCTCGGGGTAAGAATTGTTATAGAACCATCTTTCTTTAGAATATACTCAGAGTTGTAAAACAACTCCTTATACATCCTCTCAACAACACTCTGAGGAAGATTATTTGAAGGATGCGGCGGAAAAGTAATAATTTTGCTAACTGAAAATTCTTTAAATTTAGTGTCAAGCCACTCAACTTCCAACCTTGAAAACTTTATATCTTTATTTACCGAGGCCAACTTCGCGTTAATCTCTGAAGATCTTACATTATTCTGCAAAGAATCCATAGCTATTATACCCAATTTTTTGTCTTTTACATTATCTTTAAATTTAACATCGAGAAACTTAGAAAACTGCAGCTTGTCTTTCAAATGCATACAGTTAGGAATATTCTTCAAAAACAAAGCAGCTTCTATAGGTATTTCTCCAGACTTGCAAAATGTATCCAAAATAACATCAGCTGGCTTAATGTCTGAGAGGCGGCACATAGAATATGCAACTATAGAATTTATAGAATTTGACAAAAGCTTAATCCTGTAATCTCTCTTGGAAAGTTTAATTCCTGAAAAATCTATACCAATGAAACAATTATTACCAACTATATCAACTAATACTATAACTTCTGGATTGTCTAAATCAGCTTTAACTTTATATTTATTATTAATGAATCCGCCAACTGTTTTTTCTATATCCTGAGAATTAAAATCATGATTTCCTGTTCTTTCACAATGAACTGCAAAAGAATTTTTTAAGTATGGAATCTTAATTGCGCCTATTTTTGATAATATATCCTTTTTAGAAGAGAAATTAAAATTTTCTAAGAGGAGATAAGCTTTTAATATACTTCTTGACTTGTAGATAAACTCTGCCAAAGATTTGTCATTTTTAATAGATAATATAACTCTTGAAGGAATTATTTTTTCTGCCTTAGAGTTAACTATTTCTTTTATTTCTAATATTGCTACTTCTTCCAAACCCTCAACAGTAACAGCTACAGCTCTCATCAATACTTAATCCTAAAATTTTTGAATTCGCCAGTATAAGGCTCAACATTAACCTTTACTTCCTCTATAATTGCAGAAGAAGGGCCTTTCTTACATTCTTCAATGAGTTTCTTAAGCTTAAGTTCATGACCTTCAGCAACAACCTCAATTTTTTTATCTTCAGTATTTCTAACAAAACCTGTCAATCCAAGATCCTGAGCCTTATCTTTAACAAAAGCCCTAAAAAAAACTCCCTGAACCCTGCATGAAACAATAAAATGTATCCTTTTCATAATAAAATGAATAAGCTGTTCTTATATAAAACTAATCAAAAAAATAAAAAAGAAAAATTTAACCGTGCTGTGCCAATGCTGCTATTGCCTTAAGCGAAGCAACCACTGCAGCTGGAATCACGAATACTGCAATAAGATTTAGTATTCTGCCAAGCCAGCCAAGCAAGTCAGCTACGCCAGCGCCTGAGACTGCCGCACTCAACGATGGAGCAGCAACAAGAAGCGCTATGCAAGCAACAAGGAAAGGCACGATTTCTGAGCTTGTAATATTAAGCAAGCCAACTAACAATCCTAGAACCAAAAGCAGGCCATAGACCCAAGCAGCTGTAACGTTAACAGCTCCAAGAATCAGTGCTATAAGGACACCAATAATGAAAGCCCAAGAGCCTACTTTTTCAACCATTCCTCCCTTTGCCATAATTTTTTACACCCCCTTTAGTTTATGATTGGATATAAAATTAAGGCTTAAAATTATATATAAAAGTTTTGGTGGCGTATATACTTTATAATTTCTTGGCAATATAGATAGAATCCCTTGTTTCGAGAACTTTAGCAGAAACAAAAGAATTGATAGGACTGGCGCAATCAACTATTGTCACGAGACGATTGTTATATACACTTATCATCTCATTAGGCATCCATCCATGCATAACAACCTTAACTCTTATAACATCGCCTCTGTTTATAAACAATGGAATCCTTTGAGATTTTTTCATGTTAAAGTCAAGAGGGCCTAATTTTAATTTATAATTAAATTCATTTTCCCATTCATCTAATTTCCTGTAAAATTTGTACCAATTAATCATCTTAGCTTTTTTTTCCTTTCTAGAATACCTGTATAGTTCATATTTTTGTATAGAAATTCTGCAATTTAATTCCTTAGCTAAATTTATTAAATGTGGAATCTCATTGTCATTTACATTTGGAATATAAACTGGTGTAATATTTAACTCTATTTTGGAATTATTTATTAATTTACAAATTGCCTTTACTGCTTCTATGTTATAATATTGAGAGCCGAATAATTTCTTTGAGAAGTCTTGATCCAGAGAATGGATTGAAAGATTAATACGACCTAAGCCTGCAGATTCTAACATCTTAATTTTTTCTTGATTTAACAAAGTACCATTAGACTGCATGGTAACAAATTCAATGCCTTTAATTTTTTTAACTTCTCTTATCAATTCTGCAATTTTAGGATAAGCTGTAGGTTCTCCAACAGAGTCTATGTTTATTTGATTTACTTGATTGTTCTTCAATTTAATAGCTTCTTTAATCCATTCTAATAAATAATCTAGTTCTATTTCGTAATTATAAGGATGAATCTCTTGAGAGTTAGCTGCAGTAGAACAAAAAGTGCACTTCATATTACAATAAGTTGATGCTCTGACTTGAAGTAAATTAGAACCCCGATCTATTACGCCTATGTGAATTGCGCCTATTAAAGGAATATTTATTGATCTATCTATTCTTATTAATTTATTTTGAGTTTGAGGCTTTTCTAACTGAATTTGCATAATTACAATAAGAAGGAAAGTTTAATAAAAGTTGATATTTATTATCCAAATTATCAAATCGTTGATATTCTCTTTTTCTTGTTTTTTAAGTTCATAAATTTAATTATCTTACCTTTTTAATAAATCTTTTTTTTAAGTTTTAACTCACAACAAATTTAATAAATCAAAGTAAAATCTGAATTCTCTATGATATTAGGAAATTTAATAGGAAAAAGCGGAACAAACCAGTTTAGCTTTCTAGTAAAAGAAAATGCAAAAAAATTCATGTACGTACAAGTTATGCACAAAGAAGGATACAATATACTAGCACAAGTAGTAGAAATAGAGAAACAAGAACAGGAAACTGTAGCAAAATGCAATATACTAGGATATAGAGATGAGCAAAACATACTGAAGAATTTGAGAACGCCACTAGAACCTGGATCGGAAGTAAAATACGCAGAAGACGAATTCATAAAAAAAACATTAGGACTAGAAGAAGACAAGAAAGGAGCTTACATAGGAGTGTTAGAAGACAGAGAAAATATAAAGGTGTATCTAGACTTAAACAAATTAATTACAAAACATGTCTCTGTATTAGCTAAAAGTGGATCTGGTAAGAGCTTTTTTGTTGGATGCCTACTAGAAGAAATAATGGAAAAGAATATTCCTATAGTTGTAATAGACCCGCATGGAGAATATTCAACATTAAAGTATCCAGCAGAAAAAAAAGAAAACCTGAAAAGATTCAACATAGAACCTAAAGGATATGCTTCCAGAATAATTGAATACAGTCCTGATGTAGAGAAGAATCCTGAAGCAAGAGCCTTAAGATTAAGCAGCAGAAACTTAAGCGGGACAGAACTAATGCATCTTCTACCAGCAAAACTATCAAGCGCCCAAGTAGGACTGCTCTATGCTGCACTAAATGACATGAGCAGAAGCATAGACTTTGATCAACTGACATTAAGCCTGCAAGCAGAAGAAAACAATGCGAAATGGACATTGATAAGTATAGTGGAATATCTAAAAAAACTAAACATATTTTCTGAGGTTTACACAACAGTAAATGAAATAGTTCAAGTAGGAAAATGCTCAATAGTAAATCTTAGAGGAATACCTTCTGAATTACAGGAAATAATTGTATACAAAGTAGTTAGCGATTTATTCAATGCGAGAAAAAATGGAGAAATACCCCCATTTTTCCTAGTTGTAGAAGAAGCTCATAATTACATTCCTGAAAGAAGCTTCGGAGAAGTAAAAAGCTCAAGCATAATGAGACAAGTAATAGCAGAAGGAAGAAAATTCGGCTTGGGAGTAGCTTGTATTTCACAAAGGCCAGCAAGGGTAGACAAAACAATCTTAAGCCAATGCACAACACAAATAATACTCAAAGTAACGAATCCAAATGATCTAAAATCAATAAGCAGTTCTGTGGAAGGAATAACAAGCGAGACAGAAAATGAGATAATAAATTTACATGTAGGAACAGCAATGATTGTAGGAGTAGCAGAGATGCCATTGTTTGTACAAATAAGACCTAGAAAAACAAGGCATGGTGGAGAAACTTTAGATATAATAGGAACATTTTCAAATACGAAAGTAGAGGAAGAAAAGACAATACTGACAAGTTATTTAGAAAAAGAAAACAAGAACAGCAAAGAAGTAATAAACATAATAAAACCAAAAGTAAGCAAAGAAGACATAAAATTATTAGTAGACAGAAAAATAAAAAAATTAACAACAATAATTGTTCCATGCCTGTTAATTAATTGCAAGGAAAATAACTTCAGCTTCAACTTACTAATAAATCAAGAGAATGGGCATATAGTTAAGGATTATGAGAGAGGAATGGGAGAGCAGATATTAAACAAGCTCGAGAAACTTTCTGAAAAAGAAAACAAAATCTTTGGAATAATACTTGGAGCAAAAGAAGCTACAGCAGCAGAAGTGTTCGCAAAATCAGGACTGATGTTTTCTGAAGTTTACGATGTGGTAAATAATCTTGTTAAAAAAGGATACCTTGCAAAAACTGGAGACAAATATGCTTTCAGCGATGCCCTAAAGTTACTTACAAATCTAAAAGAAAAGGCATGCTATGAAAAAACGGAATTTGCAGGACTGGAATATGACACTAAACAAGAGGTTAAATACAAAACAAATGAAATACTGGACTTTTTGAAAAGATATACAAATATTGTTAATCATAAAGAATGCTTCCTGATAAAGTATGATGTAGAATTCTAAGCACGGGTAATAGCAGGACGCATGCTATTTAATTCCATAAATTCTTCATCCATTCTTGCGTCTAGACTAGCTCTTTTGGCTATTAGTAATACACCTGCGCTAACCAAGGCCTCTCTAATTCTATCAATATCAACTTCTTGTTCACTTAAAGCAATATTTCTTCTAAGCTTCCTGTATGCTTGGCAAAGTATTTGATATTTTCTTTCTAAACAATCAAAAGCTTCAAATTCATTATATACCTGGCTTCCATATACCATAAAGTTGGATTAATGAAAATATTTTTAAGGCTTTCTCTCAACAAACTTCTTATAATGAGGATAAACTTCAGGATCCATAAAAACCCTAGTTATTATAACTGCCGAGCCCTTATTGTTTTTCATAATGTCTTCAGAAAACATCAAAGATCTGCCTAAGCAAATTAATTCATTCTTTAAAGTAAAGACAGCTGTTAGATCATCTTTCTTAATACAATTTTCAATTTTATAAATGCCTGGAATAGAAAGATTTGTTCCGTGGCATAATGAATCAACTGCACTATCAATAACCCAAACTTTAGGCAAGTGCTGCAATGCAAATTCCACAGGTTTAATTACTTTTTTTATTTCATTTTCATTTCCTTCTAAGTATAAAGTGCAAGCGTCCTTAATATCCTGCAGAGAATACCACTCTTTATCATTAAACGGTCCTGCCTTTGTCCTAACCAACTGCTGCATGTGAGCGTTAGTTCCAAGCATTTTTCCTATCTGCACACACAAAGTCCTGATGTAAGTGCCGGCTTGACAACCAACTACAAATAAAACATCCTGATTTTTAATTTCCAAAATTTCTAAATAATAAATCTCTCTTTCTCTGAACTGCCTCTTAACAGCAGATTTCAATGGGGGAAGCTGCGTTATCTTTCCTATAAATTCCTTGAAAGCCTTATGAATGTTGGACTGAGAAACATTAGAGTGCAGGTGCATCAAGCAAACATATTCCTTGCCAGCCTTCAACAAAGCTTCCATAATCTTTGTGGCTCTGCCTAGAGAAATTGGAAGAACGCCAGTAACTATAGGATCAAGTGTTCCGCCATGTCCAACTTTCTCTGTCTTCAGTATCTTTTTTACAAAATCCGCAACATTATGAGAGCTTGGACCTTCAGGCTTATTCAAACATAATACGCCGTTGTTCAATAGTTCTTCAGTTGTTCTATACTCAGGCTTTTTTCCATATTTCTCATTTGTAATTGCTTCCTTCTTCACTAAAATTGTTCTGTCTAGTTTTTCAAACGGTAATTCCATAATTAAAAGAAAAAATGTTAATATTTATTAATCTAAGGCTTAGGCTCTTTAGCATCCTTCTTGCCTGTTTCAGGAATAACCTTAGAATATTTTTCTGTTTTTTCCAAAATCTTTTCATTTTGCTTTAAACTCTTAGAAGGCTTTTCCATAACTTCATGAATGTGCTCTTTTTTCTGCTTTAATTCCTCTTCTTTCTCTAATTCCTTCTTAAGCTCCTTCTGCTTTTCCTTATCCTCTTCAGCCTTGGAATCTTTCTTGGACAATAACTTTTCAGCAATAGACTTCTTATCCTCCTCTTTCTTAACAGGCTCTTCAAACTTAGCATCTATAAGATTGACAAGAGCTATTTTATCTCTAAGAATTGATTTAACTTTTACCTTTGAAGGAGGATTTGTCCTGCCTTTAGACCATAGCAATAAATTCAGCTCCTTTCCAATACTAACTTCATCAGATTTCATATGCCTCAAAATAAAATCCTTTACTGCCCTTACAGCTTTTGAGCTTCTCTTGTATATAGGTGCCTTCAAAAATTCATTCTTCAATGGTATTGTGAATAATCTTTCTTCTGCCATCTTTTCCTTAAGCCTTTGTTTTAGTCCTGCGCCAACTCCTTTTCTTATGCGTATAACGAGACGGATGAACTTTTCTCATACCTTTATTTATTTTAGGAATTATCCAAATAGGAGCCCACCTTGTCTGCTTGTGCTTTTTTGCAAGACGAAGTTTTTTTGCCTTGGGTTTTACTGTGGCCATAATTATCTCCTCACAATCCTGAAATCCCTTGATTCAGGCTCAAGTTTAATCAATAATTCTTTCAACTGCAAATCAGACAAAGGAGAACTAATCTGTCCTTGGTTAGCAAGCTGAACAATAACAGCAGCAGTCTTAAATGCCTTTTCTGGATAAGCACTTTTTAAATTACCAAACCTTACCAACGCTTCCTGTGTCATAAAATTTTTTGCCATGTTCTCTATCTCAAGCATCTGCTTTTGAATCTTTAATTTCTCCTCAATTTCATTTTGCGATTCCTCATTCATCTTACAGTACTCTTGTCCACCAATGACCTGCCTTGAGGTGTAACCATCCTTCCCTTGTGAATTCCTTCCTTTTTATCTTTTACAAGGCCTGATTTTTCTAACTGCTGCAAAATATTCCTGATAATCTTGCCTGAAGCAGGGTAAAACTTAGCAGGATTATGGCCTCTTCTCTTTTTTGATCCATATTTAACTTTTAGCTTTGAAACACCTATAGGGCCTTTCTTGTAAACTGCTACAAGAACAGAAGCTGCCCTAGTGTAAAACCAATCAGGATCAACAGGAGGCCTCTCCTTTGCAGGGCCTGTCTTGACAAACTTTGCCCACTCAGGAGATTTTATCAAAGGCTTCAAGCTCGCACTAAGCTTTTCTATAGTCTTTTGGATGTCTCCTTCGTATACAGATACCATATTATTTTTCCTATGCGCTCCTTGCGGAACAAGTGAGATTATAACGATCTCATTAAGATTAATATTCTGATGAAAATTTGGAATGTTTAAAAAGGTTTCTGATTAAGAAATAATAGAAATTAATAGCTTTTTCTTAATTAACAAAAAATCTTTTCAATAATTTCATTATTTTTATATACAAATCTGACTAGAAATTTATTTAAACAAGCTTATTTAAGTAACAAGCCATGAACATTTTCAAGAATGTAATAAACATCTTCAAGACAGACAACGGCGCTGATGCCAACGAGATGAACGGCTACCTGACTAATGCAAAGTCAAACATTAAGCAGGCTTACATACATCTTAATAGATTTCTAGGATCAACCAGCGGATTTGTGCCTGCTAGAAGACATGAAGAATTTTATTATGTTGAAGTAAGGGACAGGCTAAAAAAGATCAAATCCTATCTTTTTGACGGCAACGCACTAATAGACTATAAGCTGAAAGGAATGAACGAACAACCTTCAAGGCTAAAAAGCATAGAAGAACTGAAAAAATTTGTGGACAGCTCAATAACAACAATAAGAAATGACAATGCAGAACTAGACAATGGTGTTATAAAAAAGCTTCAAACAGAAATGTGGAGCGAAGAGAGAAAACTCAGAGGCTTTCCTGTGCCAAAAGACAAAGAAACCCTCATAAACTCACTTGAAGAAAGCAGAAAATACCTAATAGAACTCAGCATGGACTTAGAAAATTATAATCTTCTAATCAGCTCTTCAACACTATAGTTTTACTATAAATACCAAATACTGAAAAAAACAATAAATTTATTAAAAGCATGTATTTCATTATATGTGAGAATATGAACAAGAAAATTTTGATACCAATAATAACCTTGTTGCTTTTAAGCTTAGTTTCAGCAAGTATTTTAGTTGAGGAAAGTGATTCAGCAAGCAGATACAAGGAACTAAAAGAAGAAATAAAAGACTGCCATAAAAGTTCACTAAAAGCTTCACAAAACCGCGAAGAATGCCAGAAACTTCTCAAGGATTTCAGGAAAAGCGCCAAACCACATTTAATAAATAGAGTAGAAAGACAACTATCAATATTGCAGACACTAAAATCAAAAGTTGAAGCTTCTGATATAGAAAACAAACAAGAACTCCTAGATAATATTGACAAAAGAATACAGAAGTTGAAAGACATGCAAGAGAAGATAAAAAAGTTACAAGAAGAACCAGCAAACAAAGAATTAAGGGATATGGCTTTATTATTGAAGAATACAATAGAAGACTCACAGCATGATGGAAGACTTGCTTCTGGGCATATGCTAAGCAACAGAATATCTGGAATAATCATAAAAGCAGAAAAATTAGAGACAAAACTTAATAGAGTACTAGAACGATTACAGGCATCTGGACAGGATACCAGCAAAGCAAACCAAAACTTAGAAGACTTCAAGAAGAACATAGAATTAGCAAAACAGAAACATAAAAGCGCGTTAGAAAAATTAAAAGAAGCTAGAGAAAAAAATAACAAAGAGCTTGCAAGAGAAGCACATGCTTTGCTTAAGGAAGCACACAAAAACTTGCAAGAAGCAAATGCTGAACTAAGAGAATTTGCAAAAAATGTCAAAAATTTAAAACAAGGCAGAGAAGAACTTGAAAAAGAAACAAAGCAAGACAGCGAGGAGAAATAAAATGAGAATATTAAAAATAATGTTCATAATTTCGTTAATCTTGATGATCAGCTGCACAAAGCAAGCTCCACAACAAGAACAAACAATTACTGATATAGGACCAAGCGCTGGCGATCCTTCACTAGAAGAAGACTTAGAAAATTATGATAAACTAGACCAGGAATTAGGAACTGACGAACTAAACCAACTGAATGATGATCTAGACTTAAGCAAATCACTGTAAATTCTTAATTTACTTCTGTTTCCCAACTCTAACTATCAAAGAAGCTTGATTGCCTGAACTAGGGCCGCCACTAACAACAATTCTACAACCAGTAGTCCTTATACCCCCATCAAGATCAGTAACAACCAAAGGAATTGTCTCCTTATTACCAGATGCCAATGCATAGGTCTGCGACTTTGTTTCCTTAGTATCAAAGAATTCGCATTTCAGCTTAGAATCCTTAATAGGAGTAGCTGTCAAACTAACACTGATTTCACTCTCTTCTAGATTTAGAACAGTAACACCTACAGCCCTGTCTTTTCCAGGCTCTATCTGAATATTATCAGGAGAAAGAGTCAAAAATTTTGTTACATCACTTAATCCTTCCTGTAAAATCTTGTTAGCCTCGTCAAAAGTCTGGTCTGAAATGCCTACAACACCACTTCTTATTTTATTCACAAAAACAAGTCCAAAAGTAAGAAGAGCAACACCAATAATTATCACAATAATAGTAGTCATAGAAAGTTCTATAGCACCCTTTTTATTAAGCATAAGAATATAGATTGTAAGTGTTTTATAAACTTTTCTTAATGTTTTAACAGAATAAAATTTATAACCTACAATAAGATCATTGCTGTATGGAACAGCCAAGAGTATTAGTCGGAAGCTCTGTAGCAGATATCAAAAGATACTGCCTAGGCAATTATATTGAAGGTTTGAGAAAACTGACTTACAAAAACTTTGATATTATAATGGTAGATAATTCCAAAACTGATGAATATGCAAAAGAAATAGCTAAGCTAGGGTTCAATGTTATAAAAACACCGCAAAGAGAACAAGTAGGAGAAAGCGTAGTTGAAGGAATGAATATACTAAGAGACTTGGCAATAAAAGAATATGACTACTTTTTATCCCTGCACCAGGATGTTGTATCTCCTCCAGATGTGATAGAAAAATTACTAGAGGTAAAAAAAGATATAGTTACAGGAATAGTTCCGCATGCTTTAGTCAAAGAAGACGGAATTGCGAAAAATATAGCGCTTATAGGGCAAGAAGATCCAAACAATCCAGGAAAATACAAATATTTTAATATTGAAAGCGTGCTAAAACATAGAGAAGGAGTAATAAAAGTAGACTTTTGCGCTACAAACTGCCTGATGCTGAGCAAAGATGTGCTGAAGAAAATTAAATTCAGAGTAGAAATAGAGGACAGAAAAAGCCATGACCCAAGCATGACAACATGGGATGATGTATGCTTCTGCAGAGATGCAAAGAAAAAAGGACTGGAAATCTGGGCAAATCTTGCGGTAAGATGCCAGCATCTGTTTTACGGAGGCTATTGCGTAACTCTTGGAGACACTAGGGGGAAATTTGTGAAGGAAGAAAATAAAACTTGATTTACTTCTTAATAAATATGGGAATGGAGGGATTTGAACCTTATTGCCGATTGACACTTAATATCAATCAGTCCCAACATCTACGGCTTCAGCGTAGTTTGAGATCAATTTTAAATTGAGGCTCTCCTTAACCGAAGCTGAATGTCATTCAAACCCTCAGGTTGAGCTACATTCCCAATGTAAATCACAAAAAATAGATTCTTATATAAACTTTTGCGTTTTAAAATTACTCTTATGAAAAGAAAAGAAATAATACTAAAAAGAATAAAAGAAGCATTACATTTACTATTAGAACTACAGGCAGAAAATGGCTGCTTTTTCTATCCTTACTCAAATGGAAAAACAAATTACTGCAATGCGAGATGGCAGGAAGCAGTGATTACTATTGCACTATCTTTGAAGCACAAATGGATTAATGATAAAGATGCTATAAAAAAAATAAATAATGGCATAAATTTCCTAATAAAATTACAAAACAATGATGGAAGCTTTCCAGAATATTCAAGAAAAGACAAATCATTTGCTGCAACTGCGTTCATAGCATTTGCACTAACAAAGACAATTGATGTACTTAAAGAGCTTAAAATAAACATAAAAGAAGAATGGAATTATTCCTTATACTGTGCTTTGAAATGGCTACAGAAAGAAAATGAGCTAATTTACTATAACCAAGAAGCTGCTGCAGGGGCATCGTTAATAATTGGAGCAAGAATATTTCGCAATAAAAATTTTGAAGAAAGCGGCTTAAAAAAGATAAAAAAAGTGCTAAATGCTCAAAAAGAGTATTATCCTGAAAAAAATGGATTTGATCTAGCATACTCTTCATTGACACTTGAGTACTTGGGATTTGTATTTGAAGAAGGAATAATGCAAAAAGATATTATTGACTCTGTGGAAGAATATTACAGCTTCCTAATTAGTAAAGATCTAAACAATGTGAAGAACAGCAGAAATACAGACTGGATAATCCTGGACGGCTTTGAGATATTTGCAAAGAAAGTAGAAAATGGAAAAGAAGTATTAAAAAAAGTCTTAAACCTAAGCATACAATTAGACCATTTAGAAAATCAGTCAAATATATGCACTGATATGTACAGACTAATTTTTGCATACGAACACTCAACAGAACTGCAGAATAAAAGTATGAATTTCTACAAATTGAAACCAAAAAACTATACTGGAACGCACAAGAAAATTTTTAACCCTTTAAGGAGAGTGGGACTGCACAGACTTAGAAATCTAAAACTAAAGTTCTCAAATTGACTAAATTGTTAGTACATTAATCTTTCTAAAGAATGGCTTTGTCCGGAAAGGATAAATAAGTGATGTTAAATAAAAAAATGTTTGGCTGATTTTTTGGGGAGTAATTTTTATTTTTCTTTTGATGTTGTATAAAATAATGTTCCATCCGAATTCTCTTTTTTTCGTGTAAGATTTCTTGCTTTTCAAGGAAGGTATCTGTGTTCTTTTTAGTACTGAATTTACTGTTTCATTTATGCTTCTCATTCCCTTAAATTCTGGAAGAATTAAGCATTCTCGACGATATTTTCCTTTTGGTTTTTTGTTTT
>DATDWR010000013.1:0-2211 GCA_035289605.1 Candidatus Nanoarchaeia archaeon | reverse complement strand
TATGGAAAAGTTGTTTTAGCAGAAGACAAATATTTTGATTATGAAGATATTGATACAAATTCAGGATTGCCAAAAATTTTGAAAGATACTGGTAAATTTAAACAATGGTATCCTGAAAATTCTCCAACTGCCGCCTTTCGTAACAGGAATGACTCTGGGCCTATCCTGAACCTTAGCAGGGTGCCTGGGTTAGCTTGCGAGTTGCTTGGGGTACGTGTCGCAAAAATTTTTCCAAGGTAAAAAATGACTCTTGAAACACAAGTAGAATCTATAAAGGACAGAGAAATTGAAGCTTTCGGTTACAGAGGAAAATTTAGAGTTGTAGAACATTCTGACAGGCCAAGTTTCAGAGGTAAAATGAGTTTATTATCAATTGGAGACGCAGAAGTTGGTTATAATCCTAATTATATTGAAGAAGCAAAAGTGCTTGAGAAAGTAGTAAAAGCAGATCCCTTTGAAAGTGCAGTAACTGCAGTTGTAAGACACGAGCTTAATCATAGAGGTGGAGGAGATTTTAGAGGTTGTCCTAGAAATTTTGATTTGCACACAGATGAAGTTCTTGAGCCTGTAGCAGAAACTTTACAGAAACTTGGATATGATAATATTTTTGTTTCTACAGACCAAACATTATACGGATACTTTGCTAATTTATTTGAAGATATTGTTGACAACTCTGAACTAGGAAATAGATCAGATATGATTGGAGTAGCATTATGCTATAAAGAAAATGCCAGCAAAGAGAAATTCCCGGCACTTTTTGATGCATTTATAGAAGTTCAGGAAAAATTATATGGTGGTAAAAGAAGTAAGAGATTGCTTAAACCACATCGTTCTGGAGAGAAAAAAGTAACCGAGGCAGTAGATAATTTTTTTAAAAGGACAGGACTTGATAATTTTAAAAGAAAAAGAACTAACAAAAGAGGCAAAGACAAGGAAATATTTGATAGAGATTCAGCAGTTAATTATTTATTAAATGAAAGAAACTGGAAAAATGTTTCTACAATATTAACAGAAGAATTTGCTAAACTAATAGATCAAAAACAAATGGGGGACTCTACCTATTTAGGAAAGAATTTTATTCCTTTAGTTTTTGTAGACACTTTTGATGACGAACTTAAAAATCCTGAAACAAGAATGAGAATTGCTATAAAAAAATATGAAAAAGCAAGAGGAAATCGTATTCCATTTAATCCTCCTGCATACATGGATAGTTTTGAAGCTTTAGATTTAGTTTATCAAAGACTAGCTAGAGATCTCGAAATAAAAACAAGACCATCAACTACAACAACGCAAATGCCCTTAGTAGGTTATGGGAAAAGAACATTTGATCCTGAAAGAGACAAAATAGGAAAAACTAAAGCAAGAGTAAATGCTGGTGGAGAACTTGAACTAACTGTTAAAGCCCATTACGAACACGAAGATGTTGAGTATACAGAAAGAATGCCCCATTCTCCGACAATAAAATTTGTTAAACTAGACACTTCAGGATCTATGAAAGCTTCTGTTTATGATGATAGAAGGGAAGGAATAGTAATGAATCCTTCTGCTAATGAAAAACAACAATGGACAGATGTAAGCAGATATCATCACTCATTACTTGCTTTTTACGGCTTGTTAGAATTAGCAAAAAGACAAGGAGCACTAAAACATAATAGTGTATTACTTGCTAATTATTCAACAACAACACAAACAGCAGGAAATTTAAGTGAGGCAAAAGAACTTACATTAACTCCTCAATTCGGAACAACAAATCTAGACATGGGAAAAATCAGAGATATGTTCGGAAAAGGACAACTAGTAATCTCAACCTCAGACGGAGGAATAGAAAACTGGGATGAAATAAAAACTGAATACATAACAAGAGCTAAAGCAAATCAATATTTCCACATACAAATGGGAGACTTCTCTAGAGACGAGAAAGGAAATGTTGTAACTAGACCACAAATGTGTGAAGATCTTGAAGCAGCAGGACTACATGTATACTATGAAGATGGAAAAAATTTAGGAAAACTTGTTCTTGATATTGCAAGACCCTACTTATCGAGGAGAAGAATTAACGGCGGATAAACTATGACAATACTAAAACCATTAAGAAGTGGAAGAATTTTAAGCGAAGCAGAAGCTCTAGCTGACCTAGAAACTATTACGACAAGAAACACTACAAACCATTCAAACTCAACTCCAACAATAGAACCAGTAGCAACACAGCAA
>DATDWR010000012.1:0-68895 GCA_035289605.1 Candidatus Nanoarchaeia archaeon | reverse complement strand
CCTTCAATCTGACCTTCATTCTGCCGTCGCCCCTGGTGAGATTTCCGGCGTGGAATCCAATTGAACCGCACTCTTCACCCCTTGTAGTGAGCCCCCGCCAATTCCTTTAAGTTTCAGTCTTGCGACCGTACTTCCCAGGTGACGAGCTTAACGTCTTCACTTAGGCACTGCACATTCTCTAAGAATATGCAACACATAGCTCGTAGCGTTTACTGCTAGGACTACTCGGGTAATTAGCAAGTAAATTTTCATAATAGTTTCTGCTGAACAAGTAATGTAGTTTTTTATTAGTCAATATTACTTGCTTGTACAGAAATTTACTTTTAGAAAATTTCTCGTATCTAATCCGTTTTGCTCCCCTAGCCTTCGTCCCTCACCGTCAGACCTGTTCTAGGCAGACGCCTTCGCCACTGGTAGTCCTCTAGGGATTATAACATTTTACCGCTCCCCCTAGAATACTTCTGCCTCCTCCCAGTCTCTAGCTTATTAGTTTCTCTTGCACGCTGTTAGGTTAAGCCCAACAATTTCACAAAAGACTTAATGAGCCGGCTACGAACGCTTTAGACCCAATAAATGCGATTGCCACTTGTGGCGCAGGTGTTACCGCGGCGGCTGGCACCCGTCTTACCCACCACTTATTCGCCAAGCTGTTTAGACTTGACAAAAGCTTTATCCGAAGACAAAGCACTTGGAATCCCCTTATCACGCTTTCGCGCATTGTAAAGTTTTCGCGCCTGCTGCACCCCTTAGGGCTAGGGCCAGTTTCTCAGTGCCCTTCTCGGGGCTAGGACTCTCATCCCCCCTACTGATCCTAGGATTGGTGAGCCATTACCTCGCCAACTACCTAATCAGCCGCCGACTTATCCTTAGGCGTTACCTTTTGAAGAAGGAACATTCCAGTATCTATCTTCTATCCAGCATTAGCCTCAATTTCTCGAGGTTATTCTAGACCTAAGGGCAAATTATCGACGTGTTACTGAGCCTTATGCCGGTGACTCTTGCGAATCCCCTGACTTGCATGGCTAAATCGGATTCCAATAGCAGCAATCTCCCACAGGATCAATGGGAATTTTCTGGTCGCATTGAAAAGAGATCACTACTCTATCGATTTACTCTCTCATACTTAAAAAATTTTAAGTATTCACATCTCTGTAAAATATTGAAATTTCAGGATATAATTGCTTATATCCTTCATTTACATCCAAAGAAATAAAAACTGATATTTAAAGCTTGCCATTATCTATTTGCTTTTCTTCTTCTTTTTTCCTTTTTCATTCTTTTGCGCTGCCACTTCCAACGCATTTGCCTTTTTTTCTTCCATCTACGACTTGATCTCTTCATAAATATTTTAGAATTTACTTTAATTTAAAAAGTTTTGGATTGAAATATGAAATTAATTTGTTAATTATTTTAGGAAAGCTTTGAATTAATTTTTCATAATTGAAGCTTTCTGGGCAGAAACCATATGTTTCCGCACCTTCTTTCTGAACTTATTGAAAGGTTTCCGAAATTTTTTGCTAAAGGCTTTTTAAATTTAAAACCAAATATAATTTACGTTCAGAATTTTTACAACAGAAGAATTTTATAGTAAATATAATGCTTTGGATAACTCAGAACAAATAAGGATTAATAAAATAATTAATAGGCTTGGAGAACAAGGGGATAATATTGGAAAGCCGTTATCGGGACTGGATTATTTTAGGGAAAAATATCTTAACAGCAAGAGAATCTATTTTCTAGTTTATAATGAATTATCTGTTATATTGGTTGTTGGAATAAGCGATAAGAAAACTCAGCAGGCAACGATTAATGAAATTATAAGAAACCTGGAAGACTATAAACACTATGTATTAAAAAACTTAAGAGGTTAATTATTTTCCTTTCCATTCTCTTATTCTGCCATTTTTGATGTCTTTAAAGCTCCTTTTTAAGTGATTTACTAGCTCCCAGTCTACCTCTGTTTTTTTCTTTAATTTTTCATACTCCTTTTTTGATATTGTTACAGTTTCCATATTATAAATATATAGCAATACTTATTTATATAATTTTCTCGGATTATTTTAGAAAGTTTCTGGAAAAACTTAGGAAAGAGATTTTAATTCTAATAATCATTGATATTTATGGCTAGAAATTTTCACAAACTTGAAGTGTGGCAATTAAGTTATGCTTTAGTATTGGAACTTTATAGAGTTACTGAATCATTTCCTGAAAGCGAAGTAAATAACCTGATTTCTCAAATAAGAAGAGCTGCTGTTTCTGTGCCTTTGAATATTGCTGAAGGATCTGCAAGATATACAAAAAGAAGTTATTTGCAGTTTTTGAATTATGCTTATGGATCTGTGAGAGAGTTAGAAGTCTTATTGTTGTTGTGTAAGGATCTGAAGTATGTTAATGAATTTGATTTTAAATTGTTATATGAGAATATTGACAAGATTTCTAGAAAATTGTTTGTGTTTATTAAGAAAGTGAATAAGGATAAATATTATGATTAGTTTCTGATATAATATTCTCCTCCTGTTCTTTTTGCGACTTGTCTTAATTGTTGTGCTGTTTCATCATTTGAGCCTACAAATACTGGCGAAATTTTTACTTTCTTTTTTCTGCTTAAGTTTATTATTTTATTTGGATGTCCATAAAGTTTAAAAAATCTTTTTGGGTAGAGGCAAATAGATTTTCCATATAGTCAATGTGTCTTGTTCAACTATATTTTCTAGTCCGGCTTCTTTATTTACCTTCTCCTCTGCGTATGCTGAATTCTGAGAACTTATTCCTATTAATCCTGCGACTAAGGCGGCTGTAACTTTTCTAATAATTCTCTTTATAACCTTCCAAAGTAAAATCTTTTTTAGAAGGTTTTTCCTCAGAATTATCTACCTCTAAATTTTCTTTTAAGAATTCTTTAACTTCTTCTTCAGTTAAAATCTTATTTTCATTTATTCTTATGCTTTCAGTTTCTTTTTTTATTTCATTTTTTTCTAAAATATTTTCTTCGTCTAAATTTTCATTGCCTGTTTCATCTTCTATAATCTCATTTCCATTATGTATATCTGTTTCAGAAATATCTGCTGCCTCATGACCGTTGTCATCCGCCCTATTTTCGCTCGGTTTATATTCTTCTTTCTTTAATTCCAAATCTCCATTCTCTCCAAGAATAGTGGCTACAGTTGCAATCCTATCGCCTTCATCTAAATTCATTACTCTTACTCCCTGGCTGTTCCTACCGACTGTCGAAATGCTCTTGACACTTGTCCTTATTATAACTCCATTCTTGCTTATTAACAATATTTCATCATTTTCATCGACAATTTTTATGCTCACAACCTTTCCGTTCTTTTCTGTAATCTTGACATTGGTAACGCCGCTTCCTCCTCTATTAATCAGCCTATAGTCTTCAACCCTGCTTCTTTTTCCATATCCCCTTTCTGTTACTGTAAGTATATATGGTGATTTCACTATTTCCATTCCCACAACTTCAGAGTTTCTTACATTAATTCCCCTAACACCAATGCTGTTTCTTCCAACTATGTTCAAATCAATTTCTTTAAATCTTACAGCCCTTCCATCTTTTGTAGCTAGTATTATTTGTCCTGTTCCGTCAGTAATGTCTACACCAATTAATTTATCATTTTCTCTTAGATTTATTGCAATGATTCCTCCTTGTCTTGGATTTCCATATTCTGACAGCTGGGTTTTTTTAATTACTCCATTTTTAGTTGCCATCAACAAGAATTTGCTTTCTTCGAAACTATCTACAGAAATCATTGCTGCAATCTTCTCATTAGTTCCGAGTTTTATCAAGTTGACTATTGCTGTTCCTTTTGCGTACCTTCCTGATTCTGGGATCTGATAAGATTTCAACCAATGAACCATTCCCTGATCCGTAAATATTAAAATATAGCTATGAGTGCTGGCAATAAATAAGTGTTCCACAAAATCATTTTCGTCTTTAATTTCAGTTCCAATTATTCCTTTTCCACCCCTACGCTGGGCGCGGTAGACGTCTAGCGATTGTCGCTTTACGTAGCCAGAATGCGTTGCTGTTATTACTACTTGCTCTTCTTCTATCAAGTCTTCATTATCTATAACTTCTTCTTCACCTTGGATAATTTCAGTTTTTCTTTTGTCGCCATAAACATTCTTTAAATAGATTAATTCATCTTTGATTATTGCTTTTACTCTTTTTTCTGATGCTAAAATGTCTTTCATTTCTTGTATAAACTTCAATAATTCATTGTGTTCGTCTAGTATTTTCTGCTGTTCCAGTGCTGCTAATCTAGATAATTTCATTTCTAGTATTGCACTTGCTTGAATTTCTGTTAGAATAAAATTTGATATTAATCCTGTTTTTGCTTCATCAACATCATTGCTTGCTCTTATCAATGCTATAACATCATCGATCTGTCTTAATGCCGTTAATAGTCCCTGCAGTATGTGGTCACGTTCTTCTGCCTTTCTTAAGTCATATTTTGTTCTTTTTACAATTACATTTTTCCTGTGCTTTATGAACTCTAAAATTAGTTCTTTCAAGCTCAATACTTTAGGCTCATTATTGACTAGTGCCAGATTAATTATTCCAAATGTAGTTTGTAGCTGTGAGTGCTTGTATAATTGGTTGAGTATTAATTCAGGATTTGCTGCTTTTTTTAATTCAATAACTATACTCATTCCTTCCCTGTCGCTTTCATCTCTAATGTCTGAAATTCCTTCAATAGTCTTTTCCTTTACCAAATCTGCTATCTGCTCTATCAAGGCTGACTTGTTTATTTGGTAAGGTATTTCATTAATTATTATTACATCTTTTTCTATGTTGGCTTTTGCTCTTACAATTATTCTTCCCTTTCCTGTTTTGTACGCCTGTCTGATGCCTTCTGTCCCTATGATCTGTGCTCCTGTTGGAAAGTCAGGTCCTTTTATGCATTCTAGTATTTTGTTAAATTCACCTTCTTCATTTTCTAAAAGTAGAATTGTTGCATCACAAATTTCATTAATATTATGAGGTGGAATGTTAGTAGTCATACCTACAGCAATACCGCTTGAACCGTTCAATAATAAGTTTGGTATCTTTGAGGGAAGAACTAAAGGTTCCTGCATGCTTCCGTCGAAATTTGGAGCAAATTGTACAGTTTCTTTTTCTAGATCCTCTAGTAATTCTTGCGCTATTTTGCTTAACTTTGCTTCTGTATATCTCATGGCTGCTGGCTCGCCAAAACTATCTTGGCTACCAAAATTGCCGTGGCCAGAAACCAGTGGATATCTTAAACTAAAATCCTGAGCCATTCTAACTAATGAATCATATACAGCAGCATCTCCATGAGGATGATATTTAAAACATTCTCCAACTATTCTTGCACATTTCACAAAAGATTTGTTATGAGACAAGCCCATATCATGCATCGCAAATAAAATTCTTCTATGCACAGGCTTAAGTCCATCTCTTACATCAGGCAATGCTCTTCCCACTATTACAGACATGCTATAATCTAGATAAGCCTCTCTCAGCTGCTGTTCTACTACTATTAGTTTTATCTTTTGATTTTCTTCAACTGCCATTTACGACAACCCCAATAAATATTTCTCTTCACAACTTTTATCAAATTGGATTTTTAAAGCACAATAGCTAGCATATAATATAATTGCGAATATTGATTTACTGCCCATAAAAGCATCAGGAGACATTGAGTTAAACTCTACACTTAAACTATCAAGATTATATTTAGCCTTTTCATAATCATTTTTCCCAATTGCTATCACTGTATCATCAATAATTTCTATTAATTTAGATTTATATTTATCTCCTTTCATTTTTATACGTCCAAATTCTTCACGAACTTTGCATTAGTCATTATAAACTCTTTTCTAGGTTCCACTTCATCTCCCATAAGCATGGAAAACATTCTCTCTGCCTCTACTGCATCTTCTATTGTGACTTTTTTCAGTATTCTAGTTTCAGGATTCATTACTGTTTCTCTGAGTTCATCACTGTCCATTTCTCCTAATCCTTTAAATCTTAAAATTACAACATTCTCTCCTAGTTGTTTTGATAATTCAGATAAAACATTCTCATCTCTTGCATAATAAGATTGTTTTCCTTTTAAAACTTTAAATAATGGAGGCTGTGCAACAAACATGTTTCCATTTTCGATAAGTTGTTTAGTGTGCCTGTAAAAGAAGGTGAGCAATAAACATGATATATGATTTCCATCTGAGTTGTGCAATGTCAATCCTCCTAAACCGCCTACAAAGCTTCTATTTAAATCTACTGAGATATCATAAACAAATTTATCGTTGCTTTTAATTTTTTCAGAATTTAAAACTTTTACAGCTTGGAAATCATCATTAATCTCAATTACATGTCTCCTGTCTTCACTCTTAGAAGCATTTTTAATAAAATTATTCAATTTATAAACATTCTTATGATCCTTCCATATTTGGCGAGCTTTTTTTAACTGTTTTATAGAACCTATAGTAATAATATACCCATCATAATTTGATTTAATCAAAACTCCGTTATATATATGATCCTTAGATCTTCTTTTCGTTACTGAAGGAAGCAATCCTAACTGCCTATATAAAAATACAGTTCCTTCCATTAATTTTTTCGAGTTTGTGCCATGAACAATAACACCTTTATTTCCAATACCATTAGATTTGCCGACAAATACAGAACCGTCACTTTGTAATAAACCACGCAAAAATGCAATTTGCAGTTCTTTTTTTAAATTAAATATATCATTTGGGATAAATTTGTTGTAAACTTGTTTACCATTGAGATTAAAATATTCTAGCAACTTATCAAAAGTGTAAGAATTAATATGAATAACAAGACAATTATCTTTATTTTTATCTAATATGACGTTTACGCCTAATGAATTTTTAATACATTTTACTAATTTATTGAGGTAATACTTTTTATCTTCACCTAAAGATAGACTGTACCTGTATGGATTTTTCTTTCCTTTTGAAGAGTTTCCATCACCAAGATACCAGCCGAGCAAATAACATAAATCTTTATTTAAATTAACTTTTAATTTTAATGGTGTTCTGGAATTGTCTAAATAAAAAAGTTCGTACTCCAAATTCTCTTTACATAAAATTAGTGGAATATGGACTTTAAATGTTAAATTTTTTTCATTGTAATCTAATATTTTTAGATACTTTTTAAACAGTTTATATTGAGGCATTACGTTATCTATCTTTAATTCCCATTGTTCTAGTATGGTATGATAAATTCCTAATAAATTACCAACTTTTTTTCTAGATATTCCATTTTTCATTCTCATAAACTTTAATTTGTTCCATTGTTTAATGTCTAATTCAATATAAGATTCTTCAGGGATTGAATCTAATTTATTCCTATTAACGCGCGCATAAACTCTATTTTTATCAACGTAATTAGTTAAATCAATAGTAATATCTTTATCTGTTCTCGGTAATTTTTTAGGGATTAATATATAATCCTCTTCACTAATATCTTTTCCGGATTTTACATCAATCTTTCCAGCTGAATAAGTAAATAAGCTGTGGTAAGGAGTAACTGTAATATTATATCCTAAATAAGTTTTAACTTTATATAATGTGGTTCTTAATGGATGTTTAACTAAATTTGCAATTTTCTTTAACTTATGTTCTCCAGGATTTATGGAAAAAGAACTAATTTCAAAGTCTTCAGGTTTTATACAATTATCTACAAAATTGCCCATATAATTAAATTCTAAGTTACCTTCTTTATTTTTTAAAAGTAATGGAGTGTCTCCAGCAACACTATCTGCATCAGTAAGAATGATTATTTTATGATATCTTAATTTTTTAATATCAAACTCATCTCCTATTCCAGTTCCTAATGCTGTTATAATATTTAATATCTCTTGACTCTTGAACATTTTATCAAGTCTTGCTTTTTCAACGTTTAATATCTTTCCTCTCAATGGAAGTATAGCTTGAAACTTTCTATCTCTTGCAGAAATTCCTGTACCAGCAGCACTATCTCCTTCCACCAAAAACAATTCGCATTTAGCAGGATCTCTTTCTTGACAATCAGCAAGTTTTCCAGGCAATCCGCTTCCTGATAACGCGCCTTTACGCCTTGTTAACTCTCTAGCTTTTCTTGCAGCTTCCCTTGCTTGGAATGCGTTTACACATTTATCTATTACAATTTTCGCAGCAGAAGGATTTTCTTCGAAGTAATTTGTTAAATAATCAAAAACTAAGCTGTCTACTATTCCTTTGACTTCTGAATTTCCTAGTTTTGTTTTTGTCTGGCCTTCAAACTGCGGGTTAGGAACTTTCAAGGACAAAATTGCAGTCAAGCCTTCCCTCACATCATCTCCAGACAAGTTCAAGTCAGAAATCTTTTTTTTCTTAATGTAATTATTAATAACTCTTGTCAGGGCAGTTGAGAAACCTGTCAAATGAGTTCCTCCTTCGTGAGTGTTAATATTGTTTACAAAACTGTGAACGCTTTCATTATAAGAGTCACTCCACTGCATAGCTATCTCCACAATTATGTTATCACTTTGCTTGTTCATGTAAATTATTTCTTTATTCAGCACTTGCTTTCCTTCATTTAAGTAAGCTACAAATTCCTTAATACCTTCTTTATAGAAGAAATTCTTTGCATTATGAGGTTCTTCTCTCTCGTCTTCAATAGAGACGTCTAATCCTGGGTTTAGCAATGCTATTTCTCTTGCTCTGTTAGATAGCAAGCTAAAATCAAATATTATTTCAGAGAATATTTTTTCATCAGGCAAGAAAGTTATTTTAGTTCCAGTATCACTTGCATCTCCCATAACTATTAAGTCATTAGCAGGCTTACCATATGAATATTGCTGAAAATATAATTTTTCATTCTGTTTTACTTCAACTATCAATAATTTGCTCAATGCGTTTACAACTGACACACCTACACCATGCAGTCCTCCAGATACTTTGTATACATTCTTGTCAAATTTTCCTCCAGCATGAAGAACAGTTAAGGCAACTTCAACTCCGCTTTTTCCTTCAGTAGGATGAATGTCTGTTGGTATTCCTCTACCATTGTCTTCTACAGTTACTGAGTTGTCTTTGTGGATTATTATTTTTATTTTATTACAGAACCCAGCCAAAAATTCATCTACTGAATTATCAAGAAGTTCTTTGACTAAATGATGCAACCCTCTAGAGTCTGTGCTTCCAACATACATCGAAGGTCTTAATCTGCAAGCTTCTAAACCCTTCAGGACTTGTATATTCTCAGCAGTATACTTTTTATTATTTGTTTGTTCATTAGTCATAATTTTCTAAACCCTCATAAAATGCCTTTTTAAGCCTCATATCCTCAATTTTCTTATATTAATGAGAAGTTTTTTTGCTATATATACCTTTCTAAGTCTAAAATGCATTTAAATGTGTTTATAGCTTGTATAAAGCTATTTTACAATTATTTATAAAGACAAGTTTTTTATTCTTTGATATTTCTTTAATTAAACATGAAAAACATTGTTTTTGACACTAATTTTTTGATCTACATTGCAAAATATCAAATTGACTTATTTTCTGAAATAGAAAGAATATGCTCCTTTTCATACAGCTTAAATGTGCTTAGCGGAACTATAGAAGAACTAGAAAAAGTAAAACCAAAAGAATTGAATCTGATAAAAAAATATCTTACAAAATTTAATGTAATTCCATCTGAAGGAAATGTTGATGATGCTTTAGTTGAATATTCAGAAAAGGGATGCATAATAGGGACACAAGACAGAGAACTGAAAAAAAGACTAAAAGATTCTTGCATTGTGATAAGACAAGAAAAATATCTGGAATTGAAATAAGTTTTTTATTATTTGCTAATAAATTAATTGCCTTTTACAAATTCAAATATTGCATAGGTATCTAAAAATAATGTCGTCATTATTCAGCGCTCTTTTTTCATATGTTCTTAAATTTTTGCCCATAAGTTTTAGTTTTAAGAGTTCCAAAAACATTGCTCAGATCTAATTCTTTTTCTATGAGGATATTTAGCTTGTTTTCTTCTCTTATAATTCTGTTTTTCATAAAATTAAGGATAACCAAAATCTTTAAAAACTTTACACTAGTGCTCATTTAAATGTTCTATGAAATAAAAGCAAAAAGCCATGTAAGAGTGCCACCAACGCTGCTAGAACAGGAAACAGAAGAAGCAGTGCTTACAAGGCTGAATGAACAATTTGAAGGTCATATCAGCAATGATGTAGGCTTTATAATATGCGTAACAGAAGTGCTTAATATTGGGGAAGGAATAATAATTCCAGGCGACGGAGCTGCATTTTACGAGACAGAATTCAAGTTCTTAACTTACATTCCAGAGATACAGGAATTAGTCTTGGGAAAAATAACAGACATAACAAACTTTGGAGCTTTCATAAATATAGGCCCTGTTGACGGCATGATACATGTATCGCAAACAATGGATGATTTTATAGGATTCAGCAAGCAGAAAACATTAACAGGAAAAGAATCTAAAAAAGTGTTAAAAGTAGGAGACAAATGCAGGGCAAGAATAATTGCTGTAAGTTACAAAGACATAGCAAACCCAAAGATAGGACTGACAATGAGGCAGCCTGCTTTAGGCAGCTTGAAGTGGATTGAAGAAGAACAGAAAAAAGCAGCGTCGAAGAAGGGCAAGGGAGAAAAATAAACAATGAAAATATTACTTTTGTGTACAAAAACTAGTGGAGGTTTTTAGTGTGGTAAAGAAGAAGGCATGCAAGAAATGCAAGATATTTGTAAAAGGCAATGAATGCCCATTATGCAAAGGATCTGAATTTACAACAAGTTGGAAAGGAAGAATAGTTGTGCTGGATGCTGAAAAATCTGAGATAGGAAAAGTTCTTGGAATAAATGTCAAAGGAGAATATGCAATAAAGACAAGATGAACCTTAAAGTTTTAAAGGAAACTGAATCGCCATTACTTAAAAGAAAAAGGCTTACACTAGAAATTGAGCATGTCGGAAGCGCAACACCATCAAGACAATCGCTGAAAGAAGATTTATGCAAACAATACAATGTGCTTCAGGAAAATATAGCAATAAGGCACATATTTACAAAATTTGGAATGAACAAATCCAAGATAATAGCACACATATATGAAGACAGCAATAATCTAAAATTTTTAGAACCTCCAAAAGGAAAGAAAAGCGAGCCTAAAAAGAAGGCAGCATCAAAGTAATTGAACTATGGCAAAGAAAAAAGTAAAAAATAGAAAACCATCAGAACGTTGGAAGAAATATAAAATTTCTGGAAATAAAATTGAAAGAGGAAAAACTTGCCCTAAATGCGGACCTGGAATGTTCTTAGCAGTGCATAAGGACAGGGTTTACTGCGGGAAGTGCCATTATGCTGAATGGACTTCTAAGAAGTAATATTTAGCAAATTATGATTAAAACCCAAGAAGAAAATTCCGAAGAATCTTCTCCCTGGGAAAAAGAGGTGATAGAAATATATAGGGATAACTAATATATAAAGCTTTCGGCTGTGCTCACTTAAAAATAGTAACATTTCTAAGATATTACTATAAACTATTAAAATAAGCGTTTAGAAGCCTAAAATTCAGCCAAAAAAATAAAAACCTTTAAATATCCTATATTGTTAAGAACAATTAAAAAATGACATTAATAAAGAGGCTTTCTAGTAAGGGATTTAAATCGTTTGCAAACAAGACAGACCTAATATTTGGGAAAGGTTTTAATATTATAATAGGCCCAAATGGCGCTGGCAAGAGTTTATCATATAATAGTATCATAACTTTATCTAATGGAGAAGAAATTAAAATAGGAAAACTGGTTGAAGAGAAATTAAAGAATGCCAAAGAAATTAAAAAATTAAAAGACGGAATTTATTGCGAGGAGAGTGGTACATATGTAATTTCAGTAAATCCTTTAACAATGAAATCAGGAAAAAAATTAGTTTCTAAGTTTATTAAAAGAGAAGGTGAAGAATTATTTAAAATAAAAACTAGAAGTGGAAAGGAAATTACAGCTACCGGATGTCATCCAATAATGATATTTAAGGAAGGAATTTTAAAGAGTATACTGATAAAAGATTTAAAATCTAATGACTTTATAGCTACACCAAGAGAAATTAAAACAGAAGCGAATATAATTTTTGATAAAGAAAAAGCAAAACTTATAGGTTATTTAATAGGAGATGGCTATTTGGGAGTAGATAGAATAGATTTAACAAATGAAGATATTGAAATAATAGATGATTTTAAAAGAATACTAAATAAATTATATGAAAATGTGAATATAAAAGAATACAAAAAGAAGGGTACAAATGCAAAGACAATAACAACTTGGAACAAAAATATAATCTCGGAATTAAGAAATTTGTTTTATAAGGATTATAAAGGATCTATAACCGGAGAAGTGAAAAAGATACCTGACTTATTATTAGGAACTTCCAATGAAGTTATAGGCCAGTTGTTAGCAGGAATTTACGATACTGATGGTTATGTACCTGAAGATGTGTCATATATAGAATTATCGTCCAAAAATAAAGAATTTATATATCAAGTACAAAGATTGTTGTTAAGATTTGATATTTTATCGCACGTCTCCAAAAAACTAAAATGTGCAACAAATACTGAAGCAAAAATAAAAAGATGGTATTATTATTTGAATATTTATGGTTATGAAAATCTAAAGAGATTCTATATAAATATACCATTAAAATGCAATCATAAAAAAACAAGATTACAAAAAATTGTAGAAAAAATTAAAAACTCTAATCCTAATGTAGATATATTACCGCAAGAAACAAATTATTATGTTAGAAAATTGGTTAAGTTGTTAGGATTGAAAGTAAAAAATTTGAAAAAGGAATATCCAAGACTAGTTTCATACTATGAGAATAGGTGCGCACCATCGAGAGACGGAATAAATGAACTTTTAGTATTGTTTAAAGAAAAATTAGAGGTGTATTATGAGTATTACGAGAATTATCTAAGAATGGATCAAAATCAATTAATACAAGGATTAGAAATATTAAACATATCTGGAAGAATGGCATCAGTCCAAATAGGATTAAATAAAGATACAATAAATAATTTTTGGAGATCAAATAAATTCCAAGCAAGAAAAGAAAATCTTAAAGAGTTTTTCGCATTTATTAGGAATGCATTAACAGTTAGGTTAAACCTTATAAAAGATAACCTGCAAGTGTTATATAACTTGGCTAGTTCTGATTTATTTTGGGATCAAGTTTTGAAAATAGAAAAAACAGAGAAAGAAGCTTATGTCTATGATTTAACTGTACCTGAGAATCATAATTTTATAGCCGATGGTATTTTTGCTCATAATAGCAATGTTGTAGATGCATTATGCTTTGTTCTCGGAAAGTCCTCAGCAAGAGAAATGAGGGCTGAAAAAAGCTCCCATTTGATATACAATGGAGGAAAAAAGCACAGCCCGGCAAAAGAAGCAGAAGTAACAATAGAATTTGACAACTCAACAGGAAAATTCCCAATACAAGGAAAGGAAGTCAGCGTAACAAGAATAGTGAAACAGAACGGAACAAGCGAATATATAATAAACAATGAGGTGAGAACAAGGCAGCAAGTTCTAGATTTATTGAATGCAGCAAAAATAGATCCTGACGGGCACAACATAATACTGCAAGGAGACATAATCCACTTCATGGAAATGAAGCCAATTGAAAGAAGACAGGTAATAGAAGAAATATCAGGAATATCTGTATATGAGGACAAAAAAACAAAATGCCTGCAAGAGCTAGAAAAAGTTGATTCGAAGCTAAACGAAGCAGAAATAATACTCACAGAAAGAGAGGCAAACCTAAGAGAACTGAAAAAAGAAAGAGACCAGGCAATAAAATTCAAGGAAATACAGGAAACAATAAAGGATGACAAGGCAACTTACCTGCATTTACAAATAAAAGAAAAAAACGAGGAACTAGAAGATGTAGAGTCAAGAAAAAAAGAAGCAGAAGAAAAGATATCAAAGATAAACCTGCAGGTAGCAGAATACAAAAATCAAATTAATAATTTCAAAGAAGAAATAAAAAGAATAAATGAAGAAATAGAAGTAAAAGGAGAAAAAGACCAGCTGGTTATAAGAAAAGAAATAGAGGAACTGAAGACAGAAATAGTAAAGGCAGACTCAAGAGCAGAAGTATGCACAAATGAAATTACAAAAATAAAGACAAGAAAAGAGCAGCTTCTTACAAATATAAATGAAATACAAGAAAAAATAAAAGAACTAAACCTGAAGAGCAAGCAGCACGAAGCAGGAATAAGCAACTTGTCAAGCAAGGAAAAGGAAATAGAAAAAAAAATATTTTCATTAAAAGCAAAAGCAGGCGTTGAAGGTGAGGACAATACACTCGAGAAGCTTGAATTAGAAACAGAAAACAAACAAGAAGAAATAAATAAAATAATAGCACAAAAACAAGAACTACTAAGAACTAAAGACCAAGTAGCTTTCAAGCTAAGCATTCTAGAAGAAAAAATAAGCAGCATGAAAGGATCTGGAAAAGATATGGAGAATTTGAAGAACTACAAAAAAGAGTTCAGAGAAGCAGCTGAGAAACTAGCTAGAAATTTAAACGAGGATTCTAGCTTTGCGGCACAGTTAAGCAAAGCAAGATACGAATTACTGCAGAACAACGAAGAGCTGGCAAAGCTTACAACAAGACAGCTTGGAATACAAGAAAGAACAATGTCAGATTTAGCAGTAAGAAAAATACTAGAATTGAAGAACAGCATGAAAGGAATACACGGCCTTGTATCAAGCTTAGGAAATGTAGACGGAAAATACTCTGCAGCACTAGAAGTTGCAGCAGGACAAAGGTTGAACAGCATAGTTGTAGAAAGCGACATAACAGCACAAAAATGCATAGAGCACCTAAAAACAAACAAGCTGGGAGTAGCAACATTCCTGCCGCTAAACAAAATAAAATCAAGAATAATTGAGCATGGAGTAAAAGAACTGCTAAAAACAAAAGGAGTTCACGGCCTAGCAGTAGAACTTGTAAACCATGACCACAAATACAAAGAAATCTTCTCGTATGTGCTGGGTTCCACTTTAATTATAGATGACATAGAAACCGGAAGAAGAATAGGAATAGGAAAAGCCAGAATGGTAACGCTTGAAGGAGACTTACTAGAACCTTCTGGGGCAATGGTCGGAGGATACAGGATACATAGGACAGGACTAGGATTCAAAGAAAAAGAAATAGACACAAACATAGAAAGACTTGAAGAAGAAATAAAAAAACTCAAGACACTAATCAGCCATGTTGAAACAAAGAAAACAGACAATGAAGTAATGATAACAAGCCTGAGAGAGAGAAAAGCTGAACTAGAAGGAAACATAATAAAAATAGAAAAATCAATGAACATAGAAGGACTAGACGTGAATTCCTTAGCAGAAGAGAAAAAGGAACTGGCAGAGGCATTAAAGTCTGCTGACATGGACATAGAGAACTTTGATAAGAATATAAAGAATCTGAATAATTACCTAGAAAAACTGAAAGAAAAGAAAAGCAAACTAAGAGAAAAACTGAAAGATCCAGAAGTCATAAGAAATCTTGAAACACTAGAACAGCAAAAACTAAAAATCAAGGAAAGCGTGCTTGAATTTAGAGGCAATATAAAAAATGCGGAAACTCAGGTAATGTCAATGCTCATGCCAGAAAAGGAAAAAACTGAAAAGATAATAAAACAGCAGGAAAAGGAAAACGAAGAATTCTTCAAAGAACTCAACACAGTAAAGGAAATAATAAAGAGAAAGGAAGCAGATCTGAAAAGCAAGGAAGCAGAGGAGAAAAAATTTTATGCAAACTTCAAGGACCTTGTTACAAAAAGAAACAAATACGGAGAGAAAATACAGAACTTTGAAACAAACCTTGCAAGAGAGGAAGAAAAAACAAAAGGATTTGAACAAAGGCTTAATAACATTTCAATAGACAGGGCAAAGGTGATTGCAGAACTTGAAGCGCTCAACAAGGACTTTGAAAACTACAAGGAAGCAAAAATAAAGAGGGGAATGACTTTTGAAGACCTCAAAATGAAAATACATGAGAACGAAAAATTACTAGGCTCAATAGGAAATGTGAATCTAAGAGCGCTGGAAGTATATGAAAACATAGACAAAGAATACCAGGCAATTGTGGAAAAGGTATCAAAACTAAGATCAGAAAAAGATGATGTTTTAAATGTCATGGCAGAAGTTGAAGGCAAGAAAAAAGACATATTCATGAAAACATACAAAGAAATAGTAAGGAACTTTAAAGAAATTTTTAACAGCCTGACAACCAAAGGAGAAGTATATGTAACACTAGAAAACGAGGAAAACCCATTCGAAGGAGGAGTAGACATACAAGTAAAGCTTGTAGGAAACAGATACCTAGACTTGAAAAGCCTATCAGGAGGAGAAAAAACATTATGTGCATTATCTTTCATATTTGCAATACAAGAACATGAGCCATCACCATTTTATTTATTAGATGAAGTTGATGCAGCGCTTGACAAGAAAAACTCAGAACTACTGTCAAAGCTTATACAAAAATATTCCAATAAAGCACAATATCTAGTGATAAGCCACAACGACCACATAATAAACGAAGCAGAATATGTTTATGGTGTTAGCATGCAGGACGGAATATCTAAAGTTGTGAGCCTGAAAGTTTAATACCTTATTTCATCTGCTTATAATTCAAGAGTATCAGCACAAGAGAAATCAACAAGAATAAAACATTAAACCAAACCGGGACTTCCCAGCTTCCTATACTTACAGGAAAGTAGAATATAATTCTGTACAAGTGAACCAGAAATACTACAGAAAACAATGCAATATTAATCTTAAGCAAAGTTTTAAGATCCATATAAAAATTATTATCTTAGAAATATATAAAACTATTGCTCATTTACTTTTTCCTTAATTTCTTCCTGCTCAGCCTGCTGCTCGTTTGCAATGATCTTTTTCCTGGTTTTAACTTTATTTTTTCTAACTTGCTTTCTTTTATTTACAGGCTTGGAATCTTCAACTTCTTCCTCAAAAAACTCAACAACCCTGCTGTGCATTCCAAAGCTGAAAAATAATATAACAAGCACAAGCAATATTATAGCTCCCAAAATATGATACCTATATTGATTGACAAATCTTTCAGCACCAGTGTCAGCAACTTCCTTAGCAGGTTCTTCAACTTGGTCTCTGCCGAGCCAATTCCTCAACCCAGAAAAAAATGATCCAGACTCTTGTACACTAAAAGAACTTGCATTAACATCTTCGCCTGAAGTTCCCAAATTAATCTTTGTTGCCCTGCTCCTAACATCTGTAATTTCAATCTCAATATCCTTAGAATCAAGAGCGGGGCCATTTTTTAAACTTAATCTTATCCTGGCATCATACTTGCCCAGCTTAACATTTGTCTTAGGAGCAATGTACAAATAAGCAGTTTCTGTCTTTCCAGGCTCAACGCTAATCTCGTCAGGATTAAGCCTGCTAAAAACAGAGGAACTTCCGCTTAAGAAAAGATTATATGTTGCCTTTCTAACACCTGCATTTTCTATATTTACAGGTAAGGCAACACTAGAATCATGATAGACAACAACATTATCATAAAGAGGCCTAAGTTTCGGCTTGTAACAATCATCAACTGCGACAACTTCAACTTTGATACTGTCGCTAGCTGCAATCCCACTATCATCTGTGGATTTAACATCAAGCTTGACATCATAAACACCAGGCTTTACATCAGAAGTAGGAAGGGCTTTAATATCAAAAGTCTTTACATCTTTGCTTTCTAAAGTAATAATACCCTCCTTTATACTTGTCCATGCAGGAGCATCCAAACTCAAGGCATAAGATTTTCTAACTTCTCCAGAATTCTTTATCAAACTCTTGAACTCAGAAGAAACACCCTGACAAGCTTGTCCTTTATTATCAAGAATATCAACACCAACACCGTGGCATTTTCTAACAGCAACATCAAAAATTGTAGAGAACTTGGAATATCCCCTATCTGGAACAACGTCCAGCTTTGCGTTAAACTTTCCTTCAACACCAAAAGCTGGAGCAAAAACCAAGTTAAAATTTTTTGACTCACCAGCAAGCAAAGTAAACTCATTTCTTTCTACACGGGCCCAAACAGGGCCGTCTAGATTTATCTTATAAGCATTAATAGTAGTGCCTTTGTTTTCAAGCCTTAATGGAACAACAACATAGCTTCTTTCACATATACTATGAGAAGTATCTCCCAGAACTGCAAATTTAAAGTCATAACAGGGATTTACCTTCAAAAGAAAAGGAATAGAATTTCTTGTACTGCCTGAACTTCCAACTGCTATAACAGTAAAGCCATATTCAGCATCTTTGGCTGGAGCTTTCAAGAATGCAATAATCTTTTTGCTATCGCCTTTATCTAGTATAATAATCTTATCGCTTAAAGTCACAGCATCCTTCAGCTGGCCTTCAACACTAAGAGTGAAAGTTTCCCTAAACTCGCCATTATTAACAAGAGTAAATTCATATTTTGGATTATCATCGGGACATGATTCCTGCCCAGCAAACGGAGCAGTAAGCCCTACTCTAAAGCAATCCTTAACTATAATAGTATGAGCTGCTATCTTGGTTCCGCTGCTAGAACTTATAACCTCTTCCAAGATATAACTGCCAGAATTAGCATTCTGCGAAGGTGTAACATAAGTATAAACTTTTTTAGAATCTCCAGGAGCTAAAACAAAACTTTTAGGAACGGTAGTTGCCCATCCAGAAGCAGAGCCTCTTAAGTTTATATTATAATCCTCACTAGAAACGCCTGAGTTCTTAATTACATCAACAAAAAGACCAGTATCCCTCGGACATAATGGAGAGCTAGAGCTTTCCTGAAAAATTTCAAAAGCATTAACTGTAGAAACAACTAAAAGAAATATAAAAAATAATGAAAAAATGTTGTTAAAATCCTTCTTCAATCATATCACCTTTCATCTTTTTTTAGTAATAGGTCTTTCCCTCTACTCCTTCTTCCTTGTCTTCTGTAAGCTTCTTGATAAGCAAGACAACCACAAGCAATACAAGAACCAACAACAATACTATGAATACTATTGTCAATACTTTCTTGACGCTGTCGCTGCCTTTTAAAGCTGGAGTAACCTCAAGACTTAAATTCTTTTCTGCTACAAGGCTGTTTCCGCTCTTGACCCTTACAGCAAAGTTCTTTCCACCTGTAACACCTTCTTTAGGTGATACATATATATTAACTTCGCCAACAGAGTTTGGCTGAACGTTCAGAACCATAGGGTCAACCCTAGTAGTTGCCCAATCGCTAGCTCCAACAACCTCTACAGTGTATGACTGAGCTTGGCTTGCTAGATTAGCAACAGTGAACTTGTAAACAGCTCCCTGTCCAGCACTAACCTTATGTCCAAGAGTATCAACATTAACCTGTGCAGTACCAACAGCAACTTGAGGCAAAGCTACAACATGAAGGCTGTACTTCTGCTCTTCAAAGCTGTGGAACCTGTTGTAGTCAAGTCTTACAACAACATCATAGTCGCCTTCTTTAGCGCTTTCAGGTATCATCAAGACAAGATCATTAGTAGTTGCTGCATCATTAATGTCATCTTCCCTCTCGTTCTGGTTTGTTTCAAGCTCATCAACATATTCTTGAACTTGAACACCAAGAGCCGGAATGCTGACACTAACTCTTACACTGTCTTCAATATTGTCACCAAGGTTCTCAACCCTGACAGTTGCGAACAAAGGCTGGCCTGCCTGAACACTAGCTGAAGGATTGAACAATACATCAAATACACTCACACTATGCCTAGCTTCCTGCAATCTTAGCTTGTAAGCTATTCTAGTAGATGAGCTGTCATCTGTGCTTTGATCATCATCAAAAGCCTCAACTCTTAAAGTATAATCATCTGAAGCATCTATATCTTCTGGTATAACCAATCTTAGTGTTTTATGATATCTAACACCAGGTTCTACCTCAAAAGAGCTTGTAGAATCTTCAACATCACCATATTCATAACCACCTATGAATGCCTTAACCTTAACATCATAGCATGATCTTGCATTATTATCCCTGCAATTTCTGAATACATTATTTCCTCTTAACCAAACATCAACATAAACAGTTGATCCTCTCTCAACAAAAATAGCACCAGAAGTGCTTGCTGGAGTGCCGTCAACTTCAACTTTTTCTATAAAAAAATCTGGAACATTAGCTTGTGCATTGCCAAACACATCACCGAAATGGCCGAACAACTGACCTCTAGGATCATGTGCTGCTGCTACGCTAGACACTAGCATTAGAACTGCCAAAAATGCAGATGCGAACAATCTTAAACTTTTCATTTTTTTCCTCCCATAAATATTATTTGAAAATGTTATCATTGTGTAGTAGACACTTATTTATAAACTTTTTGGTAGTTGCAATTAAACCACTATAAACTGCCAATAAGCCTCCTTATGATTTCCTTTTGCATTCTTAAGAGTCAACTTAGCAAGATGAGCACCTTTCTTTGCACTAGCAGGAATTACCAAATCAGCCTGAACAACCTTAACCTGGCTTACATCAAGATTAATATTATTCACAAAATTATAAATTCCTAAACCAGGTGCATAAACTTTAAGCTGCATTCCCCTCTCGTCGAAATCACCTTGGTTATTTAATCTAATTAATAATCTTGCAACTTCACCTTGCTTGAAAACAGACTTGCCGCTAAGATCCCTAATATTTCCTAAATTAATATCATGAATCTCTTTATGACCTGAAAAAACATCAGATCTCTTGTCTCTATCTCCACCCCTATTCTCAGAACTGTCAACTACTACAAATAAAGTATCAGTGTCTTGAGATCCGTCATTATCTGTAACAGTAAGAGTAACTGTGAATGTTCCTTCCCTATTATAACTATGTGAAACTTGAGGACCAGAAGCTGAAAATCCATCTCCAAAGCTCCAGTCATATTCTACTATTCTCCCGTCAGGATCACTGCTCAAAGATCCATCAAAATTTATACTCATCAACACTCCAGTCTTCTTGTCCTCACCTGCATTAGCAATAGGATGCTGATTAGGAGCGACATCTGAACTTACAGTAATTATTGCTTCATCAAAACTGAATGCCCTGTTGTTGTCTGTTACAGTTAATAATACTCTATATTGTCCTTCTTGTGAATATGAATGTGCCGGGCTTATATCTCTTGATCCTGTTCCATCTCCAAAGCTCCAGTCATATTCTACTATTCTCCCGTCAGGATCACTGCTCAAAGATCCATCAAATTGTAATTGTTCATTTACAGCTGCTGTCCTGTCTGGTCCTGCATTTGCTATAGGGAATTCGTTTCCCACATTCACAATTATTGTGTCTGTTCCTCGACCAGCATCAGTGTCTGTTACAGTCAACCTTAGCGTGTATACTCCTTCTGCATCATATACAAACATTCCTTCAGCCTGGTTGCTGTCTATTACTCCATCATTGTCAAAATCCCATGCATATAATAGTTGTGCATCATTGTCTTCTATATCCTCTACTACTGAAAGTGCATTATAGCTGAATTCTTCTCCCGGCTGTATGGAAAAGTCATTTCCGAGATCTACCTGAGGGTTATTGTTCAAGACATTTACTTGCTTATTCATTTCAGAATCTATAACCCTTACTTCTATTTCTTTTTCTCCTAAAACAGAATCATCTAATGACAAGGCATTATCTGAGACATAATAATATACACCAGGATGGTCATTTGCGCAGAATGGGTCTGTCAGGCTTCTTCTGCATTCTTCTCCATTAATTACAAAAAATCCATCTATGCTTCCTGTGAATTCTTGAAAGTTTAGCAAGATATTTCCTGGATCTTCTAGTATAACACTCATTCTCGCAGGATCTATTCCTTCTAATCCTTCATTCCCTGCATTTACTTGGAACCCAAGATATATTCTTTCTCCTCTGTAGAAGCTGTCTGTCTGCTCTACAAATCCGTTCCTGAATGCAAGCAACTGTTCTATTTCATATACAATTATATTTAAAGTATCACTTCCAGCAAGACCTTCTCTGTCTGTTGCAGTGAATGTCACCTGCTCTTTTCCTGAAAAGTCACGGCCAGGCATTATTGTTGCGACATTGTTCTGGTCTATTGTTATTTGTGTATTTATATTTCCTGCTGATACCCATATTATTTGTGCTGCAGGTGTTGTGTCATCTGCTACAAAATTATTTAGGTTTATTACTTGAACTCCATTTTTTGCAACATATATATTCTGGAGGGTTACAACTGGCACTTGGTTTTGCTGTGCTGCCTGTATAATTACAACTTCTATGCCCTGAACACTGAAATCAAAGTCGACAACCATGCAAGCAACCTGGTCATTAACATTGCTTAAGCTTGCAGGCAATACGGTTTGGTCTGCAAGTCCCTGATCTTTTCTAACGCCATTAACAAGCCAGTAAAACTTGTAATCATCAGTTGCAGGACCAGAAACACCGTTAAGAATGCATGTTATGTCCTGATCATCAGTAAACTGGTCTGTAGCAGTATCCAGGCTAACATCATCATTATTAGTGTTTTGAATACTAAGAACTGAAGAAGGCAGCAACAAAGTAAGCATCAAAATCAAAGCTGTGAATTTGCTTTTCATGAAGTTAAGAGTGGAGCAGACATGTATATATACCTTTCGGTGAGTGGTAACATTATGATATTATAATGAAGTAAGAATTGTTTACTAGAGCTTTATTATAAATTTAATTTAAGAAAATGGGAACGTAGGGATTTGAACCCTAAACGGCTGGTCTCTTCATTGAAGCAAATAAACTTCAACAGACCATTTTTTTAATTCATCACTACGTATTCTGTAGCTCATCGCTCCATAAATTTGGAGCCAGCAATGATAGCCAGGTTTCACCACGCTCCCATATAAAAATAAGTTTTTCATTAACTTAAAAAGCTTATGAAAACCATTATAAATTCACAGCGAATAAAAATTATAATGGGCTCGTAGTTTAACGGATAGAATCATCGGCTACGGATTTAAAAGTTGAAACCGATGGGTGCAGGTTCGAATCCTGCCGGGCTCGCTAAACTTATAAACTATTTGTTTTTTTAGGCTTTGTGTAAAAAGTAAAATCTTTGATGTTATTCTAATGTTATGACTGGGAAAAAAATTTAATTGAGGCTATTTTTGAGCACTTATTAAACAAAGCCGTTTTTTTAGATTATTATTTTAGTAATAAATCCGAAAAGGTCTCTCGACAGAAGAATACTAATCTATAAACAACAAACACCGAGAGACATAATAGCTGCAATAAAAGTGATTGCCATGTATATGGATGATAGGGTCCTGCTATGCAGATTCATAACTTCTGAACAAGATATAACACAAAGACTATCATCTTCACCTTCATCAACAATAAAAATTGAAGGTATTGAATTTGTCTCATTTGAAACACAAGGCAGGTCGTCTGCCAGGCTTAGGCTTGGAATAATAGCAGAGCCAAGTTTTGGAGTGAGCAGAGAAGAACATTACTTAAGACACTATGGAAACTTATGCACAATGAAAAAAAGAGACGGATTTAATCCTCTAAGATTTAGGTACGAAGAGAAAAATAATTTTAGTGAATATGGAGAGGCAAAGCCAAGGATAATGCTATGATTTCTTATGTTTTCTTCTGCTATGAAAGCTTCTTCTTCTAGGAGAGGACATGTCCTTTAGTATTAATACAATAACTGCAAAAACAGCAATCAAGGCTAAAAGAAGAGGATAGACATTCCAATTATTAAAAGAAGCATCAACAGAATAAGGAATCTTCTCAAGATTCTTCACGTCAAGAAAAACATCAAGCTTAGGCTTTTCCAGTCCGCTATCATCAACAGTAGTTAAGGTAAGCTGCGCAGTTTCTTCTCCGTCAGCCAGATTAATCTTAACCATATTATCATTGAATCTTTCCAAAGTCAAAGAAGGCTTAGATATCAAGCCAGAATCTTCAGAAGCACAAACAAGATTCTTGTCCTTAAGATTATAAACCGTACATTCAGGACAATCTGAAGCTGAGCCTGATATAATACAAGATTCTTTTTTATATGCAAATACAGTAGGAATAGACAATAAAATTATGAATAAAATTACTAATTCTTTTTTTATCATAGCCAATTATTGGTTTATATAATATAAAAAGTTTTTTATTTACTACAATTGCTAGAAAACTGGGCCTATAGTATAATGGACAGAATTTTTGGCTTCGGATAGAAAAACTTCGATGACAAAAAGCATTTTTGCTTTGGATGATTTAGAAGTAACCAAAAGATGAGGGTTCGAATCCCTCTGGGCTCACTACTTTTATCTTGTTTTTGGCAATAGTTCTCTTGTATCTCTCTGTATTCTGCCCAATAGATCAGCAGTTCTCTTTAATGGCACATATGCTTGATATATTTGTGCATTTGCAGCATCATTCTGGACATTTTGAACATAGTATCTTCCTGCTTCTTGATAAGCTCTCAGTACTTCTGCTACATCATCTATAATCAGCCCCTGCCTACCTCTTAGTGTTCTCAGTTTTAATAGCGCTTCATCCATCATTATCTTAAGCATTAAATTAAATTTTATAGCAGGATTTTTAGCAATTCTAGGAATTCTTAATTTTAAATCTCTAGCACATAAATCAAATCTTCCGATCCTTTCATTATCAGGATGTGTATACGCCTCTTTAAATGCAGCCTGGTATACAGGTTCTGTATCCAAATAGTCTCTATAAGGTTTTGACTCTCTGCCCTCATAAGCTTGGTGAGCAATTCTTTCCAATTCATTGAACGCTACAGTATCTAAACCTCTTCCTTCTTCTATAGCTGCCATTGCCGGATCTTTATGTATAAACATGCTAACATGAGTCAAATGCTGTCCAGGAGGAATTTTTCTATTCATACATTAACTAATTTTAGAAAAGTTAATAAAATTTACTTAAAGCTTGAACCATTTCAAAACTTTAACAAAGAAAGGAACATTATCGACTTTTACAGGATAATCTTTTGTTATAGAATACTCCTTTCCATTTTTATCCTTAAAATCTATCCTAAGATTCACAGCTTCATTATTTACCAACTCTTTAGAATTAAACTTCAAAGAAGCCTTTTTGGAACCCTCCAAAGACTGAACCTTGACTAATTCATTATTATTTACAGATATCCTTACATCCTTAACCAGAGCCTTAACATTAAGCACAGTATCAAACTGGACCTCTGTATCATAATCAACTTCATTAGGATAAAAGATGTCACTTATCACAAGATCAGGGTTTGACAAAACTTCAATGGAAACAATATCCTTGTCAGTAAAGCCGTCAGCAACAGCAGAAACCTCCAAGTCATGGATTCCTTCCTTGAGAGTTGCAAGCTTTAGTTCTATTTCTTTCTCTTCATTATCCTGAAGAGCAACAGACTTGCAGTTTTTTTCAACACAAATTCTCATATTCTGGAGATTTCTTGAGGACTTGTTTTTTATCTTACAGATGATAGACGGTGCCTCATAAACGAAGCTGTACTTTGTTGAGGAACACACAAGATTTATTGAAGGAACATCAGAATAGTATTTAGACATTTCCTCCTTAATTATAGCTTCAGCCTCTTCCTTTGACAAAGTCTTAACATTTTTTGAATAGCTGATGTTTGTAGCATACTTGAAGTGGAACTGGTCTTCAACCTCAAAAGTTGACTTGTAGATGTATCCTGTTTCCAAATTATTCGGAACTACAGAAGTCCAGTAAACTCTTTTAGTCTCACCAGGCTTAAGCAAAACTTCCTTAGAATTCTTTTCAGTCAAGGAATTAGCCTTCGTAACAGTTATGAGCATGGGAAAATAATAATTGTTCGGATTTTTCAGCACAACCTCAAAAGGGATATAACTTCCAGGGCCTGCAGTATTGGCAAGAGTATTCACTTCTACAACAACAGGAGGCGATATAATATCACCTTTATTTGTCACCTGAGCATCAATATCAATTCTTTTTCCCTTGATGTTTGTATCAATAGACTTCCAAGTGTACCTTATTGTAGGATCGCCAGAATCTGCACTGACTTTCAGCTTTATGTGGCTAGGATCGACCCAGCCGAACTGCTTGTAAGTTATATCAAAAGGAACCCATCCCTTGTCAGGAAAGTAAACTTCAGCCCATGCATGAGGGCCGAACTTGTAGCCAACATTAGTGTAAGCAATTCCAGAAACGTACCTTGCAGGAACACCAAGAGAGCGCATCATCGAGATAAACAAGTTAGTCAATTCATCACAAACACCCTCCCTATTCTTGAGAACCCAGCTGGACTTCTGGACAACATCTGCAGTCAAAGTAGTCAAATCATATTTAACATTCTCCTGGATCCAGTCAGCAATCTTGAAGGAAACAACATAAAGATCATCCTCGCCATTAGCTATCTCATCAGCTTTTGCCCTGATCTCGTCAGTAATGTCAATGAACTCAGTAGGCTGGGTGTAAAAAGTCTCAACATTCTTCAAGGGAAAGTCAATTTTCTTATCAACAGTCATCATAGCATTATGAATCTTAATTTTTGAATCAACTGAGATTTCAAAAGCACCAGGCTTTGGAGACGCCCAGTTAAATACTACTTCATCAGTATTTTTACTTATAGTGCCCAAAGGCTTAGAATTAAAATTTAGATCTTTGATCTCTTGAAGAGTATCCTCCCTAGGAAAAAATGTAAGATAAGATGTAACTTCACTAATCTTTGACCTGTCGCTGGTTGCTTCCAGAGTAAAGCCTCCATTAATGCTAAAATCAAAATCCAATGTGCTAAAACTATTATAATCATTAACCTGCTCTTCAGCAGCTGAAAAATTCATGCTTAAGATTAATACTACTAGAAATAAAGCTACAAACCTCTTTTTACGCATAAAATAAAGCTGTGAAATTCGTTATTAAATGTTTCTTTTTGTTAAGCTGTTAAATAAATGTCATCTAAAATGTAAGTGATTAACAGCAGATCTTTTGTAGAATTCGGATAAATTTCGCATGACGTGATTTGAGATGCACAGATAAGTTTGAGTACATCACTGCAATTTAGTTCACAACATTTGTCGGTGTTCCTTTCAAAAAATTCTCAATATTTTCAACAAATAGATTTTGTTTTTCTATACGAGCCTCTTTACTTATAAATGCAATAGGTGGATAAATTCTACAATTTTTGTATTTATGCAACCCATCCAAGTCTTCCTCTTTCATTTCATCTGAATGGTCTAGAATGAAAATCATATCATCTTGCTGAAGTCTATCTTCTAAAGCTTCCAAATCAGCAGTTTCCATAGGAATAGTATTTACCACAATTGCCCCACGTTTTATTCTGGAAAATGCCCTTTTGTTTAGAAAATTGGCAGTTTCGGGAGTATAAGCAAAATTTATTGAAATAAAATCAGCCTTTTCCAAAAGAGTGTCTTTATCTTCATATTTTATCCCCCTTGCCTCGCAATCTTTCTTTCGGGTTCTGCTCCAGTACCTAACATCTGCCCCAAAACCTTGAGCAAGTTCGGCAGTTCTAGTTCCTATATTACCCAAACCAAATACACCAAAGATTTTGCCTTTAATCTCTGACACGGATATACCTACAACATTGTAGTTCTTATCTCGTGCTCGTTTCCTTCCTTCATCTAATTGTCTTATTTCATTTAGGATTGCAGCAATAACAAATTCAGCTACACTTTCTGTACAATAACCAGCAATGTTTGTTACAGGAATGCCTTTTATTCTTGCATATTCAACATCTATTTTATGGTAAGCCACAGCTGAAGTCCCTATATATCTCAGCTTCGGAGCATTGTCAATATATTCTTTCGTCACAGGGATGGCAAAACCAACTAATAAACAATCAGTATCTTCTAGTTCTTGTATAATCTGAGGGCTGTCTCTCGGAATAAAAACCTTTTTCTTAGCCATCAAATCTATTCTATGCCAATAAGCTCTTGTCAAATCTGATTCTTTAATATTTACAAGAAGAACTTTATCAAACATATTATAAATAAAACCTATAAAATTTTAAATCTTTCTAATTTGAGAATCTACTAATTAAGTAACGTCTATTTTACAGCTCACTTTTTATACAAAATATGATAAATCTATCTGAGCGAAATGTTTTAATAATTATATGTAATTCCAACTTAATGGGAGAACCACTAGACTTAGCAGTATTGCGTAATTATTTTGAAAGATTTAATGAGGAACTTCCAAGAAGCCTTGGCCCGAAAATGATGGCATATTTCGGCAATCCTAACATCAGAACCGGCACTTATTGCGATATGGAAGAAAGCATAGAAAGATTAGCACCAGTATATCATGCAGACATGCCTGTTTCTCAAGCATGCGAATCTATACATTTATTTTGCAGGGAGATTTTATTATATTTTACTGCTGCCACTAAGGTTCCTTCTTTTAATGCAAGAATAATGTTTTCTCAATTAAATGAAAAAACACCTGAAGCATATGTAGAAGCATTTAAGGAATACGCTAGAATAGTGCGCACTCTGCGAGGCAGAGAAGAAGCAAAACAAGGAAAACCTACTGAATTAAGCATACCTGCTGTAACTGACAAACCTTCTGAAAATAAAGGTTAGATTGCAAATCTATTCTGGCAAGTATTTTAGAACATCAAATAAGTTATTACTGTCAACAACATAAGTTGCTATTTTCTTTAGATTATCAGAAGAAGAATTAAAAGCAATGCTTAATCCAACCTCCTTGAAAGCTTCAATATCTGTATCACTATCGCCAATGTAAACAACTTCAGAAGTTTTAATATTCAAGTCTTTACATAAATCCCTTACTATCTTTGCTTTCTTTGCATTGCCAGCACCTATAGGCCACACAAATTCGCCAGCAACTTTTCCGTCTCTAATTACAAGCTCATTTGCATATATATGGTCAACTCCGAAATCCTTCTGCACTCTTCTAGCAACATCAATGCTTGAAGCACTAATTATTGCTGTAATGAAACCTTTCTTTTTTAGATAATAAAAAATTTCTTTGACTCCGGGAAGGTAATCTAAAGAATTCACCAACTCAAAATAAGGTTTAGCATCCTTGCCCTTCCAAAGCTTAACAACAACTTCCTCAACTAGCTTGTCATAATCAATGTGCAGATATTTTTTAGTCAATTCTTTTCCTTGCTCTAATGTTCCAAATTTATTGTGCAGTTCAAGCCAGAAATTAACATCCTTAAAAATAACTCCATCCATATCGAGACATATTAATTTGTAAGTCATTTTTATTTAGCTTTTATAGTCTTAACATTAACAATATTTCTTATATTTTCTACAAACTTTTCAAAATCTTCAGCATTCACTGCACCGCCACAAGCTAAATCATGACCTCCACCATAACCACGAATGCCAACAAGAGCTTTCTTCAAAAGTTCAGGAACATTAATGCTTGTACTTCTAAAACTCATTCTGATACTGTCGTCTTTATGTCTTCCTACAATCACAAGCTTATTAGGATAAAGATATATCAACTCGTTAGAAAGCTCACTAGTAAAACTTGTCCTTGAAGATGGATAAGTAAACACAAAAACATTTTCCTTTGAAACTTGCTCCTTTGCTTTAACAAGCAATTCCTCATACTCTTTGTTAAGCTTCTCGTATCTTTCGTACAAGAATTTTCCTTCCTTAGTTTCTTTATTCAAAATTTCATAAGGAGTACTAATTCTTTCCAGAGCGCTAACTGATTTTTTTACTTCTCTCGGTTTTCCCTTCAGATTTAGTGAAAATATCCTTATTACTTTTCCTAGTTTATTATTGTACAAGGCTTCGCCCGGCTGCTTTGGTTTTTTGTCTAATAATTCAGGATATTCTTTTATGAACTCTTCTATAAAGTCAGGAATGTAATGATCAAAAATACATCCAACAGCAGCAATCCACAAATTAGAGTTTACGACAGAATAAGCAAGATAAGTAGTGGGCCTGTTATCAGAATCATTATTCTTTCTTGGGTTATAATAATTGACTTTTCCCATATTCTGCACAGGATGATGATCAAGCCAGACAATTTTTCTGTTCACATTATCAATAAACTCCTGGCTGATCATAGGCTTGTCCAAAACAACAACAAGATCAGGATTAAGATCCAAAACTTTGCCAGCATAATCAACATCAAGAACAGGAGAACTCTTCACTATAATTCCTTCACCTTTTTTGCAATATTTTTTAAGCAGCAAATAAGCACAAGTGCCGTCACAATCATCATCAAAAAGAAAAACAGGGTTAGAAGAATCATCCAAGAACTTTCTAATTTCATTAATTTCCTTATCATTGAGCATAGAAAAGCTTAAAACTTGAATATTATATAAATGTTGTTATGGGCTTTGTTGAAAAAATAATATTTTATGCAGCACTAATAATTGCATTGATAATTTTTTTTAAAATAGACACAAGAGTAAAGCTCAGCAGAAGAATAGCAATAGCGGCAATAGTCATGCTTGTACTAATGTTTTTATTTTTATTTATATCTGCAGTATTTGCGCTTCTTGTACTAATAGCAATAATCATAGCAGTTGTCGCATTGTTTGAGAAGGCAAAATTAAAATTAAAGTGACCAAAAGATATATAAGAAAAACAAACCTCAAAAAAGAGGTGAAAACAACATGAATGACAAAAAAGTTCTGCCTTTGGCTGCAATGGAAAAACTGCTCAAAAACTGCGGAGCTCCAAGAGTAAGCGAAGATGCAAAAGAAGCATTGAGAGAGGCGCTTGAAGACTATGCAGAAAAAGTAGGAGAAATGGCAGCAAAAATATCACAGCATTCTGGAAGAAAAACAGTAAAAGCAGGGGACATCAAGCTGGCACTAAAATGATCTTTGAAATATTCATGCAAATACTAATTGTACTAATACTATTATCCCCTATAATTGCCATTATTCTTGAAGAACTTAATAGACTAGAAAAAATAAAATTCTAAATTTAAGAAAACTTTATTAATAACATTTTAATTGAACTTCTATGGGAAAAAAATACCTGATAGAATATGACAGAGATGCTTGCATAGGAGCTGCTGCCTGCGTTGCAGTGCAGCCAGACCAGTGGAGTATAGTTGATGATGGAAAAGCAGACTTGAAGGATTCCAAGAAAGAAGGCAAAATATTCATAAAGGAAATAGATGAAAGCGAACTAGACAAATATAAGGATGCTGCTGAATCCTGCCCTGTAACTGTGATTCATATAATAGACAAAGAAACAAAAAAGAAAATAATCTAAAAGTTTATTAATTTCTAAATCTATAATTTATATATGAAAACAGAATGCCCAAAATGCAAAAGCAAGCATATAGACAATTTAGAAGTCATGGGAAGCAAGTGTTTAATATGCCTGAACTGCGGATACGATGAAAGCGAAGAACTGCTAGATGTTTATCCAGAATCTAGGTCTTCTAAAGGAGGAAAAGGAACTCCTTACAAAAGAGGGGGAGCAATGAGGAGTGTTAAAAAATAAATGGGATTCTCTTCAAACAACGGCTGATTATATTAAAATTATTTTTAATAAAAATTTATCGATGAGTCAATTTAAGATAATTACATCGTAACAATCCATCAAACGAAGATTAAAGAGAATCATATGGAATAAAGGAGGTTACGCTGCTGTACATAGTTCTTCTATAAATGGAGCAAGTGGGACCTGCGACCATGCTATAGTTGAGGGATATAAAATAGAAGATGTACAACATTGATGCTATTTCTTCTTGATAAATTTTTAAAATACTTAGCTATATCTCTCCTCTAACTTAACATCTCCTCTTATATGATAACCTCTCACTTCCCAGAAACCAGGCTTATTTTTTTTATGAACTCTATTTTGTTCAAAAATCTAGATCCTTTCCAAGCATACAAGTGAGGAATAATAACTCTCAAGGGCCAGCCATGCTCTTTAGGTATTGGCTTGCCTTCTAGTTCATAAGCCAAAAGTGTTGTATCATTTTTAATATCTTCCAATAAATTATTCACTGAATAATCATCCGCACCATAAAACATAACTGCTTTTGCTGTTGGCTTAACTTTGATATATTTCAGGAAATCTTTCCAGGAAACTCCAGCCCATTTTACGTCATATTTACTCCACTTTGTTACGCAATGAAAGTCTTAGGCATGTTAAGAATATCCTGATAAGTAAGTATCTTATTTTCTTTAACTTCTCCAAAAACTTCAAGCTTCCAAGCCTTAGGATCAAAATCAGGATGAATTCCAAGATCTAGAACTGAAAACTTTTCTGTAACATACTGGCCAGGAGGCAAACGTTTATCCTTAGACTGTTCACTATATTTGTCATGAAATATCTTGGCTATTTTTTCTTTGCCTTTAATATAAGCAATATTTAATCTGTCTAACTCATTCATAGAAAAATTATTTTTTATTGATTAATAAAGATTTTGAAAATGCAGTGATTTATAATAAAAATTTATCAACATGCTTCTTAGCTTTTTCTCTTTTCTTCTGGTGGTCTTTCAAAAATTTGTTTATTTTTTCAATTAAAATACTTTTCAATTCCCCTGTAAGTAGCTTTCCAGATTTGTAATTATCATAAATCTTTTTTAATTTCTTGTCATCAGGCTCAAACATCATTCTTAAATATTGATAACTAACATCAATGTCTGGATTTCCGCCCAATCTTCTATGCTCTTCTAAAGTTGTCCTCCCTCCAGAAAAAGCATATTTCATAATTTTATTCTTAACAACATCAGCATTATCAGTGGTGTAAACTGCGGAAGATTCTTCTGAAGCAGACATCTTACCAGAAGAACCTGTTAATGGAGGCAGGAACATACATTGAATACTAGAAGGCTTAAAGTGGCCTAACTTAGGAAGAATATCTCTAGTGAGACGAAAGTGCGGGTCCTGATCTATAGCATGAGGAATCAAACAGGGAATATTTTTCTTTTTCAAAATAGAAGGAAGAAAAGCAGGAACGGTCTGCATTGAAGTATAAAAAATAGAACCAATATTATTCTGTTCATTTAATCCAAAAGAAGACTTAACCATAGAGAAAGTAATTTTCTTAGCAACCCTGCAGGCCTCCTTATACATTAAACCAGCATCTTTAGTATCTATTAAAAACTTAGTCTTCTTAGGATTAAAGCCAAGAGCAATAACATCAAGCATATTATCATTAAGATATTTCTCGCTATCTTCAAGGCTTAAATTATTCTTGAACAAAAATTTCTCTTCATCTGGAAATTGAAACCAAAGTTCAACATCAAACTTATCCTGAAGCCATTTGGTAAAAGTCCAAGGTAGTAAATGACCTATATGAACGGGACCAGAAGGAGCTCTGCCTGTGTATAAATAAAATTTATTTCCCTTCTCATACTCATTCAATAACCAATTAAAATCCCTGTGGCAGAAAAAAACTTTTCTAGTAAGCATGAAATGCAAGTCTTTAGTATGTTTTTTTATTCTATTTAGCAACTCATCATTAATTTTTTCAACACCAAATTCTTTTATTAACCTGTCATAATCTACTTCACCATTAACTTCCCATGGTGTTACTACATTTTCTCTTTTTTCCATTAACTTTTAGAACTAATCTTATTTATATAAATTACTCAAATGTCTTTAATAAGTATAATCTTCTAAATTTCTATCCAAAGCATATCTAGTTACTATTTTGTTCTCTTTTATCTTCCCAACTTTTAAATCACTTCTGTTGATTAATTCCCGAGTTAAATCATGTGCTCTTTACAGGTCTTCATTAGTGGGCCTAACATTTAATTTTATTTCCAGACCGCAAACACCAGTAAGAATACGATTAACATAACCATCATTTATTTCTATTAAATAAGGAACAAGATGAGAAGCTAATTCAGGTTCAATCTTTAATTCTTCTCTGTTATCAAGACCTAGCAGAGAACAAGCAAAATCAAGATGCTCAATATCTCTCGGAACAGGACTAACTTCTTCAGTATTTGTGTTGATTAAAAATGTTATATATCCTTCTTTTTTTCTATCACAAAATTTCTCGACAATATCCCAAGTTAAAACTGTTACAAGCTTTTTTGATATAGAGTTCTAGAATTTATCTATTATTTATAATTTGCCAGTCTGCTTTAGATACATTTTTATATAAAAAGAACAAGATAAAATAAAAAGATGGTGATGATAAACAAGCTGGCATGGAAAATAGGCGGAGAAGCTGGCTATGGAATAATGGGCACAGGACAAATGTTTGCAAAACTGTGCATGCGTTCCGGATTATATGCTTTCATGACTCATGATTATCCTTCACTAATAAGGGGAGGACATAATACGTCGAGTGTCAGAGCGCAAGATGTGCAAGTAACAAGCCACACAGACAACTATGATATTCTAGTTGCACTAAACAAAGAAACAATAGATTTACACAAAAATGAAGTAACTGAAAATGGAGGAATAATATATGACAATGAAGAAACAAAACTAGACGATTTAGTTAATGGCGTTAGACTATTTGGTGTCCCTCTTATGAAAATTTCAAGAGAAATAGCAGGAGAAAGACTACTAAGGAATACCGTGGCATTGGGAGCAAGCGTTGCATTATTTAAAATGGACATAGACCTTCTAAATGAAATTATCAAAGAAACTTACAGCAAAAAAGGAGAAAATGTCCTTAAGATGAATATTGAGGCAGCAAAAAGAGGCTATGAATATATAAGAAAAAACTACGGAAATGACTTTAAGATTGAAGTAATAAAAAAAGAAAGAAAAAATACTATATTCCTAACAGGAAATGAAGCAATAAGCATAGCAGCAATAAAAGCAGGACTAAAATTCCATGCACAATACCCAATGACACCAAGCTCGCAAATACTTCAATACCTAATAAATAAAGCAAATGACTATGGAGTCGTAGCACTGCAGCTAGAAGATGAAATTTCTGTAATAAATACTGCACTTGGAGCAAGCTGGGCTGGAGCAAGATCAATGGTAGCTACTTCTGGCGGTGGCTTTTGCTTAATGTCAGAAGCATTTGGTCTAGCAGGCATGGTTGAACTCCCTTTGGTGATTATAATGGGACAGAGAGGAGGGCCAGCAACAGGATTGCCAACAAAAACTGAGCAAGGAGACTTAAAGTTTGTATTAAATGCAGCACAAGGAGAATTTCCAAGAATAGTTGCAGCTCCAGGAGATGTAGAAGAATGCTTTTACTTAACACTAGATGCATTCAACTTGGCTGATCAGTTACAAAATCCAGTAATAATACTTCACGACCAGTATCTAGCTAACAATGGAAAAACTGTTGAAAAATTTAATACCTTAAAATATAGAATTGAAAGAGGACTAATTATATCTGACAAGACTTTAGAGAATGTTAATGATTTTAAAAGATACAAGCATGAAGACGGAGCAGTAACTTGGAGGTCTTTGCCTGGACAAAAAAATGGAATGTACAGCTGCGGGAGCGACGAGCATGATGAATATGGGCAAATATGCGAAGATCCTGAAAACAGAAACAGGATAATGCAGAGAAGGATGAGAAAGCTGGAATATGCAAAGAAACTAATTGGAACGAAAGGAGTAAACTTTTATGGACCTGAGGCGGCAGATTTGACGCTTGTTGGCTGGGGGTCTACAAAAGGAAGAATACTTGAAGCAGTCAAACAATTGAACAATAAAGGAATAAAAACAAACTTCCTACAAATAGTATACATGAGTCCGTTTCCAGCAAGACAAGTAACTAAAGTTCTAGAAAAAAGCAAGAAAATATTATTATTTGAAGAAAACTACAGTGGACAACTTGGTGGATTAATTGCCGAACATACAGGAGTAAAGATAAAAAATTTATATACAAAATACAGCGGAGTACCATTTTCACCAACAGAAATTTACGAAAAAGCAAAGCTAAGTTTTAAGGATTATATATGAAAATACAACTACTGCAAGAATGCCCAAACTGCGGGGAAGAAATGATAGGAATAGCAGGAAGAAAAGATGCAATATGCAATAATTGCGGTTACAAGGAGCCGTGCTGCTAAAATGAGCGAGATAAAAGATTTTAATCGTGGTAAGATAACATGGTGTTTAGGGTGTGCTGATTATGCTCTATTGAATGCAGTAAAAAGAGCTTTTGTAGAATTAAAACTAGAACCACACCAAATAGCTTTCACTTCTGGAATTGGTTGTTCCTCAAAAATTTCTTACTGGACAACAAGTTACGGATTCTCTGGTTCGCATGGAAGAGGGATACCGTTAACGATAGGCGCTAAACTAGCTAATCGTAATCTCGTAGTTTTTAGTGCTGGTGGTGATGGTGATATTTATGGTGAAGGTGTTAATCATTTTATTCATGCTGCAAGAAAAAATCATGATATTACTTTGATAGTTCATAATAATCAAGTCTATGGTTTGACTACAGGACAAAAAACTTCTACCAGCGAGAAAGGTTTTATTACAATTACAAGTCCTGACGGTGTTAAAGAAGAACCATTGAACCCATTACTCTTAGCATTAAGTTCTGGTGCTACATTCATTGCAAGAAGCTTTGCAGGAGACATGATGCATACTACAAAGATGATTGCAGAAGGGATAAAACACAAAGGATTTGCTTACATTGATATTTTTCAGCCTTGTGTTACTTATAATTACTTGAATACCTATGATTACTGGAAAGAAAAATGCTATGATCTACAGAAAACTAAGCATAATATTAGAGACAAAGGAGAGGCTTTCAAAAGTATGATGGAATGGGGAAAGAAAATACCTGTAGGAATATTCTACAAAGAAGAAAGACAAACATTTGAAGAATTTTATCCACAAACTAAAGTTCCTTTGTATAAGCATGATATTTCTAATGTTAATGTGGATAAATTATTGGATGAATTTAAATAATCTCTCCACTTCTTCAACAAGATTCTTCTTTCTTGCATACTTAATTTAATGTTTAAAATTTCTTATTTCTTTTATTGTCCATTCCATCAAGTCTTTTGTGAAAAACAACGATGAATTATTATATAACTCTTCTATAGAATTCTCTGCTTCTTTTTTGCTTAGTAATTTTTCTTTATAAGACCTTAGTATAATTGCAAGAGTTCCATGAGCTTCGAAACCAAGTGAATTGGTTATTTCTCTCGCTTCTAAATCATCGGTAAAAAATAATTTGATATTTTCTTGTTTGCAGAGTGCAATTCCTGTAGCTTCACCAATATCTAAATTGTATTTTTCAATTATATATTTAGCAAAGTCTTTGCTTTGTGGTTTAAGTTCTGTACTTTTTATATTATTTAATTTTTCTATTTCTTTTAATATATTTTTGCATTCTTCTAAAATTTCTTTAGTTGTTAATATTTCTTTGAATAATTTTGTCAGATCAAGCTTGTTTATTTCTTCTAAGTGTATAAATGGTCCAGCATCAAATACTGATTCATTTATTTTTTCCATATAATCCCCATTTTACATCTTCTTTTATAGCAGCTTCCATTCTTTCTGATTTTATCTTTTTAATTTTTTCTCTAATAGCTTCTCTAATAAGTTCAGATCTATTAGCATACCATCCTTCTTGGATTATTTCATCCATGTCTGTTACTAATTTTGGGGTTACTTTTGCAAGTACTGTTTCCATAATAGTAATACTAGGGTAATACTATTTAAAGATTCTGTTTATAGAAAATATAGTAGATTTTGAGAATATGTACAAACAAACTAATGTTCCATTGTATAAGCATGATATATGGGTTGATTAATAAAATATATAAATAATTCTAATTTTCAAATAATATGAACAATCTAGAATATATAAAAAACAAGCATTTATTTGACAGGAAATTAAGCATTCATGAAATTAAAGAAAAACTAGAAAAAAACCTTCCAGGCTCAAAAGTGGAAGTATTAGATCCAAGAAACGACGGAACACACTTGAAAGCTGTAATAAATTATAAAGGATTTAAAAATAAAGGTTTATTAGAACAGCATAGAATGGTTTATAAGGCTTTAGAAGATTCATTTAGCAAAGAAGAAATACATGCATTATCGATAGAAACTATAGAAGAATAAGAAAAATGGACAATACAACACTCAAAAGAATAGAAGGAATGGTTAAGGTAAACAAAGTTTTCTTGTTTATGAAAGGAACACCAGAAGAACCAATGTGTGGATTCTCAGCAAGGACTATAGAGATTCTAAAAGAACAAAAAATAGAATTCAAATCATTTGACGTGCTGTCTGATGAAGATGTAAGACAAGGAATAAAAGAATACGCCAACTGGCCAACAATACCTCAGCTGTACATTAATGGAAAATTTATTGGAGGATGTGATATTACAGAACAATTAACAAATAATGGTGAATTAAAAAAATTAGTTGCTTAATTTAAAAATTTATATTTATTCCTTTTTCATTAGATTCCCTTGCATCATCAATTGCTTTTCTATATCCTAGGTCTACTTCACTTAATTTATAGGCCTCTCCATCATTCCAAAACTCAGTGATACTAAGAATAATAGCACCAAGAATAATAGATGATAAAGAATTTATCTACAAAAATCTAGAAAAAGAAAAGCAGAGAAATGAAAAATATTTGGAAGAAATAAAAAACAAACTGTAAAATATGAAAATTCTTAGCTGATTTTATGCGTTAAATATTTAAACTTTGAAATCTAAATAATTAATATGATAAACAAAGCAAAAATAGAATATTGGGAAAAAATTTTCAGAAAAAAGATTAAGAAAGAGGATATATGGCTATTAGAGGCCTTTGAAGAATGGGGTTGGGATGAAGATGAAGCAAGACACTGATATTGGGAGATATATTGTTGGGTTTAGAGTATTCAAGGATGAAAACGGAAATTTTTCATATGATTTCAGAGAATGGAATACAAATAATGTTCCTCATGAACTAATTATTATGCAATTAAATGTTTTCCTTAGAGACTTAAAAGATAATTATCAAAATAAGTATACTAAAAAAAGCTAAACTGAAACATCTATTTCTAAAGGTAACAGTAAAGTTTATTAATAATATAATGAATAAAAGTAATAATGGCTTTGTCGAGAAGAGGAAGAAAGTGGGGTGGACTGCTTGCGGCTTTTGGTATAGGGGCTGCGAGCATGCATTATGCGCCGAAAGCCTACAGAAGAGCTACTGCTGAATCATTTCCTAGTTCTGAGAGAAATAATGAAAGCATAAGAAGAAGCGTTGATAAAATAAGAAAAGCTCTTAGAGAAATTATAGTAAAAGTAACAGACTTAAGAGATAAATTATATCAGGATTTGAAAGAGGCAAGAAAACTAATAAGACAAAGTGATTTAGAAGACTACCAAAAAGCATTGAAAGCAGCACTTAAAAACAAAGCAGGCAAGGCAAAAAAAGAATTAAAAGCAAATGTTGCAGAATTACAAGAAGCTGAAGACGAAATTAATGACCTGAAAGAAAATGCCGGAGCAGCAGAAGGCGATGTATCTCCATTAAGACCTGAAGTAGCAGCCGCAGAAGATGTTGTTACACAAGTTGCAGATTTAATAAAAGAAGCTGAAGAAGAAACAAAATAATTATTTCTTGATAGAAATCTTAGCCTTAATCATATTATGCATCCTCTGCAAGAACTCATGCCTTTCCTCAATCTTTAAAATATCAGAATATCCCTCAAGAACAAGATTCAAAGCAAAAGGACTTGGAATTCTGGTATTAAATTCCTTAATTTTAATCTTGTTACTCTCAATTGCCTCTATTATTTTAACTGCATTGCTTACATCCATCATGTCTTCTAAAACTTCTCGTCTTGCTTCCTTGAGTATACAAAAATTCTCACTTATTCTCTTCACTGCATTCATCAACAACATGCTGCTCACTTGCTGGCGCCCAACCCTTTTTGTCTGGCCCTTGTAAGTTCTAAGTATCATGAATGCCCTTGAAGCGCAATGCCTAAACCTTCTCTTCAAAACTTCGCTCTTGTCAATTGCCAACTCCAACAACTTATACAGCTCTTTACTTTTTATTAACTTAAAAGCCTGCAATGCATTCACAGATTTTTCAGAAGCAACATAAAACCCATTATCATTGATTCCTATCTCCACATCTCTATGCTGAGACTTGCCAATTGCAAAAGCAAGAGCACGGCTTAAAACGTCATTCACTCTTCTACCATAGAGGCTGTGAAACAAAATGTAATTCTTATCATAATCATCTTTGTAATGCTCAACAATTAATTTTTCTGAATGAGGAATTTCTAGATAATCAAACTGCTCCTTGACATAAGTGTAAATAGCTTCTGCAGCCTTTTCATCAACATACAAATAATCATCAATAAATTTAATGATCTCTGATTTGGGTTTTTTAGCTTTAAATTTTTCTTCCATTAACTTCCTAAACCTTTGTATTTCTACAGCAAGATCAAAACTCAAAGGAAGCATTTCAGAAAACCAGCTAGGAATTGTAGGTTTACGTCCTTCAGCAGATTTCACTTGGGCAACCATTCCCCTAGAAAATTTGAATTCATAAGTATTACCACCTAGAACGAAGATATCACTTGGCTTAAGCCTTCCTAGAAAACCTTCATCAATATGACCTATAACTTGTTCTGCAATTTTAACAGTCACAAAAGACTCATCAGGAATTGTGCCAATATTGGTCATGTAAATAACTCTCCCTAACTTTCCTCTTTTGCCTATATTTCCTTCATTTCTCCATATTTTTGCATACACATACCTGTCTTCCAAAGAGGCAAACTCTCCAGCAAGGTAACTTAATACTTCGTTAAAATCTGATCTGTCTAAATTTTTGTAACAGTAACTTTTTCTGATCAAGTTGTATAATTCATTTTCATCCCAGACTTGTTCTAAAGCAAAACCAATAATCTGCTGAGCAAGAACATCAAGGCAATTAGCGGGAATATGAATCCTGTCTATTTTTTTCTCAATAGCAAATTTTGTCATTACTGCACATTCAATCAAGTCATCTCTGTTTAGGACTATAATTCTACCTTTTGTAACTCCTTCTAGTGCATGCTGACTTCTTCCAGTCCTTTGCAATAGGCGAGCAATACTTTTGGGTGAACCTAAACATATAACCAAATCAATATAACCAATATCCAAACCCATTTCTAAAGAAGTGCTGCTAACTATTGCTTTTAATCTGCCTTTTCTTAAAGCATCTTCCATAGCAAACCTATGTTCTCTGCTTAGGCTTCCGTGATGTGCACCAATTAAGCTGGTCATCTCTAGTGGTTCATCTTTTATTATTTCCATATATTTTTTAGGGAAATGTGTTTTAAGATGATAAACAACCCTCTCAGTTGCACTTCTTGTATTAGTAAAAATCAATGTTGTTTTATGTTCATGTATCATCTTGTCGATTAACTTGTACATGTCACTGCTTAAATTATTATAAGAAGAATTTACTAGATCATCTACTGGACTTATAACTTTTATATCCATCTTTTTGTCGAATCTTGCATCTATAATCTTACAGTCTCTTTCTGAACCCACTAAAAAATTAGCAATTTCATTTAACGGAGCAACTGTAGCAGACAAGCCAATCCTGCACATTCCAGGACTTATATATTGAAGACGCTCAAGCGAAAGGCTTAAGTGTACTCCTCTTTTATTCTCAGCAAGAGAGTGAATTTCATCAACAATGCACCAGTCAACATTCTTTAAGTAATCTCTAAACTTTATCGAATTTAACATTATGGCCAAACTTTCAGGCGTACAAATCAAAATATGAGGAGGCTTTGCCAACATTCTTGCTTTTTCCGCTTGCGTTGTATCACCTGTTCTAACTGCAATTCTTATACCAAAACTTTTGCCTGCTATTTGCTCAATTTCTTTTAATGGCCCGATTAGATTAACATGAATATCTCGAGATAGTGCTTTAAGCGGATTTGTATAAACACAATACACTTTGTCTTTTAATATACCTTTTTCTGAAGAATCTATTAACTCATTTAATATTGCTAGGAAGCATGATAAAGTTTTGCCAGTTCCTGTTGGAGCAGACACCAAGATATTATTCCTTGAATGAACTTCCATAATCCCATACTGCTGAGGCAAAGAAAAATCCTTGAATTTTTTGAAAAACCAATCTCTAACAAAAGGGTGCAGCAATTCTGTAATATCTTTCTGATCATCTGGGTTTTCCTTAACTTTAATCATATTATAGAAGATATTTCAGAACAATTTATAAATCTGGCGCGAGCGTTTGTTGTGTCCAGTGGAGAAACAGCAGTTATCTCATCTTTCTAGAACCTTTTCTTGCGCCTCTTGCTGATGTCCTTATTATCCTTCTATCGGCATGGATCTTATTTCACGCGTCACTATCGGCATTTCTTCTATTATAGTGTCATGATGCTTATGAACTATTTTTGGAGCTTTCTCAGGAAGTATCAAGCCTATTAATAGCATTACTAAACTCAGCAGTATTAGTGAAGCGCCCCAAATGAAGTCGTTTATTAGCACAAAAAGCAGGCTGAATCCTATTGCAAATGTCACCAATGTACCAATCAGCCATGAACTTCTCATTTGTACCTCCAAAATTATAAAAATAATCTTATTAGTACTCATATTATTAAAGATTTTATGGATAAAAATCATATGACACATATATCCTTGCATTCTAGAGTCTTAAATGCAGCAAGAAACAACTTTTTTATATTAGAAATCCATTGTATACTATAATTATTTGATTCGTGCAATATGTTTTTTTAATATTCTAAGCAAAGTTTCATTTGATCTTGAATTTTTAATATATAACTCCGGATCTTCAAATTTTTCAATTAAGTATTCCAACAAGTAGCTTACAGCTTTTGCTTTGTTAATGCCTAAGCATGGATTGCATAAAGGCGCCTCTGTAACGTGAGCATAATAAAGATTTATTGCCGGATAATACCTAATCTCTATAGGGATAGGTACCAATAACTTATAGCCTCTAAATATATCATCATTTGGGAATGATGCAATCGTAGTCTTATATGGTATAAAATTACTTTGTTCCACAATTCATAAAAAAATACAAAAACTTTTAAATATTGCTTACACAATTCATAATCATTTATTACAACAAATTATAAAAAGAAGCAATAAAACCTAAAAGTAATAGTTGGAGATAAAGAATAAAATGCTAAAGATAAATCAACAAGTTCCAGATTTTGAGACACAAGCATTTCACAATGAAGAAACTAAAAAAATAAGACTATCAAACTACAAAGGCAAATGGGTTGTAATGATATTCTACCCTGCTGACTTTACTTTTATTTGCCCTACAGAACTGGAAGAAGCAGCTGAATTACATGAAGAATTCGAAAAATTAAATGCAGAAGTATTAAGCGTGAGCACAGACACAGTATTTGTGCATAAAGCATGGCATGACAATTCGCCAGCAATAAAGAAAGTAAAATACCCAATGATTGCTGACCCGACAGGAAACATATGCAAACAATTTGGAACATACATAGATGAAGAAGGACTTTCATTAAGAGGCAGCTTCATAATAGACCCTGACGGAATATTAAAAAGCATGGAAATACATGACAATAATTTAGGAAGAAACACAAAAGAGATACTGAGAAAATTACAGGCTGCAATATATGTAAGAGAGCACAAAGGAGAAGTATGCCCTGTAAGCTGGGAGCCAGGAAAGAAAACTTTGAAGCCTGGACTAGACTTGGTTGGGAAAATATGAGCTTTGAACTAGTAACGCTATTGGAAGAACATCTAAGTAGAGATGCTAGAGAATTGGCGAGTTACTCTATAACTAGATCTAGCCATGCAATTAAAAGTTCATTACCTGGAGTACCGATAAGCTATAAAAAGGGTTTTGACTCATCTAAGTTTAGAGCAAGAGTTTTAGATAAATATTATATTCTTATTGAAGAACATTATATTCTTTTTAGAGAAATTTGTAGCCCGTTTGGGATATATGACTATAAAGATGACTATAAAGAATTAGCAGAAAATAGATTATATGAAAGGGCATTAAAATGTGCTGAAACAACAGCTCATGATGATAGGAATAAATTAGTTAATTTGACTTCAAGAGTTCAAAAAAATGAAGGTTCAATTGTTAGATTGCCTGTATTTGGAGAAAGACAAAAATAAAATGTCATTTAAAGATTATCAAAAAGAAGTGGATGACTGGATAAATAAGTTTGATATAAAATATTTTCCAATACATGAACAACTAGCCTGTCTGACAGAAGAAGTTGGAGAGGTTGCGAGACAGATAAATCATATGTATGGAAGCAAAAAGAAGAAACCTGCAGAAGAGACTAGCGAACTGGGAGAGGAACTTGCAGACGTAGTCTTTGCGTTAGTCTGTATAGCTAATACTAGTAGAATAGACTTGCATGAAGCATGGAATAGAAAAATGGAAAAGCTAAAAATTAGAGATGCTAAAAGATATATAAAATAGGGGGAAAATGAATATGGCATATGAAGCAAAAAATTTTGATCAGCTACTAGGAACACAGGGTTTTTCTGATACATTGTTGAAGAACCATTTTACTTTATACCAAGGCTATGTTACTAACACAAACAAGCTAGCAGACGCAATGATGAATATAGTTAAGGAAGGAAAAACCAATACTCCAGAATTTGCAGAACTGAAAAGAAGATTTGGGTGGGAATTCAACGGAATGAGGCTCCACGAACTTTATTTTGGAAACATGAGAAAAGGCGGAAGCCAGCTAGATAAGAATTATAAGCTCATGAAAAGTCTTGAAAAAGATTTTGGCTCATTTGATGCTTGGACAAACGCTTTCAAAGCAGTTGGTGCAATGCGTGGGATTGGTTGGGTTGTTTTGTATTATGATCCTCTAGGAGATAGGCTATTCAATGCATGGGTAAATGAACATGATGTAGGACATTTGGCAGGATGCGTTCCGTTGCTGATAATGGATGTATTTGAGCATGCTTACATGGTAGACTATGGGCTGAAAAAAGTAGATTATATAGAATCTTTTTTTAAGGCTGTAGACTGGAATGTTGTAAATGAAAGATTTGAAAAATAATAATTTAATTAAAAGAATCACCGCAACCACAAGTATGACTGGCTTTAGGATTGCTTATCTTAAATCCACTTCCATGAAGTCCGCTACTATAATCAACTTTTGAACCATTAATCATTGCAAGACTGTTTTGGTCAACAAAGAATTTGACTCCGTCAACCTCAAAAATCTTATCATTACCGTTTTGTTTATTCTCGAACTCAAAACCATACTTGAAACCTGAACATCCGCCAGGAAAAACCCTAATCCTTAAACCCATTCCTTCCTTTTTTTCCTCCTTTAGAATTTGTCTTAATTTTTCTGCTGCATTTTTTGTGACTATCAATTCTTCTTTTGTTTCTTTATGACTTGCTAAAGCATTATTCATCTTGTCTACAACTGCATCTACTTCTTCTGTTGTTTTTCCATGGCTCATTAGTCCTTGCTCTATTGTCTCCCATTCTGAAGCTCCGCATCCTACACAATGCACTCCTTCTGCCATTAGCATTTCTACTACAGAAGGAAATTTATTTACAAATTCTCCTATTGCCATATCTTTTTTTATCTGCATTTGTGATTGTGTCATGTATATAATTAGTTCTAAGTATTAATAAAATTTTCGCTTGCATAAATCCTATAGCCTGATCCTTTTGCAATTTCTATTATATTTCCAAATACTTCTTTCATTTTTTTTGATAGTTCTTTTCCACCTTTGTTATGCCTTGCTACAACTTGTAGCGTTCCATTTTTGTTTAGATGTTTTTTACTGTCTTCTATTAATCTAAAGCATAATTCCTTGCCTGCTGTTTGAGGAGGATTAAGCAGTATTGTATTATATTTTTCTTTTATATTTTCAAATCTATCGCTTTGTACTACTTCTGCTTTTAGTTTATGTAATTTTAGATTTATTCTTGTAATTTTTACTGCTCTCTCATTTATGTCAGAAAAAGTAACTTTTAAAGTATGATTTGTTAATAACAATGCCAACCCAATTATTCCATATCCACATCCTAAATCTAAAACTTTCCAGTAGTTTTCTATTATGCATTTGTTTATTAGTAATTCTGATCCTTTGTCAACTTTTTTTGCTGCAAATACTCCAGATGCTGTATAATATTCTATTTCTTTTTCTCTTAGTATTGATCTTGTTCTATATAATTTAAGTTCAGATTTTGGAGCTTTTGTGTAATAATGTTCCATAAAAATTTAAGGATGTTATATTTTATATACTTATTTAATAATTAATCAAATATTTTGATGTCTTTAGTTTTTTACAAAACTTATATTATTCTAGAATTATATGAAAACAAAGATAAAAAGATTCCAGTAATAATTCGTTCTAACATTTTTTTTCTCCTAAATTATATCTTTTCCTCATCTCGTTTTTCAAGTAAACTCTCTAAATAAGAAATAGTTTCTTCATTTTCTTTTAATATCTCTTTCAATCGTGCTCTTTTCTCTTCTAATTCCTGAATTTGTGGTAGATATTTTTCTTTAATTTCTTGTGTTCCCATTAGAGATTCTAGTTCTAGCAAGCTTTTTTGGATTGATACTTGGAGTATTTCATAGGCCTGTTTAACTTTTAGAGGTCTATAATTATAATTAGTTATTATTTTATCCAATATTTTTTCCATTTTTCACCAAATATAAAAATTAACCTCCCCCACTACAGTCACTACTGCCACACATTCCTGAAGATGAACAGCCGCTATTGCGGCTAGAACAGTTTGGTTTAATATTCCAAAGTTTATTTACTTGGGTGTATGTTTCTTTATATAACTTTGTGAATTCCTTTTCATTTTCCTTATTTAATGGGGTGTATGACGTTTTTGGAACATGGTGTAGGTAAAAACCTAGAAAATCCCCACAGAATTTACAATACTGCCTTGTGAAAAGAATAAATTGATGCCATATATTATCAACAGCTTTACTTGTCATAGCAAGTTTTTTATGATAAATCCCGACTAGGGCTATATATTTCTTAAACTCTTTAAATGCTTCCTGATATTCTTCTGTAGATGTAAGAATCTTTTCTTTTAATAATTTTTCTTGCAAGTATGGGGCTTCAAACTTATCTAAATTTTTTAGCAGCAATTTTTCATTTGTTCCTAGAGTTTTGTATCTTTCTAGTTTTACTGATCTACTAATAACGCCTTTTTTCTTTACATTAAAATTAGAATGTTTTTGTATTTGCTCTAAAATTGTGTTTTGCATTTTTTCCCCTCCTGATTAATTATATTTTATAAAACTTCATTCAAGTTCTGTTGCAAAATTTATATTTTCCATTTCAATTGCTCATTCTGTATTATTTTTTTAGAGGCACAGACCTAAATTTATATTTTTTGTCTAGCATTTCTATTATCTTTTCTATAGATAACCCTACAAAGTCCTGTACGTCTTCATGAATTATTGAACTTATTTCTGTACTTATATAATGACTGTGCTTTTCAAGGTTATTATTTACGTTATAAGCCACAATGTGATCTCCTATACTTATTATTGGATGGATATAATTGATAAAGTCCAAATCTGGTGTTTTTATTAATTGATAAAAAATTCCATGTTGAAGCAAGTTATTTATAATACTATTTTCCATTCCTCCAACTATCTGCACTTCTGTTGGAAGTAGTTTTTTGCCATTCCTGTAAATTACATCTTCTAGTTCTATAATAATTGTCCCACTATGAGTCTTATATAAATTAATAACACCGTCTTTTTTCTTTTTTTCAACTTCGTATTCTCTTCTTTTTTCCAGCGCTCTTTTTTTAAATTTCTCTAAACGTTCAACACTTTCTTGTTCTGAAAGGGTTTTTATCCCAAACCATGCTTCTAAGTATTCTGCATCGAAAAGAAATCCTATCCCTTGGCAAGAACCATTTCTTAGTTTGCGATATTCAAACTCTTCTCCTTTTTCATTTACTTTTGTATATGGTCCATTCCTAAGTACATTTAATATTTTCAGTTTGTATTCTTCATATGTATCGTTACTTGTATTTTCAAGAATTTCTACTTCATCAATTTCTCTGTTTTCATAATAAAACGCCCTTTCTCCAATTTTAAATTTCTCTTTTAGTGTTTCTTCTGACATTTTTTTACCTCCTTATCAGTAAAATAAGTGTGTTTATATATATTATCTAATTATAATTATTATTAGTAATTACATAATTATCTTTTAGAAAAATATATAAATTAGTATAATATATGAATTATATGAAAAGAAAAGTAAATTTAGTTGGACCAAGCACTTTGACAGTTTCTCTGCCTTCAAAATGGGTAAAAAAAACAAGTTTAAAAAAGGGAGACGAAATAAATCTTGAAGAAGAAGGAAACAGATTAATTATCTCTTCAGGAATAAATTCAAGTTCTAAGAAAATAGAAATAGATATAACCAATATGTCAACTTCTTCAGTATGGCGTATGGTCAGAGCCTTGTATATTATAGGTTATACTCAGATAACTGTAAATTTTGACAATCCCTACATAATTAATACCGCTTCTAGAAGAATATTTACTGATGACCCTGAAAAGCTTGAGACTTATCGTTTTCTGAGAAATCTTGCTGATAGGCTTAATACTTTGGAGGTTATGGAGCATTCTACTAATAAAATAGTATTAAAGGAAACAAGTAAGATAAGTTTTGATGATTTTGATTTATACTTGAAAAGGATTTTGAAGGTTTTGGACACTATAACTAAAGAAGTTTATGATGCAACAGTTGCATATGATAAAGGAAAATTAAAGAATCTTTTATATTTTGATAATGATGTGAACATATCTGTTGATACATGTTTGAAATTATTGAATAACTATTCTTTTAGTCATAATGTTTCTTTATTGATACCGTTGGTAATATATCTTGAGGTTATTGGTGATATTTACATAGACATAGCAAAGATTGGCTGTTACAAGAAAATAAAAATAGAGAAGGATACAGTTATGATATTTAAGAATGTGAACAGTTTATATAGTGAGTTTGCTAGTCTGTATTTGTTCGGAGGTGATGTTAATTCTATTAATGTTAAGATAAAGCAGTTAAGGTATGAATTGTTTGATAAAATGCTTAAGAATAATGACCCATATTTATTTTTGTTAAGGCAGATAACAGACAATCTTGAAGAGGCTACTATATGTTTATACGGTTTGAAAAATAAAAACCCAGATTAAGCAATAAATTTAATAAATGAATACGTTCCTGTTTCCCTTATGCCAACAAATGCAGGACCAGAATTCGGAGCAGCGCAAGAAGAGTATCAAAAAGCAAAAACTTCTCAAGAAAAGATTAAAGCTTTAGAAAAAATGTATTCTTTAGCTCCAAAACACAAATCATCTGAAGGTTTGTTAATGGAGATAAAGACAAAACTTGCTAAAATTAAAGGAAAAATAGAAAAAGAAAGGGCAAAAAAAGCAGGAGGCTTCAGCCTGTCAATAAAGAAAGAAGGAGCAGCACAAATAGTTTTAGTCGGCTTAACAAATTCAGGCAAAAGTTCTATAATACAAAAATTCACGAACGCAAGACCGTTAGTTGCTGAATATGAATACACAACAAAAACCCCAGAAATAGCAATAATGGACTACAACGGAATAAAAATACAGCTAGTAGAAATACCATCATTATTTCCTAGATTTGCTGAAAGCGAGAAAGGGCCAACATACTTTGCAATAGCTAGAAGTGCAGACTTAATAACAATAATCCTAGACGGAACAAGAAACTGCAATGAAGACCTAAAAGCTATAGAAAGAGAATTTGAAAATGCGTCAATAAAACTAAAAAAAATAAAGTCAAGCGAAGGCCTAAAATGCCTTATAGTAGTAAACAAAGTACTTACTAACTTCAAATCTGAGTATCCTATTTGCTGGGTTGATGATTTCAAGGAAGCAGCATGGAGGATGCTTGATTTAATTTACGTGTATACAAAGCAGCCTGGAAAAGAAAAAGACTATCCTCCTGTAGCACTGACAAAAGCAAGCAGCGTTGAACAGCTTGCATCTATAGTGCACAAAGACTTTGTAAAAAAATTCAAATTTGCAAGAGTATGGGGAAAAAGCGTAAAACACAACGGAAGCAATGTAAGCCTTTCACACACACTAAGCGAGGGAGATGCAGTTGAGTTTCATGCCAAGTAGCATAGCAATTGTTATAAATTAATCTACTATATTAAAAATATGAAAACCAGCCATCTATACCTTAACAGAGGCTTAGAATTTCTTGTTGCAGACAGCAATATTAATATTGGCGATGTGGAAACAATTGACAGAGCAAGAGCTGCCTTTAATTCCAGAGATTATGGCGGAGCACTGACTCTTTATGCCAGCGCTTGGAATTTTTCAGGATACCTATCAGTGGAAGATGTAGATGCAATGGCAGAATGCTATGGACTTATAGCAGAAGAGGCAATGAACAGGGGAGACATGAGAAATGCACTCAGACACGAAAACATAGAGAGAGAGCTTGTTGCGAATGTGCTAAGAACTATACTCAGCGTAAATGAAGAATATGACGGCAGATTTAATTTAAAAGCATGGGAGATGACTGAACATTTTGTGAGAGCAAACTTTGCCCTGGCTAACATATGGCTCAGCAGCAACTGGAAAAGCAGAAGAGGAAAAGAACACAGATATGAAACAGCAGCAGACTTTTTTCAGGATGGAGCAGAAATTTTATTTTACCTAGTAAACCACGGATTTGTGCCTGAAGGGCTGCTATACACTACAGGAAATCTTGCAGTAGAAGCAGGCAATAAAATGAGAAGAGTAAAAGATGCAAAAATAGCTACATATGGTGTTCTGCTACATAAAATAGCCTTTGAGTGTGCGCGGCAATTAAATGTTACAGACAATAGAGGACAAGCTGAAGATATAAGTGAAAAACTACAAACAAAGAGAGAATCATTTACTAGCCAAGATACTATAAGCGCCTGATATTCTTCACTACCATAAAATTTAAAAACAGCCTAAAAGCTTAAATAAGCATGGTGTTTAAGTTTATCGGAAGGCTATTCTCTGGTTTATTTGGCAGAAAGAAGAACTTGAAATTAGGCATTTATGGACCGCCGAATTCTGGAAAATCAACTTTAGCAAACAGAATAACAAAAGACTGGCTTGGAGAAGAAATGAGCAAGGCTTCTCCTATGCCTCATGAGACAAGAGAAATTATAGTAAAAGAAAAAATAACAGTAAAATCAAAAGGAAAACAACTAACCTTCAATTTAGTAGATACTCCAGGGATAGCAACGAAAATAGATTATGAGGACTTCTTGAAATACAAAATGACTGCAAAAGAAGCAAAAGAAAGGGCAAAAGAAGCAACAAAAGGAGTAATAGAAGCAATAAAGTGGCTTGACAATATGGACTGCGTGCTAGTTGTGCTGGATTCAACACAGAATCCTTACAGCCAAGTCAATATTACAATCATAGGAAACCTTGCAGCGAGAAACATACCTGTACTAATAGTAGGAAATAAAATGGACTTAAGAAAGTCTGACATAAAAAGAATAGAAACTGCGTTCCCGCAATATTCAACAATAGGAATATCAGCAGAGAAGGGGCACAACCTGGAATCATTTTATGATGAACTATTTAAACTAGTAAAATAAAAAAAGAGGAAGAATGCTAACACTACAATACCTGCCGCACCACGAGTTTGCATATTTGGAAATAGATGACAAGCTGAAAAGAATACTGAAAGCTGTAAAGGAAGACAAAATTCTGATTATTGAGGGAAGACTAAAGCCACTAGAGGAATCTGAACTAATAAAGAGGACAATGGAAGAGATAAACAAGAAGTTCAAGGGAATAGAAATAGCGAGCTTTGACTATGACTTCAAAAACTTAGAGTTATGGGACAAAGTAAAAAAGAACCTTGCTTACATGCTACTAAGAAGAAGGTCCGGGCTGACAATAGTCGGGCCTGCAACTGTTGTAAGAGAAATTAAGAAAGATCCAAATAAGATAGAATTGTTTACTATGGACAAGAAAAGAAAGTAAATTAAGGCCTTGTTGCAACAAATTCAATACCAAAGCCTCTAAGGTATTTATTAATTCTTGAATCATTTTCTTGCAATGCCCCTCTTGCTTTATCCATATCTCTTTCAAGCTCTTTCCTTATTGCTTCGCTATCTGAACTTTTTTCTGCTACCTGCAAATCTTCTGATGCGCTGGAATATCTTCTTCTATGATCTCTCTGATCTTCAGCTAATGCTACAAGCCTCTCTGCTGTCTGTGCATCAATATCTAAAGTTCTTACTGAAGGATCATCTTTCAATAAACATGTAATTTCTCCTGCCCTTTCTAAATCTGCTTTATTTCCTAAATACCAGAACTTTCCTAGGTCATTGCCTAAAGAACATTTTATTATTGCTGCTTTCCTGTCTGGAAGATAAAGAACTCTTATACTTTCATGTATCATATATAAAGCTCTCATAAGTCTTCTGAATGAATAATTATTTATATATTTTACTATTATAAAGTGATTTCAATAATTAACTCCTTTTTGAAAACATTTATATTAATGTAATCACTTTAGCAATTATGCCACACCAGTGCGTCCGATGCAGTAAAATATATGATGATGGAAGCAAGGAAATTCTGAAAGGCTGTTTATCATGCGGCGGAAAATTCTTCTTCTTCGTTAAAAAAGAATCGCTTGAGCAAGTAAAAGAAGCAACAAGCCAATTAAGCGTTGAAGATAAAGAAAGAATAGAAAAAGATGTAATGGACATAATTGGGTTAGAAGAAGACAAACCAATAATTTTGGACTTAGCATCTGTTAATATACTAAAACCAGGAAAATTTGAGCTTGACCTTGTAAGACTATTCAGAGGAGAGCCGATGGTTTACAGGCTGGAAGAAGGAAAGTATATTATTGATATTGCCGAAACATTCAAGAACGTGAAGAAAAGCCTAAGCGAAAAATGAATACATTGAAATTCTTTGCTGAATTCTATATTATCAAAGAAAAAGTTATCAAATCTGATGTTATGATCATTCTCTCGCCCTAGCAGCAGCATACACTTCTGAAGGACTTATTCTTTTTCCACCACTATATCTTCTTTGTGCGTCTCTTCTTGCCCTCACAATTCCTGTCTTAACATCAAAATAGTGCCTTTTCCTAAATTCTGCAAAGCCTTTGTAAGTTGGCGGATAACCTCTAGAATTCATCAACCTAAAAACATCTCTTGTATAACTACATGAAAATGCCTCTCCATTTTGTAGAGATTCTGCCATAAATTCTTTAATTCTTCTTCTTTCTATATCTGCATACATCTTGTCCCTTGCCCTTCTTCTAGCTGAATATTTAGCTATGCCATTACTCTCATGAGAATGATTTGCAGGATCTAACAATTCATGTATTGCTTTTGACGCAGTACTATTTTTACCATATGTCTTACTGTTTTCCTTACCATTACTTATGTCATTATATCCAGAATTAGATCTTACTAAAAACTCTTCCTCTCTTCCCTCTGCATAAGGAGGAAGTGCTTCATTGTGCTCATTTCCATCGCGCATGATATCATCTAGAGATGAACTTACAGGTTTGTCGGGTTTTTCTTTAACTGCATTGTCTATACTTTCTACAGGTACAGGTTTCTTTATTCCTAATTCTTCTGCCCTTCTTGATGCACTACTTCTTATACCTAATCTCTGACCTCTGCCTATAGAACTAGATTTGAATTTTGGTTTTCTCATTTTTTAATTTAAACTTATAAGCTTATTTTTAAATTTTATCACACTCTAACTTCTACATTCCTATGACTATTCAAATCTTTCAACAATTCCTGCCCTAATTTAGACTTTTTGTTTATCCTGATCTCTGCCTTCTTACCAACAGTGTACATCAGCAAGAAATGATTATCAACATAAATTTCTGCAGTATAGCCTGCGTATTCCTGAGGAAGCCTGAAAATCAAAGCCTTCTTTGACTCCTCTATCTTGTAATTGATTGCATTCTTTTCAGAGCTTTCCTTATGCTCATATTCCATGCTTCCTGAAAGCTCCTTAATGTCAAGACTAATTCCAAGCTTTTTTTCTATCTTGTCAATATTGCTTCCCTCTTTTCCGATAATTCTTGCAATATTTTCTTCAGGAACATAAACTTCTGCCTTGCCATTGCTTACAACCTTAACTTTTACTTTGTCTGCATATTCTCTGAATTCTCTTTCTATTTGTTTTGCAGCCAAAGCTTTTGTTGGGTCATGAACAAATTCTTCCTGAACTGGAATTACTACTGTTTCTTCTCCATAGCTATAAATCTCAAATTCCAGCTTGTTTGTGTTGAAGTCTCTTACTTCCACTACTGGTCTTGCTAAATCAGCTTCTATCATTCCAGAAGGAACTTTTACTATCATTCCCACTGTCATTATTTTTCCTACGTTTCCATTTTCAATAAAAATTAAAGTGTCCAAAACTGAAGGTATCATTCCTACTTCCAATCTAGAGATAAATCTCTGCACAGCATCTATAGGTGTTGCTGCATGCAATACACCAAGAACATTACTACCACCCAATCTCAAGTCTGTATACAACTCAAAGTCTGGTGTGTTTCTCATTTCATCAAATATTATGTAATCAGGTCTTGACAAGAACAATATATCATGTATTTCTTCTGATGAAGCTAAGTTTTTGCTGTACTGTGTTACTTCTTTGCTCAGTATTAAGCTTCTCGGGCTCTCTACTGTTTTTGTTACAAAATTATGCGAAGCATAATACTCTGCAAGGCTTTGAGCGAAAGTGCTTTTTCCGCTCCCAACAGTGCCTGCTATGACAACTCCACGAGCTTTTGTCTTTAATCTTTCTGAAATCTTCTCAGGCAAATTATAATCTTCTATTTTTAAAATTTTTATAGGTCTTACTGCTGTTATCTCCCAACCATCTGAAACAGGAGGCTTGGAAATTACTATTCTGTATTCTTTGTACTGTACAATAGTAGATCCAGGCCTTGATATTTCTATGAATGCGTTTGGCTCTATTCTTGACCTTTCAACTATCTCCTTTGCAATATCTTGTATCTTATACTGAGGCAGCTGGATATTTCCGAAATCTAGCAGTTTCCATTCTCCAGGTCTTCCCTTTTTTACTTTTGGTGTGCAGTCTTCTTTTAAGTGTGCTGACATTGTTGTAGGATCAAAATAACCTTCTACGTCTAATTTTTGCTTTAGTTCTTCTTTTCTGCAGAATATAACTTCTACTCCTAGTGCTTTTGCAGATTCTGATTGTATTTTATCTGCTGTTACAAGTATAGCACTTTCATTAAATGCTATATCCCTTATCAGCGCGTCTACTTCTCCTCCTGTTTTTGCATTTGTTATTTGATAAAGATTAGGCCTTTCTCCGGTAAATGACAACTCCATTTTTCCTTCTTTTGCTAAAGCTTGCAGTTTTTGCAGTTCTTCCAAGCCTAAAAATCCTATTTCCTGGCCTTGATTAGCTTGATTCTCCAGCTCTGCCAGCACTGCCTTTGGTACTAATATTTTTCCTGATATTTTCTTTGATTTTATGTATTGAGAAATTAATCCTTCTATAATAACTGAAGTATCTGCCACGTATGTTTTTTCTTCCATAATATTTAGGATTTATCTGAGTTTATTAAAGATTGCGTTTGTTTCTGCTGCGGCGTGAAATTCAACTAATCCTAAATTCAAATGATCAGTTAAACTGACAGTTACTTTAGGAACTTGGAGAAATTTTGAATTGCTAAAATAAGCTTCATATACTGCTTTCTTAATAAGCTATTTTATATTTTCGGAAATTTTACTATCATCGACTATTTTTATTCTAAATTTAAAACTAGGATTAAATAAAGACCGAAACCACCCTCTTATATCCATATTGAGTATTTGGAATTAATGATATAATAATTTTTTGATTTACAATAATTTTGTCCAGAACTGTAAAATACTGGTTTTTTAAATCACATAACTTTATAAACTCGAGTTACTCGTTTTTTTATAACAATTACCAGGAGGTAAGCCAAGATGGCATTTAGAGATGGTGGAAGAGGCGGTGGTGGAGGCTTCAACAGAGGCCCTAGAGAGATGCATGACGCAACTTGCAGCGAATGCGGAGCTCAAACACAAGTACCTTTCAAGCCTAAAGAAGGAAAACCAGTATATTGTAAAGAATGTTATATGAAGAAAAAAAATTCTGAGTAAATCACATTTACAATTACTTCAAAATCTGAATTTTTATATTTCTTTTTTTATATTATATATAGGCAATTAATATATAGATACAAGCAAACCTTACTGTTTATGAAACAATTAAATGGTTTGATAATATTGGTTATGTTACTTTTATTAGCCTCTTGTTCAAAACCAGATTATTCACAAAATACAGATAATTCTGATGATGCTAATGAAAATAAAGGCAGAGTTGTGTTTTCTATAACCGATGATGCAGCAGATATGCAAGCAGTTTCAAAAGTTCAAATTACTGTAGATAAGATTGAAGTTCACAGCAATGCTGACAGCTAGGTTACAATATCTTCAACTCCAAAAACTTATGATTTATTAAAACTGAAGGTTCCTAGGAATTATTGGCAGATGTTAAGCTAAAAGAAGGCGCTTATGATCAAGTTCGCTTAGTTATATCTAATGTTATGATAACTGATGCTGAAGGAGATCATGCAGCTAAGCTGCCGTCTAATGAACTGAAAATTAAGTCTGACAGGAATGATTTAAATATTTTCGATACAAATTCAGATTCAATTTCTGCAGTTTCTTTTGATTTTAAAACAGATGAATCATTACATGTTACTGGAAACGACAAATATATTTTAGCTCCTGTTGTTGAAGTTCAGACTAGAGATAATGCTGATGTAAAAATTAAATCTGATAATAAAGTTGAAGTTAATGGAGGAAAAGTAAAGAGTTCACTAAAAGTAGGAATGGATGTTGGAGGAAATGTAGGTATGGATGTAAAAATAGACAAAGATAAGAATATTATTATAGAAAATGATAAAATAAAAATAGGAATTGGACAATCATGAAAAGTAAATTATTCTAGCCAAGAAAATACCAATGCAGAATCTAATGTAAATATCGGTGCTTCTATATATTAAACTTTAAAAGGCATTTAAATTTTTCTAGCGAAAACAACAAAGGCAGTATGCCCCAACATCTGATTTTTAGGCCTTACTTTCAAATCCTCAACATGCCATTCTCTTTCTAATAATTCAGAAACCTTCCACATATAGAATTTATTGTCAAATTTCTTTACGAGCTCAGCTACTTGGGTTACTGTAGGAAGATAGCACACTAAGAAGGCACCATTCTTCAAAGCTTTATGAATATACTTCAATGCGTTCCATGGATCTGGCAAGTCCAATATTATCAAATCTAGATCCTTCTCATCTATTCCCTTGTGAACATCCTTGTCTTTTATCTCAACTTCCAATCCCAACTCTTTATGGTTTAATTGTGCTATCTTGAAGAATTCCTTATTGATTTCATAACTTGTTACTTTGCAGCCAATTCTAGCAAGATAAGAACTTAATGAACCTGAACCTGAACCTGCATCTAAAACTTTTGATCCTTGTCCAATGCCTGTTGTAACTATTATCAATCCTATGTCCTTGGGGTGAGTAATTGCAGGCCCTCTTCTTATTTTTGTTAGCTCATCTAAAAAATTTGCATCAAATACTACAAACTCCTTTCCTAAATTGCTTTTAATCATTCCATTCTTAATTTCTTTTTCTTTTATAACACCAAACTGAGTGTGAAAGTCTCCTGACTTGTAATAATGCACATCATTCTTTGGGTCTATTATTATTTTTTTTAACATCTTACAAACTCCTGTATTTCTTCTGATCTAATTGCTTTCCAATAATCCACTATTGCTCGTCTTATAATTGCTTCAATTACTTTATTTTCATCTGTACTATCAGTGAATTTTCCATTTATTTCATTAGTGCTTCTTATTTTGATGCCTCTTTCATTCTTTGTTCTTCTTGTTGTCCAGCCGTATGTATTTGTTGAATTTTTACTATTTATTAGTATTTTTCCTGAATAAATAGATGTTTTCATGTCAGCTTCTTGTATTATAACTTCTATATTTTCTTCTTTTGAAATAAATAATTTTTCATAATATATAGATTCTAAGCTCATTGTGTTTTTATTTTATCCTTATCCATTGGAATGTGCTCGATTCCATCAGTTGCCCACTTCCAAGGTCTTTCCCTAACCAAGTGACCGCACTTAACTCCTGTGTCAGCATAAATTTTTAAGCTTAACTTTTCTAATATATCCTTGCAAAAAACTGCGTCATCAAAGCCTCCTTCAATGTTTTCTCTGAATTCTATTTTCTCTAGAACATTTCTGCTTATTAGTATGCATCCTGTTCCGCACATTTTTATTTCTATCAGTTTTTCTCCTTCCACTTCTTTTTCTGTTAGTTGTCTTCTTATTCTTATGAAATTCCAGTTTTCTTTCTCTAATGTTTGGTAGAATTTTTGATTTGCTTGTTTTAATTTTTCTTTGTTTTTTAGTATTTCTTCCTCCTGTTCTTTTGTGAACCATCCGTATGCTACTGGTAATTTTCTTTCTTTATTATTATGCGTGAAATAACTATAGTATACTCCTGATACGACGTCTTTTCGATGTTCAATTAGTCGCTTTAATGCTTCCTTGGGAACTAAAACATCCTGGTCAACATCAAAAAAATAGTCATAACCTTCCTCTAAAACTTTTTTTCTCATAACATTCCTGCAGTAAACCATTCTCTTCTTTATGCTCTGAAACTGAGACCCATCTCTAATAATATTTACCTTGTCTTTGTATTTGTTGTAGAATTCATCTGAATCTGAGTTGTCTATTAGTAGAATATCATAATTTTTATAATCTAAATTATTAATACTTTCCAAAAAACGATCCATTGCATACTCATGATTCTTAGAAACTGGGCCGCCTACTAAGACTTTTGGATAGTTCATAAACTTCAGATTATATGTCTGTACTTTTAAATTTTTGGAAGATATAGTGATCAACAAAGCAAGAGGTTTATAAATATGCGTTGTATTACATTGAATACAATGGCTACTATATCTCTAAGAGTGGACGATTCTATGCTGAAAGATTTAGCTAAAGTAGAAAATAAATGGCAGACAGATAGAAGCGAAGCGATAAGGAGATTATTAGTAAAGTCTGTTCAAGAATGGAAGATAGATAATGCATTAGAAGGGATAAGGCAGCATAAAAAATCAATTGGAAAGGCTGCTGAAGAGTGCGGTTTGTCTCTCTGGGAAATGTTAGATTTAGTAAAACAAAAAGATATAGACTGGGCAGAATATACTAAAGATGACTTAGAAGCAGACTTAGATTATTTAAAATGATCTCTAATTCAACGCCTTTAATTTTATTAAGCAGGATTAATAAACTTGAATTTCTTAAAAAATTATTTGGCAAGATTGTAATACCTGAATCTGTAAAAGAAGAAATTTTAATTCCTAGTAAGCCTGGATATGAAATAATAAAAAAAGCTATTGAAACTAAATTGATTGTAGTATTAAATCCTAAAACTAAACTTGACTTAAATCTGGGAAAGGACGAAAATGATGCTGTTGCCCTTGCCAAAGAAAAGAAAGAAACGTTGATTATGGATGATGCTTATGCTATAAAAGCTGCTAAGGCTTATGATGTTAATATTATTAGAACTACTACTGTAATATTTATGGCTCATAAAAAAGAAATGATTAATAAAAGACAAGCAATTGATTTACTAACTAAGCTGCTTGAAGAAGGATATTATATTAAACCTGCTGAATATGCTGCTATAATAAATAGATTAGATAAATTTTAAGAGATATATTTGCGGAGGACAGGATTCGAACCTGTGAAGGCACTAAGCCAATAGATATCTCAACAATACTTACTCATTATCAAGATAAACAAATTTTCACCAAATGGCCTTGAGTCTATCCCGTTTGGCCACTCCGGAACCTCCGCATATAAAAGTAAACAAGAAAATTCTTTATAAGAGTTTCTTTTGAGTTAAAATGATATTAATTTTAGTAATATTACTTTCGCAATAGGAAAAGGAGCAAGGAAAAAAGCCCATCCAAGCGTAACTACAATAAAGGTTAAGGGAATAGATATAATGGCAGGAATTCTAGGCAGTTCAAAATACTTGTATAAATGATAAAGCATTAAGAAAAATCCATGATATAATCCCCAGATAAGAAAATTCCATGCAGCACCATGCCACAACCCAGACAGAGCCATGACAAGCAAAACATTCAGCAAAGTAAATAAAATGCTCTTCTTGCTACCTCCCAAAGGCTTGTAAACATAATCAATGAACCATCTTGTCAATGTCATGTGCCATCTTCTCCAGAACTGAGCTATGTTCCTAGCAAGATAAGGCCAGTTAAAATTTTCAGGCAACTTAATGCCAAAAAGCATTGCACTACCCAAAGCAATATCTGTATAACCAGAAAAGTCCATATAAATCTTAAAGGAAAATGCCAACAACCTAAAAGCAACCTGCTCTGGAGAAGCTGATGCTAAAAAATCAGTATTTATCAAGTTGTCAGAAAACAAAGCAAGAGTGTCTGCAATAACAATTTTTTTTACAAATCCAACAACTATACGAAGCGTACCGCTTAAAACATTATCCCAAGAAAATACTGAAGAATAAATCTGAGGAACAAATTCTTGATACCTTTTAATAGGCCCGGCAACCATGCTGGGAAAGAAAAAAATGAAGGCAAAATGATCCTTCAGGTTAGGATTTTCAATCTTCCCCTTATAACCATCAACTATGTAATGAATAAACTCGAAAGTAAAAAATGAAATCCCCAAAGGTATTGCTAAATTATTCTTGATTAATCCGAAAAATAAAAACCTGTACTTAAAATATACTAGCAAACCTACAGATATTAATATAGACAATAAAAATAATCTCTTAGTCCTGTGCCTTACAAGAAAATAAGCCCTGGCTTCGAAAATTATCAAAAGCACGTATAAATTCGCATAATAAAAATAAAAAATTATACCAAGCAATACAAGCACAATTGGCCTGAAATTCTTTTTTACTATGTAGAATGCAATCACTGAAAAAACTAGAAATATTATATATTCCCAAGAAGTGAACAATACCATTATCTAACTGCCTCACAAATCTCTTCAGCAATGAGCTTGCTTCCTTTCTCTGAAAAATGCTGATAATCTTTATAATAATCCTGTGTAAGGTTAAGGTTTGACAGATCAAGTATATCGGCATTATTTATGATTGGTGGGTGCCAACTATTGTTATTAAAAATTGGAACAGCGACAAACAGTATCTTGTACTTGTCAAACCGATTTAATTCTTTTAAACCATCTTTTGTCATGCCAAGATTGGGAGTAGGATTAAAGAAATCAGGTTCTTTCTGATCAGGCTTATTCTGAAGATATTCTAATATTCTGTCTTTTGTGCTTTTTCCAAAAAACATTAACTGCAGAACATGCCTTTGAGTGTATAGATTTGGGAAATTTCCGAAACGATTGCTAATATAAGAAGAATTGCTCATATTAATATATAATGTCCTAATCTTTCCTTCATTGAATATTGCATGGTCTATTTCAAAAACAATCAAGGCATCTCTTTTAGTATTATTCATTATAAAAAGCAGGTCATATATTCTAGCGCCACTTAGAGCTAAATTAAAAGCCTTTTTTCCAGAACACTTCTCGAAATATGCAGGAATAGTGTCATGACTCCCAATCTTTTCTCCCCAAAAAATTGAATCACCAAAAAAATATACTTTAGGATATTCATAGGATGAGGCAAAGGTCATGAAACTAGGATAAATACCTATAAAATTTGTCCTGAAATCATCCAAATAATAATAATTTATATACCAAGGAATTACTAGCAAATCAATGATTAATAACCCGGTGATTACAACAACAAGAACTAAAATACTGTTAACCTCAATTTTATTAGCTATTTTCATAATCTTAAGTGTAATAATACTTGTTTTATTTGCAGGTCATATAAAGGAATTTATATATATTGATTTTTAAAAGTAAAAACTTGATTTATATTGTTTTCTTTTTTATTCTTCACTCAGAAATGATTTCTAATTATAAAAAAATTTAATAGTAACCTTATATATAATAATATAGGGGTGGAAAGATGATAGTGGGGAATCTAAAAAGCGAAGTGCCTATAGAGTTCTGCGGAGATGAAAAATTACTAGCAAGCCACGGCCATGAAAACCTGAGAAAGCATGTGAGCAAACACCTAAGCAACTACTCTGTAGCTGGAGAAATAGTAGATGTCCTTGTCTACTGCAAAAGGTTTGAAAAAAGTGAAAGGCCATTAGTATTTACAAGCCTGACAATAAATACAACATACGGGCCTGTATCTGGATATGGGATAGACTACAATATAAGAAATGCGCTGAATATAGCAATAAAAAATTCAGTAGCAGAAATGGAGAAAGCAGCAGCAGAACAGCTTTATGGAAGCTACAAGGACGTAGAAGGATTAGCAGAAGCTTAATTATTTTTTATTTTTTTAGTTAGTTATATAAATTCTTTTATTTGTTCCTAAATCCATGAAATATCTGCTATTTTTGAACAAATTCGAACTAGACAAAGAGAGATTAAAGCAGAAAATTAAAGCAGAATCTGTAAAAGAAGAAATAGGAAGGCTAATCGTAGATTCCAAAAACGATATTTCTGAAGAACTATTAGGCATGCAAGAAGTAAAAAAAATTTATGAAATAGTTGAAGACTGGAAGGAACTAAATTTTAAGACTTTAAAGAAAAATTCATTAAAAGCAGTAAAAAATTACAAAACACTTATACATTCATACATAATAGAAACAAGATTCCTAGATAAAATCCCAATATCAGCTAAATCCATTTATAAACACATTAACCCCTATCTGAAGCATGAAGGTTTGATTGTTGATGAAAAAAATGCAGAAGTTATTCTTTACATAGAATTTAAGAAGGAAAACAATAAAAGGTTTTATAGATTATGTATCAGAGAGAATATGATTAACAATAAAGAAATTGATGTAAATTTTAGTAATCTTTATGCTGTTTTGGAAGAACCAAGATTGGTTGAGGAAGTTAGTGACTTCTTGAGGTTATGCTGGATATTCAGGATGCCTTTATTTATATTAACTAAAGACCGAGAAAGAGTTGAGAAGTTACTGAAAAAGGCAAAAGAAATAACAAAAGGCATAGACTATAATAATTTATTTTTAAAATTTATTCCTCATTTGTCCAAAGATTTTATTAAAGTAGGGTTTACAAAGCACGCTAAAAATAATGAAACTGATTTAATTAATTTTTTTAAGGAAAATGAGGACTCTAAAATCTGCTTAATCTTCGGCAATGACACTTATGGATTAAGCCAAGAAGTTAGAGATGACTTGAATTATTCATTTAGATTAACTCCAGAACTAAAAAAACCATTAAAAGCAAATCAAGCATTAAGTTATGTTCTTGGGATTTATGCTGGGATGAATTTATATTAATAAAGTTTTATAGACTACAATGTTTATTTTTTTACAACATCTAGTTTTAAGTGTAATTCTTTCAACTGTTTTTCACCTATATCACTTGGAGAACCATCCATAGGACATTCAGCAGCCTTATTTTTAGGAAAAGCTATAACTTCTCTTATATCATTTAGCCCTATTAATAAAGCTACTAATCTATCCATTCCAATTCCAACACCACCATGAGGCGGGCCAGCATAACGATAAGCTTCTAATAAAAATCCAAACTTTTTTCCTGCTTCTTCTTCACTTAACCCTATTATAGAAAATATTTTCTTCTGTATTTCTGGCTTGTGAATACGCAAGCTTCCAGAACATAATTCTACTCCATTAACTACTAAGTCATAAAGTGTTGCGTAAACCTTTCCAGGATCAGAATCCAGTAGTTTTATATGCTCTTTTTTCGGCATGCAAAAAGGGTGATGCTCTGGCTCCCACTTTTGTTCTTCATCATTCCAGGCAAATAATGGAAAGTCAACAATCCAGCAGAATCTATATTCATCTTTCGGAATTATTTTTAATTTCTCAGCAACAGCCAATCTAACCTGTCCTAAAGAAGTGCAAGCAACCTTAAATTTATCAGCTACAAACAACAACAAGTCATTATTCTTTGCCTTTGCTGCTTTTATTAATTCTTTTTGCAATTTTTCATCAAAATATTTTGTTATAGAACTTTCTAGTTTTCCTTTCTCAACTTTAGCCCAAGCCATACCTTTAGCATGATGCCTTTTTGCCAATTCTATTAATTCATCTATTTCTGTTCTAGAAAGATTAGAGCATCCTGTTGCATTTATACATTTAACAATTCCTTTATTGTTTATAGCTGACTTAAAAACTTCAAAATTTGAATTCTTAACTATATCTGTGACATCAACAAGCTCTAATCCGAACCTTAAATCAGGCTTGTCAGTTCCATACTTTGACATTGCCTCATTGTAAGTAATTCTAACAAAAGGCTTTTTTATTTTTATTTCTTTAACCTTGAATACTGCTTCCATTAAGCTTTCCACAACATTAAAAATATCCCCTTCAGCAGCAAAGCTCATTTCTATATCTATTTGAGTGTGCTCTGGCTGCCTATCAGCTCTTAAGTCTTCGTCTCTTAAGCATCTTGCCAATTGGAAATACCTGTCGCATCCTGAAACCATAAGAATTTGTTTATATAATTGAGGGCTTTGAGGCAAGGCATAAAATTTTCCAGCATTTACCCTGCTGGGCACTAGATAATCACGTGCACCCTCTGGTGTAGGTTTTACTAGAATTGGTGTTTCTATTTCCATAAAACCCTGTGATGACAAAAACTGCCTTGCTGCCTGGGCTACTTTATGTCTAATCAATAAATGTTCCTGCATAACAGGCCTTCTTAAGTCTAAATACCTATACTTTAACCTTAAATCCTCATTAGCCTCAGTTCTATCATCAATTTCAAATGGAGGGACTTCTGACTCACTCATTATCTCCAAATTCTTTGTATCAACCTCAATTTGGCCACTAATTAATTTAGGATTTTCCATGCCTTTAGGCCTTGCCTTCACTGAACCACCAATATTTATGCACCATTCTCTTTTCAGCTTGTCTGCTTCTGGAATTTTTTTAGGATCAAGAACTACCTGAGTTATTCCATACTTATCCCTTAAGTCTATAAAAATTATTCCGCCATGATCTCTTCTCGAGCTTACCCATCCGCATAATTTTACTTCTTTCCTTAAATCCTTAGCTGTAAGCTCTCCGCAAGTATGGCTTCTATAAGCTGTCCCAAACATACAGCTTTTGAACTTAAGTCAATTTATAAGCTTTTTTGTCAAAGATTAATATTCCTATAGCCAGAAAACCAGTAATGAGAATAAGGATACTTTCTTCCTTCAATTGTAAGAAACACAACTGTGTTATTTCTTGAACAATGCCTCTTAACTTTCTTAACTTTGTACTCGTGCCTTGGAAGTATAGGATCGCTGAGGACATCAGACCAGCTTCTAGTCTCCCAAGAATCTCTTACTTTTACAACATCTCCTTTTCTAATGTTAAGGGCTTCTTCCAATCTTAGTGGTTTTTCGTCCATAAAAATAATTTAATTTCAAAATTCAAAAGCTTTGGCCAGAAAAAATTGAAAAATCTTTATATACTAATGCAAACTATCCAACAATAATGGAGAAATTTCTAAAATACGGAGAAAAAAGAGGGTGCAGCTACCTTGAACTGAAAAGCTATTCATCAACAAGAACAAGCATAGAACTGCTGAACGATGAAATAAAAGACCTTTCACAGAGCGACAGCAGAATGTACTCTGCTAAGGTTATATACAAAGGAAGCGAAGGATTAACTTATTCTAACAACGAAGACTTCAGGAAATTAATAGACAATGCAGTAAAACTTGCAAGATCAATGAAAAAAGAAGCAAAAATAGCAGAGCTTCCCAAACTTAAAAAGAAAATAAAGACAAAATACAAAATAAGTCCAATGGATGTAAGCCTGGAGGATAAAAAGAAAAAAATACTAAAATTAGACTTAAGAAAGAGTTTCAAGAAAATAAATTCTATAAAGTTTTCATATGGGGACAGCGTAAAAAATATTGCCTTTATCAATACAGAAGGAAGGAACTTAGAATGGGATGATGTAGGAATAGGATATCTTGCATTAAGCCATGCAAAAGAAGGTAATAGAATAGAACAATTCCATGATTTAAGAAGGAACCATAAAGGATTTGAATTATTTGACGAAGCTGAAGAATGCGTAAAAGAATCAATGAGCATGGCTGAGAAGATGCTAGAAGCAAAAGAATCAAAAGGAGGGAACTATCCAGTAATAATAGACCAAAGACTGGGAGGAGTTTTCAGCCATGAAGCAGTAGGCCACGCGTGTGAAGCAGATACAGTAATACAAGGAGTATCAGTAATGAGTGGGAAACTAAGAAAGCTCATAGCAAGCACATGTGTGAACATAATAGATGATGGAAGCAAAGATACATTATCAGGATGGATACCATTTGATGATGAAGGATCTGAAAGCAAAAAAACATACCTGATAAAACAAGGATTCTTAGAGGGCTATTTGCATACAAGAGAAACTGCAAAACTCATGAATATGGATACTACAGGAAATGGAAGATCAGAAAGCCTCGGAAGCAGGCCAATACCAAGAATGACAAACACATTCTTTGACACTGGAGATTCAAGCTTTAAAGAAATGCTTCAAACAATAAAAGAAGGATACTATTTGAAAAGAACTCTTGGAGGACAAGTAAGCCCAGGAACAGGAGAATTTCTATTCAATGCACAATATGGCTACAAAATAATAAATGGAGAGCTGAAGGAGCTAGTAAAGGGAGTATCATTGACAGGTAGCATATTAAATACTTTAAAAAATATAAGCCTTGTTGCAAAAGATTTAAAATTTTCCTCAGGAATGTGCGGAAAAGACGGACAGCATGTTCCTGTAGGAGATGGATCACCACATGTTAAAATAGACCTTGCAAGAGTTGGAGGAAAAGAGTGATAAACAAAATTGCAGGATACATAAAAAGCAAAGGCACAGACACCTATGAAATATTCCTGGATAGTTCAGACAATATACAAGTAGCAATACAAAAGGAAAAAATAGACTTTGCAAGCGAAGGAAGAATGGAAGGCTTAGGGATAAGAGTGTCTTTAGGCAAAAAACTAGGATTTAGCAGCACTCTTGATATTAATAATTACCAAAAATGCGTGGACAAGGCCATAAAGATTGCAAAACTAAATGATGAAGACAAAAAATTCAAGAAATTTGCAGACACGAAAGGAAAACTGAAAAAAAATTTAGGGTGCGATTCAAAACTATTACACTTTGGAATGAATGAGATAAAAAAATTTGTCAATGAATATGTAAAAAACGTCAAAGAAATAGACGAAAAAATATCACTAACTAGCGGGGCATTTGTGAAAAATGTAAGCTTTACAAGAATCATGAACTCAGAAGGACTAAATGCAGAGAAAAAAACGTGCTCAAATACATTCTGGATTGAAATGATGAAAGAAAAAGGCAACACTTTAGGATTCAGCTACCAAGGAAGACAGCCCTTAAATGCAAACAAGGCAAAAGAACACACAGAAAGATTCCTAAGCACCGCAAAAAAAGATACAGCAGAAACAAAAAACATGAAACTAGTAATACACCCAGAAGCACTAGCAGAATTATTAGACGAAGCATTCAGCTACTCCATAAACTCTGAAAATGTACAGGCAGGAAAGTCAATACTCGCAGGAAAAATAGGCAAGAAAATATTCAACAAAGGCATAACAATAACTGATGATTCAACGACTAAAGGACTGCTATGCTCAAGACCTTGCGATGATGAAGGAATTCCAGCAAAAAAAACTGTTATAGTATCGAGAGGGGTTCTAAAAAATTATTTATATGATACTTACCATGCAAATGCAGAAGGAAAAGAAAGCACATCAAATGCTGTAAGAAGCTATAGCTCATTGCCAGAAATAACACCAAGCAACATAATAATGCAAAAAGGAACAAAAAACGAAGAAAAAATAATAAGCTCGGTAGACAAATGCATATATGTAAAGCAGCTAATGGGAGTTCATGTAATGGACACTACAACCGGCGACTTCAGCCTTGGCATAATTGAAGGGCATATATATGAAAAAGGAGAGATGAAGCATGCTGTAAAGGACACTATGGTAGCTGGAAACTTATACAACATGCTAAACAATACACTAGCACTTGGAAATAAATTAATACATGGCGGAAGAGGGCATTACCTTCCATTAATGTTATGCGAAAATGTAAAAGTAATAGGAAAATAGAGACTGAAAGTTTTATTAACTTTAATTTTTGCCTTAATTTATGGACTTAAATAAATGGAAAAAAATTGAAGAAATACCTCTTTATTCTGGAAATCACCAAAAGTTAATCATTAAAAAATTCAATATGCCTAATGATAAAATTGGAGAATATGAAATTAGAAAAGGAAAACCAACAGTCTGCGTGCTTGCCTTGACAGATGATAACAAAATTATAATATCAAGGGAGTTCAGGCCAGGTCCTGAAATGATATGCGATGATTTACCATCTGGAATCATTGAAGAAGATGAAGAGCCCTTAGAAGCTGCTAAAAGAGAACTGTTAGAAGAAACTGGATATAGCGGTGAGTTCAATTTTGTAGGAGAATTTCCACATTCACCATATTCAACAGGAGTAATATACTGCTTTGTAGCTGTCAAATGCAAAAAAATTAGTGAACCAAAATTAGATGAGAAAGAATTCATAGAAATAGTAAAAATATCTATAAAAGATTTCTTGAACGAAATAAAGAAAGGAAAATCTACAACAATTCATGCAGCCTACATGGCTTTAGATCATCTAAAACTGCTTTAAGTTTTAGGCTTTGTCCGGAGTTTTAATTTAAAAACCGAAAAATAGTTATTTTAAATGTACTCTGATAGGATAGAATGTTTCAAAATATTATCCTACCAAAGTACAATAATAAGTTAGAAGAACAATTTATTAATATTTTCCAT
>DATDWR010000011.1:0-45430 GCA_035289605.1 Candidatus Nanoarchaeia archaeon | reverse complement strand
TCCCTTACAGAAATATTTTATGAGCAGCGGAACTAAATGTTCATAAAACTCGTATGTTTTTGGGCCAAAATGGTGAAGCCATCTAGGACAACCCAATCTTTTAAGCAAATGCTTAACTTTTTTAACAACCTTTACTTCTTTTTTCTTATTCAATTTAGGTCTCTCCCCTTCTACCACCTAATAAAAGTAGAAGGGGGTGAGGCCCCTAATAAATATTCTTAGAAACTAGATTTAGGACAGAGCCTATTTTTTAGAAAACTTTATATAACAATTTAATGCTAATTATCATTTATGGATAGAAAAGTTGTAGTGATCGCAATTTCTGTTTTTCTTGCTGTTTTGTTTATTTCTACTGTTGGAAGTTTTTATACAGGCTATACAATTCTTCAGTCTGATATCAAGCTTTCGCATTTTCCTTATCCGTTTGTAAAGAATAATGATTACAATAGTTTGTTTATTGTCCTTCCAAATAGTTATACTTTGGATGAATATGAGGCTGCAAAGGATATTTCTTTGGGTTTGCAGTTTACTAGGCCTCTTCCTCCTGAAGTTGTGACAGAATCTAATCTTCCTGAGGGCAATCATAATTTAATATTGATTGGGGATCCTTGCACAAACAGTCAAATCTCCTACTATTTAGAAACTAATGATTGTAATCTTGGCTTGAAGAATGGAGAGGGTATTATTCAGCTTGTAAATAATGACAGAACTTCTGTTCTTGTTGTTTCAGGCTATGATACTTCCTCAATTAGGAAAGCTGCTAAAGTCTTAGCTAAGCATAATTCCTTTCCTTTGAAGAATAATAGGATTGTTGTAAGCGGCGGCAATTTGCAGAATCCTTACTCATTTTTGTTGAAATATAATTAGTTAAGAATTTTTATAAGTCTTTGTCAATTCAACGCTTCTTTCCTTAATTATTTTTGTATCTAATTGTTTCAGCTTGCTTGCTTTTGTTCTTGGCCTTGATGCGAACTTACTTATATTTATAACTCCGAATTTAAGTTCTTTGAATAATTCTACAGTCTGTTCAAAATCTTCTTGAGTTTCAGTAGGATATCCTACAATTATGTCTGTGCTTATTGTTATTCCAGGTATTTCTTTTCTAAAATGATTTACTATTTCTTTGAATTCTTCAATAGTATATTTTCTATTCATTTCTTTTAATATTTTATCTGAGCCTGATTGTATTGGAATGTGTAAAAATTTCATTATCTTTTCATTTTTGTAAACTTCAGCTAGTTCTTTGTAGTATTTTTTCACATGTTCGGGATTTGCCATTCCAACTCTTACTACAAATTCTCCTTCTATTTTTATAATTTCTTTCAGCAAGTCAACCAAATTGTATCCTTGGTCATATCCATAGCACCCGTTGTCTGTGCTTGTTAAGTTGATTCTTTTGTATCCTGCCTTTGTATATTTATTTAGTTCTTCTATGATTTTTTCTTTTGGATATGAAAATAAGTCTCCTTTTGCTAATTTTGTAGAGCAGAAGTTGCAGAATGATTTGCATCCTTGTGCTATTTGTACTGTTGCTATTTTGCTGTCTTGTATTTTTGGTAAGTCTAATTTTATCTCTTTTGTTTTTTCTATGAGTATTACTTGCTCGTTTTCTAGGATTTTTTCTACTACTTTTGGCATGCTTGCTGTGTTTTGGCTGCTTACTAGTGCAACTCCTAGCTTGATGTATTTAGTTAGCTTGTCTTTTTCTGCTGCCGGCATGCATCCTGTTATCACTAGCTTTTTTTTCCCATAATTTTTGCTTATCTGTTCTATTTGGCTGAATATTTTATTTACAGTAACATTTTTTACAGCGCAGGAGTTTATTATTATTACATCGCTGTCTTCTATATCTTTTACTACATTATGTCCTACTTCTGTTAATAGTCCTGCAATTATTGCTCCGTCATCATAGTTTGCAGTGCAGCCGTAGTTTTCTATGTATATGCTTGGCATTTTGTTTTTATTATTTTGGAAGATTATTTAAATTATTTGTTAGTTAACATTGTAAAAATGAGATTGGAAAATAGAATCATAACAGCAATTTTGGCTATCGGGTTTACTGTTTATCCTGTAGATAAAGGATTATTTAGATCTTGTTTTAATTTACAAGAAAATTATCCGGTGACCGCAAGTTTTGATTTTAGGAAGGCTGAGGAAGGAAATAAGACTTATTTTAGAAAAGCTGATGAAAATTATACTGACATGATTATTGTTCGTTCTAGAATTGGAACACTTACTCATGAAGTTACTTTGAGGCGTGATAAAGATTATATTAAACATAAAGAAGATTTTGATAGGGGAGATTATTTGTTTTCTAGATAATTTTTATGCCCCGAGCGAGATTCGAACTCGCGTCAGAGCCTCGAGAGGGTTATAGTGATTTTTCTGCATCTCTATCCTTGACCGGGCTAGACGATCGGGGCAAGAATAAAAAACTTAATGATTGTTTATAAAATTAGCGTTTATAAAATAAATTTAAGGAAACCATTTTGCTCCATTTATTAAGTTTCCATGGTTGTCATTGCCTGAAACATCTATACCCTTATTATTTAGGGTTATTCTTAATCTAGGATACACTTTATCTTTTCTTTTTATTATTTTTACAGTACCATCAGTATCAAATATTCCAGAAATTAAATAAAAAATATGCTTTTTCTTAGATAAAAAGATTTTTGGTATAAATTTGAGTTTTGATTTCTGTTCTAAAGGCAATTTTAATCGCTTGGATTTAAAATAAACCAAATCTTTATTGTAAATTCTAAGACATAAAGTATTTTCAAATCTATTTATTCTAGGTTTTAAGCCGTAGAGTTTATTTAAGAGTGGAATAAGTACATCATTGAAATATTTATGATCCTTTCTAGCATCTCCCCAATAAGAAACAACACTATTATAGCTTTTATCACTCATCATAGAGCCATCTCCTATATGGACTCCACTTTCATAAAATAAATTTCTACTATTAATTTTAGGTATTTTCATATTGTCTTAAAGCATTTTAGCTTAATAAATGTGGTGGACTTTATAGAAAAAGCGGGCCCGACGGGATTTGAATTCGCGGATTAAAGTTTTATACTATAATCTCCCGCGGCCACCTGATCTCTCCAAAAATCTAAGAGTCAGATGCTTTTGGCAACCCTTAGCTTGTCTTGTGAACATTTCTTCGTAAAGGTCTCTACCAAGCTGAGCTACGGGCCCGTAAAATTTAGGTTAAAGGATTGAATTATAAGCTTTTCTGAATGCAAAATTTATTAAATTCACTAAACACCAATCTGTTATGGACAATGTGGAAGAATTGGTTTTAGTTGTGCATGGAAAAGATCTCGAAGATGCTTTTGCCAATCTTCCTGACAAGTTTTTTTCTATCCTTCTAGCAGAGCATGAAATTAAGCCGCAAGTTACAAAGTCTGTAATGATAAGATCAAATGACATTAAATCTTTATTGTATAAGTATACTAAAAAAATTCATGATTTTGCTATAAACGATGCTTTATTTCTTAACAAAGTAAATGGAATTAAGATTGAAATATTAAACAATGAGTATTTGTTGACTGCTAATCTCATTGGCGAGAAAGTGAACAGGAATCATAAGATCAAGAATATGATAAAACATGTGACTAACAGAAATATAATTATAAAAGAAGACAGGAATGGTTGCACTTTGCAGATAAATATTATTATAGAGAGAAAAAATGAAGTATAAATTTTTGGAGCACACAGCAGACGTTATGTTTGAATCTTATGGAAAGGATTTGAATGAATTGTTTGAAAATTCAGCTTTGGCTTTGGAGGAGTGCATGGTTAAATTATCAAGTTTGAAGATCAAGAATAAGCATATAATAAAGTTAGCTTCAAGTTCTATAGAAGAATTGCTATATGATTTTTTGTCAGAGTTGATTTTCATTAAAGATACAGAAGGCCTGTTGTTTAAGAAATTTACTGTTAAAATATTAAAGAATAAGAGATTTGAATTGGTTGCAGAGTGTAAAGGTGAAAAAATTAATAGAGAAACACAAGAGCTATCTGCAGATGCAAAGGCAGTAACTAAGCACCTATTTGAAATTAAAAAAGTAAAAGATAAATGGCTTGCTAGAATAATAGTAGATATATAATAAACTATTTTAATAAGTTAGTACAAACAAATTACATGAGGTATTTATATTTAATATTAATAATATTAATTGGGTGTGCCTCAAATAACCTGGAGGTAAGCAATATGAAATTGACAAGTTCTGTTTTTGAGAACAATGGGGAAATTCCTTCTAAATATACTTGTAATGGAGAAAATATTTCTCCTCCATTGGAAATTCATGATGTTCCTAAAAGTTCTAAAAGTTTAGTATTAATAATGGATGATCCTGATGCTGTTAAGCCTGCTGGAAAAGTCTGGGATCACTGGGTTGTCTTTAATATTCCAGTAACAACTAAAGAAATAGAAGAAGGAAGTAATCCTCAGGGTGTTATGGGAAAAAATACTCGTGGAAATTTAAATTATGGTGGTCCTTGTCCTCCAGATACTAAACATAGGTACTTTTTCAAGCTTTATGCTTTGGATTCTAGTTTAAATTTGAAAGAAGGCTCAACTAAGAATGAAGTTGAAGAAGCAATGAAAGATCATATTTTAGAACAAGCAACTTTAATGGGAACTTATGAGAGAAGTTGATCAATTTGTCTGGATATTTCATACGCAAAATTTAGATTTGTATCTTTAGAATAGAATTTCCTACAAGATGATAATATGCTGCTTTACCTGCATAAAAGCCAAGCATTAATTCAAGATAAACTTTCTCTATATCTCTATTATTTGTATAGTGCTCTCTAAAGATTTTTGCTTGTAGTAAAGTCTCTTTAAGTTCAGCAATTAAACGAGATTTTTGTCCTCTAAAATGATGAAGTGTATCTTCATAAATGTGCTGCACTACATCTTCCATTGGCATATAAATGATGAGTATAAGAAATATTTTAGGTTATTGAACGGTTCTGCCAAAATTCTTGCTAACAAAAGCCTTATAAAAACTTTAATTCTCATTTTACTAATGTCAAATGTACCTAAAGAAATGAAACAAATAGAAGAAGCAGTTTGGGAATTACCAACTAGCTTTAGGGAAGGTATGAACGTACCAGGAAGAATATTTGCAACTAAAAAGTTATTAGAGGCAATGGATCCTGGAGTGTTTAATCAGCTGGCAAATGTAGCATGCCTGCCTGGAATCCAAAAATATGCTATATGCATGCCCGATGGGCATTGGGGATTATAAGCTGAGTTTCGATTCGCTTATACCTATATGGATTTCCAATCGGTGGCGTTGCTGCAATGGATGCTGAAAATGGTGTGATAAGCCCGGGGGGAATAGGATTCGATCCCGAATAAGATGCGTCTTAACGGCGAATAATTAATTGTGGTATGAGAACCCTCGTAACAAATCTCACTATCAAAGACGTTCAGCCTAAGATAAAAGAATTAGTGAACACTCTCTTTGACTTGGTTCCTTCTGGTGTTGGTTGCAAAGGTTTTGTCAAAGTTAATAACCAGCAGTTCAATGAAATTATGGATGAAGGAGTTAAATGGTGTGTTGATAATGGCTATGGTTGGCAGGAAGATCTCGAAAGAATTGAAAGCAATGGGAAAATTGAGTGGGCTGATCACACAAAAGTTTCTCAAAAAGCGAGGCAGAGAGGAATTGGTCAACTAGGTACTTTAGGTTCTGGCAATCATTATTTGGAAATCCAGCATGTTAAGCCTGAAAATATTCTTGATGAAAAATTAGCTAAGAGATTTGGAATCTTTCCTGATCAGATTGTTATAACTTTTCATTGCGGCTCAAGAGGATTTGGACACCAAGTTGCAACTGATTATTTAAAAATCTTTGAAAATGTCATGAAAAGAGATAATATTAAAGTAAACGATCCAGAATTATCTTGTGCTCCATTCTCGAGTCAGGAAGGTCAGGATTATTATAAGGCAATGGCTTGCGCTGCTAATATGGCTTTTTCTAACAGGCAAGTTATTATGCATAGAATTAGGGAAGGGTTTGAAAAAGTTTTCAAGCAAAAATCAGAGTCTATGGAAATGAACTGTGTTTATGATGTTGCCCATAATTTAGCTAGACTTCAAGAATTCAAAGTTGATGGCAAGAAGAAAAAATTAATTGTTCACAGAAAAGGAGCTACTTTGTGTCAAGGTCCTGGAAATCCGGAAGTAAGTAAATTGTATAGAGATATTGGTTCTCCTGTTATTATTGGCGGATCTATGGAAACTGGAAGCTATTTACTGGCTGGAACAGCAAGAGCAGATGATGAAACCTTCTCAAGTACAGCGCATGGATCTGGTAGAACAATGTCCAGGCATCAAGCCAAAAAAGAAATTCGAGGAGATCAATTACAAAAAGATATGGAAAGAAGAGGAATTTATGTTAAATCTGGTTCAATGTCAGGATTAGCTGAGGAATGGGGAGGGGCATATAAGGAAATTTCAACAGTAATTGATGCTTTGGATAAGGCTGGAATTTCTAAGCCTGCAATTAAATTAATTCCTATAGGCAATATAAAATAAATTAATTTTTATCATTTTTTTGAGATAGAAAAGAAATTCCTTGGTAATTTTCGCAAATCTTTCAGAAATTTCACCGAAAGCTATTTAAATTATAATATATTATAATGTACATGGCAGAAGCATTCAAAGTAAAATTAAGACAAATAGGAACTTCAGCAGGAGTAATTATCCCGCAAGAAATATTAAATGAAATAGGCCTAAATATAGGTGATGAGATTCAGGTAGCAATTTTGCCTAAAAGAAAAGATTTTTCGGGTTTTGGTATGGCTAAAAATGCAAAAATTCCATTTAAAAGAGATAAAAAAGTAAGGGAGTTCGCATGAAATTATTAGATACGTCTGCTTGGGTAGAGTATTTCAAGGCTACTCAAAAAGGTACTAAGATTAAAAAATTAATAGAAAATAGTGTTGTTTATACAAGTGCTATTTCTCTAGCAGAATTGCCAAAGTGGATAAAAGAGAATAATCTTGATTTAGACTGGGCTATTGATCAAGTCAAAGTAAATTCTACAATACTTAGCACTGATGAGTCTCTATTTATTGATAGTGGAAAAAATTATGTAGATCTGAGAAAATTAAATAAAAAGATAGGTCTTATTGATACAATTATTTATACTACAGCCATACTTAATCATTTAGATTTAATGACAACAGATTCTGATTTTATTAATTTAATTAATGTAGAAATGCTATAGCTTTGATCTAAATTAAAACCTAAAAAAGCTATATAAATAAGCTTGACTATCTATTTTTATGGAAAACAAGAATTTTATATCAGTAATATTAGCCATTGGTCTTATACTAGTTTCAATTTTTGCAGTTTATTCTTTAACTCAAAAAACTAATCTGCAGAAAAATACTATTTCAGTTTCAGGTTCTTCAACTATGGATGTTGTTCCAGATCAGGCTGTATTATATCTAAGAATGGAAAGCATAAATAATGATCCTAAAATTGCTCAGGAGGACATTGCTAGTGTTTCTAATGGGGTAATTGATGCTCTTAAGAAGAGTGGTCTGTCTGACAAGGAGATAGAAACTATCAATTACAACCTGGAAAAGTTAAGAGAGTGGGAAAACACTAAGATGGTTGATAAGGGTTATAGGGCTTCACATTCACTAAAGCTGACAATTAAAGACTTATCCAAGGTAGGTAGCTTGATCAACTTAGCTGTAGATAGTGGTGCTAATAATGTTGAGAGCCTTCAGTTTATATTATCAAAAGAAAAAGAAAGAGAAGTAAAATCAAGTCTGTTGTCTGCAGCCGCAAGCGATGCTCGTAGTAAGGCTGATTTGCTTGCTGAGTCTTTGGATTCAAGAGTTAAGGGTGTTGTTTCTGTTTCAGAAGCTGCAGGTTTTGTTCCTCCTGTTTATTATGCTGAAGCTGCTGCTCTAAAGTCTGCAAGAGATGAAGCTCCAGTTATTCAGCCTAAGAGTGTTTCTACCACTGTTAATGTGAATGCAGTTTTTGAGATTGCTTGAAAACAAATCTTTTTATATTATTAAATTCTAAATTTCATTATGAAAAAGAGGCTTAGAGTTCTTCAGTTCGGTCTTGGAGCAATGGGCTCTAAAATGGTTGAGATGATCCTTAAGAAAGAAGACTTAGAGCTTGTTGGTGCTGTTGTCAAGCCAGAAAAAGATGGAAGAGATATCGGAGAGCTTCTTGGTTGGAAAAAGAAAATAGGTATTAAAGGTCATACTGCTCCCGACGCCTTCCGTAATTTAGACGCTGATATCATGCTTCATGCTGCAGTCTCTCATGTTCCTGATGTTTGGAAGCAGATAAGAGGGGCTGTACATGCTAGAATTAATATTATAACAATAGCTGAAGAGATGGGTTTTCCATTTGTTAAATATCCTAAACTGTGCGAGGAAATGGATGATGCAGCGAAGTTACATGGTATTTCAATCCTTGGCTCTGGTATTAATCCTGGTTTCGCTATGGATTTATTGCCATTAACTTTGACAGGAATTCTTCATAGTGTTAAAAAAATTAAAGTTACCAGGCTTGTTGATTTTTCTCCTTTTGGTCCTGCTATTCAGAAGAACATTGGCATTGGGTTTACTCCCGTAGAATTCCGGAATGGTATAAAGGAGGGTTCCATGCCAGGTCATATTGGTCTTTCAGAATCTGCTCACATGATTGCTCATGCTCTTGGCTGGAAGCTAGACAAGTTAAAAGAGACTAAAGTTCCTGTCATCGCAAAGAAATCTATACATGTGCATAATTATAAAACTGTTAAGCCAGGTCAGGTTGCTGGTTTTGATCAAAGACTTTTTGCTTTTGAGAAAGGTAAGTTAAGAATAGTTTTGGAAGAATTAGGAAGAGTTGATCCTGAAATAGAGTATAAAAATATTATTCAGATTGATGGGTATCCTAGTCTTGTTGAGTGGATGAGTGTTCCTACTGGAAAGCTTACAACTACTGCACATGCTGTGAATCTTCTTCCAGTTGTATATAATGCCAGCCCAGGTCTCTTGACGATGTTAGATCTGCCTGTTGCTCATGCTCTTAAAGATAGAAAATAATTACTTAGGAAAATGTAATAAACATATTTTAATAGTCATATTCTTGCAGCTTTGCTTTTCTTCGCTGCTTTTTTTACTTCTCTTGCTATTTTTTTGAATAATCCTTTTTCTGTCGCTAATGGTAGGATATGATTTTCATTTAGCTCTTCTTCTTTCACGAATTTTGCTATTTCTTCTGCTGCTGCTATTATCATTTCTTTGTTTATTGTTTTTGCTCCAGCGTCTAGTGCTCCTCTGAATATTGAAGGGAATACTAGCATATTATTTACTTGGTTTGGATAGTTCCCAGCTCCTCCGCTTGCGCATATTCTTGCACCGCCTTCTTTTGCTTCCTTGTAGTTTATCTCAGGATCAGGGTTTGTTAATGCGAATACTATTGCATTTTCGTTCATTATTTTGATTTCTTCTTTTGTTATGCTGTTTGCTTTTCCGCTTACTCCAATCAATACATCGCATCCTGTTAGTGACTCATTAAGGTTCTTGTCTCTAGTAGCATTCACCCGGTTTGCTATCTCTTCTTTGTATTCGTTCATTCCGTTGTTTCTTCCTTTGTATACTAGTCCTTGGCTGTCAAATATGTCGATGTTTTCTACCCTATAGTCTAGTAGCAGGTTCGCTATAGCTATTCCTGCTGCTCCTGTTCCCAGTATTGTTATTTTTATATCTTTAAATTTTTTATTTAATATTTTTAATGCATTAATAAGCCCTGCCAGTACAACTGTTGCTGTTCCGTCCTGGTCATCATGGAATACTGGTATGTCTAATGATTTTTTTAGTTCTCTGTATATGTAAAAACATTTTGGTGCTTCTATGTCTTCCAGGTTTATTCCTCCAAAGCTTGGCTCTATATTTTTTACTGCTTTTATTATTTCCTCAGGATCTTTTGTGTTTATGCATATTGGGAAAGCATCTACATTTCCGAATTCTTTGAACAATAGTGCTTTTCCTTCCATTACTGGCATTGCCGCGTATGGCCCTATATTTCCTAGTCCTAGTACTCTTGTTCCGTCGCTGACTACTGCTACATTGTTCCACTTGTTTGTGTATTCATAGGTAAGCTCTTTGTTTTTTGCTATTTCCAGGCAGGGATGGCTTACTCCTGGTGTGTACACTAATTTTAGATTTTCAGCAGTTACTTTTGTTTTTGTTTTTATGCTTATTTTTCCCTTTAAATTTTTGTGCAGTTCAAGCGCGTCTTCTTTTATTCCCATTTTAGTTGATTTTTGTGCCGTCCTGATAAATATATATCTTTCTGTTTGCTAATTCTTCAAAGAATTCTTTGCACGGCACGCACGCTTCCGGCGCATTAACTCCAGTCGCGTTTATCAGCCCTTTTTTCAGCAATTGTGCCATTATCGAGATTGTCATTCCTGTGTTTATGTTTGATCCTGCAAACTCGAATCCTTTTATTGTTTTGGTTATGCATTCCATTAGTGTTGTTTTTTCTTTGTTCTGCTTTGTGCCTTTCATATTCACCCAAACATTTTCTATTTCTTTGTAGTTTTTCGGGTGCTCTGCTATTTTTAGAACCTCTCTTGTAAAGTCAAGTACTTTAATTTCCTTTCCATCAACATTTATCTTGTCTTTAGATCCCAGCCCCAAGCCGATTAACAGTTTTAGCACCTTGTGCGAGTGTTCAGGGAATCCTGCTGTGTAATGGACGCTTTTTATTCCTTTGTTTTTGAAATATTTGTAGAATGTGTAGACTTCAGAGTGGACTATGCAGTATATTTGTTGTTTTCCCACTTCTCGTAATTTGCTCATTCCTTCATAGTAGCATGTCCTGTTTTTTACAAACTTGCTTCCTTCAAGCACCACTGGCTCTGTTGTTATTTCGTATATGATGCTCTCTATTGAGTAGGGCATTACAAATTCTTTTATGTTCGAGTCCCACCCAAATCCCAGGTCCACATGCTCTATGCTGTCCATTTGTTCTGCTGTATGTTTTGCCATTACGTTTGCTATTCCTGGTGTTGACCCGCATCCTAGAAGTGCTGTTAGTTTTTTCTTCTTGAACGCCTTGCTTTGCTTGTACTGTTCTACTGTCATTTCTTGTAATCCGCCTAAGTCTAGGTAGTGAACTCCTGCTTTCAGGCATGCTTCCATTACAAGCAAGTTTAGTCTTAGTTCCACGCAGTTTAGTGCTATTTTTGCTCCGGATTTTTTTATTGTCCCTGCTGTTTTCTTTATATCTCTTACATTCAAATAGGCAAATCTTGCATTTTTATTTCTTAGCAGATCTTTTATTTCTGAGGATCTTCTTCCGCACAATAGTACTTTGTATCCTTTTTTCAGTAAGTCTTTTGATGCTATCTTTCCTTGCTCTCCTGTTGCTCCCAGCACTACAAAATCAAATTTCATTTTAATTGATCCTCTGCTCGTTCATGTAAATGCATATTTTTCTTTTTGCTAGTTCTTTGAAAAATTCTTCTTTCGGCAAGATAGATTCAGGCGGCCATGCTCCTGCAGCTACAATCTCTCCTTTATCTATCATTTGTGCTGCTATTGATGCTGGCACTGCCGTGTCCTTGTCTATTGTCTCATTAAGGCCCTCTACTCTGGCATCTAGTGTTATCTGCTTGTATCTTCCTTCTTTTGTCCCTTCCATTATAACTCTTATTATCTCGTACTGGTGCAGTTTTTCTGGCACTGGTTCAGGAAGTCTTTTCAGAACTTCTATCATCATTCTTCTAACGTTTATTTTGTTCTCCTTGATTTTTATTTCTTTGTCTGTTAGAAAACCAAGTCTCTTCAATGTTATTATTGTGTCTACAAATTCATCATCAAATGCTATTCTAAAGCTAACATTTTTTGCCTTTAATGTATAAGGCAGCGTTGCTATTTCAGAGTGTATTGTATATTGTGGCTTTTTCATCCCTACAGGATCTGGGAATGTGTATTCTTTTCTTCCTGTTAATGGTTCTAGAAATACTGTTTTTCCATTTTTGAATACTGCTGGCTTTTGTGTGAATTCTTGCAGTATCGTCTGTATTGAGTAGGATATTGCTATCGGCGGTTTTTGTTTGTATGTTGATAAATCTTCAGATCCTAAAAGTATTTCTATGTTTTTTATATCATCAAATTGTTCGCTTCCGTATTTCGCTAGCATGTTTGTTATTCCTGGAGCTGCTCCAATTCCTAAGATTGCAGTTAGTTTTGCTTTCCTGAAATTCTTGTCAAGTTTTATTTGTTTTTTTGTGTAGTGATACAATCCTCCTAGATCAAGATAGTGCGTTCCTGTTTTCAAGCAAGCCTTCATGATATTTACATTATACTCATGATGCACTGCATGTATTACGACTTTCAGTCCTTTTAATGAATTTATCAGAGTGTGTGGTTTTGTAACGTCTCCGTATCTTATTGTTGCGTTGTATTTTTTTGCCAGTTCTTTTACAGAATCTTTGTTTCTTACAATATACACAACTTTTCCTTTGTATGTTTTTCCTAGATCATCAGCAATTATTTTTCCTATGTTTCCAAGTCCTAGAATTCCGATCATTTGTTTACTTTTTCCCGTAGACTGTGTAATGCCATGGTTTTCTTTTTTCTCCTTTTATGTCTATGTATATGTGCTTTATTGTTGTGTATTCTTCTAGCGCATATAATGATAAGTCTTTTCCGTGTCCTGTTTGTTTTCTTCCTCCATGCGGCATTTCAGAAGCTAAAGGCAAGTGGTCATTTATCCATACTTCTCCAAATTTTAGATTGTTTGCCATTCTCATTGCTCTTTGTATATTTATTGTCCACACGCTTGACGCAAGCCCATATTCGACGCCATTCGCTAATTTTATTGCTTCTTCTTCTGTTTTGAATTTGAATAATAATATTAGTGGACCGAAGATTTCTTTTTGGCAAAGATTAGATTTATGATCTACACCTTCTATTATGTGTACTGGCATTGTCCATCCTTGCGGCTTTCCTCCTGAATATACTACTCTTGCTTCTTTTTTTGCTGTTTCTAAAAATTTTTCTACTTTTTTGAATTGTTGTTCAGAATTCAAAGGTCCCAAGTCAGTTGTTTCATTTAGCGGGTTTCCAAATTTTACTTTCTTTGCTTCGCTAGTTAACTTTTTTAAAAAATTATTATAAACATTTTCTTGCACGTATATTCTTGCTGCTGCTGTGCAGTCTTGCCCAGAGTTAACAATGCTCCCAACTAGAGCCGAGTTCACTACTGCTTCTATGTCTGCATCTTCAAATATTATAAATGGAGCTTTTCCTCCTAATTCCAGATGTAATTTTTTTAAATTTGATGAAGCTAGTTTCATTATTTCTTTTCCTGTTTCTGTGCTTCCTGTTAGTGCTATCACATCTATCCCAGGATGTTTTGCCATTTCTGTTCCTATTTCACTTCCAGTTCCAGTTATCACGTTTATTACACCATCTGGAAATCCTGCCTTCTTGCTAAGTTTCGCTAGTTCTAGTGTCGTTAGAGGCGTTGTAGATGCCGGTTTAATTATGATAGAGTTTCCTGCTGCTACAGCTGCTAGTTTCCAGCATGCCATCATTATTGGATAATTCCATGGTGTTATAGCTCCTACCACGCCTATTGGTTCTCTTCTTATTATGCTTGTTCCATCTGTTAAGTATTCACTTGCTGCCTTTCCTTCTAGTATTCTGCACGCTCCTGCGAAGAATCTCAAGTTGTCTATTGCAAAAGGTAAATCTCCATCTCTTGCTAGCTTTATTGATTTTCCTTGGTTTGCTGATTCTAGCTTCGCAAGTCTTCCTGCGTTAGCTTCCAGTATCTCTGCTAATTTGTACATTATTGCTGATCTTTCTGCCGGGATTTTGTTGCTCCATTTTTCAAATCCTTTTCTTGCTGCTTCTACTGCTAGATCCAGGTCTTTTTTGTTGCTTTTCTGTACTTTTGCTATTGCTTTTTGTGTGTAAGGATTGTAAACTTCTATTGTTTGTCCAGAACTAGACTTTACCTCTTTTCCTCCTATAAAATTTAGGTATTTCATTTCTCCTCTTTTGTAGTCTCTATTAAGATTAAGGTATTATAAACTTTTCTAATATTGAAGAGGTTTAGAAACTATTATATACTATTTTTCAGATTAAATTTGTAATGTTTGACAAGAAAATAAAGAGCGTGAAAGCTATTCAGGTATTAGATTCAAGAGGAAATCCTACTATAAAAACTGCAGTATCTACGCGTAAGTATTCAGCCTCTGCTCTTGCCCCTTCAGGTGCTTCTACTGGAAGATATGAAGCTTTGGAATTGAGAGATAATCTGAAAGCCTTTCATGGCATGGGTGTTTTTAAGGCAGTCAATAGTGTTAATACATTTTTAGGGCCTAAGATTATAGGTAAGGATGTGGCTGAACAAAAAGAAATAGATGATTTTATGATTAGCATGGATGGGACTGAAAATAAATCAAAATTCGGCGCTAATGCTATTCTCTCTGTTTCTCTTGCTGTTGCTAGGTGTGCTTCTATATGCTTGGAAAAGCCTTTGTATGAGTGCTTGGGCAATAAAAATATTCTTCCTGTTCCTTTTTGTAATATTATTAATGGGGGCAGGCATTCTGAGGGCGATTTGAAATTGCAGGAATTTATGATAGTTCCTGTCAAGGCAAAGTCTTTTTCTGAATCTTCTCAGATGGTTTCAGAGGTTTACAAGACTTTGAAGGACAATATAGAAAAAAAATATGGGAAGCACGCTGCTAATGTTGGCGATGAAGGGGGTTTTGTTCCGCCAATAAACTCAGCTGACGAGGCTTTTGAACTTATTTTGGATGCTGTTGAAGAGAACGGCTATGAAGATAGTATAAGGTTGGCTTTGGATGCTGCTGCTTCTGAATTTTATAGTAAGAAAACTCAAAAATATGAGGTTGAGAAAAACAAGAAATTGAATAGGTTTCAGCTTGTTGATTATTATTCAAATCTTGTGAAGAAATATAAATTATTTTCTCTGGAAGATCCTTTTGATCAGGACGATTTTGAGGGTTTTCAAGAAATCGCTAGTAAACTAAATATTCAGATTGTCGGTGATGATCTTCTTGCCACTAATGTTAATAGGATTTCCTTGGCTGTTAGGGAAAGGCTTTGTAATTGTCTGCTGTTGAAGGTTAACCAGGTAGGAACATTGTCTGAGGCTCTTGCTGCCGCACGTTTAGCGATTGATTCTGGCTGGAATGTCATGGTTAGTCATAGGAGCGGAGAAACTGAAGATACTTTTATTTCTGATCTTGCTGTTGGTTTGGGTTGCGGGCAGATAAAATTAGGTGCTCCTTGTCGTGGAGAAAGGACTGCTAAATTTAATAGGTTGTTGGAAATTGAGAATGAATTAGGTTCCAAGGTTGTTTTTGGAAAATCTTAGTCTACATCATGCTCAACATTCATGTTTGTTGTCCATTCTTTTACGCAATTTTTGCATCCTGTTACTGAATAGTATTCTTCTTCTACTTCTTTTTCGCAGAATGGGCATTTTAGTATTTCAGTCATAGTCTATGTAAACATCCTTTCCTTTCAGGTATTTTATTGCGCTTATTCCTGCTACACATCCTTGTCCCGATGATACTGCTGCTTGTGGGTTGCTTCCAGTACAATCTCCTGCAGAAAAACATCCCGCTATATTTGTTCTCATTTCATTATCTACTTTTATGTTAATATCTGTAGTTTCTAAACCAAGTTTTGTTGCGAAATTGAATGCTGATGTTGTTCCTAGCGCTATGAATACCCCGTCAAATCTTTCTTTTCTTCCATCGCTGAATGATATGTTTTTTAGTATTCCGTTTTTTTCTGTAAATTCAAGCACCTTTTCTGTTCTGATTTTTATGTTGCTTTTTTTTAGTTGCTCTTTTAGTGTTTCAGAAACTTCTAGTTCTCTTCCGTTTGTGATTATTGTTAGGTCTTTTGTATAAGTTAATAATTGCAATGCTTCTGCTGCTGCATGATTTTTGTTGCCTATAACTGCAACTCTTTTATTCTTGAAAAAATATCCGTCGCATGTAACGCAGTAGCTTACTCCTTTTCCTGTTAATTCTTTCTCGTTTTTTATGTTGCTCATCTTGTATGCTTTTCCGCATGCTATTATTAGTGTCTTTGATGTGAATTCTTTGTTTGTGTCTGTTTTTATTTTGAATAAAGCTTTGTCCCTTAAAGAATCAATGGTTTCTTCTTCTATTATTTCTGTGCCGAATCTTTTTGTCTGTGCAATTGATTCTTCTATTATGAACTTTCCAGAAACATCTTTAGAGAATCCTATATAATTCCCTACAGTTAGTGCTTTGTATAAGTTTCCTAATTGGTATTTTCCTATCAGTAATGTTTTGAGTCCTGCTCTTGAAGTGTATATCGAGGCTGTTATTCCTGCAGGTCCTGCTCCAATTATTATAACATCATACTCTCTTTTTAGCATGTGATAAATTTAATTTTCTGAGTTTATAAAACTAATTTTTTACATCCCTAAAGCTTTCTTCAGTGCTTGCTTGTCAAAACCTACTATTATTTTTCCGTTTATTTCTGTTACTGGAACACCCATTTGCCCTGATTTTTTTATCATTTCCTGTGCTGCTTTTTCATTAGCACTCACATCTATTTCTTTGTACTTTATTTTGTTCTCTTTTAAGAACTCTTTTGTCATTTTGCAGTATGGGCACATTGGTGTAGAATATATTTTTACATTAAGTTTTTCGCTCTTTTTTTGTTTTTTCTGCATTGTTCTTTTATAAGAATTCTTCTATTTAAATGTTGGCTTTGCTAGGTTGTAAAAACAAAAATTATTTAAGATAAGAAAAATTAAAATTAATATGAAACCTATATTTAAATGCAAATTTTGCGGACTAAGTTATAATGATTTCTTATGGGCTAAGAAATGTGAAGTCTGGTGTAATAAGCACAATAGTTGCAATATAGAAATAGTAAAGCATTCAACAAATTCTAAAAAATAAATGCCTAAACTATGCACATCTTGTTTTCTAGTTCTTCACTAAAGACTTTTCTATTATAGCTATAGTCTACAGGCACTTCTATCACATACACTCCTTTTTCTGAAAGTGCTTTTTTAAAGACCTTGTCAAGGTCTTCTGTTTTTGTTATTCTTGTTCCTGTTGCACCGTAGCTTTCTGCATACTTGACAAAGTCTGGATTTTTATGATCTAATCCAAATTCTCCATATCCTTTTTCTTCTTGCTCCCACTTTATCATGCCAAAACCGCTGTCATTTATTATTACAATTACCAAATCTAAATCAAGTCTCATAGCTGTCTCTAGTTCCTGGGAATTCATCATAAATCCTCCATCACCACATACAGCAATTACTTTTTTTTCTGGGCTTACAAGCTTTGCAGTTATTGCTGAGGGAAGTCCTGCTCCCATTGTTGCTAGTGCATTATCTAGTAATAATGTGTTTGGATTATATGCTTTGTAGTTTCTTGCAAACCATAGCTTGAACATCCCATTATCTAGCGTTACTATATCTTTCTCTCCAATTGCATTTCTTATAACACTCACTAGTTTTTGCGGCGGAACAGGAAAGCTGTTTTCTTTAAGTTCTGCATACACTTTTTGTTCTATGTCTTCTTTTACTCTCATGAAATATGAAAAATCCCAGTGTTTTTGTTTTGTTATTTTTTCCTTTATCTGCCATATTGCGTTTGCTATATCACCAACAACTTCTAATTGTGGAAAATATATTTCGTTTACTTCTGCTCCAAAGAAATTCATATGTATAACTTTTTGTCCGTTGTTGTGTTGCATTATGAATGGCGGCTTTTCTATTATATCATGTCCAACATTTATTATTAGATCTGCTCTGTCTATTGCGCAATGTATATAGTCATTTGCTAATAATACTGCTGTTCCCAAGAATAATTCATGTCTCTCATCTACAACTCCTTTTCCCATTTGTGTGTTAAAAAATGGAATTCCTGTTTTGTTTATGAATTCTGTCAACATTTTTGATGTTAATTTTCTGTTTGCGCCTGCTCCGATGAGTATTAATGGAAATTTAGCTTTCTCTATTATTTCTACTGCTCTATCTATTGCTTTGTATTCTGCTATAGGCCTTCTTACTTGGTTTATTTCAAATGGTTTTCCGTCAGTTTCTTCTACTGCTATGTCTTTTGGTAGCTCTATATGTGTTGGCCCCAATCTTTCCTCTCCGCTGAGCCTGAATGCTTCCCTCACCATCGAAGGTATTCTGTTTGCATAGCTTATTTGTACAGCAGACTTTGTTATTGGCTTCATCATTCCTATCACGTCAACAATTTGAAAGTTTCCTTGCAGGTTTTTCTTTATTGGCTTTTGGCCTGTGATTGCCACCATCGGCATTGCTCCTAGTTTTGAGTATGCAATTGCTGTCACTAGGTTGGTGGCTCCAGGTCCTAAAGTTGTTAGGGTGACTCCAGGCTTACCTGTTAGTCTTCCATATGTTGCTGCCATGAATCCTGCTGCTTGTTCATGTCTTGTTTGTATATATTTTATGTGGGAATTTCTTATAGCCTCTAGTAGCGATAGGTTTTCTTCTCCTGCCAGCCCAAAGATGTGTGTTACTCCCTCATTTTCAAGGCATTTTACAAATAGTTCTGCTGCTTTCATTTTACTACTATTGTTTTTAGGTTTGCAAATTCATAGAATGCGTAATGAGAAAGTTCTCTTCCGTACCCTGATTTTTTTATTCCTCCAAATGGAAGTCTCGGGTCTGATTTTACCATGTCATTTATTGCTATGAATCCTGATTCTATTTTTCTTGCCAGTTTTTCTGCTTTCTCAATATCTTTTGTCCATATGCTTGCTCCCAAACCATATTCGCTGTCGTTTGCTATTCTTACTGCATCTTCTTCATCTTCTGCTATTATTACTGGAGCTACAGGCCCGAATGTTTCTTCTCTTATTATCGGCATGTTCTTGTTCACATTACACATTAGTGTTGGCATGTAGAAATATCCTTTTCCTTCTCTGTATTTTCCTCCTGTTAATATTTTTGCTCCTTGCTCTGTACTCCTTTTTACTGTGTCATGTAATTCTTCTCTCAAATCTTTTCTTGCTAATGGTCCTATATCTGTTTCCTTGTTTAATGGGTCTCCAATATTTAATTTGTTTATTTTTTCAGCAAACATTTCAGAGAATATTTTTGCTATCTTGTTTTCTGCTATGAATCTTTTTGCTGCTATGCAGCTCTGTCCTGTATTTATGAATCTTGCTAATGAAGCTGTGCTTGCAGCCTTCTCTAAATCTGCATCATTTAATATTATAAATGGATCGCTTCCTCCTAGTTCTAGGACTGTTTTCTTTATTGCTCTTCCTGCTGCTTCTGCTACTTTTGATCCTGCTTCTGTGCTACCAGTTATCGAGGCTCCTTGTATATAGTCTGACTCTATTAGTTTGCTTGTGTTTCTTCCTGCTGTCAGTATGTTTTTGTAGACATTTTCCTGCAATGTGTTATTAAATATTTCTTCTATTTTCAGTGCGCATTGAGGTACATTGCTTGAGTGTTTTACAACTATTCTGTTACCTATTAATAATGCTGGCACTGCAAACCTAAATACCTGCCAGAATGGGAAGTTCCACGGCATTATTCCTAGTATTACTCCTAAAGGATCTAGTCTTAAGTAGCTTTTTTGAAAATCTGTTTGTATGTTTTCTTCTTTCAGGAATTTTTCTGAAATTTCTGAGAAGTGATTGCACATCAATGTACATTTCTCTATTTCTGCAATTGACTGATTTATTGGCTTTCCCATTTCCAGGGATATTATTTCTACGCATTCTTCTTTTCTTTTTTCCAGTTCTTTTGCAGTGTTGCTTATTGCTTTTGATTTTTCTTTAATATCTAGTTCAGCCCATTTTTTGTTGTCCTTTAGTAATTTTAATTTGTTGTGAATTTGTTTTTCGCTTTCATAGTCAAATTCTTTCATTACTTCTTCTGTGTAGGGATTTATTGACTGTATTCTCATTTTATTCGGAATGCTTCAACTCTATAAAAACCTTACTTATTTTTCATATCGTATTATTAAAATCAAAAACATTATAAGATAATATATATTTTTTATGATATGCTAAAAATTAATCCCCATAAACAAAGCCCTTCATGCTGCGGTCCTTCTAGCTTAAAGATGGTTGCAGAATATTATGGTATCAAAAAATCTGAAAAAGAACTTGCAAGGCTCTCAGGATGTACATTAGAGCGTGGAACAACAGGCGAAGGTCTTTTAAGATGTGGGAAGAAAATAGGACTTAAAGGTTTTATGAAAGACTTTGCAGATATCAATGATATAAGGTATTATGTCTTGAGGAAAAAAATTCCTGTAATTGTTGATTGGTTCTCGCAATCAGATGTTAGTGACGGACATTATTCTATTGTTGTTCATATAGATAATAAGAAGATTTATCTTGTAGATCCAGAGTTTGGTGAAATACGCTCCCATAATATTGATGATTTCAAGAGGGTTTGGTTTGATTTTGATGTTCTATTTTTAAGATCTAGAAAGGATTTAATAATAAGAAGAATGATTGTTTTGTACAAATAAAATAATTATCAACGCTAAATAGATGGTTCCATAAGTCTTTCTCCCATGTCCAATAGCTTCTATTTTGTTGTTCATTTTCAATAATTAACTAATATCTCTATGTCTTTTCCAAACACGTTTTTTAGGCTCTCAAATATTTTCTCTTTTATGAATACCTTGTTTGGCATGTTTAGCTTCATTATTTCTTTTTCCAGTTCTTCTAGTGAGCTTTTCTCAAAATCTCCTAAGCTGCCGTCATTTTTTACTATTGCCTTGCTTATTTCTTTGTCCTGTGATTCTATATCATTTACAATGTAAGCAATTTTTTCTAGTAGTATTGCCTCTCCGTATTTGTCTCCGTACTTGAATCTTATTTTTGCTCTTTCCAGCTCGTATCCTTTTTTTCTCTGCACGTATTCTATTATGCTTTTTGTGAATAGCCTTGCTTCTCTTCTTATTTTTTCAAGTTCTGCCCAGTTTATTGCTTTGTTCTTGGAATTATTTTTAGTATCTGTTATTAATTTCAAGACTTCTAGGTGTTTGTCTGGGAATATTTTTTTGCCTTCTATTAAATTCTTTTTGAATAGGCTTGCCAGTTGTGACTTGTTTTTTACTTCTATATTATTAACTTTTAGTGCATCTTCTATTACGCTCATGCATGTGTTGTGCATTTCTTCTATGCTTTCTTTGTCCCTTGTTGTTTGTATCTGGTCAAATAGTTTCTTTATTCTTTTTATGTAGTCTTCTGCATCCTGCAGCAACTCGTCTATTTCTCTTCCCTTCACGTCTTTTATTGTTCCGTGTTCTATGTCTTTGTAGTATTTTCTTATTTTGGATAGTATGTCAACGTACTTTTTCTCCAGTAGTTTTTCTTTTTTTACAAATATTTCTTCCATTAGTTCTATTGTTTCTTTTGGTGTCGGCGGCGCTATTCCGTACAGCATTAATGCAGCTTGAGCGGGATTAAGTATTGCATAGTATAGGTCTTCTCCCATTATTCCTATCATTTTTCCTTTTGTTCTCTGTATCAGTCTTTCTCCCATGTCCATTTGGAAGTCTATTGCTTCTGGTGAGGGCCTTATTCTTCCCATTTTTAATAGTAGTTTCCATGGCATGAATACTCCCCTGTCATATATTGGTACTCCGTCTCTCAAGAATGTGTATATTACTGGGTTAGCATCTTTTATTGCATCCCAGAAATCTGTTAGTATATATGTTTGTATGTGGAATGCTTTTTTTACTCCTGTTATCTGCGATGCATCGTAACCCATGCCCCTTATGATTGCCATTAGCTTGTCTTTGAGCTCTGCTCTTGTCATCTTTTTTACATCTGTGTCATCTATTACTATGGCAACATCTATGTCGAAGCTTTTTGCATCTCCCCTGAATAATGTTCCTACACCTACATAGCTCACTATGTATTTGTCGAACTTTTTAAGTACCATGTTCTTGTGAAGTTCAGATATTTTTATTGCAGCCAGGAATTCTTTTGGGTCATATAGTGCTGCTCCTGTTGCTATCATTTCTAGAATTTCGTATTTTGCATCGTAGCAGTTTTCTCTTACCTCTGCTATGTCCATTACTGTTGGTGTTATGTTTTCATCTAAATCCTTTCCTTTTTTGATTACGTTTTTTATTATTGCTTCTCTTAGCTTGCTCCAGTCTTTTTTTGTCTCAACGTCTATTAGAACTAGAACGTTTATTTTGTTCTTTAGCTTTTCAGTTTCTTCTTTTGTCAGTCTGTCTTCTGAGTTTATTTTTGACGGCGGAAGTAGTGCTATTGCAAAGACATCCTTGTTTTCTTTTGTTATGTCTTTTACAAACTTGTCTAGCTTGTTCTTCATTAAATTAAGCTTTTCCTTTACTTCTTCTGGTATTTCTGGTATTGGAACCTGGTTCTGTTTGTATAGCGGGTCTTCCATTTTTTATTTAGCTTTATATTGGTTTAATAATACTTTCTAAGTGGATGTAGTTATATTTATAAAGGTTACGGTATTTGTAATTAATAGGTAGTAACACAAAACGAAATTTTTAAGATATGTAACTATAGGTTTAGTAGCATTATCTTTGAGTTGTAAGCCAAGTGTTACAAATAGAGACATTTGTAATTTTGTATTAGGAAATGGCAGAACTTATTCCATAGACGGTGAAAATAAGATTAGAAGTTATAAATTAGCAAATGAAACAGAAATTATTTGTTATGATATGGTTCCAATAAATTCTAATCTTGGTCTGGAGGATAGTCTTGTTGTGCTTTTTAAAAGGAGTATAGATAATTCTCAATTTGCAAGAGAAGGAAGGATAGTTGATAATGGTCTAGATGAAAAGCTAGAATTGTGTGATCCAGAAGATGAATGTAAGAATACCATGAAAAAATAAAGGTAGTTATAAAATAAATTCTATTTTTTTACAAATTCCACATTTTCAAAATCTCTAAAACCCTCATCTCCAGTTAAGAATTTTACGTTAAATCTTTTAGCTATTAAGTATCCAACTGCATCAGGAATTGATAAATCTTTATGTCTTCTCCTCAAACTCATAGATTTTTTAATATCACTAAGTTGGACATCAACCAAATATTGTTCATACTTATCTGTAAATTCATCAGCAATCTTTTCTTCATGCTCTTTTTTAAGCCCATAATTAAGCTCTGCAAGATTGAATATTGTGGTAATTGCAATAGTATACTTATATTTTTCATATTTAGGATTTCCTCTAATTATTTCAAAAAAGGCATAAGTATCAAAGAAGAAAATTTCCTCACTCATCCCAGCTTTCCTCATCTACTTCTTTTAAGATATCATCTGTTGTTCTTTTGAATTTAAGTTTTCCAAATGTTTCCCTTAATGCATTTGTCTTTTTTAAAATTATTAGTTCAACTTTATCTCCTTCCTTTAAGTGTTCTTTAATTACTGCCTCCTTTGGTACTATAACACCTATAGATCTTCCCCACCCTTTTAATTTTGTTTCAATTGTTATCATGATTATATTGATATAACCAAATTAATAAACTTTTCTATCAAATTTCTGAAAATCTTCCAAAATAAAACAAAAACCTTTTTAAATCAGCTATATTCTCAATTGTATACTTTACTCTAAATAAAATGGACCTAAAACCTTTGCATAAACAAGAAAACAAGCTTACTTTTGTTATTAAGGATTCAGATCATGTTTTTGTTAACACTTTAAGAAGGGTTATATTGTCAGAGCTTCCTACAATGGCCGTAAAAAAGGTCAATTTTGTTAAGAACGGCTCTGCTCTGTTTGATGAAATTCTTGCTCACAGGCTTGGATTATTGCCTTTATTTACTGATTTAGAATCTTACAATATGCAGAATGAGTGCACCTGTAAGGATGCTGGATGCGCAAAATGCCAAGCAACATTGACTTTGAAGGCTGAAGGCCCGATTACAGTTTATGCTTCTGACATTAAGTATTCTGATCCTAAGGTTAAGCCGATTTACGGCAAGATGCCTATTGTTAAGTTGCTGAAAGGCCAGGAATTGGAGTTTGAGGCTGCAGTAGGATTAGGTATCGGGAAGGATCATGCCAAGTTTTCCCCAGGTCATGTTTACTACAAAGGCTATCCTAAGATAACAATTGATAAAGTGAAAAACCCGGAAGAAGTTGTTAAATCATGCCCAGTAGACGTTTATGAGCTTCAAGGCAAGCAGGTTAAAATAAAAAATCTGGAAGCTTGCCACTTGTGTATGGCTTGCGTTGATGCTGCAGACCCTCATGATGGCATAACAGTTGAAGGTTCAGAAAAAGATTTTATTTTTACAGTTGAGTCTTGGGGAAAATTGTCATGCGAAGAGATTCTTTCTAGGGCTTTAGATATTATGGACAAAAAGGTTGATGAGTTTTCTGCTTTGTTGAGTAAGGCTTAGTTCTATTTTTGTTTTAATTTAACTGACATCGAGACTCTGAATTATGTCGTAATTCATTTTAGAATTTTCAGAATTAAAATTTTATAAATATTGTGCTAAATTTTTATTTCTTCTAGTATTTTTTTATAATCTTCTTCTTTCACTTCTGTAAACCATTTTCCTTCAGGATAAATAACAACTGTAGATCCCATGCTGTTGTAAAACCCTAAGCATTTTGATCTTGTCACCCATACCCTACCGCTTAAGCCGTTGTTTCTTACAAAAGTTTTCAAATAAGTAAACAATTCCATTCCTCCAACATCAAGGCAGCAGTCCTCATTTTCTCTTTCATTAACGCATACTATTACATGTTTCAAAGGTTTTTGATATTCTAAATTTTTCATAATTTTTTGTTCTAAGTTATTATTATAAACTTTTCTAAGCTGATATTTTTATGCCAACATTAAATATCTACTTTAATAGTGTATATGGCAGAAGAGAATTAGAAAGATTACTCCAAATTCAGGTTCCTGTTGTGTTGTCTGTAACCCCTAAAAGGTTTACAGAGCCTGAGGGTGTAGCCAAATATCCAGAATGGTTTGCTCCATTGCTTAAGGATTTTATAAGTATTCCTGAAGTCATAATTGCTCAGAGGGGATTTAGCCATAGGTGTCTTCACAGGCATTTTTCTTGGATTGATCAGTGGCATGAAAATGGCTGTCCTTATAAGCTCAGTTTAGATGGCGAGCTTGAAAGGCAGAAAGAATTGATGGAGAAAGGAAGAGATGAAATAATAAAATATTTAGGTGTAGCGCCAAAGGCTTATGCTCCGCCAAATCATATTTTTAATAGTGTAACATTATCTCTGGCAGCTGAGTTAGGATACGAGTTTTTCATGACAAGAGCTACAACACAAATTGGCAAGCATCGTCATAATAGCTTGATAGTATTTCCGGAATCTTATATTGGAGAAAAAGGAAAAAGCGATAATTTCTATGTGCATTATGATCATATAGAAGGTGAGGAGTCTAAGAAATTTAATAAATCTGAAAGAACAGCATATGAAACTGTGCTTGCTCAAGTAATTCCATTAACTGAAGTTAAGCTTTCAAATCCTTCTTTGGCAGTAATAATTTCAAATGAAGCAAGGAAAATGAGGTATAAATACGGACGAGATTTATCAAATCTTGCAAGGAAACTCAAGGTTAGGAGCTAAGTTTCTTTATTATTTCAACAATTTTTTTAGGATCGCACTTTCCTTTTAGCTTAGTCATTGCCTCTCCCATTAGTGCATTGAAAGAAGCTCCCTTATTTTTTCCAACTATCTCTTTTATTGTATTTTCTACTTCTACATCGCTTGCTTTAGAAAATCTTTCTGTTTTTATCATGCCGTTTCTTAAAAGCTCAACGAATGCATCAAGAATGAATGCTTTTTGCAGCCTGTTTGTATTTAGTAATTCAAATACTTCTTTGAAATGTTTCTCTTGCAGTCTGTCAGCATCAAGGTCGAATCTTGCCTTTATTTCTTTTGGTACTTCTATTAGTGTTCTTGCTATAGTTTTTGCATCTAAGTTTTTGTATTCTTGTAAGTATTTCTCTAGGTTTATTTCTTTTTTTATTATTTCTCTTGCCAGTTCAGACGATAGGTTGTATTTTTCTTCTATGCTTTCTACTTTTTCTGCTATTAATTCTGGAACTTTTATTTCTTTTAGTAGTTCTTTTGTTATATAGATCAATCCAGTGTCAGTCTCTGGATACATCCTGTCAGCTCCTGGCATTGGTCTCAGGAATGTTGTTGTAAAGTTGTCTTCTACTTTTCTCACTTCTGGTTTTAATTCCTTGTTTTGTTTTAATAATTCTAGTTGTCTCGATATTTCATGCTCGACAACTTTGGGTATGCTTCTTAAGTCCTGGAATCCCTTTAGTTCTACTCTTGGATGGCCTTTTATGCTTAGATTAATATCCTGCCTTATTGTTCCTAACCCTCTTTTCATTCCTTTGACAGACCTTAGAACCATTCCTATTTTTTCTGCAGTTTCTTTTGCATGTTCAGGATTTTTGATGTCTGGTGCTGTTGCAATTTCTATAAGTGGAATGCATAATCTTGAAATATTGTAAACTCTGTACGTTCCAGAATCTTCTACTTTTTTTGCAGATTCTTCTTCCAGGCAAATAGTTGGTATATGTACTATGTCTTGTGACGTGTCTATCTGCCCGTTAGTAGCTATTAGCGCTGTTCTTTGGAAACCTGAAACATTTGATCCATCAATTACTATTTTTCTCATGAATTGAATAACATCAACAGGTTTAGCCTTTAGTAATAATGAAACTTGTAGTGCTATGCCTAAAGCTTCCTTATTTAATTCTTCAGGCGGTGATTCATCCAGCTCCACCAGACAGTTTGCATCGTTATATCCTTGATATATAAAGTATTTTCCTTTTTGCAGTTCATACATTGCAGCCTTGTCTATTTCTCCCAGTTCAGATGCTGACACTCTTAAGTTTCTTTTTACACTGAAGTCAGGTTCTGAATCTTTTATAACACATGGGCATCTGCAGAATAGTTTGCCTCCTGCTTCTATTTGTGCATGTATTTCTAGTCCTATTTTAAGCCCTAGTTCTTTGTATTTATTCATAAAATTCTAATTGTTGTTCAGTTTATAAAATTTATTAAGCTGTTTGTTTTGCCTTTTCTATAACTTTCTTTGCTTTAGAAAATACTTTGCTGGCATTTAATACTTCAATTGATATGATTGTACCATCTTTAGCTATGTCAATTACTACGTGGTCATCCAATTCTACACTCTTCCAATAACCTTGTTCTTTTAATTGTATACTTAATATATCATATTATTCATCATACCAGCTTTTCATTTTTTCCTCCTCAGATATACTGTTAAAGTATAAAGTAATGCTGCAAATATTATTCCTAATAAAAACCAAAGTGCAAAGGTTGAAGAGTTTGTCATTTCTGGGATTTTTTGTAGAGTAGCAGTGCTTTCGCCCATGGCCTTGCTTTCTGCAGAAGATAACATACTGGAATATTCATGACCATTTAGCGTAGAAATGTTCCTTCTAAATATTTGATATGCATAAATTCCTACAGAAACCAAAAATCCACCTAATACTACTGGTATTATATCTTTTAGTTTTTCAATGAATGAAATGCTTGAAGTCTTTGGTGCTATTATAATTAATTTGTTAGATAGTTTATACAATTGTATTTTCTTTCCTTTTTCGCTCCATAGAAAGTCTTTAATCTCTATTATGTTTGCTTTGAGTAATTGTTGTATGTTGTAATGTACTGTAGGTAATGGCATGCTTAGTTTTTCTGATATTTCTGTTTCTGATAATGGTTTGTCTGCTAGCAAGCTAAGGATTTTTCTTGCTGTATCTGAAGATATTACTTGTGCCAGTTCTTTTGACTTTGCATCTTCTAGGTTCATTAATACAAATTTTTCTTCTGCCATGCAGTTTAGTAGAACTAGAAACTATATAAATGCTTTTTAGATTTTTATTTCGTTTGAAGTTATTGTAAAATATTCAGAATTTTGTCAGCAAAGCTTATAAATTTCAGTATCTTTAGATTGTTATGAAAGATTATACAAATATTTACACAGCAATATTCTGGATTTCATTAGTTTCTATACTAATTTGGTTGATATTGAAAGCTTTGGGTTATATCAATACTCCTCCTTTGATAGAACTAATGCCTTTCTTTAGTGCAGTTTTTGGTGCAGGAGCTTTCTTCCAGATGATTAGAGATATTAAGAATAGAGTAATAAATGTTGAAAGTGAGATAAAAGATGTTAAGATGACTGTACATAGTTTAGATAAAAGAGTTACAGTATTAGAAAGTAAAGTTTAGTTTTCTATTCTAATATTATAGCTGGTTTTCCAGGGTTGGCATTTTTAGCTTTTTGTTCTTTTGATTCTTCTGCTTTTTCTATTGTTATTTTTGCACTGAACTCTTTTTCTATTTCTTTCTTGTAGTCATTGAATATTCTTAGTTCTTTTTCTTGTGTTAGTGAATTTTCTGGTTGTTTTTCTATTAGTTTTGGGATAATCTTTATTATTTCTTGGCCGTATTTTTTTAGTTCTGTTTTCATTATTTCTTTTGTTATTTCTGATGGGTTTTTGCTTTTGCTGAATGCTTTATTGAATTCGTTGTAGAGTTCGTATTTCCATTTTGGCGAGATTATTATGTTAAGGCTGCTGAAGGTTTGTTTGTTTAGTATTTTCATTACTTCCCTTATGTCATCTTTTATGTTTTCTACTAAAGTTTCTGCTTGTTCTAGTTCTGTGTTTATTTTTTTCTCATTGTATTTTGGCCATTTTTCTAGTGATATTAGTGTCTTGTTTCCTAGTTTGTGCCATAGCTCTTCTGTGATGTGTGGGCATATTGGATGTAGTAATTTTAAGTAGTTTTCAAGGTCTTCTCTTGAGACTTTTTCTTCTTTTTCTAAGTTATCTAGTAATGTTCTTAGTTTTATTATTGCTATGTTGTATCTAAAATTCTGTATTTCTTCTGTTGTTTCCTTTATTGTTTTGTTTATTTTGTGTTCTGTTCTTGGTGACGATTTTCCTAATTTAGCATTTGAACAAAAATTATAGAATCTTATCAACCATTTGTGGTTTGATTCTAGTGTTATATCATTCCAAACGCTGTCTTTATCAGGAGAAGCCAATGACATTAAAGTAAATCTTAGTGAGTCTGCGCTGTATTTTTCTATCATGTCTATTGGGTTTATCACATTACCTAGTGATTTTGACATTTTGTTTCCATCGTTTCCATGTAATAATCCTTGATTAAATAGTGATGTGAATGGCTCGTCAAATTTCAAAAATTTCAAATCTCTCAATGCTTTTGTAAAGAATCTTGCATATATTAGGTGCATGCATGCGTGTTCTGCTCCTCCTATATATTTGTCTACTGGCATCCAGTATTCTGCTTTTTTTTGATCAAAAGGTTTTTTGTTGTTTTTGTTGTCAAAGTATCTTAAGTAGTACCAGGAAGAATCAAAGAATGTATCCATTGTGTCTGTTTCTCTTCTTGCATTACTCTTGCATTTTGAGCATTTGACGTTTACGAATTCTTTGCTTGAAGCCAGAGGATTTCCTTCTCCGAATTTTACGTTTTTAGGCAATAATATAGGAAGATCATTTTTCGATACTGGAACAATGCCGCATTTTTCACAATATATTATTGGTATTGGTGTTCCCCAGTATCTTTGTCTTGAAACAAGCCAGTCTCTAAGTTTGTATTTTACAGTTTTTTTGCCTATGCCTTTTGTTTCTAGTTTTTTTGTGATTTTATCCTTTGCATCTTTGCTGTTGATTCCGTTGAACTTGTCTGAGTTAATTAGCACTCCTTCTTCTGTGTAAGCCTCTTTCATAGAGTTAACATCTATTTTTTTGTTGTTTGGTTGCATGACTATTTTTATTGGAATTTTATACTTCTTTGCAAATTCAAAGTCTCTTTGATCGTGCGCTGGAACTGCCATTACAATTCCTGAGCCATAGTCTGCTACTACGAAGTTTCCTGCATAAACTGGTAATTTTTCTTTTGTTAACGGGTTTATAGCATAGCTTCCTGTGAGCACTCCTTCTTTTCCCATTGCTTCTAGTTCTTTTTCTGAGACTGATTTTAGCCTTTTTAGGAATTCTTCAACTTCTTTTTTATGTTTTTTTGTAACTAATTCCATCAATTTTGGATGCTGTGCTGAGATTGCCATGAATGTTACTCCGTATATTGTGTCTGGTCTTGTTGTAAATACAGGCCATGATTTTCCGTTGATTTCAAATAGTATTTCTGTGCCGTAGGATTCTCCTATCCAGTTTTCCTGCATTGTTTTTATTTTTTCAGGCCAGTCTAAGTCATTTATTTTATTAAGTAATTCATCAGCATATTTTGTGGTTTTTATGAACCATTGTTCTAGTTGTTTTATTTCTACGTTCGTATCTTCATGTCTCCAGCACTTTCCAGAATGTACCTGCTCGTTTGCCAGAACTGTTTGGCATTTCGGGCACCAATTGACAGCTGAATTTTTTCTGTATACGAGTCCTGCTTCATAGAATTTTAAAAAAAAGTATTGGTTCCATTTGTAGTATTCAGGCTCTGAAGTTGTTAATTTTTTGTCCCAGTCATAGCTTAGTCCTAATGCTTTTTGTTGCAGTATGAAATTTTTTATTGCTTTTTCTGTATAACTTGCTGGATGTTCTCCTGCTTTTATTGCTGCGTTTTCAGCAGGCAATCCAAAAGCATCATAACCCATTGGGTATAGAACATTGAATTCTTGCATTCTCTTGAATCTTGCGAATATATCTCCTATAATGTAGTTTAGTGCATGCCCCATATGTAATCCAGTTGAGCTTGGATACGGAAACATTTCTATACAGTAGAACTTTTTCTTCTTAGAATCTTCTTTGACTTTGAATGCTTTTTGTTTTTCCCATTCCTTTTGCCATTTAGTTTCTATTTGCTTGAAATTAACCATGAATTTTCGTTTTTATGTAAGTTTATAAATTTTATTAGCAGCTTGGCCTTCCTTCCCTGTCAAGTATTTCTTTTTTCAGCCAGATTTTGTTTCCTGTTCTTAGTGCTAGTGCTATTGAGTCTGATGGTTTGCTGTCTAGGTTTAGAATTTCATTTCCTTTTCTCATTACGAGATTCGACAAGTACACTCCGTCTTTCAGTTCTGTTATCTTTACTACTTCTAGTGTTATATTATAGTGTTCCATTACTGCTTTCATTGTGTCATGCGATGTTGGTCTTACTTCTATTCTTTTTAGCAGTCCATTTTTTATTGAGTGCACTTGCAAGTCATTCAATGGCAATATTATTGACGTGCAGTTTTGTGTCAGTATTATTGTTTGTGGTGCTACATCGACTTTTATTTCTATGTAATCTTTTAGAGAGTACGGATCTACTGTTGAGTTAAGAAGCATTATTGGTATGGATTCTGGCTCGTCTTTTATAGCTACCGGATTTAGCTCAACATTTCTTAATAGGTTATAATTAGTTATCATTAAGTAAAGGTTCATTGCTATTATTATTACTAGAAATAATGCGAGTATTATTGTTATTTTGTTTTTCATTTTATCATGAGTTCTATTGCTTCTTCTATATTTTGTATCTGCACTATTTTAATACCTAGCTCTCTGTCTAGTTCTTCTTTTTTTGCTACATATGTTACTTCGCAGTATTTTACATTTCCTATGTTCTTGCATGCTTTTACCTGCTGGTAGTTTGTTATGTAGTCTGCTGCTGGTATTATTAAAGTTCTTGCTCCTACTTCTTTTGCAGCTCTTGCCTTTTCCTTTATTCCTCCTACAACATCTACTGCTCCGCTTTTTTCTATTGTTCCTGTGATCATTACATTGGGAGTTATTTCCTTATTTTCTAGCGCTGCTATTGTTGCTACTGTCATTGCAGCCCCTGCTGATGGTCCTTCTATTATACTTGCGTTTGCCTTTATGCTGTATATTACATCTATTGTATTGAGGTTTGTTCTTGTAATGTTTCCTGCTATTTCTGCTGATGTTCTTGCGCTGAGCTGGTTTTGGTAGTCTGCCAGCAGGTTGTTTATGTTTACTAGGACAAGTCCTGTTCCTGGCTTGACTTCAACACCCATAATTGCTGATACTCCCTTCCCGTTGCTGTCTACTCCGACTATTATTATTTCTCTTTTTGTCACTCCTTCTATTTCTTTTTTTTCTATTTTCTGTTCAGGAGCTGCTGCTTTTTGTGATGTCTGTAAAAATAATCCAAATACTATGCCGATCACAAATATAATTCCAATTAGTATTATTATTGAATAGTCTCGTTTTTTTCTCATATCAGAATTTTATAGTGGTGTATATTTAAATTTATTGTTATATGTTCTAAATATCATTCATAAATCTTGCTTTCTCTTAAGGTATCTTATTAATTTGTTAGAAATTATAGGTTTGTTATTGTTTTCAACATATCTGTATGGTAGGTTTATTTCTTCATGTATCTTTCCTTTTTTTAGTATTATTATCGGCTCGTCCATAAATTTTATGTCATTAAGCCTTTTGCCTCTTATTATCATTTTTGTGACTATGACTGCTGTGTCTGTTGACATTTGTTTGCTTCCCAAGTTTCTTGTTTCTACATTCATTTTTGATGTCAAATATTTTTCTGTTCTTCCTTGTTCTGGGTAGTCTCCGAGTATTCCTCCGAATATAAAGTAGTCAAAATTTTTTGCTTCTTCAGAAATAAGTGTCTTTTTTGCTTTTGGATCTAGCAGGCAGGCATTCCTTAGTTTCAGTTTTGTAACGGACTTAGGTTCCACATTGCCGAATTTCTTGAGCTTTTTCTCTCTTGTGTTTGTGAATATTAAATTTTTCTTTCCTACAATTTTAGAAATATGTTCATATTCTATCATGCACCATTCATATAACTTTTTTTCTAGGTGTTCTATTATGAAATTCATTTTTTGACTTCTTTTAGCTTTAGTGAGATAAATCCTAAGATTATCATTATGATAGAAGCCACTAAAAACATTGTCTTGAAGTTTGTAAATAATAAGACAGTTGAGAATATTAAAGGCCCTGTTAAATGCCCTACATCAGATGAAGTCTTGAACACAGGATAATATTTTATCTCATCGCTTCTTTTGCTTATCTTAAAAAAATAAGCCTCTTTCAATGGTTCTACAAATGCAACTCCTAGGTTGGTTAAGACAAAAGATAAAAGTGTTAGGTATATATTTTTGAACACAACACCAAGTATTCCGAATATGCCTATTAATAAGAATCCCAGGAAAAATAATTTTCTGTACCCTGTTTTTTCTGATAGCTTTGATATTGGTATTTCTAGTATTATTAGTGGCAGCACTGTTAGCGCCAAGAAGTATCCTATAGTTTTTTCATTTAGTCCTTCTTGGTTCATGTATAGTGGCATGTAGCTGTATATTATTGCAAGCCATGATAGCAAGCCTAGTGATATTATGTAGTTTATTGTTTGGTCTTTGCTCTTGAAATATTCTTTTATATTGTCAAATATTTTTATTTCACTTGCTTCTGTTTTTTCTTCCTTTCTTTTTTTAGTCAATAATAGGAAGAAAACTAATAATGGGAATATTGCTGATATTAGGAATACTATTTTTATTGAGTAAGCATCAGCTAATAATCCGCCTATTATTGGGCCTATGAAGAAGGACATGTTTATTATTGCAAAATAAAATCCTTCATTTTTGCTTATTGTGCTTTTCTTGCTTCCGTCTCTTATTAGTATGCCTATTACTATGAAGTTAAGCGCTATGAACAATGCTCTGAATATCTCAATTATTAGGAGCTGGAATGCATTGTTTACTATAGTTAGTAGCAAGAAGCCTATCCCGCTTCCCAGCATTGAAAATCTTAATATTGTTATCTTGTTGAAATTTCTTAGAAAGTATGTTGATATTAATATGTATACAAGTATCATGAAATATATTAATGACATGAAATATCCAACATATGCAGGTTCTCCTACAAGGCTTTCTATGTACAATGAGAATACTGGTATTGATATTGTTCCAGCTAATGAATATATGAATGAAATTAGCACTACAAATCCGGCACCTCTTGTTGGAAGACTATATTTGCTTTTTAGCATTATTTAATTCAGCATTTGTTAAGAATATAAATGTTTTTGTAAATAGCGGGCCCGAAGGGACTTTCAGTCTTAGGTTTTTCCTTCAGATATTTGAACCCTCGACCTCCTGCTAACCTCTCCAAAAGTTAGAAGGCAGTTTAGCCAAGCTTAAACGAATCTAAACCTGTATGCGCTATCCAGGCTGCGCTACGGGCCCACGATTTTTATGTCTTTGCAGAATTTTATAAAACTATCGATGTCGTGCTTGAGTAAAATTTATTAACTAGCTATCCTAATTTTGGTATATGAAAAAAATTATAATCTTATTTTTTATATTGTCAATTTTTTTATTTGCCTGCAGCAGACCTCAGACTGCAATACAAAATAATGATGTTGCACCTGATGATACTTCTGATTTCATGATGGATGGCATGATATATCAAGGCCAGTTGCTTGCAGGTTCTGAATCTAAATATCTGGTCTACAACAAGCAGGATTATGAAAAAGCTTTAAAGGAAAATAAAAAAGTGTTATTGTATTTTTATGCTAACTGGTGTAATATTTGTAAGGCTGAGCAGCAGCATGCTATGGCTGCCTTTGATCATCTGAAAGATCCGAATCTTGTTGGTTTCAGGATTAATTTTAAGGATTCTGATACTGATAATGAAGAAGAGGCTTTAGCTAGAGAATATGGCATTGCTTACCAGCATACAAAAGTTATTTTGGTAAACGGGCAGAGAATTCTAAAGTCTCCTGAAGCTTGGGACTACAACCGTTATCTTAATGAGTTGAATAAGATTTAAACAATGGAAAATTATAAACCAGGAAGGTGGCACGTGTTTCTCAATAGTGTTTTCTTTGTCTTAGGTTTTAGCTTGATATTTTCTATTGTTGGTGTTTTGTTGCAGACCGTTCTTTCTAATTCTGCTTATTCTGTCCAAAAATGGCTTGCTTACCTCGGTGGCATTGTTATTGTGTTATTTGGTTTGTATCTTCTTGGCTTGATTAAGATGGTTTTTTTAGAACGTGAGCACAAGTTTCAGGTTAAAAGTAAGTTCAAATATTCCTATGTTACATCTTTCATTTTTGGTGCTGCCTTTGCTGTTGGCTGGACTCCTTGTGTCTCTGTTGCACTAGGCGCTATATTGGCATTGGCTGTTACTAACGCTTCCAGTGCTTTCTTTTTACTGTTTGCTTATACTCTTGGCTTGGGGATTCCTTTCTTGCTTGTTGGATTGTTTACTAATGAGGCTCAGAAGTTAATATCTAGGGCTGGTAAATGGTTGAGATATTTTCAGTATTTTTTTGGTGTTGTTCTTGTAGTTCTTGGTGTTCTAGTCTTGACTAGCAGACTTAGCAGGATTGCTGGTCTTGATTTTGTTTCAAATATCTTATCATCTGCTGACTTTGCTGTTAGTGTTTCTATCAACTCTTTGAGTTTTGTTAATCTTGGTGTTGCATTTCTCGCAGGCTTAGGTTCATTTTTGAGTCCTTGTATTCTTCCTTTGATTCCTGGTTTCTTGTCTTATCTTGCTTCTACAAGTATTAAGAAGAATTAAATTTAAACTTTTGTAACTCATGAATCTTGTCAAAGAAAAAGCTTTAATAACATTCATAAATTCATTTTCTTTATGGGCAGGTGGCCAAACGGTAAGGCAGTTGGTTCTTTCAAAAAGGAAGCTGAACCTGCAGTTGTTATTAAGAAGATAGCAACAGATTGGGGGTTCAAATCCCTCCCTGCCCTTTACTATACTGACTTTGGTTCTCAGGGTTTAGAGGGTACAGGTTTGGGTGTTGGCAATGCTACTTCGGAATTGAAAGATAGTGAGTATAGTAAACTACGTAAGTTTTTAGGTATTGTTTGGTTTACTAACAGTCGATAACAAACATAAAAAGTGCCTAATTACTTTGTTGGTCAACTATATGTTGAATTGAATGCTGATAATGGGATAATAAGAAAATTAAATTAGAATTTAAATAGCACATTTTCAAAATCTAAAATTTTATTATCTTTAATTTTTATTCCTTCTTTCTCTAATAGTTTCTGTTTAGCTTTTAATCCATGTGCAAATCCGTGCAGTTCGCCTTTCACATTGACAACCCTATGGCAGGGAACAATTGGAGCATGAGGATTTTTGTTCAAGGCATTTCCTACAGCACGATATGATTTACATCCTAAGGCTTTTGCTATCTCTCCATATGTAGAAACTTTTCCCTTAGGAATTTGTTTGCACAACTCATAAACTTTATCATTGAAATTCATAAGTATAAGAAAGAATTAGGTAATATAAATCATTTTCTTAATATTTCTTCTACAACTTTTACTAGGTCAGGTATGCCTTTTCTTTTGTCAAAATGAGTAATTTTTCCTGTATTATATTGTGTGACTCTTGCAGGCTCGAATGGGTGTGTTGTTGCTAATATAACTGGACCATCGTATCTCCTAGTTTTTAGTCCATTAATTACATCATATCCATTTGGTTTTTGTATAACAGTAGTTCTCTGTAATTCATTCATGTCTTGATCTGTTATAACTAGATCTAAGGGAATGCCTGATGCAATAAAGTTTGCAACTTTTTCTAAGCCGTCATCTGCAGAATAAGCTTCATATAGCCTATATTGTTTTGCTAACATTCTAAAGGTTGTTCTAATTGTTTTATCATCATCAATATGTAATATAGTTGGCATTTTAATTCAGATTTTCTCCCAATGCTTCCTCTTTGCGTTTCTCTAGTGGCCTTTGCTGTTATATCTCTGTCAGATTTAGAGAGTATAGCTTCTATTAAAGCAGCTTTGTGCAGTATTATTATTGGCTAGTATTATATTTTCATTTTTAATTAAACTATAAAAAAATATAAAAAATTAATGCTTTCTGAATATCCAGACTAGCACTAATATTACTAAAACCCCTAGCAATACATTTATCATCACCCAAACAGATGTTGGTATTCCTTCTTCAAAGTTAAACCTGTCGAAGAAGTCTTTGTCTTCAAATGTTGTGCTTCCAGTTACTGGTTGTGTTCCTGTTGCTGGAGTTTGTGTCGCTCCTGTGCTAGGCTGTGGCTGTGGTGTTGTTCCGTCGCAGTTAACCAGTGTTAATGTCTTTTCTGCTGTTACTAATCCACCATAATTTGCTTTAGCCTGTATTGCATAGTTTCCATCTTTTGCATTTTGCGGAACTACAAATCTGAAGTTTACTTGTTCTACGTTTTCATCCCTGTCTTCTTGGACTTCTATTGGGCTTGATGCCTGTGCTATCTTTAGTTGTTCATTCAATACTTCTACTGTCACATCCTCGTCAGATGATCCTAGGTTTCTAAGCACTAGGCTTCCTGTTACTGTGCTTCCGCATTCTGCTACTGCTGGAGTCAATGTGAAGCTATCTATCAATAGCTTGTGGTCTGGAACATCTATGTCAAGGCTTATGCTTTCCTGGTTGCAGTTGACATCTTCCTCTCCTCTCTCGAATGCTCTCACGAATAATTCAAATTCATCGCTGTCATCTGCGTCTTCAGGTATTACAAAGTCAAATGTGAAGTCTTCATCTTCTTTTTCATCTATCTTTATTGTTTTTGTTTGTTTTTCTTCTCTTTTGTCTTCATCTAGGTTGTAGAGTACTGCTTCAACTTCTATTCTTTTGTTGTCGTTTGCTCTGTTGTCTACGTTTACAACTAGTGTGAACTCATCTCCAGGCTCGAACTCATCATCATCGTCTGGTTCTGTTATGTCAATTTCTAGGTCTTTTCCTGTTGAGCTTACTGCGCATACAACTGGGCTTACTCTTAGTGTTAGTGGAACGCTTGGTATTGTTCCTTCATTTGCAGTTATTGCAAGGTTTCCCTTTACATCCCCTACTTCAAATCCTGACTCTACATCTATTGTTAGTGTTATAGTTGCTTCTTGTCCTGCTGGAATTGCTGCTATTGATGTAGGGTTTACAGTTATTTTTATCTGGTTGTCGTCTGAATCCTTTAATGAGGAGAATTCAGGTTTTACAGCCACATTGTTTAGTGCAACATTTCCTGTGTTCTTTATTTTTAGTGTTGCTGTAGATACATCGCCGTCTTCTAGTGTGAATGTCATTCCTGATTCTACATTTGTGTTGTCTTTTAGCAAGTCTATTTCAACAACCCTGTTTATTGTAATGTCTTTTGCAATGCTGTCTGTGTCTGCTGCATTAGCCCTGTTTGTTGCTGTTACAGTTATTACATGAGCGCCTGGCGCTGTGTTTGCTGGCACGTTTAGTGTTAGTGTAGTTGTTTGCGGGCTTGCCATTACAACATTAGAGACTGTTCCTGAAGCTTCTGAAGTAGTTCCGGAAAGTGTTGCTTTCAAGTCTACTGTTTCTATTGCTATGTTATTTGTGTTTTCTACTGTAATTGTTAAAGTTGCTTGAGAATTTGGATTTGTTGTTGCTGCGCTTAGTGCAACATTAGTTAAAGAAACTTCTGCTACTGCTGTATAAGATAGTATTAGCATAAATGCTATCATTAATATTAGCTTTTTCATCATAATTTACCCCCAAATTGTTATTATTGAATAGTAAGTACTAATATTTAAATCTTGTGGTAACTTTAAACCTGAATTATAATACAAAAGTAAGCTTTATTAAGCATTTACTATAATTTTAGGTTATGAAAATAGAGGTTTTTGTTATTCTTATTATAGCTCTTTTGGTAGTTGCAGGATGTGCAGGTACTTCCAAAGATAGTCAAGCTAACTTACAGTCTGGCCAAGATTTTACTTCTGAAGATTTAGATGATAGTGAAGATTCACAAAAAAAAGAACCTGAACAGAAGTTTAAAAGCACACTAAAAAAAGTTAAGGGCGAAAGCTCTGGAAAGCCTCCATATGCTCCTCTAGATTCAGATAAAGTAGTTGCAAAGACATTTAGCAAGGGAGGCGGCGTTCTTGAGGCAGATCTTTCTAAGAATGTTAAAATGTATGTTATTGTTCCAGAAGATAATGTTCTAGCTGCTGCTTCTGCAGAAGTTACTATTGCTCCATTTAAGGAAATGCCTGCCGGAGAAGTTCATCCTGCTCTTTCTGAAGATTATGGTTATGGAGCCCAAGTGTTCATGAGCAGCATTCAGAGAGGTGTTCATGCTTATGTAGTGTTTGATGTTTCAGGAGGAGATGCTGTAAAAAATATTAGGTCAAAGAATATTTACAAGAACAGGTGTGATCCTGGCAAGAAATGGTTCAATCCTTTGATTTGTGCAAGAAGAAATAATGTTCCAGCTGATAGGGTTGTAGATAAAACTTATACTATTATAACTCCTATATTTTCTGATAATAGCAATCATAACGGTCTTGTAATTCCTAGAAATACTATTCCTATTGGTGTAGAAGGCTTGATTGTTGCTGAAATTGATAATGGTGATGTTTTTGTTCCTCAGAAATTAGACCAGGCTTTAGTAGCAGACATTGCAAAGCAGATTGGTAAGTATGGTAATGCTGTTGAGAATTTAGAGGCTGCTGCTTTGGCTATGGAATGGAATGTTCCTTTAACATTTAGTCAATTAGATAATTTAGTAGATTCTATAAGCAGTTCTGTTGATAGTTATTCTGAAATGAAGAAAGCTTCTATATTAGGAAAAAAGCTTTCTGCCTACGCAAATGCTCAATTTGTTGTTAAGGCTGTTGAAGGCGATGCAGAAGATGCAGTATTTTTAAAATCTCAATTGGATGAAAGCACTGATAGTACTAGACAAGCTTTGTTTAATGATGTTAATGATGAAGTAAGCCAGCCAGGTTTTGGTGTTTCAGGCACAGAAGGTTCTGCAGCTGTTGGTAATATGGCTGATGGTAATGTTCAAGGCGCTTCTGAAGCAAGAACTGATGTTGCTGATTCTTTAAAGAACAATGTAGATAGCTCTGTAGATTCTAAACCTAGCGATGCTGTTGATTCTGGCGAGGCTCTTAACGATGCCTCTCCTTCAGATGCTAAAAATTCTGCTCAAACTCTTCGTGATGCTGTTGAAGGTGTTATTAGCGATCCTAAATCTAGTGTGAGCCAATTATTGAATGCTCTTGCTCTTGCTCAAGCTTTAGGTTTTGATGATGCTGTTGCTGATAGAATATTAGATAAGATTAAAGAAAAATTAAAAAAAGATTTAGAGAATGCTAAAGGTGCTGGAGCTTCTGACATTGCAGCTACTGCTCAGGCTTTAGGTTTTGATGATGTTGCAGATGAAGCATTGAAAAAAGCTGGATTAACTGATGATTGCACTAATCTTATTAAGAAGAATCTAGCTAATTTTGGCATTAATGAATGTAAATAATTATTTTTTATTCCAGTTTGGGTTTAATACTCAGTAGCTTGCTACGATATTTTTTAGATCTATATATTAAATAACAAAGGCGAAATGCCACACAGTCTCTGCTGTGTAGTGAGCAACAGCGAACGATGGGATAGCCTTTGTCAAAAATTAGTTTTTACTTTTATTCTTTCTATAATCTTGTATTTTTCTTCTAGATATAATAAAAAATATCCTGTAAAGTATCCAAGCAGTGCTCCTCCTATCACATCAGACAAGTAGTGTGCTCCCACATATATTCTTGAGAAGGAAATTAATATAGCTATTATCAGCCATATATATCCTATTTTTTTAAATTCTCTAAAGAATAATGGAACTGCTGCAAATGCTAAACTTGCATGCCTGCTTGGGAAAGAATATGATGTTAGTTCTACTAGACTATGTATCTCTAAGTTAGGTCTTGGTCGTGCTATTGCAACTTTTAATATAAAGTTTAATAAAAATACAGCTGCCATGATTGCAAGCAATATGGGAATGTTTTTGTATTCTTTTTTCTTTTGAACCATTATAAAAGTTAGGAATAATAGTATTATAAACTCTGAACTTCCGTAAGTTATAAAGACCATTATATAATTTAACCAGTCAACTCTGTTGTTTGCTAAGAAATTAACTAGTATGTAATCAAACTGGAATGCTATTATCATTAGTACTAATAATACTGTTGCAATCCAGAAGTCTTTTTTCATAAGTTTTTTTCTGTGGAATTTTCTTTATATTTGTTTTGTTTATTAAAGATTTTTAGAATTAAGCACGTGATCTTCTTTCTCTTTCAATTTCTTCATATTCCCTTTTCAATCTAAGGATATATGTTTCTTTTTCTGATTCTCTAGTGGGACGGAAATTCTTTAAATACATTCCAGTTTCCAAGCCAAGAATTCTTAAAACTTTTTTTACTTGCCCTAAACTTACTCTTCCAAAATTTTTTACTAGAAGTAATTGATTGTCTGTCATTTGTGCAACATCACCGATATAAACTTCTTCTTGGCCATTGCGTGTTAATGCATTGTATGGTTTAACTTCAAGTTCAATTTCATCTAAAGTTTTGTAAAGATTTGAATTATCATTTCTAGGATGTAAAGGACTTTCAGGTGTTATTGGATCATAATGGTTTACTAAAGCTGTTAAATATGCTCTTTCTGGAGTTCCTTCAAGTTGTTTGCCATATTTATGTTCTAATTGTCTGATTCTACCAGCTAAAACTTCTTTATGTATTCCTCTTAAATCGTCATTTACAGGCATGCTGAGATCATACATTCTCAAACCAGATACTTCTTTTAACATTTCTTGAACAGTCTCATTTAATGCCATAAAAAAAGGGTATAATAAAAATTTATAAGTTTTTCTAAGAAGAAATTCTCTTTATTTTGGTTTGTTTTACATGCCTATAAATAAAATATCCAATTACAATTAATAATATTATTCCAGCCAAGATATCTAGTTGAGGGGAATATTCGTGTATTAATTCCCATCTCTGTTTTAACTTAAATCCTAAGTACACTAGAAACATATTCCATATTAAAGCTCCCACTACTGTGTATAATATAAATTTCTTTAAGTTCATTTTTCCAATTCCAGCAGGTATAGAAATCAGATGCCTTACTATAGGTACAAATCTGGAAATGAATATTGTTTTTTCTCCTTTTCTTTCAAACCATTTTTCTGTCCAGTCTAGATGTGATTCGTCTAGTAACAAATATTTCCCAAATTTATTTACAAATTTTCTTCCTCCGAATAGTCCTAGCCAGTAAGATATTAATGACCCCATCATAGATCCTAAAGTTGAGAATATTGCAACCATTAAGAATGTAAATTTTCCTTCTGCAATCAAGAATCCTGCAAATGGCATTACAACTTCTGAAGGTACAGGAGCTATCATGCTCTCTAAAGCCATTAATATTAACAGTCCAGGATATCCTAGTATTTCCATGAATTGAACTATTAAGTTGATTATGTATTCTACTATCATGAAAATCTAGATTAATTTTTATATAAAAAATTAACTCTAAACTGTAAAAATAAGAACCTATTTATAAGTGATAACTTTAATAATCTTATGTTTATATTTACTTTATGCCAAAAATAAGATTATATGAGATTCTAACAAGAGCAACAGCAGAAGTTGAAAGATCTAGGAAGGCTAAGCTAGAAGAAATTGAAAGAGAATCTAGAAGAACAAGGGAGGAAATTCTTAATAAAAAATTAGCGGTTGTTAAGGAGGAATTAGGTGATAGATTTAATGAAGTAACTGAAAATGTTTTTACAACATATGATACTAAAACTATTGATTTCTATGTTAATGATGTTGAACGTCTTTTTGAAAAATGGGCAAGTGGTAGAAAGAGGAGAAAAGAATCTGCTAATAATAGTCATAATCAGGGCTCATATGTCTCACAAATAAGGCAGGCTATAAGATCTGATTATAAGCCTGATGAAAGAATACATCCTGAAGTTATTGCAGAAAGACTTAAAGTTTCTGGAGAGACTGTAAGGAAATATTTAAGAGCACATACTGAAGAAGCTACAAAGAGGGGAAAATTCTTTTACAGAAGATTTAAGTCCAGTGCAGAAGAGTTAGTGCCTCTAGTTAGAGAAATTTTTGAGGAAAATGGTCGTGTTCATGTGCTTCTTTTAATAGACCATGGATACGGTAGCCACAAAGAAAGACCTAGTATAGGTAAAGCTTTACACTATGCTGCCCATTACGCTTTGCAGGGAAAAAGGTATAAGAAATCAATAGTACACTCTTCAAGATTCAGAACAAATATTGTTGTTTACCATAAGCCAAGTGTCTCTCCTAAAGAAGGCCTAATTGAGTAGATTACAGCTTTGTTTAATAAGTGCTTAAAAATAGTCTCAATTAAATTTTTCTTCTAGTCATAACATTAGAATGGCATCAAAGATTTTACTTTTTACACAAAGCCGTAGATTACGAAACTAATTTATACTTAATTTATCAGAAATGACTTATGAAATATGAGTATAGCTTTATTTTAAGAATTCTTTTTTGTTTCATTCCTGTTAAATTATTGACTTTTATACTTACGCCTATAACATTATACTTAAGCTACTTGACTTTAATTTTTTACAATCCAATAGTTTCAGGTAACTCTTTAATAATAAGGGGTATTCCTTTCCAGTTCATAGAAGCGTGCATTGCAAGTTATGCTTATTACTTAATCATATTATTAACCTTACTAACTAAAGATGTCAGATTTTTTGATAGGATAAAGATCCTGCTTTTAGGCTCATTGTTAATATTAATAATGAATGTATTTAGGATTTTTATATTAATTTACTTAGTTATGAACTTTGGCTTTTACTGGTTTGATTTGATTCACATGATTTTCTGGAAGTTTGTCTCAGGTATTTATGTTGCTTTAGTATGGATTTTATTGGTTAAATACTTTAAAATAAATTCAATTCCTATTTATAGTGATCTGAAATATTTATTTAAAAATAGTCTGTTTAAAAGGTAAACTTAAATTATTTTTATATCTTGCTACTTTACAAAGAATTTTGCAAGTACTTTGAATAATCCAAATCCGCCGAATATTAATCCCGATGCTGCAGCTAGCAATGCAACCGCAGTTATAACTGTAGTGCTTGTTGTTGTTTCTTTTGATCCTATTGCCTTTCCTGTTAATGCATTAAGTCCAGAAAATGCTTTTCTTATATTATCTGCCATGTTCCTGAAAAAACCTGGTTTTTCTTGTGATGGTAATTGTTGCACTTCTGTTTTTACTGCTTCTGAAGGTTTTTCTTTGTTTAGTTCTTCTGGCGGTGCTGCTGGTATGTTTACAGTTGGTGTTTGTACTGGAGTTGTTATGCCTGTAGTTTGTTCACTAGTAGGAGCTCCTCCGCCACCTCCACCGCCTCCTCCTCCTCCGCCACCTCCAGGAGGGCTTTGTGGAGCATTCACAGTTATAATTACTTTGTCTGCTGCACTATCTAAAGGATTGTCATTTGCTACTAATTCAAATTCGTAAACTCCTGTTTCTGTTGGTGTGAATGTTGGCTTGGAGTTTGCAGTATCTGATAAAACAACTACAGGGCCTGAAACTTGCTTCCAGGAGTAAGTCAATGAATCTGCTTCAGGGTCTGAACTAGAGCTTCCATCTAGTGTAACTTGCGTATTTGTAGTAACAGTTTGGTCTGGTCCGGCATTTGATGCAGGCGCTGTATTATTTGCTCTATTAATAAACAAAATTATAGTTTTACTTCCTACACCGCCTTCACTATCTGTAGCATTAAATGTAATGGTATGTTTGCCAACAATTAAAGTATTGAAAGTATTTATTCTAAAACTGCCTAATGAACCATCAAGACTTGAAGACCATTCAAAATTAATTTCAGGCATACCTCCATCTTCTATATCATTAGCTGAACCTTCAAAACCAATCTCTTCTCCAACGAAATATATTGATTTATCCAGAGGAGAGACAATGGTAACATCAGGAATATCATTTACTGGATTTACTGTTATAATTATCTCTGCTGTTATCTCATTAACACCATCACTTGCTGTTAACAGTATTGTCCTCTCACCATTCCAATTTTCCAACGGCGTCCATGTCAGCAATCCATTATTATCAATATTGAACTCTGAATCATTAACTGAATAGTTTATTAGGTCTCCATCTGGATTATCAGCATGGATTATATAACTCAAAAGAGCATCCTCCTCTATGGTTTGGGGCTCTGGAACTGGGATCCAAACAGGAGGTACATTTACATCATTAACAGTAACTTGCCATTCCTGTGTATCAATATCTATGCCATCGGTAACAGCTAAGCCTATAGTATGTACTCCAGCAGATGTGAAATCAGTAATATAATCCCATGATGCATCACTTGACACAAGCACAGAATCTAAGAACCAAGTAGTTGTCAAACTATCCCTGTCTAGGTCAGTAGCAGTATAACTAAACATGTATCCAGTTGCTTCATCCATACTAGGTTCTATATCTGCAGGAACAAAGCTGTCAATAGTAGGAGGTGAGTTCTCTACAAAAAATGTGCTTATATCCGACGTAGCAGAATTGCCGCTAGTGTCTGTAGCTACAACAAAGAAGGATGTTGTTGTTTCTCTATAAGCATTTCCTG
>DATDWR010000010.1:0-51476 GCA_035289605.1 Candidatus Nanoarchaeia archaeon | reverse complement strand
GCAAATGCTTAACTTTTTTAACAACCTTTACTTCTTTTTTCTTATTCAATTTAGGTCTCTCCCCTTCTACCACCTAATAAAAGTAGAAGGGGGTGAGGCCCCTAATAAATATTCTTAGAAACTAGATTTAGGACAGAGCCGCTTTTTAAGATAGTTTTATATATTAATAAATATCAACATATAAAAATGAAAAAAATAATCATAAGCATAATATTACTAATAATTCTAAGCACAATAATTCTAGCACATGAGGAAAATCAAAATTGTGACATGAACTTAGAAAAATATGCAGAACAGGCAAAAGAATATGTTAACAATAATCCTGAAGGAAAAGCAGTAAAATACGCAAAGAAATTCTTAGGAAAGAACGCAAAAGTAGAGCTTAATGTTGAAGGAGAAAAATGGCATGCTGAATTCTCAAACGGAATGATAAAGGAAATAAGCAAAGGAGAAATAAGCGGTGAAGACTTTACTGTGCAAACAACAATGTGCACCCTGCATGACCTAAAAGAGGGAGATTTAACAGTAAAAGACGCATTAAAGAGGAAATTAATAAACTATAAGGCTCATGGATTTGCAAACAGGTTCAAGTCAGGGATAGCAAAATTATTCATGTAATAACATTATTTTCTTTATTATAGTTTACAAGAGATAAATGCTTAAAAATAAAATACGAGAATTCTTATAGGATAAAAAGTGGCTGAAGATATACAAATAAAAGAAGCTTTAACATATGACGACGTTCTGATAATACCAAAGTATTCTACAATAAGCTCGAGGAAAAACACAGACCTTAGTACTAACCTCACTATCAAGATAAAATTAAATATCCCCATGGTTTCAGGGAATATGGATACTGTAACAGAAAGCAAAATGGCAATAGCAATGGCAAGACTTGGAGGTATAGGAATAATACACAGGTTCATGCCTATCAAGGATCAAGTAAATGAAGTACTAAAAGTAAAAAGAGCAGAGGCAATAATAATTGACAAGCCATACACTCTAACTCCTGAGCATACATTAAAAGATGCAAAAAACTTCATGGAAGAACATAACATCAACGGGCTTCTAATCACAGATTCTATAGGAAAATTTGAAGGGATACTGACAAGAAGAGACATGATGTTTGAAGAAAACCTGCTAAGAAGAATATCTGAAGTGATGACCCCTAAGGGAGAAGCAGTTATAGCAGATTTTGGAATAGAAACTGAAAGGGCAAAAATGATAATGAAAGAAAAAAAAATAGAAAAACTTCCTTTACTTGATAAAAATGGAATTCTAAAAGGACTTATAACAGCCAAGGACCTAATGAGAAAAGACTACTACCCCCTTACTGTTAAGGATAAAAAAGGCAGACTGCTTTTAGGAGCTGCCATAGGAGTAAAGGGAGATTATTTAGACAGAGCAGAGGCTTTGATAAACGCAGGATGCGATGTACTGTGTGTTGATATCGCTCATGGACATTCTGAACTAGCAATCAATGCAATAAAAGCAGTTAAAGACAAATTTCCAGAAATAGAAATAATAGCCGGAAATGTGGCCACAGAAGAAGGAACTTATGACCTAATAAAAGCAGGAGCTGATTGCATAAAAGGAGGTCTTGGATCCGGTGCTATTTGTATCACAAGATTAGTTGCAGGCGCAGGATATCCACAGTTTAGCTTAGTATTAAAATGTGCTAAAGTATCTAATGAACTTGGAATTCCATTTATGGCAGATGGAGGAATTGGAGGAATAACAGGAAATTTCTCAAAAGCAATAGCTGCAGGAGCATCAACAGTCATGCGGTCACGGTCATTAGCAGGAACAGATGAAAGTCCTGGAATTGCAATAATGAGAGGAGGAAAAAAATACAAAATATATAGAGGAAGCGCATCATTTGGAGCAAACATGACAAGAAACCAAAGACAAGGAGAAGAAATAGATGAAGAATACAACCCAGAAGGAGTAGAAGCATTAGTTCCATATTCAGGAACTGTTGAAGAAGTAATAAAACCATTTTTAGCAGGACTGAGATCAGGAATGAGCTATGCAGGAGCACACAACATAAAAGAATTCTGGAAGAAAGCAGAATTTGTAAGAATAACGCAAGCAGGCATAAAGGAGAGCTATCCTCATGACGTTGAGCTGGTAAAATGAATGAATTATATTTTATAACGGGCAATGAAAACAAACTGAAAGAAGCAAAGGAGATAATGCCTGAAATAAAAGGATTAAATATGGATTTATTAGAAATACAAGATATAAACCCCCATAAAATAATAAAACACAAAGTAGAAGAAGCAAGAAAACAAGTTCCGGGAAGATTTATTGTGGAAGATGTTTCATTTTATCTAGAAGCAATAAATGGTTTGCCAGGACCTTTAATAAAGTGGTTTTTAAAAACTATTGGAGTTGAAGGCATAGTAAAAATTGCTAAAACATATGAAAACTACAAAGCACAAGCAAAATGTATAATAGGATATTTTGACGGAAGTGAAATAAAATATTTTGAAGGTGTTGTAAATGGAATAATAGTTGAGCCAAAAGGAAACAACGGATTTGGATTTGATGTCATATTTGTACCTGATGGACATGAAAAAACTTATGCTGAAATGAGCGAGGAAGAAAAAAATCAATTAAGCCACAGAAAATTAGCATTAGAAAAATTAAAAGAAGGAATTTCTAATTAATCCTTATTATCACTTTTTATAATACTTATTATAAAGATCACAAATTCAAATATTAATGTAGCTAACAATCCAGTGTAAACCGCAAGCCAAGATTGTTTATTATCCTCTTTCTTTCTATTGTAAGTATTCAAATAAAATCTCTGATCTAAATGTCCTCTTTCATTACGATATTTTAATATTGTTATCAAAGAATTATTTAATATGATATAATTAATATCACTTGTACTGCTTGGAGCGAAACATTCTAAAGTACATTCATAATCACCTAATACAAATTCAGATAACCATACTTGTGGTGCCCCAAATCCAATATCTTCTACATAATTTATATTTTTACCAGAATCTGAAGTAAACTGGAAATAACCATAAGGTTCTATATAAGTCTCAAAGTATACTTTTATACTAACACTTGTAAAATTCGGTTCTTTTAAAAATTTTACCCTAATCCCTCTGCTAGTCTCTTTACCATTGCTTAAAGTATTAGCGTTTTCAATTGTAAAATAATCTTTTTCTAATAAACTGCTTTCATTTCCTTTAAGTTCAATTTTTGTGATATTAGAATTTCCCGGGATTGAAATAGAAATAAGCTTAAGATGTAATAAATTTTGTCGGGAAATTTCAGCTTCCATATATCCACTTTTATCTTCAAAGTTTATAAATGTATGAATATTATCAATATTACTCTCTCTCGGACTAGTGTCGATATTAAAAATTTTATTATCTGTATATTTTGGTCTTGAATCTAAACCATTATTTATATACTCTCTAATTGTAATAAGGAAAAAAACTAAAATTATTAATGCAATGAATATCTTTTCAAGATCTTTATTTTTTAGGAATAACCAAAATCTTTTAATTTCATTTACCATCTTACCTAATTTATGACCATAGGAAATTCTTAAAGCTTTTTATATTAGTAAAAATTTGCAAATTAATATTGAAAATAAAATTAAGTTCATAACTTTTTAAGCAAATTCTCTTTAAATTTATATTACCTATTATTATACCAATCCCTAAATATACGAACAAAAATAGATATCATCTCTTCAGATATTTTGCTTCTGCTTAGTTCATGTATTTTTTCCCTTACTAAGTCTATGAATTCCGGCCTGTTTACAAATTCAAAATCTATATCTGGGTTGTAGCCTTCTAATATTCCTATTTCTATTGCCTCTTCTACTTTTTCTTCAATAGCGTTGAATACTGCGCTTACCCAAGCGTGAGTCATTCCTTCATTTATTTGTTCAGCTTCATCTGTTGAAAATATTTTTTTCATACCAGCCATTCTTTTGTATAATTTTTTTTCTTTTTCATTCATCCTTCTAATTATTTTTTCACCTGTAACTAATGATAAGAACGCTTTCTGGAATGTTTCCACCCTTTGATTGTATTTTCCAAACTTTTCTGTTTTTTTAATAATTTCTAATTCTATTATGTATAAACTTTGCAAGTTATTTATTTCTTCTTTAGGATTCTCTTCTAAATTATTTATTGAATTTGATTCTGATTGAAGTATTTGATATAAATGTGCTAATAATTTATTTAGATAATCATATCTTGTAGCTTCATAGCCTAAACAAGATTCCAATCTATGAAGCCTTCTGAGTTTTTCTTCATCTTTGAGTTTATTAAAATTACCTATCATCTCTTCATCTATCTCCTTTGCTCGTGATATATCTATTAACTCCAAGTCTAATAAAGCCCTTAATTTTTCAACTGATGATTTAATATTTTTTAATGAAAGATTAGAAATTAATTTGTTTTTTTCTTTTACTGTTTCTATATACTCTTTCCAGACCAATATAATATCTTCATCATTTAATTCTAAATTTTCTGCTAACTTTTCTGAGGAATTGAAATAGTCTAAAATTGCCATTCTTCACCTATTAAAATCAGATCTTTACTTAAAAATATCATAGTGTTTTATAGTTAAATCCTAATAAAAAGATTTCTACTATCATAGAAAATTATGAATAGACCAAAAGGAAGTTTATTTATTCTAGATGGGCATTGAAAAGATTTATAAAATAACTTTAGTTCTTAGCTTTATGCGAGGGTAGCAAAGGCTGGTCAAATGCGTAGGTAAGATTTAATCTTTACGAAACTTAAGACCAGATATATGAAATCCTATGGGTTAGTCCCTTCACAGGTTCAAATCCTGTCCCTCGCACCAATTTAAAATGACAGTGAAAATAACTTATTTCGTTCATGGAACAACAACAGATAATGAAAAAGAAATTTCTTCTGGATGGAGTGATGCTGAACTTTCAGAATTAGGAATTAAACAATCAATAGAACTAAAAAAATTGATAAAAGAAAAGAAATTTGATGCTGTACTTTGCTCAGATTTGAAAAGAGCAGTTCACTCAGCAAGACTGGCTTTTGCAGGTAGTGTAAAAATAATATATGACAAAAGGCTAAGAGAATGCAATTATGGAAATTACAATGGAAAGCTTTCAGAAATAGTTGAGCCGATGCAAGAGCAAAACATAATAAAAAAGTTTCCAAATGGAGAGAGCTATGAAGATGTTAAGAAAAGAATAGAAAATTTTCTTAATTACTTAAAGAAAAATTTTGAAGGAAAACACATTGCAATAGTATCTCATAAAGCACCACAACTTGCATTAGATGTTCTATTAAAAAATAAGACATGGAAAGAAGCATTTGAAGAAGACTGGAGAAAGAAAAAAGCATGGAAGCCCGGATGGAAATATAGTTTAAAGTAAACTTTTATTCAATAGTTAGCCTTTTAAATTTTTTCTAGACAAATATTCTATGGGAGAACTAAAAGAAAGATTAGAAAGGATTATAGATCCTGCAATAAGGGTTAGTACTATAGAAGGATTGACAGATGAAGAAGTTGCAGAACATTTTGACGATTTAATAACTTACAGAGATGGTGTGGTTGATACTTTAAATGCTGTTTCTACTAGAATGATAAATATTGCAGCTAAAGCATCAAGCTCAAAAAGAAGAGTAAAAATAGAAAAGCCAGCAATTCCTTACAATCCTAAAATATTGAGACTTGACCCAAACACATTAACACCTACAGTAAATCATAGAATTTATTTAGAATTGTTAGCTAATAAATACGCTGTTGATATTAGAGAAATAACTGAAAGACGAAATGGAAAGTGTGATAAAGAAATAATAAAAAGAGCTTACAGAGAAGCAGTTTATACACTGAGAAAAAAATATGGGTTAGGATTTCAAAGGATAGGCAGACTACTAGGAAGAGACTCGTCTACAGTTCATGGAACTTATAGATCAATATGTAATGAATTAGGCGTGCAACCATAAAAGATATTCTTAAAAACTTTATTGCATTTAACAAATACTTATATGCGTGCTAAAACAATCCTGCTAACAAGCTTAATATTTATAATTTTTGCAATACAAGCAAATGCAAGCGAATTAGCAATAGAATTTAACATAGTAGGCAATACAGCTGTTGTAGAACAGGCATACATATTCAATGAAACCCAAAGCTTGACATTCAATCTTCCTGAAACAGCAAAAGGAGTAGATATCTATATTGATGAAGAGAGACAAGCTTCAGATATAAAAAACAACAGGATAACAGCAACAGGAAAAACCATAAGACTTGTGTATGCATCAAAAGAATTTATTGAAGGAGAAACATTCATTGCCAATATACCTTTCCAGACAGGCCTTGACAGAGCAACAATAAGAGTTATAGGTGATAAAAATGAAGTATTAGAAAAGCCAATCAATTATGAAGACTTAACATCAAATTCTGTATTTCCAAAACCAAGCAGACTAGTATCAGACGGCCAGAAAATAATTATAACATGGATAAGAGAAGATGTAAAAAAAGGAGATGAGCTAAGCATATTTGTAAAATTCAAAGAAGAGAAAAATTACCCATTCTTCATAATAGCAGGACTTGCTGCAATAGTCTTAATTTTATGCTACTTACTTCTATCAAAAAGGTCAAAAAAAACTGAAATCCAATCACAAACAGAAGAGAAACCCTTGCAAGAAGAACAAGCAGAAAATAAAAGTCAAAAAGAACAGAAATATCCAGAAATAGAAAAACACCTAAAAGAGGATGAAGAACAGATAATAAACATATTAAAGCAAAAAGAAGGGCATTGTGAGCAAGGAACTCTTGTTATAATTACCGGGTTCTCAAAAGCAAAGCTTTCAGCCATCCTTAAGGAATTAGAAGAAAGAAAAATAGTCTATAAAGAACAAAAAGGCAATAAAAATATTATACACTTAAAAACTGAATAATAACTAAATTTAAGTAAAAACGCTACTATTATGAACATAGATGAACAAAAATAACCTAAAAACAGCTTACTTGAACTAAAAGGAACTCTTGTTTTAGAGATAAATTCTAAGTAGAAGCTGACTATACAATACCTATACAAAAACTTATGGAGGCTAAAATGAAAGCAATAAAAACACTATTAATTGTATTGATGCTTGTAATGAGCTTATTTGCAGTAAGTGCCCAGGAAGTGCCTACAGGCGAGGCTAGCACAGATGCAAATGCTGAAACAAGCGCAGAAACAAATTTAGAACAAACAACTGAGGTGAATAGCGAAACTGCAACAGATACAGTTACAGACACTGCAAGTGAAACTAATACAGAGACAGCAACTACATCAGAAAGTGAGACAAGCACAGAGGTAGATGCTGAAACAGAAACTGAAGCAGGAATAACACCAGACCAGCCAGTATTATGGGGAATAGAAAGAGCACTAGAGAACATAGACGAAGCTTTAACATTAAACAAGGCTGCAAAAGCAAAGAAAGGACTAGCTCATGCAAGAGAAAGACTAATAGAAGTAAGAGCAATGATCCTAGAAAAGAGAATAGAAGCTGCAGCAAAGGCTGAAGAAAAACACAAACAAAAAATAAGCAAGGTAGAAAACCTAGTTGCAGAAGTTGGAAGCGAAAGCGCTGAAAATGAACTAGAAACAACAGTGGAACTAGAAAACGAACTAGAAAAGCAGTCTGAAGACATGAAGAAAATAAAAAGCGAAGTGCAAATCAAAATAAAGGGAGAATTGACTGCAGAACAGCAAGCAAAACTAGATGCACTAATCAGCTCTTTTGAAGAAACAGGCGGAAAGCTGAAAATCAAGATACAAGAAAAGAAGAACAGAGTGAAAATAGAGATCAAGGCAAAAACAGGAAAAACAGAAGCTGAGATAGAAGATCTTGAAGAAAAGCATGAAGAGAGAAGAGGAAAAAACAAAGGAGAAGATGAGAAAGAAAGCTCCACAGAAGACTCTGAAGAAGAAGATGAAGAAAAAGAAAACAGAGGAAAAAGCCTTGCAAGAGGAAAAACCAGAATAAATGCAAATGTAGACATATAAATTTTTATTTTTTTATTTTATACTCACAATGTTTAAAAACAAACCTGAATACCTTTTACCAAAGCCCTGGTGGCTTAACCTGGTATAGCACAAAACTTAGGTTTGCTAAATTCCTTGGTAAAGAAGCCAATTAGGAAGAGATTGCGAGAAGGATGAGAAATCCTCGCAAATCCAAATCTCGCCCAGGGCTGTCAAAATCTTGCTCTGGAAATCTTTAAATACATTCCAAAACACCAAAGAACTGCAAAATGAAAGAAGAATTTGAAATAAGAAAAGAATATGAGAAAATACAGAAAAAATACAAAATACCTGAATTTGAAGAATTAAATACAGAGTTTGAACTTGAATCACTGGAAAAAAAAGAATTCTTAGTAAGAGCAATAAGAAGAAGGATGAATGACAAGGTAATATTCTTCTGCAGAATAATAGAAAACATCATCTATCCAAACGGCCAAAGCCAAATAGGAACATACGAAGCAGGATTCTTTAGTGATGAAAAAAAGAACGAACTTTCTGTAATACACAAAAAATTAATGATCTACGAAAGACAGTCACTTTTGCTGGATATAACACCAAATGACAACGGAGATGCAGAATACATAAAAGCACTTACACTAGAATGGAAGAATTTTAAGAACGAATTAAAAGAAACAGTACTAATAATGGAAAACTCATGGAAAAATACTGTTGAAGAAAAAGAAGAAAGATACTTCGGATAGGCAAAAGAATAAAAAAGAGTGAATTCTAGAATAAATAATGAAATTAATAATACTAGGTCCGCCAGGATCAGGAAAAGGAACACAGGCAAGACTGCTAAAAAGAGACTTGAAATTAAAGCATATAAGCAGCGACATATTAAGAAATGAAATCAAGAAAAAAACAAAGCTTGGTAAGATATTCGAGAAATACATAAACAGAGGAGACTTGGTTCCAGACCATCTAATAAATCCGCTAATCAAAAAACACATTCCTAAAGACAACTTCATAATAGACGGCTATCCAAGAAGAGTTGGAGAAGCAAAATATTTAGATAATTATTGCAGACCAGACCACGTAATATTTCTAGACGTTCCAAAAAATGCACTGATAAAAAGGCTGCTAAAAAGAGCAAAAATAGAAGGAAGAAAAGACGACACTTTAGATATTATAAAAGAAAGATTCAGAGTTTATGAAAAAGAAACAAAACCAGTAATAAAACATTATAAAAATAAAATGATAAAAATTACAGGAAACAAAAAACCTGAAATAGTAGAAAAAGAGCTACTTAAAATACTAAATAATGAAAATAGAAATTCTAAGACTAAACCATAGAATAGCAAGAGACAAAAGAATTACAACGCATGTCGCGCTAACTGGCAGGGCGTTAGGAGCCGATATTATGTATTATTCTGGAGACAAAGACTCTGAAATGGAAAACAGCATAAACAAAATAACAGAAAAGTTTGGAGGACCATTCAAAGTAGAACATATAAAAAATGAAATTAAACTTATAAAAGAAAAAAAGAAAAACAACTTCTTAATAGTGCATTTAACTGTCTATGGAATAGACTTTAGAAAAAAGACAGAGGAACTAAAAGATAAAAACCTACTAATAATAGTTGGAGGAGAGAAAGTAGAACCAAAATACTATAAGAAAAGCGACTACAATATAAGCGTTGGGAGCCAGCCAATAAGCGAAGTGAGTGCTGTAGGAATATTTTTGTATGAACTAAATGGAATAAAAAATGAATTCAAGGATGCAAAAATAAAAGTTATAGAAAGTGAAAGAGGAAAAAATTTGAAAGAGTTTTAGTTTATTACATTACTGTAAATTATTCTAAAATCATGGATATTTTTCAGTTTTATATGAAAACTTTTCTAAAATTTTTAGGCAAGAATTATGAATTCTAAAGATATAATAAAAGTGAAGAAATTTTTCGCAGAGTAAAGAACTGTATTAACAAAAAATTTATTTAAAAATTAATGGTATCAATAATTGGAAAATATAGGCTGGAATTGAATGATTATTTCGAAAAAATAAAAAAATCTTTTGATGAAGCAGATATATCCTATAAAGAATCATTAGAAATGCTTCATAGAGAGGCAAATTCTGGATATGTACAAAGAGATTACAAGGGCAGAGAAATTTCACGAATAGGCGAACCTGTTTCTAGACAAGCTAGTAAGATTAGAAGAGACGCTCGTAATGAACTAACTAAGAAATTAAAAGAAGTTATTGTAAGAATAGAAGAAATATAATCTTATCTTATCAGGAAAAGACTTTTAAAGACAACATAATGTATATATTCTAATGAAACTATTAAAGGGGTGTATAGTAATAATACTGCTAATAATACTAGCCAATTCTGTAACAGCAAGCTTCCTGAAAATAAACCTGACAAGAAACAAAGTAAGCCTTGGACAGAATTTTGACGGATACATGAAATTCAACCTGACACAACCAGCACTACAAGATTCAAAATTCTTATTTCATGTAAACGAAAAAACATATGAAGTAAAACTAGAAAATGTTCTAAAAAACAAAGAAGTGCAGAAACTACCTCCAGAGTACAAAAAAGAAGGAGCAAGCGCCAGCACAATAAGTATAGATTTCTCAAAGAATGACACAAAAGTAAATGCTGCACTAGACCTAAGCGCAAAAGGAAGGAACCATGAAGGAGTTGCAGTAAGTAGCCTGCAATTTGACATAACAGGAGAACAGCTAAACGGAAAGCTACCAAGTGACGTAACAATAGACCTGGGAAATGACAAAAGCAAAGAATACAGATACCAGAGCAACATATTCAAAGGATACAAAGCAGGAGACAGAAGCTACCTAGGCGATAATAGTTTAGATAGTTCAGTATTCATAAGAGGCGGAGACATATTCTGCCAAAAAGCAACACTAACACCATCAAAAAAATATCAAGTGAAAACACAAGTTGCAAGCCTGGTAAGCGGGGCACAACTAGGAATGAGCATAACAGAAGAAATATTGTCAGGAATACCAGACTGCACAATAGAAAAATGCTGCACAGTAAGTACATTATCTAGCACAACAAAAGAAGCAAGCTGCACAATAGAAAAAGATGTTCCAGACGAGGCTAACTACTCAATATGTGCATATGCACTAGGAGAAGAATACGGAACAAACTACTTTAAGCTGGCAGTTGACACAGATGAAACAAAAATAAACGGCTATGCAAACGGCAACGAAGTATCAGAAGACTACTTCATATATGCTGATTATGGAGAATTTGATAACACTTTATCAGGAACTGCAAGAGTTGAAATCAATCCAGACATTGTAAACAGCTATATACAAGGAGGAAACTGCGGAAACAACTGCTTACTAATACCTTTAAGCATAAGCTCTAAGACTGCAGGAAGAATAAAACTAAGCAACATTGCACTAAACTATGAATACGACGGAGTTGCGAGAGAACTAAACAGCTTACAAAAAATAAGCTCAATACCTGAAAGGCTAAATTACACAAAAACAGTAAATGTTGAACTATCCTCCTTAAACAACGTTGTAGCACCAGCAGAAAAAAGAACAGACAATGAATTATATGCAGAAATAGACACAGGAGAGGAAAAATTAACAAGCAACAGAATAAGATTTGATTCATTAGAAGGACCGAAACCATACATAAGATATGGGCCAGCAACAGCAAAGCCTGGAATAGCAATAACCTTCGATGCAAGCAACACAACAACCCAAAGAGACAGGGAAATAGAAAAATATGAATGGGATTTCGGAGACGGAGGGAAAGCAGAAGGAATAGAAGCAAAACACACATATGTAAATGCAAGCACATACCTAGTGATATTAAAAGCAACAGACACAGAAGGATTGACAGGAACAGACAGAATAGTAATTATAGTAACGGAAGGCACAGGAATAGACAATGAAATAAATTCAACACTACAGGCAATAAGCAATCTAAGAGCAAAAATAGAAAAGGGATCAGCGCAATTAAAGGACAGCACAGAACAAATAGGAATAAACATGCTTCTTAGCAGCTCAGAAACAAACATTACACAGATAAGAAACAAAAAAGACACAATACTAGAGAACGCAAACCTAACTGAAACACAAAAAAATCAGCAGCTTGGATTGTTAATAAATAATCTGGCAGAAATAAAAGAGAGCATACCAGCAGACATTATAGTTGATGTAACAACATTCAATCCAAAAGCACTAAGCCTAAATGACATACCAAGCGAAGTAGCAGATGATATTGATACAAGAAAAGCAATACTAAAAGCACAATCAGGAATAAGCGTGAATGGAGAGGCGAGGGCAATAAACTTACTATATCCAGACGGCAGGATAGAAAACAAAATCTTTGTAAAGAAAACAATAAGCGGAACAGGAATAGTGTATGAGGTATTACCATTTGGAACAGCAGTAAAAGAAGTTATAACACCAAGCGAATATAATTTTACAAGCTCAAATGTACTAAAATTAAGTGGGATAACAAGCTTAAGCTACATAATGGAAGGAGTATTATTCAATGCACTAAGCACAAAAACAATAATAGTGCCAAGCACACTAAAAGTTGAGAAAACAGGAGAAAAAGAACAAATAGAAAGCCAGTGCGGAGACAATATTTGCGACTATAGCCAAGAGAACAGTGAAAGCTGTCCGGAAGACTGCAAACCTCAAAGGCCATTATGGATCGTCGGACTAATAGCACTAGCAATAACACTAATAGTATATTTCGGTTTATTCTTCAAAGGAGGAGTATTAAATAGGTTACTCATAAAGAAACCAGGAAGAAGTTTTTTTACAAATGAGAAAGATTACCTAGCAGTAAAAAATTACGTAAAAGAAGCAAAGAAAAAGGGGTTAAAAGACAAGCAGATAAAAGAAGCACTAAAGACAAAACACTGGAAAGAAGAACAGATAAAAGGAGTTCTAAATGACATAAAAGAAGAAGAGAAAAAAGTAAAGAAACTAGCTAAAAAATTATCTAAAAAAATTAAGAGCTAACTTTTTCTTCTAGAGACGCTGGATGTGTTAAATAAGGATTTTTATGAGGCTTGAATTCCGGCCACAAAAAGTCAATCACATCCTTAATTTTTGGCTCTATCACATTCCTGTTTCTAGCAGCAAAATCATATGTTGCACCATTAGTGTCAAGCAAATACAAAGTTTCTTCTCTTGTAAATCCTGCATCTTGTGCTTCATAAATTTCAGAGGCTTTCCTGTAAGTCAATGGCCCATAAATACCCAACCGCATTAAAGGATTCGCTATTCCAGATCTTAACTTGCCTCTACGCCAATAATCTTCAACTACATACTCCCCAACACCAAGGAAAAATGATATATCCGTAGCACTTAGACCTAGCTCACTTGCAGCAATAATCTTTTCTTTTTTATACTTTGGAGTTACATGCCTATCTAATTCACGAAAAAGAGGCTTTAATCCGGATTTTCTTAAAATATCCAAAGCACTGGCTCCGTTTTTGAATCCGCTAATTTCTGCCAGTCTTCCCACGCTTAATTTTTTATTATTATCAAATGCATCTCCATAAACTGTAAATAAAATATCAAGTTTTTGCAAATAATTCATATCGTTAATAGTACTTGTTTCCAAATAATAATTTAAAGCCTTAATTGCCCAAGTATTCCAGCCTTCTTTTTCAGCCAGCGAATAAGCTCTCTCATTATACAATCTAAGTTCATAAGAGCTTAATGCGTTAACAGCAACTTTAGTATTTCTTTTACCCTCTTTTTTCTCTTTCCTAATTTTTTTCCATTTATCATGAAGTCCTGCATTAATTAGATAAAGCCTGACTGCTTCATGTGTAACATTTCCAACGTTTTGGCACATTGTTCTGAGAGTCTCACCAGCCATAGCCATCTCTTCTAGTCTATTTCTATCAATAATTCCATATTTTCTATGAATACGATCCTCAAGACCTAATTCTATTATAGCCATATGTACAGTCCCATAGCCTAAACCAGTACTTGAAATCATATCGGAAACTGTTCTGCAACCACTAGACACTGCATTTAAAACCAACATTTTAATTCTATTGCTTACCATAAAATTCACATCATAAAAAAGTTTTTAAGCTCTTTGAAAAGTCTAAACAGCAATTTTTCTAAACAACTTAATCGGCTCCTTAACAATCAACACTAAACTTGCAAGAGCTACAACTAATACCCAGTCAAAAGCTGCAACCCTTACAGTCTCAAACAAATCATTTAAGATGTAAACCACAACAAACTGCAATATCACAGATAAAGCAATCGCGCACCACAGATATTTATTCTTAAACAAAGAAAAACTAAAAATAGAACTGCCTCCAAGCCTATAACTCAAAGCATTAAACAATTCCGCAAAAACAAGAGTAGAAAAAGCAACAGTCTGAGCATAAACCAGATCATTATTCTTATAATACAAATAAAACAAAAACAGAACACTAAAGGTTATAACGACACTTTCAAAAGACAGATGAAACAAATCATTTTTATTAATTATTTTCTCACTAGACTTTCTCGGCGGTCTTTTCATAACATCTTCATTAACAGGATCAACACCTAAGGCTAGAGCAGGCAGACCGTCAGTCAAAAGATTAATCCATAATATCTGAATGGCAATCAAAGGCAAAGGCAAGCCAATAATCAAAGCCAAAAAAATAATCAATACCTCTGCAAGATTAGTAGAAAAAAGAAACTTGATGAATTTTTTTATATTACAATAAATACCTCTCCCTTCCTTAACTGCATGAACAATAGAAACAAAGTTATCATCCAGCAACACCATATCAGAAGCCTGCTTAGCAACATCTGTGCCAGAACCAACAGCAGTTCCAATATCAGATTTCTTCAAAGCAAGAGCATCATTAACTCCGTCGCCTGTCATAGCTACGATGTAACCCTTGCTCTTCAAAGCTTCAAGAATCTTTACCTTATGCTCAGGATTGACTCTAGCGTAAATTGAAACAGAATCAACAATATTAGACAAATCATTGGAAGACATCTTTTCAAGAGCTTCTCCATTAATAACTTCTCCATCAATTCCTATCTGAGAAGCAATAGCCTTAGCAGTAATCTCATAATCCCCAGTAATCATAACAACACGAATACCAGCATCATAACATTCTGCTATTGAATCCTTCACTTCTTCTCTCGGAGGATCTATCATTCCTGCCAAACCAACAAAAATATATTCCTTAGAATTATTAGAGTATGCAAAGGCAAGAACTCTCAAAGCCTTAGAAGCCATATCTTTATACTCTTTCAAAATATTTTCCTTGTCATTCTTGTTCAAAATTCTAATTTTATTATTTACTTCTATGAACCTACACATTGAAAGAATAACTTCAGGAGCTCCCTTCATGTTGCTAACAAGCTTTTTGTCGATTCTATTTACTGTTATCATATACTTCTTTTCAGAACTAAAAGGAATCTCCTTAATCCTCTCGTAATTCTTATCAAACTCACCCTTTCTAGCCATAACAATCAAAGCCTTCTCTGTAGGATCAGAAGGGCCATCAATTGTTGCATTATTACAAAGAGAAGCTATAGAAAACAACCTTTCAAGATATTTTACATCCACTTTTTTACGATTGAATAAAAAATTTCCATTAATATCATAACCAGAACCAGTAACATCGAACAATTTATTATTAGCATAAACTTTCTTTATAGTCATCTCATTTTTAGTTAAAGTTCCTGTCTTATCAGCGCATATGACTGATGTGCTTCCAAGAGTTTCTACAGCAGACAATTTCCTAACCAAAGCATTTCTCTTAAGCATCCTTTGAGTTCCAAGAGCAAGAGTAATTGTGATAACTGCAGGTAAGCCTTCTGGAATTGCTGCTACAGCCAGAGCAACTGATGTAAAAAAAGAATCAAACCATGAAGCACCCCGCAAATGATTAATAATAAAAATAACAGCAACCATAACAAGAATTCCAACAGTTATATTTTTACCCAACCTGCTCAATTGCCTTTGAAGAGGAGTTATCTTATTTTCTGCCAGTTGAATTTCCTTGGCAATCTTTCCCATCTCAGTATTCAAGCCTGTAAAAACAACAACAGCTTTTCCTCTGCCTCTTACAGCTATTGTGCCTGCAAACACCATGTTCTTCTGGCTTGCAAGAATTATTTCCTTAGATAAAACATCCAGATTTTTATTCACAGGAGCAGACTCTCCAGTAAGAGTAGACTCATTAATGGCTAGAGAACTAACTTCAAAGAGCCTTGCATCTGCTGGAATAAAAGAACCCTCCTCAATAACAAGAACATCACCAGGAACAACCTCAGTAGAAGGAATCTGTCTTGGCTTTCCATCTCTTATCACTATAGCATTTGGAGAAGAAAGCTTTTGCAATGCCTCAATAGCCTTTTCAGCTTTATACTCCTGAAAAAAGCCCAACAATGCATTAACTATAACAACAATGCCAATAACAATTGCATCATTGTATTCGCCGAAGACTAAAGAAATCAAGGCTGCAACTATTAAGACATAAACTATAAAACTTTTAACCTGAGAAATCAATAATTTAAATTTTGATATTTTTTTGAACCTAGTTATTTCATTCTTTCCATATTTTATCAACCTATTTTTAGCTTCTGTCTTTGGCAAGCCATTAAGAGAAGTATGCAGATCTGACAAAACCTCTTTTACTGATAACTTGTAATACATTAAAGAATAAAATTAAGTTATTGATTATTAAGCTTTTTTATCCTTATTTAAATGCAGAAAGTTTTATAACAAAGCATAATCTTAATTATAACTAATTAAAATAATTATTTGCATTATCACTATCTTTGATGTTTATGCCGTATATTTCATAATCTAAAATTAAAGATTTTTTAAAATAGTTGCAATTTTTCCCTTGGAGCCAGTAATAATTATTCTTTTCAAAATTATTTTCTTCCAATAGAATGATAACTAAAACCAGCAGACCTCATCCTATTAATATTAAACATATTCCTGCCATCAAAAATCAAGTTTGTAGACTCTTTGACTTTATTAAAATCCAAATCCCTAAACTCAGGCCATTCAGTAAGAATAGCTAAAGCATCACATCCTTCTACAGCTTGACACATACTAGAAACAAAATTAATATTCTTAAATTCATCAATGGCTTTTGCATTATCCATAGACTTAGGATCATAAGCATAAATGTTAGCGCCAAGAGAATGAAGCTTAGAAATTATTGGAATAGAAGGAGCAAGCCTCATATCATCTGTGCCTGCTTTGAAAGCCAAACCTAAAACACCAATTCTTTTATCTTTTAAACTGCCCATTACAGATACTATTTTATTAACAAAATGTTCTGCCTGAGAATCATTTAACTTTTTAACAGCCTTAAGCAAAGAAGCATCAACATTATGATCTTCCAAGACACTTACAAATGCATCTAAATCTTTAGGAAAACAAAAACCACCATAACCGATACCTGCCCTAAAAAAAGATTCACCAATTCTTTTGTCCAAACCTATCCCTTTCATTACAGTTTCAACATCAGCGCCAGCTTTTTCACATAATCTAGAAAACATATTAGCATAACTTATTTTCATTGCTAAAAAAGCATTAGAACCGTGCTTAATCAGCTCAGCACTCTCTAAACTAACATGAAGAATTGGAGCGTTCAAAGGCTTGTACAATTCAGATAATACAGCATCTGCTTTAGGACTGTCAGTTCCTACAACAATCCTGTCAGGATAAAAAAAATCATCAACAGCAGTACCCTCCCTTAAGAATTCAGGATTAACAGCAACATCAAAGTCAGTTTTCAATTTATTTCTTAATATCAGTTTCATCCAGTCAGCAGTCCTAACAGGAACAGTGCTTTTCTCAACAATAACAGCATAATGCTTTAAGACATTTCCAATCTGATTTGCAACATTCTCAACGTAAGAAAGATTAGGCTTACCATCACTTCCAGGAGGCGTGCCAACACAAATAAAAATAATTTGAGAACCATTAATCTCATTAATGTCTGTAGTAAATTTCAATCTGCCCTCTTTCATGTTGGAAATAACAATAGGCTTCATTCCATTTTCATAAATAGGCATTTCTCCAGAGTTAAGCATCTGAATCTTACTAGAATTATTATCAATACCTATTACTTCATTTCCTAACTCTGCAAGACAAGCTGCCTGAGTCAAGCCAACATAACCTGTACCAATAACTGCAACTTTCATTGAAAAATGGTAAGTTATGACTTTTTTAAGTTTTATTGTGATTAAATAAACACTAAGGAAAGATTTATAACGAATTATTTTAGTCCATTACAACATGCACTAGTGGTGTAACGGCAGCATAAATTCAACAGTTGAAATGCAAAAGCCTTCCAATCATTAGAAGCAAGCTTTTGATCCGGGTTCAAATCCCGGCTAGTGCATTCAATAATTTTTTCTAGAAATTAAATGGCCAGAAAAGATAGGATTATATAATCTAAGACAATAATATATCATTAATTTCAAAATAAGTATTTTTTGCTTCTCTCTTGTTCATTAAATTGTGTTCTAGTTTTTATCCATTATCTTCACACCTTTGTGTTTTCTATCCAAGATAATGCCTACCATGATAATTATAAATCAAATTAATAAAATCTAGAACTTTTAGCGCTTCTATTTGATTCAAATTACCAAATTCTAACCTGCCTTCTAAAACTCTTTTACAATCCTGGAAAGTCCATTGTTTTTTAGAAGGAGTAATTATATATTTTAACATACCCTGGTCATACCTATCATCTTCGTCCATTATATCTACATAAACCCATCCACGTTTCTTCTTATCATTCAACAAATCCTGGATCTCAGAATAACTAAGCCCTAATTTGTATAACTTTAATCTTTCCATTTAAGCAAAAATTATGTTAAATTTTATAAAGTTATTTAAAATCCTAATAACATGTTCAAACTAACAGCACAAGATAATCAGGCAAGAGCAGGAAAACTGAAAACAAAACATGGAACAGTAGAAACTCCATTCTTCATGCCAATAGCAACCAAGGGAACAGCAAAACAAGTCAGCCCTGAAGAACTAAAAAATCTAGGAAGCCAGGCAATAATAGCAAACGCATTTGTCTTACACCTAAAACCAGGACTTGAAGTAATAAGAAATTTCAAGGGAATACACAATTTTATGCAATGGGACAAAACAATATTCACAGACTCTGGAGGATTCCAAATATTAAGCAAGAGCTTCTTACACAAAGCAGATGAAAAAGGAGTATACTTCAAAAACCCATTTGACGGAAGCAAAAAATTCTTCACACCAGAAGACGTTATAAAAATAGAAGAAGAAATTAAAGGAGATGTAATAATGACACTAGATTATGTCCCACACTACGGAAACTCAAGAGAATACATAGCAGAATGCACAAGAATAACACACAAGTGGGCGGAAAGATGCAAAAAAGCGCACAACGAAAAGCGCCAACTGCTATTCGGCATATGCCAGGGAGGAACATTCAAAGACTTAAGAGAAAAAAGTGCAAAATTCATAAATAATCTAGGTTTTGATGGAATAGCACTTGGAGGATTGGGAATAGGAGAAGGAAGCAGACTAATGAAGAGTGCTATACAGACTAGCGTCAAGCAAATAGACAAAGACAAAACAAGATACTTAATGGGAGTAGGAAGTCCTGAAGATATCATTGAGTCTGTAGCCTTGGGAATTGACTGCTTTGACTCTAGATTTCCAACAATGAATGCAAGGCATGGGGGAATATTCACCTCTAAAGGAAAAATAAACATAGAAAAAGCTGAATACAAGAATGATGAAAAACCATTAGATGAAAACTGCAAATGCTACACTTGCAAAAACTTCACAAAAGCATATATTCATCACTTATACAGAACCTATGAGCCGATAAAAGATAGATATGGAAATATACACAATTTGTTTTTTATACAAACACTAATGAAAGACATCAGAAAGGCAATAAATGACAACGAGTTTGAAAATTTTAAGAAAGAATTCCTTAAGAAATATGGAATTAATAAGAATAAAAACAGCACTTTTACTTATAAATAATGAGAGATTTCTCAAAAATTTACCACAAGAAATAAAAACTTTGAAAACTATAAAATGATATGGAAAAGAATTTACAAGAACATAATAAAAGAATACAACTAATTATAGACATATTAAAAATTATATGCATAATAGGATTCTTGGCTGGAATGATTGGTGTAATACTAATTACTATAGGAAGGCTAAGTTGAATACCAAGACTATAGTAAATGTGCTACTTTTTGTTCCAGCAGTTATAGGTTTAGGGATTGTAATATTTAATAATTTAATTCAAGCAACATATTATTTATTTGAAGATTTTTCTTATTTATATTACCTATTAGTTTCACTTTTTTCTTCATTAATCTATACACTACTAATAAAAATAGAATCAAAAAATAAGATAATAACAACATAAAACCCATTTTTCATAAAATAAATTCTTATAAATGAATTTCACATTTTTAATTTATGGACTACATAGACCAAATAACAAATGATCTGGATCAAGAACTAATTGCAGAAATAAATAAGCATGGAATTCCCACACTAGAAGATTACAATGACATAACAAACATTGCATTGAGAATAGCTAAAGAATTAAATGCTGATCTAGACATTGTAAAACTTGGCTCAAAGTTAATTCATGCAAAAATAGGAGAGGCCATAGCACAAAAGAAATGGACAGAACACACAAACATGGCATTAGGGTTTGCAATGGAATTCTTTAAAAAATATCCACTAAATGAAAACATAAAAAATAAAGTATTTATATGCATAAGAGAACACAGGGACAAGACATTCAGCTGCAAAGAAGCGGAAATATGTGCGAATGCAAACTGCTACAAATATTTACTGCCCAGAAAAATACTAAAAATGTTTTATAACTTTAGAAGCCAAGGATACAACTTTGAGGAAATATTATTTTTGGCAGAAGAAAAAGTGGAACAAAAATGGAACTTTCTAACATTAGAAGTGTGCAAAAAAGAACTTGAACAAAATTACAAAAAAATAAAGGAATTTCTAGAAAGTGCAAAATTATTGACAATAAAAGATATAGATACAAAAGCTTAAAAACAAGAATAATAATTTTAATTATATGTTTAGCTGGAACAAAGTGATATTTTCAGTGATAATAATACTATTGTACATCCCTTTAGTATTTATGGGAGCTAATATTTTCTTTCCAAAATATAATTATCAAGATAATTTAATGTATAAGGACTGCTACGGACCAAGGGCAGTTCCAATAGAACAAGCAGATAAAACTGCAAGTGCAGAATTTGAGAAATGCCAACAAGAAGAGCAAAGAAAGCAAATGGAATTCCAGAAGGAGAAAAATGCATATGATGGATGGAAATACCTTGCAATAGTTTTATTTAATTTATTTATGGTATTGTTAATGTTATTAATTAAATTCAATGAAAGCATAGTGTATGGATTGTTTATTGGGGCAACAGTAACAACATTCATAGCTACCATAATCTATTTTTCAACAAGATCAAAACTAGGATTTTCAGTCTTGGTATTAGTGTTTATTTCTACAATATACTTTATTACAAGAATGATAAAAAAAGAGAAACATGAATATAAGAAAAGTAAAACTAAAAGACTTTAAAAAGTTATACCAACTTGGATTAAAAACGCCTGAATTGAAAGTTAGTTCTACTGAATATTTTATGGATCCTGAAGAATTCAAATTCAATATCAAAAACATATATGAAGTTTTCTTACTTTCTGAAGAAAATGATGATATCATAGGATTCATTTATGCAAACGCAAAAGATGAAGAAAGAGACTATACAATGAAATGGGCATGCTTAGTATATTTAGCAGTCAAGAAAAAATACAGAGTAAAAGGAATTGCAACTAAGCTTTATAATGAATGTTGCAAAGAATTGAATAGAAGGAAGATAAAATTTATTTACGGCTGTGGGCAAATCCAAAATCTGGAATTATTAAATTCTTAGAAAAGAAAGGCTTAAAAAAAGGATATGAATACATTTGGATGGACAAAAAATTATGATTTTATTCTTTGTAGGCAAATAATTTTGGATCTGTTTCCATTCTATCTCCCAACTCTGTGCCTTTATTCCACATATTATTAAAATTATCAAATTCTTCAATATAAGTCATTATACGTCTTGAGGTTGGTGTTTCAGGTATACAAGCAATTAATATATATCTTGTACTATTTCTATAAAATCCTCCATGAAGCTGACGACCTGTATGTGTATCAAGAAATAAACCAGCACCAAGAGTAATCTTTTCTCTACCCAAAAATCATCAAAATATGTTTTTTCCATTTTAATATAACGCCCCCGATGGGATTTGAATTCGTTGATTAAACCACGCATGATCTAACCTCCCACGACCAACAGGTTAGGAACCTGCTACGCTATTAGCCCAAATCTCATGATTTACCAGACTGCGCTACGGGGGCAATATTTTAGAAGTTGTATAAATCTTTAAAAGGTTTTAGATTGTCATGACAATTCTTCCATTCTTAAAAACCTTAACCTTACCACCAGAAGCAGAAACAACAACAGCAATAGCATCTGTCTTAGCAGTAATAGCAGCACAATTCCTATGCCTTGTCCCCAATCCCTGAGGAAGATCCAAACCTTCTGTATCCACATCCAAATAAGTTCCAGAAGATAATATAACGCCTTCATTATCAACCAAGAAAACGCCATCAAGCTGAGAAAATTCTTTTATGGTTTCCCTTAGATTAGTATCTATAATTCTCTTCTTATCATCCTCTAAATTTGCAAAAGGATTTATGATCATCTGCTTGCTATACTTTAATATATTTTCCCTATTGCCTATAACAAAAGCAGTGCCAACTTTCTTTCCTTCCCTTCCATACTTAGAAAGCTCCAGAGCAATATCAATAACTGTCTCTATCACGTTGGAGTTAATGTTCTCAGCCAAGTTATTAGCGCTAATGTCAAAAAATAGATTATTTACATCAAATATGAAAAGCATTCCCTTGTAACCTGTAGAAACTGACTCATCCTGTATACAAACAACCTTTTCTCCCTTTGCTATGTATTTATTTGAAATAGCATCCATCAATATTTCTCTTAAAGGAACAATTGATCCAGGCTCAGGCTTTTTAATTTTTGTTTTGTACTCTGCCTTAGCGTACTGACTAATGTTAATTTTTTTAAAAATTGAGACTTTAACATCATAATAAGGAGAAGAGTCATTATAAATGTCTGAAGCAGTTCTTTCAACTGAGATTATGCTGTTAGCATTTATTTCATTCGCTATTTTAGTTGCTGCAACACCTAATATACTAGAAATCTGCCCCTCTTTTGTGTACACCATAATCTATGAATTTATTGAAAGACACTTAAATAGTTTATGGATGAATTATAATTTTTTATTTCCATCAATTATAACATAAGGTATTACAAAATCAAAATCATTTCCCACACCTGTTCCAAAAGACAATCTTACAAACCGCCCTATTATTCTTACCTCTTGACCTATTTTTTTAATATTACCTTTAGTATATGGATAATTCGTTGGACCAAGTTCATAGGAATCTGTTATTTTTCTAATTTTTATATTTATCTAAATAAAATAACATCCTTCTCTTCTTCCATTTGCTTGAATTTAAAATTATTCAATAATTTAGACTTTATTTCATCAAATTTATTTGATTTCCTAAGCAAAGTTATAACAATTCTAGCATTATCATTAGAAACCCTTTTAATTTCATTTATTGCTTTGTTTATATTACTAAAGTTATGAATAGAAGTTACTGCCAAAATTATATCAAAAGACTTATCTTTGAATGGTAGATATTCAGCAAAAGCATTAACTCTGTTTCCTTTTCCTAATTTAAGCATATTAAAACTAGGATCAATTCCTATTGATAAACACTTGAAATAATTAGTTGAAATTGCAGTTCCACAACCAATGTCCAATAACTTATCTGTCTTTTTAACCTTTATAATTTTAGAAATTAATTCCAACTTTTTTAACTGCTCTTTTTCATACAATGAGTTATAGCTTTTAGAAATTGAATCATAGTCCATAAATTTAGATTAATTAAAAAGATATATAAACTTATAGAATAAAAATAATATGTGAACAGAATTTTTGCAGAGATATGGGGAAAGCTATATTAAATATAATATGGACAATAGTTGCCTTAGTATCTTTATTAAAAATAATAATTAGTATATAAATACCTTCATAAAAGATATAAATAAGCTCATCTTCTTATAACTATGGAAACAATATCAAAAGCAGAATTTGAACAAATGAAACAAGAATTAAAAATATTAAGAAATTCAAATATTTATCAGAGATTATTAGAATTTGAACAAAATATCAAACAAGGCAAAATATTTACAAGAAAGGATCTAGGATTCTAGAACTTTTTTCTTAATTTTTTCAATAGTTGTATTCTGTCTTTCTTCACTAGTCTTCATTTCGTATTCAAAAATATAGATTTGATTATTAGAAATATTATGTTTAAAATATAGTCTAATAGAGGGATGTTTGTTCTTAATTTCGTAAATGAACAGTTTGGAATCAAGCAATTTTCCAGCATTAGGACCCAATAATTCCAATTTATCTAATATTTTAGTAAGAATCTGCTTAATATGATTATTTTTTCCAGCCTTCTTTAATTGTTTAATCATTAATTCATCAAAGATTAAATCATAACTTGCCATAAAAAAACTTTCTTGCCAAACCCATGTATAAGTTTTCCGATAAAAGAAAATAAAAAAACCACCCTATGAAAATTTTAATAATCAAGAAGACTTTTTCTATCCTTCATGACAATGTCTTTAGTTTCCACAACCTGAACAGATTTCTTGCCACAATTAAAACATTGGCCACCAAACTGAAAAGTTGATGCTCTGGAAAAACTATGACTACAAGACATGCACTTGTAACTAACCCTGTCTGGAACATCTGCAGACTGAACAACCCTCTCAGGCTTATTGCCCTTAGCAATTGAATTATAGCAGTCAAAACATATCAAATTCTTCCCAGAAGAGCCATAAGTTGTCTGCGAAATAGGAACACGACTAGAACAGCTTGTGCAAGCAATAATGATATCTTGATTAGATTCCATTCTATCCCTCTAAAGTCTAGTAATAAGTAGTATATAAATCTATTTGGAATCGTCAAGGAAAGGCTTAAATAATTTATTATAGAGAATAAACCTATGGAAGAAAAACCATTATTTGAATTAAGACCACAAATAGCAGTAGCAATAATACCTCTAGTAATAGGGTCAATAATATCAGGAGCAATAATTGGACTCTTGGCAGGGTTTTATGCTAGATCTGTAACATTGGGCATAATAGTTTTTCTAGTATTGATTGGAATAACATTCTTTTTCAGATTCATGAACTTGAAAGCAAGAAAATATATATTTTACAAAGACAGGGCAGAATTTTACGAAGGATTTTTGAATATTGTAAGAAGAAACGTAAGATACCAAAAAGTAACTGACTGTGTGCTGGTAAGAACAGTATGGGACAGAATATTCGGAACAGGAACAATAAGGTTAGTAACTGCAGGACATGAAGGCGGAGCAAGCTATTATGGAAGACATTCTCCTGGAGGAGGGGTAGCAATTCAATATATAGAACACCCTGAAGAAACATTTAAGAAAGTCGATAGTTTACTAAAAACACATTAATTCTTAACCAAACTTTCAACATACTTACAAGCCTGACAAATATCCTGAGAACAAGGCTCGTTACAAATACTACAATTCTTGATAACATCCTTATACTCAATATTATTTTTAAGCAATGGAAGAATTTCCAAGAAAGAAGTAATAATAGAATGCTTAGTTCCTGGATACTTAGCTTCAAAACCATTAAGCATATCACGAACTTGAGCACGATAAGAATCAGAATCATTAGGGCATTCCATATACTTGTCAACAAAGCCCTTCAAGTAAGCATAAGTAGTAACTTCTTTTTCTGTCATAAAATATAATGGCTTGATTCTTTTAATGAACTTAGAATTGTTCATGACACCAGTGATAGGACCTAAACGAGCTGAAACTTTAATGTTTCTCCTAAAATAATTCATCAAAACAGTCTGAGCCTCATCATCCAGATTATGGCCAGTAGCCAATTTAGTAAAACCTAATTCCTTAGAATTCTTATTCAGCAGATATCTTCTAAAAACACCGCAGACAGAGCAAGGAATAATAGACTTATTTGACTTGAGGATAGAGTCTAAAGATTTGCCGAAAGCATCCTTGTAAGAAAATATTTTTAAGTTTACTTTATTTTTATCACAAAATGATTTAAGAAACTCTAAAGATTTATCCCTGTATCCTTCTATACCTTCATCTATAGCTATTCCTGTTAACTTTATGTCTTTTCTATCTTTAATTAATTTGTTTAATAAATATAATAATGTTGTACTGTCCTTACCACCACTTACGGCCACTCCTAGATGATCATTATCTTCAATTAAATTATAAGTTCTTATTGTCTTGAAGACTTTTTTTTCAAAATATCTAACAAAACAAGACTTGCAAAGAGAGATATTACTATTAGAAAGCTTGATTACTGGAGTTGTAGAACATTTCTTGCATACCATCATCCACCTGATATTACAGAGAGAATCTTAATACTGTCTCTTCTGTTTAATTTTGTATTATCTATAACAAGCTCATTATTACGGGCAACAATAACAGTTGTGGGATTTATCTCTAATAATTCTAACAGCTCCCTGACTGTTTCGGCTTTAACTTCCCTGTGCTCATTAGTTCTTTCAATAAATACTTTCATTTTTAGCAAATTTTATATATGTATGAAACCTGAAAAATTTATAAACATTTTGGAGGCTGAAATCAATGAAAAAAATTATGTTAATATTATTTGTGCTAAGCATACTAATTCTTGCAGCTTGCTCCAAGCCAGGAACAGAAGGAACATCATCAGAAAGTGGAGATAGTTTTGCAGGAAGCCTTGCAAATGCACTAAAACTGGGAAAATCAATGAAGTGCACAGCAACAGACCAGCAAGGAAATAAATTAGAATTTTATGTAAAGGGAGAAAAATTCAGAAGCGAAGGAACAACACAAGGAACAAAAGCATACACTGTAATGGACCAAAGTAAATGCATGTGGACGTGGCAGGAAGGAAACAACCAGGGAATAAAGTTATGCGTTCCAGAGGAAAAAGAGACACAACCAACTTCTTCGCCGCAAGCAGCACAAGGCCAAGTAAAAACAGATGTTAATGTAGACTGCAAGGCAACAAGCGTAAGCGACTCAATGTTTGTACCACCAAGCAACGTACAATTTACAGACCTGCAAGAAACATTAAACCAGGCAATGAGTTCTGTACCAAATGTTCCAAGCGGAGCAAACATGCCTGAAATGCCTAGTGATCTTGGAAACGAGCCTAGTTCTGATTCAGGCTATTAATTTTTTTTCTTCTTTTTCAATTTCTTCTAAATTAGTCTTTGTAACTGGATGCTTGGGTCCAAGAACATCACAAACCTCAGGACCGCAAGAAATATCATAAGTTCCAATCTCTCTTGCAATTTTTATGATTTCATTCTTATCAAACGTTAACAAAGGCCTCAAGACCTCTATATCTGAAGCTTCAGTTATAACCTTCAAATTCTTCAAAGTCTGGCTAGAAACCTGAGCAAGATTTTCTCCAGTTATTATGAAATTACAATTTTCTTCCTTAGCAACATTATTAGCAATCCTAAGCATTACACGCTTAATCAAAACAAAATAATACTCATGAGTACACTTTTTAGCTATTTCACCAAAAATATTGCTAACATTAACTACAATAAATTTCTTAAGATTCAGATGCTCAGCAAGAGCTCTTGCCTTTATTTCAGGACCGTTATCTGTAAATGGCTCATTTGACAAGTGCAAGGCAATAACTTCTAAACCTTTTTGCTGCATAATAAAACCTGCAACAGCAGAGTCAAATCCCCCTGAAAGCAGCAATAGAGCCCTAGACATTTTTATTCAAAACCCCTAAAACCTTTTCAGCCTCTTCTTCAGAGCTGCAGTTCTTAATCAAGATCTTTCCATTATTATAACAGGTTATTGAATATTTTTCATATTCTATAATCAGCAATACAGGAATTTCAAATGAAACTTTAAAATTTTTTCTTAATTTCATAAAATCAACATAATTGGGACTGTCTGGAATGATTTCAAAAGCACCTTTGGTTGAACATCTTCTAATTATCATAAACATAATAAGATTACAAGTATATATAAAGATTAATATCAACAAAACTTGTTATTAAATTATTTATGTAAGATATCTTGTAAATATAGTTTTGGCTTTATCCTCTGAATCTGCCTTTATAACAACCCTACCACTCTTAAAAATAATCATGTCCTTAAATAATACACAGTAAGGGGTAATTGCAACATTTCCTAGCTTTGAAATCTTTTTGGACAATTTCTCAACGTCAACACTGCTAATCCTAAACTGATATGATGATGAACCACAAAACTTTGCGATCTTAGCATGCTTCTGGCCTGACAAATACTGAAAAACACCATTACAAGGCTTGCAATCAGGATTTTTTGCAACCTTAATCTTTGTAAGCTTATTCTCCCATAAGTCATAATGAACTAAAAATTTATTTGAAGGCTGCTTTGTCAATATTTTGATAGCTTCTGTGACCTGAATTGAGGCAATAGCATGCGGAATTGTATTAATTATGCCTTCAGTATCACAAGTCCCAAGAAGGGCAGTAGGCTCCTTAACAATACAACCAAGGCAAGTATTTCCAGGAAGCACATTGAATGTAGTTCCAGTAGTACCAATAACAGCTGCATAAATCCAAGGAACATTATTTTTAACAGCATAATCATTAACCAAAAACCTTGTATAAAAATTGTCAGTACAGTCAAGTATTATATCACTTCTCAGCAGACTAGAATTATCGTAATCCAGATCAACAAAAAAACTCTTGATATCTATTGAAGAATTTATCTTGCGAAGCCTATTTTCAGCAGCAAAAACCTTAGGCTCATTCAAGTCTTCCTCAGAATACAAAGACTGCCTCTGCAAATTAGACAATTCAACAAAATCACGGTCAAAAAGCACAACTTTTCCGACACCTGCCCTAACAAGCATGTCAGCAACTATAGAACCTAAAGCTCCCAAACCTACTATGCTCACCTTAGAATTTGCAAGCATCTCCTGCCTCTTAGGACCAATCTTCTCAAAAACCAGCTGCCTTAAATATCTCATTCAACAAAAGAATAGAAAAATGTTTTTAAAGTTTATGAATTCTGAAATAATATGGAAATAAAGGATCTAGTTAAAAAAGTGCTTAGATACAACAAGAATGCTGACATAGAACTGATAAACAAAGCATACAAATTTTCTGAAAACAAACTTGAAGAAAAGAAAAGAGCATCTGGAAAAAAATGGGCAGAGCACTACTTAGAAGTTGCGGACTTGCTCGCAGAAGCAAAAGCAGATGATAATACAATATGCTGCGCGTTAATGCACGGACTGCTAAACAAAGGAGTGGAAGAAAAAGAAATAAAAAAAGAATTTGGAGAAAACATACTGGAACTTCTGAAAAATATAGAATTGATGACTGAAATCAAGAAAAATATAATAAAGCAAGAATATGAAAAGGAAGGGCTAAGAAAAGTATTATTAGCTGCTTCCAAAGACATAAGAGCACTGCTGATAAAATTATGCGACAAACTAATCAACATGAGAGAGCTTGACTTCCTTGAGGAAAAGGAAAGAAACAGAATAGCAAAAGAAACAATGGAAGTGTATGCACCTTTAGCCTACAGGCTAGGAATGGGAAAAATAAAAGCAGAGCTTGAGGATCTTGCATTCAGGCATTTGGAGCCAGAAAAATACAAAGATATAGAAAATAAAGTTGAAAAACTGAGAGAATTCGGAGAGCACAGGATATACAAAATAAAGAAACTAATAGAAAACAAGATCAATAAAGAAGGAATAAAAGCAGAAGTCTACGGCAGAGTAAAACAAATATACAGCATATACAAAAAAGCTCTTGAAAAAGAAGAATTCAAAGACGTTTGGTATGATGTAATAGCCATAAGAATAATAACAGAAAACGTAGAAGAATGCTACAATTCATTGAGAATAGTGCATACAACATTCAGGCACATACCAGCAAGATTCAAAGATTACATAGCACTTCCAAAGCCGAACGGCTACCAGTCCATACACACAACAATAATAGACGAAGACAACTCACTAGTTGAAGTGCAGATAAGAACAAGAGAAATGCATGAGCTTGCAGAAGAAGGGATAGCATCACATTTCAGCTACAAGGGAATAACACAATCTAAAGACTTTGACAAAAAGATGATCTGGATGAAGCAATTATTACAGGATGAATCAGCAAAAAACTTTGACATAAACTTCTTTGGAGATGAAATATTTGTATTCACACCTAAAGGAAAAACTGTGGAACTGCCAAAAGGATCAACACCTATAGATTTTGCATACTATCTACATACCGACTTAGGCAGAACATGCGTGGGAGCAAAAATAAACGGAAAAATAGAAGCACTTGAAACTGAACTGCAAAACGGAGATGTTGTAGAAATAATTACATCAAAGAGCCATACACCATCAATAGACTGGCTGAAACTTGTAAGAACAAACAAGGCAAAAGAAAAAATAAAGCAGGAAATAAAAAACAAGAAAGGAATAATAGTAAACATATCAAGAAACAATGAAGAAATAATAGAAGAGGCAACAATAGGACTAATAAAAATTCAAAGCCTGAAGGGCAAAAAGGCAAAGCTTGCACAATGCTGCAATCCGCTTCCCGGGGACCAGATAGAGGGCGCACTAGCAGGATTCAAAACTGTAAACGTACACAAAAAACAGTGCGAAAATCTAAAAAAAATAAAAAAGAATAAGTGTAAAGTAGAATGGATAAATCCAAAAAATGAATACATAGAACTTGTAGTCAAAGGCGAAGACAGAACAGGAATATTTGCAGAAATACTAAATACAGCAGCCTCAATAAAAATACAAATAAAAAATGCAAAGGGAAAAGAAGTAAATAAAAACCTAGCAGAATTTAGATTTGGATTTGACCCAGAAAGCCTGGAACAAGTAATTGAGCTAATAAACAGAATAAAAAAAATCAAAGGCACAAAAAATGTCTATATAAAGATCAATTAGTCTTTAGAGTTTTGATTAGAAATACAACAGATATTATTCCTATTACAATACTAAACCACTGAGCAAGATTCAGGCCAAAATAAAAAAAACCATAATCTGCAGGCAAGTCCTTGAAAAATTCTGTAACAAACCTGAACAAAGAATCCAAAGACAGCATACTCCAAAATATCATACCCTCTTTTCTATTTTTAATCCTAAAGAGCAAAACAAGCAATACTGCAAAAATAAGCAAATGACCCAAAGCCTGGTACAACTGCACAGGATGCCTCAATCCTTCATAGCCTGCAAAATTGACGGCCCAAGGAACATTTGTAACTTTACCAACCAGCTCAGAATTCAAAAAATTACCAACACGAATAAAAGAAGCACCTAGAGCAACAGGAACAGCAACCAAGTCAACAAAATTATAAAAAGAAATATTTCTCTTTTTACAAAAATAAACTGTTGCCAGAAATATTGTTATAATAGCACCATGAGAAGCAAGACCGCCTTCCCAGACAGCAAAAATCTTCAAAGGATTAGCAAAATAATACTCAGGATCATAAAATAGAACTTCAAACAATCTCGCACCTACAATGTCTGCAACAATAATATAAGGCATATAGTCCTCAATGTGCTTCTCATCAATGTTAAAATGCTTAGCTAGTTTTTTTGCAATAAAATAACCAGCAAGAAAAGCCAAAGCATACAATAATCCATAATACCTAATTTCCAAGAGTCCTAGCCTGAAAAAAACTGGATCTACCATCAAGATTAATACACTTAATAATATTTATAAATGTGTATACTCATCTATTTAATAGGATGAGGCACGATTACAAAGGGACATTTCTAGAATCATTCAAAGACATAAAAAACAACCCAATACTGCTTGTTCCTGACTTATTATTGGTGATATCAACCACAGTATTAACATCTTTATTTCTTTACATAAATGGACTACTAAAAGGAACAACTCTTAATGCTGAGCACTTCACTAAATTTGCAGTAGAAACATTCAACTCAGCACCATTATTAACAAAGTTCATATTAAGCCTTGTTATACTTGCTGTAATAAACATTTTCTTCGGCATAACCTTTAACATAATGAAATATGTAATGATCAGGGACTTAGTAGAATACAGAAGAGAACCAAACATACTGGAATCATATTATGAAGTAAGAGAATATTTATTTCCTGTGCTTGGAATAAAAGCAATACTTGTAGCATTATATTTATTACCATTTATAGTATTTACATTTTTAAGTTTAAAAAACAACCTACTTATTATAATAAGCCCAATAGTTGTTCTCGGAATATGGGCATTCCTTAAAGTATCATTCTTATTTATTTATCCTACATTAATGATTAAGACAAGAAAAGGAATCATTACAACATTCAGAGAAACATACCAATACTTCAAAAGAAATAGACTGCATGCATTAATATGCGCTGCAATAGTATTCCTGACAAGCGTGCTTGCAACATATTTACTTACATTGATAGGAAAACTAATAACAAATTATATAACAATAAGCTCTGTGGCAAGCCTGTATACTTTAATAAGTACATTAGCAATCATAATAATATGGGTATGGGGACTGGTATTTTTGTTTAAGAATTACTAATTTATGCAAGTTTCACAAATCTTTATTACTATAAATTATAGCCTCTGCTTTATTTCTGTTCTTGTGCCTTTCTATATCTGCCTGTATTCTAACTGACTCCGAATCTTCAGAAACTCTCTCATACATCTCACGCACTGATTCACCATGAATAGTCCTAACAACGGTCTTTTCTCCATTAACAAAAACAACAATAATATCAACATTCCATGCTCCAGGATAAATACGAAAATTAACATAGCCCAAATCCAAAGTATAGCCTCTGGATCTAAATTCATCAGAAGAATTAGAAGGGGTCTTGCTCCAGGCCTGAGTAGGAACTTCTCTAAGTCTAGAAATAAGATTATTCTCATCTAAACCTTCAGCTAATGCGGACAATTCGTCTGCTTCATTTTTTATAAATCTAGCTCGTGCACTTTCTGAGGTTTTAGCTGCATCTCTAAGCTGATCTATAGAAACACTATTTTGAGTCATCAAGAAAAAAACAAGGATAGGCATTATATAAGTATTTATCTGAAACAAAATATATTACTAAACTTCAACTTCCATAAAATCAGCTGCACAAGCAGTATTCTTAAATATCTTCTTAGCTTCCTGAAGCATAACAGAATCATCTTTGTATCTCTGGCTGAAGTGAGTAAGAACTAACTTTTTAGCATTTGATTTTTTAGCAACCATAGCAGCATCACCAGCAGTCAAGTGCTTATACATCTTAGCCTTATCCTTATGCTCACTAGAAAAAGTGCTTTCAGAAACAAGCAAATCAGCATCCTTACCAATCTTGTAGCAATTATTACAAACAGCAGTATCAAGAATAAAACCAACTTTCTTTCCAGGAACCAACAAGGTGGCTTTCTTGAAAGAAATTTTTTTATCTTCATAAGTTATGTCTTTTCCTTTTTGAAGCTCACCAAGCAAAGGATGCTTAGTCAATCCGAATTTGGAAGTGTAAGCCAAATTGATCTTCCTCCTAGGCTTTTCCTGAAAAACAAAGCCATAAGAAGAAACAGTATGAACCAGAGGAAAAGCTTCTACAGAAAACTTTTCATTCTCAAAAATAACTCCTTTAATAAACTCATGAACCTTTAAATCAAGGTCATTTCCATAATAAGCAGAGTGCATAATATTATTCAAGAACTTTGAAGTGCCTTTAGGAATATAGACATGCAAAGTCTTGTTGTAGTCATTAGCAACCAAGTTTCTGAAAAAACCTCCCAAGCCTAAAACATGGTCTGCATGAAAATGGCTAACAATAATTCTAGTAATCTTAGTAGGCTTTAAATTATGGAACTTCATCTGCCTCTGAGTACCCTCACCGCAATCAATGAGAATATTTTCAGTTTCGTGACTAAAGAAAATAGAAGACAAATTCCTTTCCCTAGTAGGCTGCATTGAAGCAGTGCCCAAAAATGTCAGTTTCATGATATATTTTCTAAGATATAAATATAAAAAGGTTTTTAAAATGTCTCAAATGACTATTAGCATAATGACAAAAAACAAAGAACGAGAAAATAATGACATCAAAGAAGAGAGCAGCCAGATAGAAGAATTAAAAGAAGAGAAACTAGGAGAACCAGTAGAAGACCTGCCAAAAACAAATGAAACAATAGAGGTTGAATTTGCAAGAGAAATAATAGTTGCAGAAAGCACAGATTTAACAAGAGAATTATATGACAAGACAAGATATGGAGAACCAACAGAAAATAAAAAATTCCAATATGCTTTACTAGAATCATTATATTTAATGGAAAGAGGCAAATTTATAATAAAACATGGAAGGAAAACTTTAGATTTTGATACATTTGTTAAAAAAGCAAGAAAAATAGACCCTAACTTCTGGACAAGGTATGTAGTCTTTAAAGACTTAAGAAAAAGAGGATATATTGTAAAAACTGCCTTGAAGTTTGGTGCTGACTTTAGAGTATATGACAGAGGAATAAAACCTGGAGAAGACCATGCAAAATGGGTTGTATTTCCTATAAGCGAGTCTGAAGTTATGACTTTTTACGAGTTTAGCGCAAAAAACAGGGTTGCACACAGCACAAGAAAGAGGTTATTACTCGCTATTGTTGACATAGAATCGGATGTTGTTTACTATGAGGTGCGTTGGTTACGTCCCTAGAAAGAGTTATAAAAATTGTGCTCTATTCATTATTATGGAAGAAATCCCTTTAGAAAGAGCTTTAATCTCTTATCATAAAATAAATCATGCAGATACAGATTCTGCTCTTGCTATTGCAGCTGAAAGAGAAAGAATAAATTTAATGATGAAACCAAGTGAAGAGCTAAGGCAAATAGTAACAGAAGACAGAGAATTTTACGCTGGCTTAAGCCCTCTAGGAAAATTAGGATATTTCTTTGGTTTTGTAGGAAACATATACACAAGACAATTAGCTGAAGATATACTGGAAAGCAGAAAGATTTAAAAATTCACTTATACAAAGTATAGTTTCCAGACTATATAACTTTTAAATAAAGAAAAAATAAACAAAATACATGGCAGACCAAAGAGATGAAGTAATAAAATTTGTCACACTAAATGGACCAATACTGCCAGTACAGCTAGCTAAATATCTTAACACAAACATATTATTTGCATCTGCAATGCTCTCCGAACTTGTTGAAAACAAAAAACTAAAAATAAGCCACGCCTCAATAGGAGGAAGCCCATTATATTACATATCTGGACAGGAAGCAAAACTAGACAATAGACTGGCTGAAAGCATAGGAGGAAGAGAAAAACAGGCATATGAACTAATAAGAGACAACAAAATATTAAGAGAAAAAGATCTTGAACCCTGGCAGAGAGTCGCGATAAAAAGCTTGAAAGACTTTGCAGCATCAATTTCAGTAATAGCAAAAGAAAACAATGAAGTTTTCTGGAAGTATCATCTAGTAAATGACGAGGAAGCAAAGCAGATTATAACAGAGACAATAAGCAGCCTTTATCCTGAGGAGACTGAAAAGCAGGAAACAAACGTTGCAAACAGCCCGCAAACAGTGCAGACAATAGAGAGGATAGAAGAAAAAATCCAAGAACCACCAAAAATAGAAGTTACAGAAGAGAAACAAGAAGAGAATGTTACACAACAAGAGCTAGTAAAAGAAGTTGTGAAAAGCTTGAGAGAAGAACTACTAAAAGACATAAAACCAAAGCATCTAAATCAGGAAAAGATTCCAAGACAAGAAACAAAAGATGAAATCAAGGAAATAAAAAAACCAGACGGAAAATTCTATGAAAAAGTTTCAAGCCTGCTGAAAGAAAACGAAGCAGAAATAATAAAGGAAGAAATGATAAAAAAAGACAAGGAAATAGACTTCATAGTAAACATAAACACAAAACTAGGAAAATTAAGGTATTACGTAAAGGCAAAAAACAAGGCATCAATAAATGAATCAGATATATCCATGGCATTTGCTGAAGGACAACTAAAAAAGCTGCCAACCATACTTGTAGTCAATGGAAAAATAAACAAAAAGGCTATTAATTTAGTAAACACAAAGCTGCAGGGACAGCTAATGATTAAGGAAATATAAAAAAACAAGAGACAAAACCAGCACAATTGATATATTTCTAAAAATTCGGTAATCAAAATATTCAACTTCCTGCACTTGGGTATGATTCAAACAACTTAAATTAAATTTTTCTATAGCAACAGACAATACAAGCCTAGCAGCATCATTAAACTCATTCTCAGGAATACTCTTAGACTTTGAAACCAGCCAAGGCTTCCAATCCTTATAATTGAAAGAACCTTTTCTAAGACTATTTTCCAGATCAAAGCCATAATTCCTGCATTCTATATAAATACTTCTTGCCTGCTTTTCGAACAATGCATGATCAGAATACTTTTCACCTTTAATGTAATGAGGGGATGCAAATGAGTCTGAAATATAATGGGAAGCAACACCAAAATTAAAGCTTGCATCAGAATCATTATTCAGCCATAACAACGCTAAATTGAAAGAATTAGGATAATGATGCCTTCTCTGATCCCTAAATATTTTATCAGGGGCAATAGAACCTTCCTTAAGTCTTGAAAGATTAAAATTCTTAAACTGCATATCAGTAGAATAATAGACATACTCAGCTATTATTTCATGCCCTTCATAATCCCAAGCCACAACAGACGGAGAAAGCAAAAGAAAAATGAACAACCATTTCATTTTACCTCTTCAATATTAACCTCTTTCATTTGAATCTTCAGGAAAAACAGCTCTTCCTCTGCCTCTTCCAGTGATATATTTTTATAAAAATCCAAAGAATAAACAGCACCATAAGTCTCAAAAAGCTCCCAACCATTTGACTGAAGCTTGTTTACTAAAATAGCAATTTCACAAAGATGCTTGTACAAATATCCTGCATGCTCAAGCAACACGCAAGGATCAATAAATTTACTTCCTTCAATAGGAATATCCCAGTTGGGCTTACCATAAAGCCAAATGCTTAGCGAGATCATAACTTATACAATAAAATTCAAAATTAAAAAGCTTTTAGCAAATAATTCTGAAAATCTTACAGAAAACATGAAAATAAAATATATAGTAAACTACAAAAAAGCATATTAACCAATAATAAAGCCTTAATCTTATGAATGATGCAACTAAAAGGGGCAAAGCATGGTTTTTATATTCTCCACTATTTGATAGAAAATATGAATTGCCTGCCTCCCAAAGACTAGCAAATGCAAATTGCCCATTAGATAGCTTGCCATTAATAGCAATGGAGTTTGACAGAAATAAAGATGAATCACCTTCTCAATCAGTAAAAACAACAGTATATTTCTGCTATGACTGCCATACAAACTATGATTCTATAGAACCTGAAGCTTTGAGAAGAGAAGCACGAAGGCGTGCAGAAATGATGAAAACTAAGTTAATAGAAGGAACAGCTCATCTAGCAGACCTAAAAAGAATTGTAGAATCTGCAGAAGAAAGCGAAATTATTGAAAGGCTATAGGAAGTTTTATAATTTATTCCAAGATAAGCAGATTATGAAAATATTCCTTTTTGTACTGGGAAGAGATCCTGAACTATCAAAAGCAGAAATAGAAGCATACTTTGAAAACAGAGACATAAAATTTGATATTTTAGAAAGCAATGAAAAAATAGCAGCAATCAGACTAGAAAAACTAAGTCCAAAAACTATAAATGATCTTGGCGGAACAATAAAAATAGCAGAGGTAATATCATCAACCAATATAATAGAAGAAATAGAAGAAAACCTAGAAAAACAGGATTTGTACAGAGGAACAAGCAACAAGGCAGAGTATTATGTATCGGCTTATGCGACGAGACTTGGGTCTATTGTGGAAGACTATCTAAAAGACTACTTTAAAAGAATAAGAGTAAAGGCAGTACAAAGAAAAGGACCAGAACCAACAAAGCTAGTAAAAAAACAGGAAAAAGGCGAAGTTCTTGATATTGTTGTATATAAGAATTATATAGCAAAAACAATTGCAGTAACAGACTTAAAAGAAATAAAGCAAAGAGACTTGAACAGGCCTTCAGTAGACTACATGAAAGTAATTTCTATAAGGCTTGCTAAAATTTTGATCAACTTAAGCAAAGCAAAAGAAGGAGAACTAATAGCTGATCCATTTTGCGGCTCAGGAACGATATTACAAGAAGCACTACTTAAAGGAATAAATGCAATAGGAATAGACAAAGACAAAGAATCAATAAAACATAGCAGAGAAAACCTTGAATGGCTAAAGAAAAATTACAACATAAAAGCAGATTATAAGCTATATAATCTAGACAGCAGAAAAATAAGCACAATAGCAAAGAAAATAGACAGTGCTGTAACTGAACCATATCTAGGACCTTACATAAGAAAGCTTCCTACAATTTGGCAGGCAAGACAACTAGTACTGGAATTAAGAGAACTATACTATGAACTAATAAAAGATATATACAAAATATTGAAAACAAACGGAAGACTTGTAATAATAATACCAAGAATAAAAACATTAGAAGGCAAAACAGTATTCATAGACTTTGAAAACCTAGCAAAGGAAACAGGATATGAACTAGTACACAAACCAATAACCTATGGATACAGCAAAAGCAAGATAGGAAGAGAAATATACATACTAGAAAAAATTTAGACTCATAAAGAAATATTTATAAATCTATTCTATATCCCTATTTTTCATGGGAAGAATAAGAACAACACTAGTCAAGAGAACAGGACAAAAGCTTCTAAAAATTAATCCTGAAAGGTTTACAAAGGATTTTGAGGCAAACAAAAAAGCCATTATAGAAGCAGCAGAAATTCCCTCAAAAAAACTAAGAAATGTGATTGCAGGATATATAACCAAACTAGTCAAAAGCAACGAAAAATAAATATAATTTCTATATTCTAGAGCATAAAAAAGAATTTAAGCCAGAATTACATATTCAAAATATATTTGGGGGTTGCAGATACTATGGAAGCAGAAACAAAAAAAGAAAATGACAACGTCGTGTTCATAGGCGAAAAGCCTTTCATGAAATTTTAACAGCTGCGGTTGTTAGAACAAGATTTACGTAACCGGCGTCGTCATACAGTTTACAGCACAAAATGCACCAGAAGTTATTATAAAAGCAAGGGGAAAGTTCATATCAAGAGCAGTTGATGTAGCAGAAGTAGCAAGCAAAAGATTCCTAGACAACACAGTAGAAGTCAAAAACATAAAAACAGGAAGCGAGGATTTTACAAACAGAGAAGGAAGACAAGTAAGAGTAAGCTTTATAGAAATAACACTGAATAAAAAATAAACTTTTATTAAAATTCTTTAAGAAACATTTATAAAAGATTAAGACAATAAATATCTTAAAAAGAGGCAAATATATGACAAGCTTTTTCATAGACTTAAGCATAATAATCTTAGTTGCTACAATACTCGGGCTAATAGCAAAAATATTCAGGCAGCCATTAATTTTGGCATATGTAATAACAGGAATAGTGCTTGGACCTATGGGATGGTCTGTAGTACATGAATCAGAGGCTCTCACACTATTTTCACAAATAGGCATAGCATTGTTATTATTCATAGTAGGGGTAAACCTCAGCCCGAAAAATCTAAGAGAAATAGGAAGAATATCATTAATAGCTGGATTAGGACAGGTAATATTTACTGCAATTGCAGGTTTCTTCTTGGTAAAGGCATTAGGTTTTCAAACAATAGACTCAATATATATTGCAATAGCGCTTACATTAAGCAGCACAATAATAATAATAAAATTATTAACAGACAAAAACGAATTAGACACGTTATATGGAAAAATACTTCTAGGGATATTACTAATACAAGATTTAGTAGCAGTAATAACCTTAGTCTTGATAACTGGCTTAAGACCGGGGTCAAATATTGCAATAGAACTAATCTTAACAATAATAAAAGGAATAATACTCTTAGCAGGAATATGGATTGTTTTCAGATTCATAGTAAGCAAATTCTTTAACAGAGCATCGAAAACACCAGAATTATTGTTTCTGGGAAGCGTCACATGGTGCTTTCTTGGAGCATTAGCTGCAATTAAGCTAGGATTCAGCCTTGAAATGGGGGCATTCTTAGTAGGTGTAGCCATAGGAAATTCAGACTATAATTTTCACATAGGAGCAAAAGTAAGGCCATTAAGAGACTTCTTTATAGCGATATTCTTCATAAATTTAGGATTAGGAATGGTCTTCAGCTCTGTCATGGAACTGACAATACCAATAATAATCCTGTCTCTGTTTGTATTAATAGGAAATCCAATAATTATTTTCATCTTAATGATTCTAATAGGGTACAAAAGCAGAACATCCCTAATAACAGGTCTTGCACTAGCACAAATAAGCGAATTCTCATTAATATTAATGGCAGTAGGACTAAAACTTGGACATGTAACACAAAAAGCATCAATGCTAGTTGCTGTAGTAGGAATAATAACAATCACAGGATCAACTTACTTAATAACTTACAGCAATAAAATCTATAAAACAATGAACAAGTTCCTGAAAAGATTTGAAAGAAAAGAACTGATTGAAATCATAGACAAAAAAATACTTGAAGACAAATATGACATAATCCTGTTTGGGTGTCATAGGACAGGGTACAGCATAATAGACAAGATAAAAGACAAAAAAATACTAGTTGTTGATTTTAACCCAAAAATAATAGACAGCCTGAAAAAATCAGGAATAAAGGCAGTGAATGCAGACATACATGACAATGAAATGATAATGGAACTTTCTAAACTAAAACCAAAAATAGTAATATCAACTGTACCAGCATTAGAAGCTAATGAAATGATAGTCAGAGAATTCAAAAAATCAAACAAGAATACAATAATATTTGTAAATACAAAAAATGTACTGGATATACTAGACTTGTACAAAATAGGAGCAGATTTCGTAATACAACCAGAAATGCTGGCAGGAATGAAAATATCAGACTATCTAGTGCATTTAGACAACAAAGGAATAAGAAAATGGGGAAAATACTACTACAGAAATTTCATAGAAGAGCTAAAGAAAGGAAGATACTTGTGGTAAATCTAGATAAAATAAAGACTGGATATGTTTTAATTATTAATAAAGAAACTTATGATGTTTTAGAAATAAGCAGCGAAATTGATAGAGTTGATCATGATACTAGGAACTTTATAGGAGAACATACAGAAATAATGCTGCATAAAATAGGAGATACAGGCTTACACCCGACACATTCACTTAAGGTTTATGAAGACAAAATTATTTTATTGGAAATACATCAAGAGGTTCATTTTTTAGATACAAAAATGAGAAAAAAACTGATGAGAAAGATATAGAAATAAAAAATTAATTATTCTAAAAACAATAAAGAATACATAACAATTAAACCTAAAACAAAAAACAATAATTGCAACAATGAATTCTTAATCTTGACTTCCTTGTGCAATTCAGGAATCAAGTCAGAACCAGCAATATAAATAAAGCCACCTGCTGCAAAAGGAATTAGAAACATTGTGATATTTTCTATGCTAGAACTAACAACCAAGGCAACAACAGCGCCTAAAACCGCAGTAACTGCAGAAAAAAAATTAAAAAACAAAGCCTTACTTTTAGAAAATCCGCCGTGAATTAGAACACCAAAATCTCCAATTTCTTGTGGGATTTCGTGAAGAATAACAGCAACAGTAGTTGCAATACCAATAGGAACGCTTGCTAAATAACTTGCGCCAATTATCAAGCCATCAATAAAATTATGCAGGCCATCACCAAACAGATTAGTGAAAACAAAAGGATGAACATGGTCTTCGGACTGCGAATGGCAATGCCTCCAATGAATAAATTTCTCTATGATAAATAACACAAGAATTCCAACTAGCAAAGAAACTGAGGCACTAATTGTAAACCCAGACTCTTTTACAATTTCTGGAATCAAGTAAAAAATGTATCACCAAACAATGCGCCTGCAGAAAAGCTAACAGAATATATAATAATCTTTTTAAGCCACTTAATTTTTAGAGAAAAATATAGAACTCCTACTAGAGAGATTAAACTTACAATCAAAACACTAATAATAGTATAAAAATATAAACTTGCCATTAAATTTTAATAAAAATGAGTTTTATTTAAATGTTTGCTATAAAAAGCATGATCAATATTCCAAAAGTATTCATAAAAAGACTAATCAAACTAAAAATATATATATTTATTCTTGCAAAACCAGAAAGCAAAGCAACACCTAACTCATCAGGAAGGGGAGAAGCTATTATTATTCCCGCTAGAACAAAAGTGATATAAAGCCTTAACTTTGAATTAAGAAACTTGTAATGAAAATGCCTTCTTAATTTCAAATTCTTTTTAAGATTACTAAATTCATCCATAAAAGACATCTTGATAAACTTAAAAATTGAAAGATCTGCCAAAAAAGCTCCAAAACCCCCCAAAATGGCGGTAAAAACAATATTATCAGTGCTGAATGTCAGAAAGAAACCAACAGCAAATGGAGCGGAAAACCCAAAAGAAAACAAAAATCCTGCAATTAGGACGCTTAAATAACCAAAACTGCCGAGGCTATTAAGTTTGGTTGTGACTGATTCATTGGAAAATAAGAAATAAGCAAGCAAAATTGAAACAAGAAGTATAGTAAGCTTTGGATACTTGAAATTAAATAGTCGCCTCATTACAGAATTTTTTATATCAATACTTATTTAAGTTGTTTTTGATGCTCTTTAATTTTTTAATAACAACTTAAAAGTGATTAAACTAGTTTTAAATATTACCAAAATTAGAAATCTACGCAATTTGGACAGTTCGGTTGTCCTGAAAAGGATGCCACATAACAGCCTCTGTCAAGGGTTCAACTATCAATATGGTGGCTGGACTATAACTCACCATACGAAATCTGCACTTGTTAAGCTTAATTATGAGGCGAGAAAGATAACCTTGAAAACATGCCAATAGGTTAAGATTGATTTGGCGACTGTTTAAGGCACTATTTCACCGAGTCCAGAAATAGAAAATGAAAAAAACAAGGAGGAAAAGCAGCAGAAAAACAACAAGAAGAAAAGGAGCTAAAAAGAAATATTTTAAACACGGAAGAAAACCAAGCAAAAAAAGCAAAACATCAAAAGTAAAAAAGCTGATAAAACTTGCAAGACTAAGAATGAAGAAAAGAAAAAGAAGATAATTATTTCTTAAAAATGCCTGAGGCCAGATTTGAATTCGCCAAATTAATCCTAAGATTGAATTTGCTGGCGACATCTGCCTTATGAGAGCAGTGTTATAGCCGGGCTAAACTACTCAGGCGTATAAAACAAGAACTAAACTAATCTTTTAAAAATGTTTTTATTCGTAGAAATTTCTTATTTCCAAGCTTTTTATTAACTATCTGATAAGTTCTCAATATCATAAAGTATTTTGTACAATCTCTTTCTAGTTTTTGCATAAAATATTCTAGAAATAATAAGTATTATCAAGAATCCTACACTAGCAATGATATAATATTTTTGTGCAATCATAGCAGTAAGAAATGTAATCAAAGTTATAGTTCCAATTGTATACAAGATTATAGCTTTCTGTTCTTCAAACGTATATTCCATATCTAGCCTATTCTTTTTTAATTCTATTTTATCCATTTTCTAATCCAGATATTTTTTTAATAAACCAATACTTATTGAAACTAATAGCGCTGATAGTATAAGCCATAGCAGATTGTTTAATATTTTATCTGTACCTTGGCTAATAATCGATGTCAAGATAACAATACCAATTATTCCTAAGAATGCTCCTATTGATACAAATACAATTTCTTTTACATTATTGTTCATTATATAATCTTTATTTATTGAAATTTATAAGGCTTTCTGCAAAATTTCTGAATAAAATTACAAGTATAGAAAAATATTTTCAAAAAAATGAAAATTTCTTCTTAATCTTTTAAAAGGCTTTTGATTCTAGAAGCAACTTCCTTCATTTCATTGCCTTTATATTCATTTTTAGACCATTTCTCGGATATGATAATATTATCATTAGCAAATCTTGGAATCAAATGAAAATGAACATGAGGAACAAACTGGCCAGCAATCTTTTTGTTATTCTGAATTATATTCAAACCTTCAGCAAACTTTAATAATGCATTAGACAACTTCTTAATTGCAAGCATAACAGCCTTTGCATCATCATCTGACATTTCAGAAATTAACTCATAATGCTTTTTAGGCATTACCAATGTGTGTCCACCCCTAGGAGAGGCAGGATAAATATCTAATATTGCAATAGTTTTATCATCTTCATATAGAATATCCTGCCTAATTTCGCCACTAAGTATTTTACAAAATACACAATCCTTAAATGCCATAAATTCAAAATCCTAATTATATTAATAAATCTTTTTGTGTTGATATAAATCATAGACAGATTAACATTATTATGATTATTGAAGATAATAAATTATTATTAATCTACAGACCAAACTATTAACATTAGAAACTCATGAGGCAAGAATTAAAGCGATCAACGCTCAAAAGCAGTATAATCACTAAAACCTAAAGGTTCCACACATTTAACAAAATCTTTCTTTTCCAATCTTAGAGTCTTTTCATCAGCCAGTTGCAGCAAAATAATAAAATTCTTAGGAAAATTGCTAAAACTATCAACAGTCTCGTAACAGTAAATATTACCATCAGCCTTCACATCCTTAAAATCCCTATTCACAAACCCATTTTTAGAGGGAATAAAATAATAAGTGCTTGAACGCAAACCCTTAACAGAAGTTCCAACAGAGAAAACTCCCCGAGCAGGGTCAATGTTATCATAAACCAAAGATAAATGTGGATCCTCAGGATAAGTTTCTTCAGCGCCTTCAACAAACCAAACACCCTGGGCAGTTCCAGAAACATCCTGCTCTACTTCGCCACAAAAAGGCTGAACAGTTCTTCTAACCGAGCCGTCATGCGAACCTAACTTAGACTGCAGTAAAGACCGAACTTCTGGAGAAAAATAATCTATAGAGCAGACCAAATGCTTTTGCCTTTTATACCATCTAGATGGATTGGCATAATTCAAAGGAGGAGTCCTAAAATCACTAGCACCAAAATCAAGAGCATGCTGCGACTTAAACTTACCAGCAGTTCCAATAATCTCCCCAGCGCTAACCTTAATATTCATGCTTTTTTCGCAACGCCTGTAACTTTTGCCACCAGTAGAATACTCATCACAATCGCCTCCAGAACCAAAAGCTTCACTCAATTTTGGAGAAAGCGATGAAACATGATGGAAATAAGCTTCGAAATCTTTACAAGGAGAAAATGTCAAAGAATAATCAGTAAACTTCTCCCCAGACAAGTGCTCACTAGAAGCTATACTTGTAATCCACATATCCCCAGGAGAAACAACAGGCACTTCAACAGGCCCACTATTAAAATCTCCTGGTTTTAATCTTTGGGTATAAAAATACAAATGATTAGTTGGAAATGTGTGGGATGGAGGGCCAAGATTTCCTAAAGGAACTATACCATAAATGCTTGAAACTGCAATTGGCGATGCCGTAAAAAAAATCTTGTCAGAATTACAAGAAGAAATACCTAAGTTAAGAGTTCTATAAACAAACATGCCAAAAACTAGTACAGCTACAAGAAAGAAAATAAGTAAAGCTTTAATTTTGTTTTTCATTAGAAAAATCAAAGCATTCTCCTATAAAAATTTACTTAGTCTATATAAAACTCGATTTCGTCCAAAGCAGCTATTTTATTTTTGTAATTAGACTTATTTTTTCTATCAACTAGAACTGCCTTGATGCCGTACAATTCAGCCCCAACAATATCTGTCTCTATTTTATCACCAACAGCAATAACTTCTTCAGGTTTCAGGTTCATATTGTCCAATATCTTCTTGTAAATCATCGGAGAAGGCTTTCGCATTCTTTCAGCAAAAGACAAAAAAATCATGTCAAAATATTTTTCCAAATCTAATTTTTTAATAATTCTCTCAGCTATTGGAACTGTGTTGGAAACAAGAACAAGTTTTATTCCTTTATTTTTTAAATATTGCAGCACAAAAATTGTTTCAGGATAAATTATTGCTGCTTCTAACTGCCCATTCCAAACATCTATCATATGATTTAGCATACTTAAAGGCTTATTTACTTCTGCAAGAAGTTTAGTAAAAAATTGCTCTTCAGACATTTTTGAAGTATACCATTCACTTCTTAATTTACTGAACTTTTCTTTATTTTCCATACCAATTATTTCATTAATTTTTTCAATATAAGCTCCATAACCATTCTTGTTGTATATTATAGTATCCCACAAATCAAAAATTACGCCCTTGATCATTTTAAGATAATTTCATCCTCAAAAATGTAACAAAATATTCTGGACCTACATCCTTAAAAGTCTGCTTATTCCAGACAACCTGCATATAAAAATTCTTGCTATCGGGATTATTATGGGGTATAACCTTCTTCAGATAAATACCACTCTTATTCTTTTCATCCTGATGATGCATTATGCCTGTGAAATCATCGTAACATCCGGGCGTAAGCAATGCAAGCATCTTTCCGTCTTTTGGCTTCACGTGCTTGCCTGAAATATAATATGGCTTACCTTCTATAAATAATTCAAGGCAGCAGTAAGGAATACGATTAATTTTTTTAAATTCCTCAACCATTTCTGGATTCGGCTCTTCTTGAGGAGGAACTTGCTCCAAATTCCCTGTCCTAATAAAATGCTCGTAAACCCTGCAGCACTCAAGATAAGAAACATTTTCAAATCCCAAAGAGCTTAACACTAAGCCAAGTATAGGAGTGCATTGATGGCAATGACCTGAGAACTTAGAATATTCAGCGTCCCAAAAACCATGATTACCCAAAACATAATCATAACCACCATTCCATAAGTCTTTAATGACTGCCAATATTGTTTCGTGAGGATCATCAGTTTTTAAATGCCTAAACCTGTTTGAGACATCGCTGATATTTAGATTAGGAAATAAACTTTTAAAGTCTACTTCAACTTCGCGATAATCAAAGTCTTTTAATTCTTTCTTTAGATTAAACATAAACGGATGACTCTGAAATATTTTATAAATATTTGTATAATGGACAGGGAGGGATTTGAACCCTCGGCATCTTCGCTGCCAGCGGAGCATTCTACCAGGCTGAATTACCTGCCCAACAAATTTTTAATAATAATTAATTACTTAAATCTTTTTAGAATTAGATATACTTGCCAAAATCACTTAAACTCTTATTTTCTCTTATCAATTTATTAAGAACAGATTTCAAATCCTTTGACTTTATTCTTACCTGATTCATAGTGTCCCTGTCTCTAATAGTAACATCCTCATTCTTCAATGAATCAAAATCAGCAGTCAAGCACAACTTAGTACCAATCTCATCCTGCCTTCTGTATCTTTTACCAATGCTTCCAGAATCATCATAAAAAACAGTAAAGCCTTCAGAAAGAAGAACATTGAATATATTTTCAGAGAAATCAGGAAGCTTTTCTTTATTAACTAAAGGAAAAACAGCTGCATCTAAAGGTGTTAAATTACTTGGGAATGAAAATAATGTTCTTTCCTTTTCTTCTTTGTAAAATATGTCCAACAAAGCCCATATATTCCTATCAACACCGAAACTTAATTCTAAGACATGAGGAATAAATCTTTTCACTTTTCCTGCTTCATCTATAGTCACTTCAAGTTTTTCGCCGGAGCCCAGCTGATGGCCACCTAAATCATAATCGCCACGGTAATGTACACCAGAAACTTCTTTCCAACCCCCTAAAGATTCCAAATTTAATTCAACATCAAAATGAATCTTGTTATAAAAAGCCCTTTCATTAGAATCCAATTCCCTGAATCTGAATAATTTTTCTGGAATCTGCATTATATTTAGATAAAATTCCTGCACTTTTACCATGTGATAAACATAAAATTTAGGAAACTTTAGTTTTTCATTCATTTCTTTGCAAGAAATCTTTTTTAGTTTCTTATCTGAAAATATAATCAAATTATAATTTTTAACCTTATTAAAACTCTCATGTTCATTAACTCTTTCTGGATCAAAAAATATCTGCAACTCAGCCTGACTGAATTCTCTTAATCTAAAAAATCCCTGTCTAGGACTAATTTCATTTCTAAAAGCATTACCAACTACAGCTAACCCTAATGGCAATCTCCTTCTAGTAGCTTCGAATTCTCTTTTGAAAGCAAGATAAGGAGACTGTGCAGATTCTGGTCTTAAATATACTTCATCTTCTCCTGTAACACCAACTTTAAATGGACCAAACATTATGTTAAAAAATCTTGCCTCTGACAGATTTCCCTTGCAATTCAAACACTTAATTTTATTTTCTCTTATTAAGATAGTCAATTCTTTTTCTTTTAATGATCCTACATCTATTTTCAATGTATCCTCTACTATCTGATCTGCTCTAAATCTAGAATGACATTTTTCACATTCTGTCATGGTATCATTAAAATGCTTTAAGTGCCCAGAACTTTCAAAAACTTTCTTAGGCATTATATTACAATCATCAATTTCATAAAAATTAGTGTTTAATGAGAGAAAAGATTTTCTCCATATATTTTCCCATTTATGCTTAATTTTAGTTCCCAAACTACCATAAGTCCAAAAACCAGCTTTCGAACCATAAATTTCAGCAGAAGGATAAACAAATCCTCTCTTAGTAGCAATATCTAAAATCTTCTCTGATTTGGGCTTATCCATGGCTTATAAGCTAAAATACTTGTATTTAAATTTAATTAACTTAGTCTTTTATAGAATATATACTTAAGGTTAATAAAATAATAAAAAGAAGTATCTTTATGCAGAAAAAAACTTGGATTATTATAATAGTGGCTTTACTGCTTGCTTTAATTGTTGCTGCAGGCTTTCTAGGAAACGCATATTTTAATATAACAAAAGTCAAAACACCAAAACCGTATTGTGGAATACAACAATGTCACGGAGTAGACTTGACGTGCGGATATAACACTCCAACAGCCTGTACAATGGAATACCAACTAGGAGACTATTGCAAACAATATGCAAAATGTGACTATCTAAACAATCAATGCACTTTACTTAAAAGCAATAAGTTCGAAAAGTGTGTAGAATGCTATAAAAACTGCGATACGAGACTGACACTAGAACAGTGTGATGATCACTGCATAATTGAAATGGATAAAATAGCTGAATAGTCTACTAAAAAGTAGTTTTTATAAATTATTTGCTTATATTCCTTTTATGAAAAGCAAATTTGACTTTGATTTAGAAAGATTATCCAAAGAAATAAATGAAAAAAAATCTAAGAAAGTTTTAATTCAATTGCCAGAAGGAATGAAGATGTATGCAGGAGAAATAATTACTGTACTTAATAATTACACTAAATGCGAGACAATAGTATCAGGAGAAAGCAACTGGGGAGGATGCGACATAGCCTTGGATGAAGCAAGAAACTTAAAAGTTGATCTATTAATACACTTTGGGCATACACAGTTTGTGAAAGCAGATTTTCCAATAATTTATGTTGAAGTGAAAGACAATACAGAGCTAACACCACTACTTAGGCAGTCACTAAGTGAAATAAAAAAATGTAAAAAAATAGGACTAATAAGCTCGATACAACACATACACAAGTTAGAAGAGACAAAAAAATTCTATGAAGAAAATGAAAAATATGTTACAATACCTGCAAAAAAAGGATTCTCAGCTTACGATGGGCATATAGTAGGATGCGAATATAATTCACTAAAATTAGTAGAAAAAGAAGTTGACGCATTTATTGTTATAGGAAACCAATTCCACTCATTAGGAGCTGCATTGTCTGTAAATAAACCAGTAGTACTAATTGACACTTACAACATGGAAGTTGTTGATATGAAAAAATTAAAAGACAAAGTTGCAAAACAAAGGGCAGTTGCAATAGACAAAATAAAAAAATCCAGAAACATAGGAATAATAGTTGGGACAAAACCTGGACAAAAGTTTGGAACATATGAAGCAATACAGAAAAAATTAGAAAATTTAGGAAAGAATGTTTCAATTCTAACAATGAGTGAAGTAACACAAGAAAAACTGACAAATTTCTACGGAATAGAAGGATTCATAGAATTAGCATGCCCAAGAATAGCAATAGAAGACTATGGAAAATATAACAAACCAATAATAACATTCAGAGAAAGCTTAGTTGTATTAAATGAGATGAAGTGGGAAGATTTGATTGAGAAAGGATTTTTATAATCTCTTAGCAATAATAATCACCATTTTTTGGTTTAAGTTATTTCCTTCTTTATCTTTCTGAAAAACTCCTGTTATATATTCATTATAATACAAAACTTTCCAGTTTTTATATAACCCAAGAAGTTCCTTACTTTTGAAAAAACAATAATTTTTAACCAACAATTTATGCGTTACTTATGTCCTTAACTATTTCTTCTGAATGAACTTTTCCAAATGGGGAAATATTTTCAGAATAAAATTTATTCCAATCTTTCATTTCTTAGAACCTTTCAGCTTAGTAACAACAGCTTTCTCAGAAATGATTGCAGAATTACCAGAAGTATCTTCAACAATTATTTTTAGTTGTTCATCACCACATTCAACCCTCCATAGTTTTTTCAATAAGTTCTTAGCTTTCTTTCTCACATCATCTTCATCTGCAGCATCTCTCTCAGCTTCCAATATTTTTTTGAACCTCTGTAAAACTCCTTCAATATTGCTAACAAAACCTTCGCTGGCAACGCCAGGCTCAACAGACATCTTCAACTGAGGAATTTTAATTGTTGCTTCAGAAGATTTTACAACACGAACATTCAAATCCTTAGAATTTTCTACAGTAAATTCATACTTGCACCCTTCTTTTTGCGATTCAGCCTCAACATCAGACTGCTTGTAGCCGCAAGAAGAACAATTCATACCAAAGATAAATACTTTCCCGAAATAAGGAATATCCTGCTCGCTTTCATAAAGCATTAAAGAATCTTTCTGACACATAGGACACTTTTCATTTTCAATCTTATCCATCTGCATCTCTTCACCTTTAAATTCAGCCATTTAGAATGAAAGATAAAATAAATTTATAAAGCTTATGAAAATATAGGCTCTGTCCTAAGACTTCTATAAAATAAGAGAATATGTTATGGCAGATTAGCTTGCCATATACTTCAGCTCTTATTGTTCGTGCAGTCTTAGAGCTCACGCTAGAGCCGAATTTTCTTTTTACTGAACTAATTCCTGA
>DATDWR010000009.1:0-13436 GCA_035289605.1 Candidatus Nanoarchaeia archaeon | reverse complement strand
CCATCCGAATTTTTTAAGCCTTGAGAGAACAATGCTGGTATTTGTTATTTTAAGCAAATCTTCTGCCTGTTGATGAGTAAACTGCTTATCCTTGAATTTAGACCATAGCTTGGAATAGTGTTTCATAATCCATTTTGGAAGAGGAGATATTACATTACCCATTTGGTTAATAAATCTATTAAGAATATATAAGCTTTTCTATACTCCATTGCAATAATGTTTATATATTAGTTAACCTTATAGTATATATATTAAGTAAATAAGATAAACCAGATAGATCTATGCCTATTTCTTGAAGCTTATTAGATAAGTCTATACTCTTCCTTGGGTTTTTTCCAGAATCATGATCCACTTCAATCTCAATCAAATATGTCATAATTGTCTTAGGAGGAAAAGCTTTTATTTACTTTGCGATCTACTGCTATACATAACTCATGTGTGGAATAATAGGTGTATTTGACAATGCGAAAGCTGAAGAGATGGCTGCATTAGGAATAAGTTATATTAATTACAGGGGCATAGACGGGCGGGCTTTCAGCAACGGAAAGAAATCAGATGGAAAAAATGCCATAGGACACTGCCTTCATGCTGTTGTAAGCAAAATTAAACAGCCTCTAACAGGCAATGGAATATTAGCTGCAAACTGCGAAATATACAACTGGAAAGAACTATGCAGCAAATATACTATAGAAGCAAGAAACGATGCTGAAACTCTACTAAAACTCCTAGATAAGTATGGAATAAAAATAATAGATGAATTAGACGGGGATTATGCCTGCGCATACTGGAATGAAGATGAATTGTACATATTCAGAGACTTAATAGGAGTAAAACCTGTATGGTTCAGCAATAATTATTGTTTTGCATTCTGTTCAGAAAAAAAGGCTCTAGAGAAACTTGGTTTTACTAATATTGAAGAACTTAATCCAAGAAAAATATTAAAGTATAATATAAAAAATAAAAGTATAACCTTCATAGAAAGAGACTTTTTTATTTTGCAAGAAAACAAAGAAACCTATGAAGAAATAAAAGAAAAAGTAAAAAGTTATCTTACTAATGCTGTTATTAAGAGAATTCCTGAAGCTAAACTAGGACTTCTTTTTTCTGGAGGAGTAGACTCAAGCACAATAGCATTAATACTAAAGCAACATAAAATAAAATTCAAATGCTACACATGCGTTCTTGAATATAATAATTTTAAAGAAGCAAAAGATTTAGAACATGCAAGAAAGGCAGCTGAGAGTTTAGGACTAGAATTAGAAATAATAAAAGTAAACATAGAAGAAGTGAAAAATGCGCTGCCTGAAATAATAAAACTAATAGAATCCTCAAATGTAGTAAAAGTCGGGGTTGCTATTCCGTTTTATTTTGCATGCAAAAAAGCAAGAGAAGACAATGTGAAAGTGATACTGTCAGGGCTTGGAAGCGAAGAAGTATTTGCAGGATACCAGCGACACAAAGAAACAAAAGATGTAAACAAGGAATGCTATTCTGGAATAATGCACATATATGAAAGAGACTTGTACAGAGATGATGTCATAACAATGTACAACAACATAGAATTAAGAGTTCCATTCCTAGACAAAAAACTTATAGAATACTCACTTACAATACCTGAAAAATACAAAATAAATGATAATGATAAAGCAGTGCTCAGGGAGGTGGCTTTTGAATTAGGATTATCTAAAGAAATAGCGTACAGAAAAAAGATAGCAGCACAATACGGAAGCAACTTTGCCAAAGCAATAGAAAAGCTAGCCAAAGGATACAAAAACAAATCAGAATACTTAAACCAGTTCTACAGAAAACCAAATGTAAAATTAGGAGCATTATTCAGCTCTGGAAAAGACAGCTGCTACGCAATGTGGATAATGATAAAACAAAATTACTCAATAGAATGCTTGATATCAATTGCAAGCAGAAATAAAGACTCTTACATGTTTCACACACCAAACATAGAATTTGTCAAGGAACAATCAAGAGCTATGGGAATTCCGCTAATATTACGGGAAACAAATGGAGAAAAGGAGAAAGAACTAGAAGACCTGAAAAAAGCACTTGCAATAGCCAAACAAAAATATGGAATACAAGGAGTTGTATCTGGTGCATTATTCTCAAATTACCAAAGGGAGAGAATAGAAAAGATATGCGACGAACTAGGATTAAAAGTCTTCACACCATTATGGCACAAGAATCAAGAAATAGAATTAAAAGAACTGATAAATGAAGGATTTGAATTTATAATAAGCAGCGTTGCAGGACTAGGAATTGAGTGGCTTGGAAAAAAAATAACACTAAAAGAAGTAGATGAACTTGTAAAATTAAGCAAAAAAAACGGAATAAATGTTTGCGGCGAGGGAGGGGAATATGAGAGCTTTGTTTTAAATGCGCCACTGTTCAAAAGCAAAATAAAAATAGAAAGCGCAGAAAAAATAATAGAAAATGAAAACGTGGGAAAATATTGCATAAAAAATGTAAGTTTAATTTACAAAACTAACAAAAGCCTTCTGGAAGATGAAGATTACAACTATAGAAGTAACAATCCAATGGCTAAAACCATAAGTAGCCATAACATGATAAATACCTGCGCCAGCATCAAGCATACTAACCATGCTTCCGCCTATTATTGTGAAAAATAAACCTTTCAGTATAAGATAAATTCCCATAATAACAACAAGATACTTAGGTAGAAAATCAACAAAAATCAGAGAAAAAACAGCAACGAAGTCTGCAAATCCAAGAATTTTCAATAGCATTTTCAGAATCTTCAAAGAACATTGTTTATAATGATTGTTGTAAAATAAGAATTATATTTCCCTATACTTTCCCTCAAAAAAATAAATTATTTCCTTAATCTTTTCCAAATTCTGATTTCCTTTTCCCTGCTGAGTCTCTTTAAGCTTTTTAATATTAACATAAGAATCTGGAATTTCCTTCTCAAGCCTTATGTGGTGCCTCTCAGAAGGTTCGTTTCTCAACAAACCCTCAATAGCATCAACAATGTTTTTTATATTATGATTAAACAACTGCTCCTTCTGGATGTTGGTAATGCTCATGCCAGAATTTCCCAGCTGCTTTTCTGTTTCAGAAGCAATATTCCTAAGCTCTTTCAGCTTTGCAAGCACTTCAGTACTCATTCCAATAAAAAATCTGTAACTTAAGTATTTAAGGATTATGGTAATATTTTAATTATTTTTAAGCTTTAATTTATTCCTGATAATAGCTAGAGCCTAAAGCCAAGCACAATTCAGCTTTCTTTAACTCTTTACCTAAATAGGCAGCATGCTGTAAATTATTAAACCATTTCAAATTATTTTTTTCAGAATACTCAAACAAAGCATTGTAAATATCCTGCGGTCTTTTACCTCTAAACTCTTTCAAAATAACATGCTTATAATCACAAACTGCGACACCAATCTCATAACTATCAAAGTAGATTCTAATTAAAACATAGCACTCATCATCATTCTTGTGGTCCTTGTAATCATCATAAGGCTTGCAATGAACAACCTCAAAATCTGGTGCTACAGTTTTGTCCTTAACCCAAGCCGGTCTTTCTGTCATAAAACAAACGAAATACCAACAATATAAAAGATTTGTGGAAAACTATATAAACCAAAATTTATGTAATAAACCATGGTTTTCGAAGATCTAGTGTCTCCTGCAAGTGCAAAAAGACATCCTCTAAAACTTTTCTTTATAGGACTGGGATTTGCAATCCTATCTGTATTATTCAGCCTGTGGGTATTCAAACAAGAAGCAAGCCTTGTCATGATATTTCTCGTGGTAGTAATGGTAATGCCATTAATGTACTTCACACTGAAAGAAGAGGAAGAAGAAGACCTAAGCTACAGAAAAGAACTATGGCTTTTAGGAGAACACATGAAAGCAGTAAAATTTCTACTATTTTTATTTCTTGGATTTGTAGTAGGATTTGCAATATTTTACCTGTTACTGCCAGACCCAATAGTCAAAGACTTATTCAGTATGCAGATCAGAACAATAGAAAACATAAACAGCAATGTCATAAGCGGAAGAAGCGTAGGATTCGGGACATTCATGGCCATACTGAACAACAACCTAAGAGTTTTATTATTCTGCCTATTATTTGCATTTTTCTTTGGAGCAGGAGCAATATTCGTGCTTGCGTGGAATGCTTCAGTAATAAGCGCAGCAGTCGGGACATATATTAGAAATGCACTAGCGGATTATGCACATATTGTCGGGCTAAGCAAAACTGCAGTCTACATGAATCTTTTTGTAGCAGGAATAATGAGATACATGATACACGGAGTATTTGAAATAGGGGCTTATTTTGTAGGTGCAATAGCAGGAGGAATAATTTCAATGGCTTTAGTCAATAGCAATTACAGAATGCTTAAATACAAGAGGATAGTTTCTGATGTTGCAATTCTAGTGCTTATAGCTGTAGGGTTGCTTTTCGTGGGGGCGTTAGTGGAAGTGTACATAACACCACTGCTATTTTAAGAAATGGAAAATATTCTAGAAAAGAGAAAAGAAAAAGCAAAAGAATTTCTAATAAAATATGCAAATTATTTACAATACATAGCGCTAACAATAATAGTCTACATAAGCGCTTATATCAGATCAAGAAATTTAGAGCTTCTTAAAGACGTGACTACAGGAAAATATATCTCACTGGAACTAGACTCAACACTATTCCTAAGATATGCAGAATACATAGCAGAACATGGAAAACTATACGCAACAGATGCACTGAGAGGATTTCCCTTCGGAATAGACATAAGCGGGCTTGGAACATTCACATCATATTTCATAGCATACATATACAGATTTCTGAATTTATTTAATAATTCCATAACAGTTGAATATGTCAACAACATTTATCCGATAATAGCAACAGCAATAATGACTGTGTTCATGTTCCTGCTGCTCAGACGATTATTCAATTACAGGGTTGCTTTAGTTGCCACTTTGCTGTTAAATGTCATACCTGCATTTTTGTTCAGAAGCCTAGGCGGAAGCTCAGACCACGACATATTAGGAATGATGTTCATTTTCATGGCGTTCTATTTTTATGTAGCAGGATGGCAGTCAACAAGAAAAAGATTTGTTTTACTATTCGGAATACTGGCAGGAATATCAACAGGTTTGTCTTTGTTCACAGCAGGATCATCAAGCTTCATATTTGTGATCATAGGAATATTCAACCTTATAGAACTATTACTGAACAAATTCGAAAAAAAAGATTATTACCTAATATTATCATGGCTTGTAACATCAAGCCTAATACTTGAATTCAGATCTGATGTCTCATTACTAGTATTATTCTTCTCAGTAAGCACAGGAACAGCATACCTTGCATTATTAATATCAACAATAGATTATTTCTTTTTCAAAAAAAATTACTTTAGAAAAATAAAAGAAAAATATTCCAACTTGCTAAGCAAACTCCCGGACGGAATAATAAGCTTCTTAGCAGCAATAATATTCGGATTTATTTTATCCTTAATAGTAGCGGGCCCAAAATTTATACTAGGAAAGCTGTCAGAAGTAAACCAACAGCTGTTCAAAGCTTTTTCACTTACAAGATGGACGTTAACAGTTGCTGAAAACAAAAGGCCTTATGTTACTGACTGGTTTGGAAACTATGGCGGATTATTTGTTTACTTATTCATAATAGGGTCAATAGTATTATTCTATCATGCAGTAAAATCATTAAAATCAGCAAAAAAACTTACAGCAGTTTACACAACATTCATATTAGGATACATCTTTTCAAGATACTCGAGCAACCCCCCACTAGACGGAGAAACAACACTTGCCAAAATATTCTTTTTCGGGTCATTACTACTATTTGCAGGAGTTTTGGTATATGGATACTTAAACATGTTCTACAAAAAACACAACGACTTTGAAAACATCTCCAAAGTAGACAAGAGATACACTTTTGTATTGGTTTGGTTTATAGTATTTGTTTTCGCTGCGACATCAGCAATAAGATTATTGTTTGAGTTCTCAACGATAACTTCAATACTAGCAGCTTTCCTGATAGTAGCATTGTTTGACTATTTCTGGGATAAAAGGGAAAATTACTACAGAGTAATCGCTGTTATATTACTATTACTTATACTATTCAGCCCATTTTCTTTTGCAAAAGGAATGATTCTAACAAACTATGAAAGAAGCAGAGACCAGGCCAAAGTGAGCGGTTCTGGATATCATACACAATGGCAGTATGCAGGACAGTGGACAAGAGAAAACACACCACAAAATTCTGGATTTATACACTGGTGGGATTATGGCTACTGGGTGCAGGAAGGATTTGAAAGACCGACAGTAACAGACGGAGGAAATTTCTTTACATGGTGGAACTACCTAACAGGAAGGCACTTGCTAACAGCACAAAGCCAAGAAGAACCGCTAAAATTCCTGAAAGCTAGAAACGTTAGCTATTTCCTGGCAGTAGCAGATGAAATAGGAAAATATCCTGCCTACTCATCAATAGGAAGCGATGAAAACTATGACAGGTATTCGTACATAGGCACTTTCACTTTTAACCCGAGCTTGACAGAAGAGAGAAGAAACAGCACTGTATTCGCTTATACAGGAGGATTTACACTGGATGAAGACTTAATAGTCGACGGCAAAATACTTCCTGCAGGAGGAGCGGGCATAGGAGGGGTGCTAGTTCCTCTCAAGCTATCTGAAAACGGACAGACTATAGAAAAAATATCGCAGCCTACAGCAATAGTCATATATCAAAATCAAAGAATAGACCTTCCGATGAGATGCGTATATTTTGAAGGATACCATGAGTTTGAAAATTACGCGCTTGACAGCTGCTTAAGAATAATGCCAATAGTGGATGATAACGGAAACATAAACAGGCTCGGAGCAGGATTATACTTAACGAGAAGAGTATATCATGGGCTATTCACGCAGCTATACATCCTTAACAGGCCATCAGAATATTTCAAGCTAGTATATGATGACTCCAATCAAGTGCCTTTAGCATATTACAGGGGAAGACTTATAGGCCCAACGAGAATATGGGAGATAAATGTTCCTAAAAACATAACACTAACAGAAGAAGAATATGTTTATTACACAAGAGAAGACTATCCAGACACTAACTTACTCAAACCACAGGGAGCATAATCTTATTAAATTTACCTTCTAAACCATTCCATGCAAAAAGAATTTAAAAAAATAATTATTCTGTACATAGCATTTGTTCTAGTAAAAATAATCTTATCCCTATTTGTTACAGGACCGTCTGTTTTCAGCGACGAGTATGTGTATTCAAAGCTAGGCTGGTCAATATTCAACCAAGGAGAATACTCAATACATGGAATTGGAGCAAGCAGCCCAGTGCCACTTTATCCAATATTGCTATCTATAAGCTACATCTTCGGCAATGCAGGCTTAATTTATTTTTTCATGAAGCTTCTTAACATACTAGTATTATCAGCCACAATATTCCCAATATATTTTCTTGCAAGAAAATTCCTTGATTACAAAAAAACATTAATTCTGTGCCTGCTAACAATGCTAACACCAATGCTGTTCAATACAAATTTTTACTTAATGTCAGAAAACTTATACTATCCCTTGTTCATGACATTTGTTTATTTTTCCCATGAGGCGATATCTAAAAACTCCGAAAAAAAAAGCATTATATCCGGAGCATTATTGGGACTGCTGTTTTTGACAAGAGCAATATCTGGATTTATAATTCCTACATTTTTCCTAACATATATTTTTCTAAGAAAAAAAATGAATTTCAGCAGAGTAATAATGCACTATGCAGCAGCATTAATTATAGTCATTCCGTGGTTTATTAGAAACGGATTAAAATACGGATTTACACCGAAAGGGTTATTGGGAAATTACAGCGCATTAGGTTCTAAAATCAGCGTAACATTAAACGAGCTAATGCCTCCATTCATAAACTGGTTTGTCTTGTACATTGGGTATATAATACTGACAACAGGAATGTTCTTCGGAATATATTTCCTGCTATCAATTTATATAAAAGAAAAAGAATACAAAATATTATTTTCCTTATTTTCTGCAATAATATTCTTCACCCTAATAGGAGCTACAAATGAGTCAGCATCTCTAAGAGTTTTATATGAATCACCATTCAAATTCTTCACAAGAAGACCATTAGGAAGATATGTTGATCCAGCGTCGCTATTAATGTTAATAGGAGGATTTATTTCATACACTAAACTAGGATTTCTGAAAAGCAAGTTCTTCAAATTCAGCATCTTAACATCTTTGATATTAGCAATAAGTTCACAACTCAATATCGCTCCTCTGCTTCCATTCAACAACCAATCACTGGCATTATTCGGAACACTGAAATATCTTATTTATACTGCTTTAAGCTTAGGCATAGAAAAATTTTACTGGACAATATTTATTTTATTCCTGATAATTTTTGCTTTAATGCCTATATTATTTAATATTAAACCATTCGCGAAAAAATGTATAGCAATAACATTACTATTTTTTATTATTAGCTCATCACTAGCATTCGCAATAAATGTGAAAACATCACATGACTGGGGGAATTCAGAACAGCTTAAGTTCAGCAAAATAATAGGAAAAAACATACAGGGCAAAAAAATATTATTTGACAAAGACAACTGCGGAGATAGAGTAACTAGAGAAGACTTTACAACAATATGCCAGAAAAACAAAATAGACTCTATAATCGGGTTTTGGATGAACAATGAGATAGAAGTAGGCGACGTGCGACAAGCTTCAGATTACGATTATGTGTTAACAACCAAGAAAATGGACTATAAAATAATAAACAATATAAAAGGAACACTATATCTCTACAAAGTCGAAAAATGAAAGTCATAATAACAATACCAGCATACAATGAGGAAGAAACTATAGGAAAAGTTGTAAGAGACATAAAGCAGGCGATGAGCAAGACAAAATACAAGCATTCTATACTAGTAGTTAATGACGGAAGCAAAGACAAGACAGCAGAAATGGCAGGAAAACAAGGAGCAATTGTATACAGCCACCCTTATAATTATGGCCTTGCAGAAGCATTCAGAACAGAAATATCAAAATGCCTTGAATTGGGTGCTGATATAATAGTGCACACTGATGCAGACGGGCAATACAAGGCAGAAGAAATACACAAACTAATAGAGCCAATAGAAAAAAAAGAAGCAGATCTTGTTTTAGGATCAAGGTTTAAAGGAAAAATTGAGGAAATGCCATGGATGAAAAGAATGGGAAACAGGGCTTTTTCTAGAGTAATATCAAATATAATAAAGTTTCGCGTAAGTGACTGCCAAACAGGATTCAGAGCATTCACAAAAGAAGTAGCGCAAAAAGTACCAATAATCTCAGACCATACATACACGCAGGAACAGATAATAAGAGCTGTAAGAGAAAAATTTAGAATAAAAGAAGTTCCTGTGTATTTTGCAAAGCGCATCTCGGGAGAGAGCAGGCTTATGAGCAGTCCATTCCAGTACGCAGCAAAAGCATGGGTCAACATACTAAGAATATATAGAGACTATGAACCTTTGAAATTCTTCTGGAGAATAGGATTTACATTCTTAATGCTTGGGGTAGCAATAGGAATATGGCTTGTATTATTATTTTTGATGGAAGGAAAAATAGGACACATGCCTGCAACAATACTAAGCATGCTGCTAATAGTTGTTGGACTGCAGATAATATTATTCGGATTCTTGGCTGACATGAAAAAATAGAATCAACTTACAACCAGTCTTTCCAGAACTTTATTCCATAATTTTCTTTCATTGTAAAAGCCACTTCCATAGAGGTATATATTTTATTCTATTTTCTTCATTTTCATAATCCCATGTTATTATTATCAATTTTTTGCAATTTAATTCTTTGCTTGCTTTCAATAAAGCTTGTATCTCTCTTTCTTTAATATCATTTTTATTTGATGAGTATGTCACTTGAATTAATTCCTTTACTATTTTATCGTTTTTTATTACAAAATCTACTTCGTTTTGTTGATAGTCTTTCCAGTAATATACTTTTGATTGTGGTTTTTCTTTCCTTCTTTGTAATTCTATTGCTACTTTATTTTCTATTAATCTTCCCATATTTTCAGAAAATTGGAACCCTATTGAATTTATTATTCCTGTGTCTATACAATAGAACTTTTTTGGCGCAATATATTGCTGTTTTAGTTTAAAATCAAACTTCTCAATTCTAAAAAATAAGAATGAATTTTCAAGATAGCTTATCCATTTTGATATTGTATTTACGTGTTTTACATTTAGTACTTTTGATAACTTGTTATAAGTTGATTCTTGAGATGAGTTTGTTATTAAATAATTGCTAAGTTTTTTTAGTTCTTCAATTTTGGATATTTTATATCTTAATAATATGTCTTTTGTTATTATGTCTTCGTAGATTCTTAATATTATTGCTTTACCAAACTTATAGGATTCTGGAAATCCTCCTATTTGTAAGTATTCTTTTAAGTAGTTTAATATTTCTGCTTTTTCTTTCGAAGTATAAGTTTTAGTTTCATTGAACTCTTTTTTTTTAAGAAATTCTTTAAATGAGAATGGATAAAGTTCTATATCTATATATCTCCCGGTTAAATGTGTTGATAGTTCTCCGGCTAAAAGTTTAGAATTACTCCCCGTCAAAATAACCTTTTTTGTTCTTCTAAGTCTGTTAACGAATAATTCCCAATTCTTTATATTTTGAATTTCATCAAGAATAATATAATCTAAATCCCCATATAATTCGTAAAATGCAGTTAATATCTTATCAAAATCTTCATTTTTTATCTCTATTAATCTTTCATCATCAAAATTAATATAACCTGTTTTATTATTCTTTGCCAATAGGTAAGAAAATATTGACTTACCGCATCTTCTAATTCCCAATATTGCTAAAATGTTTGGATATTTTAATATGTTTTTTGCTTCATTTAATTTTTCTCTTTCTATTATTTTTTCTTCTTTTTCTATTTTCTCAAGTTCTTCTCTTTGCTCTTTTATTATACTCTTGAAATCAACCATAAAATTATACGAATAAACCCATTTATAAAGTTTACTATTGCATTATATGACTTTTAGCTAAAGTTTACTATTGCATTATATGACTTTTTCCATGTTTCCATTGTCAATAGAAACTACCTTCTATTGCTAATATAAAGGTTTAAATCTATATGAAGAAATAAATTAAAGTTTCTTCAGTTTTTTTAAAATTGAAACAATTCTATCTAGTCTTACTGTTAGTCCACTAATATCGTTAGGGTCACCTTTGTATTTTTTTCTTATATCATTTTCTAATGCTGAAATAACCTGCTCTAAAATTATAATTGCGATGTTCAAATCATTAGGCATAGAACTTTTTTTATTTTACTTTCTTTCTGTTTTAGTTAGTTTTTGACTCCATAGGCATAGTAAACTTGCTTTTCTTCTCCTAGAATCAATGCATAACTATTTTGTATTTATTCAATAAATAACCATTTCCATAACGGTATAAAAATTATTCCGTTTTCTTCTTCTTTTATTTCCATGTTACAGTGTAGTGTAACAAATGTTATGTAAATGTTACATTCTATTGCAACAAATTAAAATTGGAGAAAAGTAACTACTTATAAGTAATCATGAATAGAAAAGCTTATAAATGTATATTTACTTCAAATTATAGATTAAAATGATAATCACAATTGATGGTAAAATAAACAGAACATCTCCATTACCTTTTGGAGAAATCATTGAAGACATAAAAGACAGCAAGTACGGTGTTGCTAATGCTTTAAGAGACACTATAGCTAAAGGTTTGAAACCGTTAACTTCTCCCAGAGTTTTAGATTTAAGAAATGATTGTCCTGATTCTAATGATTCTATGTGGACAAATTGGTACACTACAGCTTCAGGAGTTTACAATGTTGGAAATCAAGTTATTGTAGTTCACGGTCCAAATCATCCTTTAACTGACCATCAAAGAGTAAGAAGTGCAGTAGAACAAGGACTTGTTAATTACGGAGCAAAACTTACAGAGCAAGAAACTCAAGCATTCAAAGAAAGAAAAGTAGAAGGATTAAGAGATTATGAAACTTTCTTAAGAGAAACTCAAGACCAAGATTTAGAAGAACAATTCGGAGCAGTAGCAGATTTAAGTTTATTCAAAGGCTTACCAAATGATTATATGAAATTAGCTAAATGGGTTGAAGATCCAAGAACAATAATGCTTTCAGGCGGTAAAAGAAGAGCTGAAGCTTATGCTGAAATGTTAAACAAGAAAAAAGTAGAAAAACCTTACATTAATTTAGATGTTCAAAAAGGACAAGCTGATAGAGGCCGTCTGGTGTTCGTTGGCGACGGCAACTTCTACGGTTTGTTCGGCTTCGACATTCTCTACTACTGTGGTCGTTTTGTCGGAGTTGCGGCGGAGCCGCAGGGCGTCACAAAAAATGAAGCTCCACTAGAAACAAGACTTGAAAGAGTTGGCACTGATTTAATAAGATTAGATGGAAGATTATATATGCCAGTACCTGTAAGTTTAGCCCCTAAACAATAAAAATTTCTTTTCAATATATTTTTATATTACAAATTTTCTAGAATTTTTAGTCCCAGCTACTTAGCTCTATAAGTTTAGAGTAAGTATTGGAATAGTTTTGGACTACACGCCCTTTCACTAAGGCAGTATTACTGCTATAAAATACAGCTACAACGCCGAAAGGTGAAGTTACAGTGAATAGTAAAAAGTGAAAGAGCTACTTGCGGGCCGTCTGGTGTTCGTTGGCAACGACAACAACAACTACGGTTTGAACGGCAACAACAATCTCAACAACAATGGTCGTTTTGTCGGAATAGCGAAACTAACAAAAGCTGGGACTGAAATAATATTCATTCTAAAATGGACAGCGAAACTAATATTTTTGATCAAATTACTGCTTACGATAATCTTTACTTAGCTTATGAAAAGGCAAGAAAAGGAAAAACACTAAAACAATATGTAATAGATCTCGAAAAGAATCTTAAACAAAATCTTTTAGACTTGCAATCTGAATTAATATTTAATATTTACAAACCAAAACCTTTGCAAACATTTATTCTTAGAGACCCAAAAACAAGAAAGATAAGCAAATCTGATTTCAGAGATAGGGTAATACATCATGCAATATATAATGTTATAGAACCTATTTTTGATAAAAGCTTCATTTATGATAACTACGCCAACAGGGCTGGAAAAGGAACTCTAAAAGCAATAGAACGCTTTGACTACTTTAAAAGAAAAGTTTCAAACAACTATAAAGGAAATTGTTATGTTCTTAAAGCAGACATAAAACATTATTTTGAAACAGTAGATCATGAAATATTAATCAAATTAATCAAGAAGAAAATTCAAGACGAAAGATTATTATGGCTAATACAAAGAATTTTGGCAAACCCAATCGGGGGGGGGGGCGA
>DATDWR010000008.1:0-22075 GCA_035289605.1 Candidatus Nanoarchaeia archaeon | reverse complement strand
AACCTTCACTCACAAATTTTAAGTAATCTTCATATTCTGATTTCTTCTGAGGCATGGTATCACTCTCCTTTATTGCTTGCACAGCATAAAGGAGGCTATGCCTCCTTAACTACTTAAAATTTAGGAATGCACCAGAGCCTGTTTATATTTAAAATGCGTAATTGTTTAGCTGCCATAAGCTTCGTTCGAAAGGAAAATGCAAAAACCATTGGTTTGTGCCAAGATTCAGCCCAACGCTGAATCTCCCTAAATAAAGTTATTCGGAGATACTGAATCAATAGAAAACCTTTTTAATGACTTATTTCTAATTATTGTAGTATGTTTGTAAATAAAAAGAAGGTGGCTGTGCTTATAGTTCTTATAGTTGTATTAGGTATTCTATTTTATATAAATACTCCAAAAAAATGTGCAAGAGATTATGACTGTTTTTCTTCCAATGTTGTAAAATGCTCCAAAGCAAGTGTATTAAGCACAAAGGAAGATAATCTTTATTTTTACGAAGTGCTTGGAAAGAAGCAAGATAACTGCATAGTTAAAGTAAGATTGATGAAGCTTTCTGAAACTCAGTCTCATGATTTAAGGAAGGCTCTGGAAGGTAAGAGCATGAGCTGCAGTCTTCCTATTTCTCTTCTGGAGAGCAAGGATATTAACAGCATCGACAACTTGAATGATTACTGCACAGGACAGTTGAAGGAAGCTATACTGGAAGTTACGCTGCAGAAGATGTATGATGTTGTTGTGCAGAATATAGGCCCTATTGCCTCTCAGCTTAGGGGAGTTCCAGCCAGTAATATTACTTCTTAATAACATAGAATACTTCCTCTGGAAATTCTATTTTTTCAAAATTGAAATTTAGTCTTTTTAAAAGCTGTTCTATCCAACCCCTTTTAGGATAGTTCATTCTCTTGTTTTTTATACTTATATTTGAGAAAGAAACGACAAGGTAATTGCACTTTATTTTCTTTATAAGTTGCTCGCTGTTTTTGTGTCCTTTTACGTCTATGCTGTCTAAAATCTTGAATAAAAAGCACACATCTGCATAAGGAAAGTCTATACTCATCATGTCGCCTTTTATTATCTTGAAATTAAATTTGTTTTTCTGCAAGTAGATTTTTATTAACTCGCAGTCAGCATCAGTAAGCTCATTCGCATAATAAAAAACATCTTTTCCTACTAGATTATAGCTTAACGGATTCAATCCTGCTCCTAAATCAAGCAATGTTTTTGGTTTTCCTGTTATTTTGAAAATACTTTTGTAAGCTTCTTTATAGATTTTTGTTCTTTCTCTAGTTGAAGTGTGCGACATAATGCCTAATGAAGAATTTTTCCAGAATTGCCCGTATCTTTTGTTTAGCTCATTTCTTGTTAGCTTAACAATTTGTCTTTTGTCCTTTTCTTTTAGAGAATTTTTATCATATTTGGCTTTTAATTTTGGGTTCTTCATTAATACCAAATTAATAAATTTAATTACAAAATTATCATCCAGTCTTTCTAGTGGCTTTTTTTTCTTTATTTGCATAATAATTTCTTGTGTCATAACAAGTAAATAATAAATTAGTTTAATAAATATGTAGGCATGCCCGAGAGTGGACAAAACCGCCTTTACAGGTTGATCCCGGCCATTCCTCAATCCCGCTTCCCTGAAAGCGCTAATCATGATGCTTATGGTTGCTTTGTTCCCAACCTCACCAGGTTCACAGCAGAACCAGCCAATCAGGACAGGATATCATGGTAGCTGCCGGGGCCTGCAAAAACGACTTTGCCTCCTCTCAGGCTTCAGCTCTGCTATAGACCGTTTACAGTTACAGGTGCGGCCTAGACACCCAGCCTAGCCTACATTTATATCTATAATAGAATGTTTTTAAAGGTTTTTATGCACTTTATGAGAAAAATATTTAAATTTTATATCATGCCAAATAGAATATGGAGAAATCAACAATTAAATACCTAAAACTTACAACTGAAGTGAAGAATGTTCCTCCTGTCAGGCAGATCATAGCACAGCGAGCACTCCAAGGAGAAGAGCCTGACATGGATGTTGTAGACCCTAATCTTTATCTGCTTTACAATAGAGTTGAATTGCGAGAAGCTACTGCTTTAGAAAAAATTCTTAGAAGACCAGGAAGGGCGACTATTGAATTGCTGCTTGAAGGAGAGCCTGATAAAATAGCTGCTTTGGAGAAAGACGTAACAAGTTTTGTTGAGATTGAAGAGGCTAGACCTGTAGCAAATGCTATGCTGTTTGTTGAAGCTTATGGTATTAGCCTCATAGAATCTAATAGGATTGTTGAGAGGTATTGGGCGCTTTCAGAGTCTGGAGACTATGATTTTAGCACTGATATTCCAGAAATTAGGGATGGAAAGGAGAGATTGAGGCTTACAATTGAAGGCCCTGTTAGAGGTGTCTTGAATGAAGCAGCTTTTGTCTCTGGATACCTTGGCAATAGAGTTAGTTTACATCTAGAATTCAGCCGTGTTGAGACTCCTAAAGCTAAAGTAGTAGATTTATATTCAGTTAGAGATGTAGTTAGAAGGCGAAGAGAGTTAAGGATAGTTGATGACAATTATAGTGGTGAAGCTAAAAAATAAGTTATATTGCTTCTATTTTTATTCCTTCTTTTTTGAAGACGCTTCCAAATCCTTGTCCTATGTTGTAGCTTATTCCTTGCAGTAATTCAAGTATTCCCTTTCTTTCTTCTCTTTTAACAACATTTATATCTTTAATTCCTAGTTCTTGTTTCATTAGTTCTACTGCCTTTTCTTCATTTCCAAGTTCATCCACCAGCCTCAAGTCCAATGCTTCCTGCCCCAAGTAAAATTCTCCTGTTGCTACTTTTCTCACTTCATCTTCATTCATTTTTCTGTTTTTTGCAACTTCTTTTATGAAGTATTCGTGCACGAGTGCAAGTTTTTTCTGTAGTAGTTTTCTTTCTTCATCTGTTAAGTCTCTGTATGGAACTCCTATATCTTTTCTCTCTCCAGATACTAGTCTTTCGTAGTCTACTCCGTATTTTTCAAATAGTTTGCTGAACTCAAGATATGAACTTATTACTCCTATGCTTCCTGTTATGCTCATTGGTGATGCGATTATTTTGTCTGTCGCAGATGCAACCCAGTATGCCCCTGAAGCTCCTACTTCTCTTATTACTGCGTATTTTGTTTTATTTAGTGCCTTTACTGCATCTGCTATTTCTTGGCTTGCAACAACTGCTCCTCCTGGACTATTTATTTCAAAAATTGCTCCTTTTACAGTTTTGTCTTTTGATACTTCTTCTATCTGCTTCAATATAGTGTCTGATGACGCCCCGCTTATAGAATAAAAGCCACTATCTCCTCCGTCTACTGTTATAACTCCTTTTATTGGTATTATTACTATCTTGTCTTCAAAAGTTCCTTTTCCTATTATGTTTGCTGCTATGTTGGATGCTGCGTATATTATTACTAGTACAATTAGTACTACTGACCATTTGTTCATCTTACTAACATACCTCTTTCAACTACTTGAGTTCTGCTGAATACTTCAAATAGTCTTTGGTTTGTTCTTTTGAATATCATGTATAGCACATCAATTATTAGTACTAAAGTAAAGGGTTTTGTTATATTTCTTAGTATTGCTTGTGAAAGTGTTAATTCTGTTTTGTCTGTGCTTGTTACATAGATGTTCATTATTATTTTCCCCAAAGTTTGCTTTGTTTTTAATTCTAGTGCTGCAAAATAAAATATTGTGAATAACATAATTAATATGCTTACTGCTGCTATTTCTTTGCTTGATTCCCTTAATAGCAGGTTTCTTACATTGCTTTCAGAATTAATTAGTATAGACTGTAATGGCAGTATTGCTGCAATATTTATTGCTAGAACATCTATAATATAAGCTAAGAACCTCTTCCATAATGGCGCAGGATTTTCTTTGTTCATTAGTTTTACAGTTTTCATACATGATGCCTGTCTTGTTTTCTTTATATATTTTTTGAATAATCAAAAACTTATTAACTTAGACACTAGTAATTTATGACATGTTTGATATTAAAGAATCTTACGAAAGGCTTCTGAAGTCTAAAGAATTTCTTAATAAGGGTATTTTTTGCAGTGCATTCATTATCTGTGAGCCAAAAGATCTTGAAAATTGCGATTGGCAGCTCGATTTTTATGATAAGAAAGATGATAAAGTTACAAGTTATATAGTGTCTGAAAAAATAAGAGTGCTGGAGGAAAACTCTGATATGTTGAAAAAGAATAATAATATTAAAGAGATTAATATAAATAATTTGAAGATAAATTTCAAGAAGGTTATAAAAACAGTAAAAGAAAAGATCAAATCAAGAAAAGAAATTGTGACTAAACTTGTTATTATTTTGCAGGAAGACAAGACAACATTATGGAACATTAGTTCGTTTACTAATAATTTTAATTTATTGAATCTAAGAATAAATTCTAAGACTGGAAGGATTATTGAGGAAAAAGTTGTTCCTTTGCTTTCATGGGATACTGGCCAAAAAGTTTAATAGTGTTTCTGGATTTTAATAATTATGAATAGTGCAATATTGGATTTTATTGACAGAATGGAATTAGGAAAGCTATCAGATATGGAATCTATAAAAAGAAAGATTTCAAAAAAATACAAATTAAGTAAATTTCCATCCAATATAGAAATTCTAGAAGAACTAAACGAAGAACAAAAAGAATTATATAAAAGTTTTTTAATTACTAAGCCAGTTAGAACATTGTCCGGAGTAGCTCCATTAGCAATTATGACAAAGCCAATAGCATGTGCTCACGGAAAATGCATTTTTTGCCCAGGAGGGCCTAAGTCTTTTTTCGGAAATGTTCCCCAGAGCTACACAGGCAATGAGCCTTCAACAATGAGAGCTATTAGATCTAATTATGATCCTTACTTGATTGTGTTTAATAGGCTGGAGCAGTATACTTTACTTAATCAAATTCCAGACAAGACAGAAATTATAATTCAAGGCGGTACATTTTGCAGTTTCCCTAAATATTATCAGGAAGAAGTTATTAAGTATACATTAAAAGGAATGAATGATTTTTCTGAAATGTTTTTTAGAGATAATAAGTTTAATTTTACAAAGTTTAAGGAATTTTATGAATTGCCAGGAACAATAAAGGATAATGAAAGAACAAAAAGAATTCATGAGAAGTTATTAAAAATAAAAGGCAATGCAGATCTAGAAGTAGAGCAGTTAAAAAATGAAACTGCTAGAATAAGATCTACAGCTTTAGTTATAGAAACAAAGCCTGACTGGTGCAAAGAAGATGAAATTAATGAAATATTAAAATTAGGAATCACTAGAGTTGAATTAGGTATACAAACTTTAAAAGATGAAGTTCTAAAAATTACAAATAGGGGACATGATCTAAAAGATACTAAAGAATCCATTCATTTGTTAAAGGATTCCTTTTTGAAAACCACATTTCACATGATGCCTGGTTTGCCTAACACAACTAAAGAAGAAGATATAAAAATGTTTGAAGAGTTGTTTGAAAACCAAGACTACAAGCCTGATTCTTTGAAGATTTATCCTTGTTTAGTAATGCCTGGAACTCCACTATTTGTACAATACAAGAAGGGAAAATTCAAACCATTAACAACAGAGGAAGCAGCAGATATAATTTCTGAGGGTAAAAAGTTTATTCCCGAATATTGTAGAGTAATGAGAGTTAACAGAGACATCCCTTCAACAGTTATTCACGATGGTGTTATGAACACTAATTTAAGGCAGATTGTTGCTGAAAAAGTTAAAGAAAAAGGAATTGAATGTAGATGCATTAGATGCAGAGAGCCTATGAATAGGAAAGTTGATTATGATTCAATTGATATTAAAAAACAATATTATGATTCAAGCAACGGAAAGGAAATTTTTATCAGCATTGAAGATATTAAGAATGATATTGTTCTAGGTTTTTGTAGACTAAGAAAGCCATACAATCCTTTTAGAAAAGAAATAACTGAATCATCTGCAGGTGTTAGAGAGTTGCATGTATATGGTCAGGCAACACCATTGGGTCATGAAGGTTCAGTTCAGCATAAAGGTTACGGGAAAAAGTTACTGGGAGAAGCTGAAAAAATAGCAAAGGAAGAATGGAATTGCAATAAGTTATTAGTTATATCTGCAATTGGCACAAGGGAATATTACAAAAAATTAGGATATTCTAGAGACGGACCATACATGAGTAAAGAATTATAAAAGAGAAAGTTATTATATTAAATTTAATTATTCATTGTGATGAAAAGGGGTAAATTATTCTTAATTATTGGCCCATCTTGTGCTGGCAAGACAGTTATTGTTGATTATGTTCTTAAGCACAGGCCTCATACTGTAAAAGCTATCTCGTTTACAACAAGAGATCAAAGACCGGGAGAAAAAGACAAGGTAGATTATTTTTTTGTTTCAGAAGACAAATTTAAAGATTTAGTTAAAAAAGACAAGTTTATAGAACATGCAAATGTTTATGGTCATTTGTATGGAACAACTGAAGATTCTTTTAGCCCTATAAATGAAGGTAAAGATGTTATAAAAATAATAGACTATCAGGGAGCTTTGAAGATTAAGAAACTAAAAATACCTAATGTTTCATTTTTTTTCTGTCCAAAAGATGAGGATGTGTTAAGGAAAAGGATTATAGAACGAGGGGATAAGGATGTTGAGGAAAGGTTGTCTTATTTTGAAGAAGAACTAAAACATAAAAAAGATTTTGATTATTATATTGACACTTCAGGTGTTGATGACCATATCAAAGAGCATGCCTTGCAAGTTATGAAAATTATGAATAAATAAATTATCTTTTTTTGCATAGTCTAGATCTTTCTTTGTCTGTAAAGTTAGAAAAATTATACTCTGCATTGCCTGCCATTGCGCCGTTTCTTCTTATGTATATTGGAAGTTTCTGTGAATAATTTGAAAGGTAAGTCTCTAGATTTCCTTTTCCATTTAGTTCATTTTCTACACTAATGTCTAGTGCCTGTTCTTTTCTTACAAATCCCATTTCAGATTCATTAGCTAAAAATCTTACGCTGTTTACTGTTTTTTTTATTTCTGAGTGGGAAGCGTATGTCAAATAGCCTATAATCAAGGTTGTTGTAGTCCATTTCAAGGCATACTTTACCAAACCCAAAATTTTCATATCAGTATTCTAGATTAGAAATTAAAAAGCCTTTGCTGAAATTTTTTGTAAATCTTCCTAAAAAAGCAGAAACTCTATAAAATAACTGTTTTTTTTGGGTTTACATACATTCCATTTTCATTTATAGAAAATTCAAAAGTCTTGTTTGTATGCTTTGTCCCTCTCATTTTTAGTATTTCCATTGCCCTGACTCTCGCACTTTTAACTTTTGTGTAATATAATAATATTATGCTGTCAACTTCAAATTCAAGTGCTGTCGATATCGTGTTGCCGTATTCTATAACTGTTTCTTCCGATGTAAGCACTGCTGTGCATCCCCAGTTGTCTATTAGTGCTATTAATGCTAGCGCAGCTTCCTTTCTAGTCAGTTCATCTTGGTAAAGCAGCGCAAATGATGATATGCTGTCTATTACAATTCTCTTAGCTTTCATTTTTGTTATTAATGATTCTACAATTCCTCCTCCTTCTATAAGAACTTTTTTTACTTGCTCAGGAGTGTATTCGAGGAACGCAAATTTTCCGTCATTTTCTAGTTTTTTTAGATCCCATCCAAATTCTATCATGTCATTGTACAGCTTTTCTTTTTTTTCTTCAAATGTTATATAGACTCCAGGCTCTCCATAATTTATTATTCCGTTGACTAGAAATTCTATTGCAAATATTGTTTTTCCAGCTCCTGCTCTGCCTACAACTAAGTTTGTTGATTTTTTTATGAACCCGCCATTGATTAGGTTGTCAAAGTCTTTTATTCCTAGTGGAACTCTTCCAGAAGGTTTTATATTTCTCTCTGAAGATTTCTTCAGAATTTCTGTCTTTTTAGCCATTTTTTATGTCCTTCTCTATCAAGGAAAATGGAATTTCTTTGGGGAATACAGATAGTCCGTTTTTGGTTATGGTAAATGGATAAATATCTAGGCCATGTTCTTTTCCCCTGAGCTTTGCGACATTTAGTACTCTTTCAAAGCTTGATCCTTTCCTTACTTTTGTAAGCAGGACTATAGCATCAAATAGTGAGTCATCAACCTTGTAAGGAAATGCATCAAGGCTGGTTCCGTGCCTTTCAGATGTTGCCAATATAGTTACGCCTGCTTCCTTAAGGTCAAACAAAAATTGCAAGACTCCTCTTCTGTATTCTTCAACATGTGGAGAGTATAGGTATTCAAATAGTGTGAGTGAATCAAGTATTAACAATTTAATCTTCTTTTTTCTTATTAGTGTCATTGGGGCTTCCATAGATATCATTTTCCCTCCAAAAATTCTCTGTTCTATAAGTGTTATTAGTCCATCTTCTTCCAGCTTGTTGGCGTCTTTTCCCCATATAGACATATATTCTCTTATTGATTCTGCAGGCTCTTCTGATGATATAAATAAAGTAGCTTCTTTTCTTTTTGCTGCAGCATACATGAATTGCATTGCGAAAATGCTCTTTCCTGTTCCAGGCGCTCCGGCAATTAGTATTGAGCTTCCTCTTCTAAATCCTCCTTTGCACACTTCATCTAAACCGCTTATTCCTGTAGAAACATTTTCACTGCCTTTTTTCATCTAAGAGTTCTAGTCTTACAGGTTATATAAAAATCTTACTCATCTCCTTACTAGAAAGATTTATTAAATAATGATGCGACAGAAGTTCTATGTTGAAAAAAGATGTGGATAATTTTGCTTCTAGGATAAAAAATCTTAAAGATTATATAGCATTGGCAACCGTTCCTGCAGCTTTATATAACAAGACAAATATTAAGATTGTTAAGTACTTTATAGAAGAGGAAGATATTCCCGGTGTTTATATCACGCTAAACAAACCTTACAAAACTGTACAGTCTATTTTAAAAAAATCTAAGATTGATACAAGGTTAGTTATCTTTATTGACTGTGTAACAAGGCTTGCTGATAACAGTGAAAAAAAGAGTTCCAATTGCCTTTTTATAGGAAGTCCTGAAAAGCTTAGTGATATATCAATTGCTATGGACCAAGCTGTTAGGGCTATACCATCTAAGCAGAAGTTTGTTTTTTTTGATTCTTTATCTACGCTTCTTCTTTACAATAATGCTGAGATTGTTGCAAGGTTTATTCACTTTCTTGCAAGCAAGATGAGGATGTGGAAGGTTAAAGGTATAATAATCAGTCTTGAAAAAGACAAGAATAAGGATCTCATTGATAAGCTGGCGCAGGTTTGTGATATTGTGGTAGATATTGGAGGAGAAAAATGAAAAAGAATTTCCAGTTTTTTATTGCTTTAGTGGGGATTCTGGCAGGTTTGTATGCAATATTCAAGTTGCTTCCTTCATATCTTATTAGTGATTTTCTCAGCCTGACATTTGGTGTTTTAGCAATAATATGGACAACTAAGGCTCTTTTGAGCTTGTCAAGGAATTCATCTTTAAGGTCTTATACAGGTTATTTTTTGACTGCTTTGGTGTTTATAGTATCGTCTTCTCTTGTCATAACAACTAGTAAGCTAACAGTCTTGCCTGAATGGACCTATACATTGCGCGCTGTATTATTTTCACTGGCATATCTTGCTTTCGTTACAGCATCCTATAAGATACTTAAGATAGGTGAAGAGTTTGGTTTTGGTGAAAGTGCTAAAGCTATTAAAAAGGCTTTGGATGAAAAGATGAATAATTATAAGAAAAAATAGTTTTATAAACCTCTTTCTTATCAAGATTATTAATGGAAATTAATAGGGACCTGATCTTGAAAGTTGCTAAGAATGCAAGGCTTTCTTTGTCTGAAGATGAGATTAGGCAGCTCACTAAGGATTTGAATGATATAGTAGTTGCTTTTTCTGAGCTTGATAAAATTAATACAAATAATATTAAGCCAAGTTTCCAGCCTGTTGATGTAAGAAATAATTTCAGGGAGGATAATCCAAGAGATTGTGTTCCTCAGGAGCTGATATTAAAAAATTCCTATCATAAGAAGGATGGTTATTTCCTGGGGCCGAGAGCGCTATGAAAGCATTGTCTATGAAGCAGCCTGTTCCAGAATTGATTTTGCAGAAAAAGAAAACTATTGAAACAAGAACGTGGAAGTCTGATTTTACTGGAGAATTTTACCTGCATGCTTCTAATAACATAATGAAGAGTTTTATTGATAGGTTTGATTTTGACAAGGAAAAATTATTAAAAGGAGCGATTGTAGGCAGGGTAGAAATTACAGGATTGAAAGTTTATAATACTCTTGAGGAGTTTAGAATGGATTTTGATAGGCACTTGGTTGATATGCCAAAAAAGCTTCCAACTTATGGTTATTTCCTGGAGAATATTCAAAGGCTAGATCACCCAATAAAACTTAAGGGAAAATTAAATTTCTTTGAGGCAGAATTATGAGTGTTTCTGAATTCTTGAGGAAAGTAAAAAACAAGGAGATAGATATTGTAGAACACACATATAAAGTCCTTGAAGAGTGCAAAAAAATAAACAAGGAATATAATTATTTTAACACAATTTCAGAGGAATTAGCTATAAATATGGCAAAGCTAGTCAAGAAAAATCCTAGCGGGAGATTGGCAGGTCTTCCTATTTCTGTTAAGGATTCTATTTGCGTTAAAGATGTTGAAAGCACTGCAGGCTCAAGGATACTTAAAGGATATTACCCCTTGTTTAACGCTACAGCTGTTCAAAGAGTAATAGATGAAGGTGCTGTAATAATAGGCAAGACTTCTCAGGATGAGTTTGGTTTCGGCGGTTTTTGTACTAATGTTGGAATAGATTTTAAAATTCCGTTGAATCCTTTTGACAAGAAAAGGTCAACAGGAGGCAGTTCAGGAGGAGCTGCAGGATTAACACAGAAATCATCTTTTTCTCATGTTGCATTTGGCGAATCAACTGGAGGTTCTATAGTTAATCCTTCTTCTTTCTGCGGTGTTTTTGGTTTGTGCCCCACATATGGCAGAGTTTCTCGTTATGGCCTCATTGATTATGGAAATTCGCTTGACAAAATTGGGTCTATTGCGAAGAGTGTTGAGGATTGCGCTTTGCTGTTGAGTATTATTTCTGGTTTTGACTCCAAAGATTCTACAAGCTTGAAGTCTCATGTAGAAGATTACAATAAATATTTGAAAAAGAACATCAAGGGTTTAAAGATCGGAATAATTAGGGAGGCTTTCACTGAGGGAGTTGACAAGAAAGTTGAAAAAAAAGTTAAAGACTCTATTAGTAAATTAGAAAAGTTTGGAGCAAAATCTGAAAATGTTTCTCTGCCTCTTTCAGTAAAGTACGGAATCCCTACGTATTATATAACTGCAACTTCTGAATCATCTACTAATCTGGCAAAGTTCTGTGGAATGCGTTATGGTTCTTATGAAAAACTAGAAGGAAGCTTTGATGAGTATTTTAGTAAGGTAAGGTCTGCTAATTTTGGAAGAGAAGCCAAAAGAAGGATAATGCTCGGGACTTTTGCAAGGATGTCGGGTTTCAGGGATGCTTATTACATAAAGGCTTCTAAAGTAAGGACATTGATTATTAATGAATATAAAGAAGCTTTCAAGAGGTTTGATGTTTTAATTTGTCCTACTATGCCTATTCTTCCTCCCACATTTGAGGAGATTGGGAAATTGACTCCCTTGCAGGACTACATGATGGATATCCTTACTGTCGGCCCTAATCTTGCTGGCCTTCCTCACATGAATGTTCCTGTAGGTTTTGAAAATAGCCTTCCTGTAGGCATGATGTTAATCTCAAATCATTTGAATGAAGGAGTTTTGCTTCAGGTTGCTAAGGAATTTGAATCTTAACTTAGAGGCAGATAATTAAATTCCTTATCTTTTAGCTCTGTTTTCAATTTTGGTTTCTCATCTGCTACTATTCTATGAATTTTCTCTCCGAACTTTGAATCATAATAGAAAGCTATAGGGCCGTATGGATTTATTAACAGCTTCATAGGATCTTTTTTCATTGGAATAAATTTTACTATTACAATTACAAAAGTTTTCTGTTTTCTTAGTAAGCGCTTTCTATATAATTTCGCATCAAGTGTTACTACATCTTCTAGGGAATCATAAGTTCTATTTATTTCTTCTATGAATTTCATTGACTTAAAAGTTTTTTTTAATGCATAAAATATTTTAATAATATCAAATTTTATTTGTCTTACTATAGGCTCCATAAGTTCATTTTTATATGTGTCAGAAAGTATAGTATAGTCTATATGATCTATTCCAAAGAAGTATCTGATTTTAGTTTTTTGTTTTTCTAGAATAGCTATTAATTCTTTTTGGTATTTTTTATTTATTTCGCATGTTATATTTTCTATTTGCCATTCTCCATTAACATTCATGAGTTCTATTCTAATATTAAGAAATACTTTATCAAAATTATCCATTAAAGCATAAAATAAAGATGTTGTATCCCCAGGATTATTTTCAGTACAAACATAGAGGCCAATTTCTTTTTTCTCAAAATATTCAATAACATTCTCTAGAATTATATGTACATGCGCCTCTATCGAAACTCTCAAATCTCTTAGTTTTGACATTTGTATTATAAAATAATAAAGAATATTTAAGCTTTGAGGCTGGACTGTCAGGTATTTATTTTATCATGACTCCGTTATACTTTACTATTCTTCAGTATCTACACCACCATCTCCAAAGTCTTGTTCTTCTTGTTCCTCATCTTCATCTTCTGTATCAACATTGTCTTCATCCTTTGTATTTTTATCATCGTCTTCAGCATCCTCGTCATCATCTGGCCATTTTCTTGCATTAATAACAAATGTATTTGCTAAACCATAATTTGCATTCCATCCATGCACTAAATTCATTTTATTTCCTCCCTTTCATCATGCGATGAATTTGTTTTTACTGATAAAAACTATTTATATACCTTTTGTTTGCTCTTTATATGGTAATTATAGGAACTTTTATATATATTATTTTGGCTTTCCGAATTTATTGCGCGAGTAGTATAGTGGTTAGTATTCGACGTTGCCAACGTTGAGACCCGAGAAATGATCAGTTTTTTGATTATTTGGGATTTCGAGCCTCGGCTCGCGCATTTATTTATGATATATAAAATGTGATTAAGATAAAATTATTTTCTAAGCAGTTTGCTGCTATTTTTATCCGAAGTAAGTTTCTCCGTCGTCTCTTTCTTCAACTATATTGTCTATTTTTTCCTTTTCTTTCTTGATTATTTTTTCTGCTTTGTCTATTTCTTTTGGTTTTTTTATTTCTCCAAACTTTTTTTCATAGTCTTCTACTGCCCTGTTAAGAACTTGCATGAAAGATTTTGTCAAGTATGGGGTTAATATTACTAAATTGTGTTTTAATACCAATGCTCTGTGGTTTGCTATGTCCTGCACGTTGTTTATGCATTTAAAGTCTAGAATTATTTCTGTAGGCGTGAAGTTTATTCCTGTTTCATTTGCATAGAATTGTTCTCCATCTTTTACTCTTATGTTGATCTGTTTTTCTTCTTTTGCCATAGGATAAACATAAAATCCTGTCTTATAAATTTATGTTTTTCATAATAAAATAATGGGCCCACCCAGATTTGAACTGGGGACCTACACCTCTCTTAAGCCTTTTTTCCATGAAAGCTTTTTCTAAAAGGTTTCCTTGTAAGGGTGTTGTCATATGCAGAGCTTTTCGCAACATTTTGCAAAAGGCTTAACCACTAGACCATGAGCCCAGAATTTGTATCTAATTAATATATTAAAAGCTTTCTGCTAAGATTCTCATTCTGTGTTGTAGTGGGCTTTGTGTAAAAAGTAAAATCTTTGATGTTATTCTAATGTTATGACTGGAAAAAAATTTAATTGAGGCTATTTTTGAGCACTTATTAAACAAAGCCGTTGTAGTGGAAAGCTATATAAATAAGGTTGCCTATAGTTAACGGTTATGAGGGGCAGAAATGTAATGTATACACTAGATAGGAGAGTTTTAGCACTTGCTTTTATGGGAGTTGCTGCTGGCTGCAGTGCTGGCGGTGAAGATTCTAATCCTGATTCTGGTTTAAGTAAAGATGTTTATGTTGCAGATAGAAATACAGGAATGCCTACAGGTCCTACTGGAGTAACTGGTCCTAGTGATGGCAATTCTGGAATGGATGTAGGTAATAATTCTATGAGTGATGGTTCTACTGCTACTGGTCCTTCAGGTCCAATGATGGATGGTAGTGCAGATGCTAATGGAATGGATGCCCACGATGTTCCAGATGCAAATAACAATATGGATGCCAATAGTGGAATGCCTGATGCTAGTAATGGTGTTCCAGACGCTAATAATATACCAGATGCTCACAATGTTCCTGATGGAGGCCCTGTTGTTACAAATAATCCTCCGACTTTAGATCCTGCAGTTCCAAACATGTATGAGGTTCCTATAGGAAGACCTATCATATTCATGCCTAAGGGAGAAGATCCAGATGTTGGAGACAGTCTTGAATACAGGGCAGATGTAATTAATATGAGTGGAGATATTGTTTATTCTACACAGTGGAGTAATAGTAGGGAAGTTCCTATAATGTTAAATGGAATGGCTCCTCAAGATTTGATTCTTGCATTATATGTAAAAGATATGGCAGGAAATGAAACTCAAAGAGATGTTCCTGTAAAAGCAGTTAATATACCTACTGGACAAGGAGCAAGACCTATAGGAATAGGATGTAATTATAATGAAAGAAATGAAATAGGAGAATGTGTAGTAAGAAAAGATTTTAGTGAAAGATTCTGTAGGGATTATGGATCTAACGGAACTGGAAGCTATCATCCTGAAGAGGGTAATTCAATCGAAGAAGTTAAGGTATATCCTAATGCAAGTGATACTATAATTTTCTTTGGTGGAAGGCCTGGTCAAACTAATATATGCTTTAGATTATATAGTGATAATGGTATGGGTTCTGTTAATATTGATGGATTGTTAGAAGTTAAAGATAAGCAGGGAAATATAGGTTATGATAAATTTAGATTTTTAGTTGGAAATTAATCTTTATTCTAAGTAGTTGTCAATGTCGCTGATACAAATGGGATATCATCTCCTTCAGGAGTTTTAAGTGTATCTTCTGAAGATATATAATTCATTGTAGTAAATTCTTTAATATCTAATTCTATCGGCAACGTGGATATTTGTCCTGTTCTTGGGTTAGTGGTCGGAACTTCAATAATTAAAGTATCAACGTCTCCAGGTATGTCATATCCTCTTCCATAGTTTTCTCCAAATTTAATATCAACTTCTGTACTGCTTGTGCTACAACCAATATTGCTTAAACATATTTGTCCTTCACTTGTTATTCCGTCGCCTATAATTTTAGCTTCTTTTACACGTCCACCTATTCTTGGATCACTAAACTCAATATTTATCACCTTCTTATTCAGTGTATTCACAATATGTAAATTCCCTCTCGCGTCTTTATATGCATAGAGAACTCCGTAGTTGGGGTCTTTTTGTCTTGCATTACTCAAAAATTTTTTATTGAATTTTTCCAGAGCACTTTCTACAGTTTCATCTTCCTTGTACAATGCTTTGTTAACTACTTTAGGAAATTCGCTCTGATAATTTTCAGTTATTTCTTCATAATCCTCCAAAGTAGCGTATTCTTTTGCTGTGTTGTACTTTATTATTACAGAGTATACTGCGAATATGAAAATTATTGCTGCTATTAAGAATACCTGCCCTTTTTTGTTCATTTGATCACCTTTACTATTCGGATAAACCTAAGTTTATAATTCTTTCTAGGCATTAAATCAGATTAGTAAACTTTAAAACTGTATTAGTATTAATTTTGCTATGGACTATCTTAGAGTAATGCCTAAAAGCTTCTTCTCTTGAAGGCACAGAATCAACACCTTTAGAAATCACAGATAAACCTGCACAAACATTGCCCAATATCGCACTTTGCTTTAATGTTAATGAATTCGCAAGGCCGTACAAAAAAGCTGAAAAAAATATATCACCACATCCAGTTGTATCTATTGGTTTGTAGACTTTAAGTGATGGTATTATCTCGTTTATAATACCTTTTTGATATACTAAAGTGCCTTTAGATCCAAGGGTTATTAAAAATGTATTTCTATATCTACTTAAATGTTCAATTGCTTCATTCAAGTTGTTTGTCATGAACAGTCCGAAAATTTCATTCTCAGACATCTTTATTATCTGTGAATACTTCATTAGTTCATTAAAATATTTTAGGTGCTTATTATTCATCCTGCTGTTATCATTATTAAATGGGTCTGTGCATATCACTGCCCGAGTTTTATTGGAGAGTGCACTTACAAACTTAATAGGCATATCATCTACAATTGGTGATAATAATATATACTTTGAGTTTAGAATTTTTTTAGGAATAACCTCAATGGAGAAATTCTGTGCTCTTCTTAAGATGTTTAGATGTCTTTTGCCTGAAATTTTTTTCATTAAAAATGTTGTTGTAAACCTATTGTAGACAAATTCATAATTTTTGATATTTTCATTGTAATAATTTTGGAAGGGAAATGATTTTTCAACCATAACTAATGCAAAAAAGTTGGACTTTAGATTTCTAAGCATCTTGCCGCAGTAAGAGGCAGGACCTCCTAAATAAATACAATCTGATGTTATATCTAAAGACGCATGAGAAATTATTGATACATCATATGGCATAATAAAAGTTTCTTAGATACTTATATAAGGTTTTTTGTAATGTCTTAAAACATGGAATTTGATAGTTTAAGAAAAGATCTTGAAACAGAGTTTAATAATAGTAAAATTAATGGTGTTGTTTCTGTTTTAGTTTACGGTTCATATGCTAGAGGAGATGCTGTGTCGAGCTGGTCTGATATGGATATATTAATTATCATGGCAGAAGAAAATATAAGTATGGAGTCATTTAGGGAGCTAAAAAGAATAAATGTTTCGCTTTCAAGAAAATATAAGAATATACCCTTGACTTTTAGAATGCACTCTGTAGATGAACTTCCAGAATACAAGAGATTTGAGAGTTCTATTTGTTCTTATTCTTTGTTTTCCTATTTTAAAGATTGTATTGTAATCTATGGGCTGGACGTAAGACAAGACATAAAGAACATTATAGAAAAAATAGGAATAGATATGGTAATTGGAGACTTGAGATCCAAGATTATTAGTTCAAGACATGAATCTAGAAGTTTAATAACTTCATCAAATGAGATAAAACCTTTCACGCAGTCATTTCATGTTGATGTAAAAACATTAGATCATAAAAGGTACAAGTTATCAAGATTCATAGATCTAGTTTTGGAGTGTGCTATGTGCTGTAATATAATAAAAGGCGCATTTCCTACTAAAAAGAATGAAATTGCTAAAAAATTTAAAGAGATTTTTCCAGACTTTAAATATTATGAACTTCCTATGAAATACTGCAAGATTAGAAACCAGTGGAATAGTAAGCTAGATATTAGTGAAGATTTATTTGAAGATTGTTGTGACTTTCTTGAGAAGTTGCCTGGATTATTTGAATCTAATATTAGATATAATCAAATCAATAATGCCTTTGATGGTCTATTAATAAATGATACAAACAGTCTTTATAGGAAGAACGTTTGCGCTATAATAATAAATGAGAATAAAGAATTCTTAATAGTAGAGAAGGATAATTCAGAATGGCAGTTTGTTCAAGGAGGTGTAGAAAATAACGAGACTCTTCTTTCTGCTATAAAAAGAGAGATTATAGAAGAAATAGGCGTAACAGATTATGAAATTCTCTGCGAGTCCAATTATATCAATCAATTCGACTGGCCAGATGAACTGCAAAAGAAAAAAGGTTTCAAGGGTCAGGAACAACATTTTTTTATTGTTCTAGAAAAAAAGATTCAAGAGATAGTTCTGCAAAAAGATGAACTATTTAATTACCGATGGGTAAAGCTTAGAAATATAAAGAAATTTATTAAAAGAGAAGATTTAGTAGAATCTTTTGATTATATAATTAAAGAATTTCCAAATCTATTAAAATGACAAAATTTATTATTATATAGGGAGGTACAGCTACTGGGACGGGTAAAACTGTTTTTGCAGCTAGTCTCGGTTATATCCTGTCAACATATGGCATGAAAGTGTCAATGATAAAATTTGATGGCATCATGAATATCAGTTTTGAATCTATGTTTATTTCAAAATATCCTGATGAATTTGTGTGGGAAGACGAAGAAGTATTCATGACAAATGACGGAAGTTTTGTTAATATGCTCAAGAGTTTGGAAGATTGTTTAGCAGATTTATCATAAGGCATAACATAAACATCCTATATAAAAACATAATAAAGAGATATAAAAATTATATAGAAGAAGAAATGCATTTCTTTACTGGGAAAATAGAAAAATTTGAAGAGTCCAAAGAAAAAGAAGATGATTATTGTAGAGGAGAAAAATTAATGCCAATAAAAAAACAATTAAAATAATAGAAAATTCCATTTGATGAAAACATTAGAAAATATAGAGAAATGCAATTAAAATTTTTGAAACAAGTAAAATAAAGAAATTATAATTCCCTATGAGTAATTATTCTTGCCCTGCTCTCGCTTGACCTTATGCTGGAGTTCATTCCTACAAGGTAGTTTACCCTGCTTGATTCTGCAGCTCTTGCAAGCTCTCTTGTTATCATTCCGTCAAAAACCACAGCTTCAGCATTGCTAAGCCCTTTTAGTGTACTCTCAAGCTCAGTAGTTGGCACTTTTCCCAGTATATTCGAGTCTTTGTCGAGTATGTATGCTCCTCTTGTTCCTATTAGAGAATCTAGCATTTCCTTGAATCCTTCTCTCACCCTGCTGTCTATCTTAAGCTCTACAGGTCTCACTTCGCTCTGAGCTTGCCTCTGCAATCCTCCTTCCCTGTACTGGTCTCTCATGTTGTCTCTTACTTCTCTCATGTTAGGCTTTTTTGTTGTGTTGCTTGTCATTCCGTTTGTTTTCTTTGTGTCTACTTCAAACCTGAACTGCTCTGCAGCTATCCTTGCCCTTAATGCTATGTGTATTTCTTTCTTTGTCAGCTCTTCTACTTCTTTTCCTGCAGGAGCTTTTGTTATGTAGTCTACTTCAGTGGAATCTGTAAGTTCTTTTATTATAATATCTCCTCCCCTGTCTCCGTCCACAAATAACGTAACAGTTTTTTTCCTACAAAGTTCCTTTATTGAGTCAGGAATGCTTGTTCCATTTACAGAAACCACATTCTTGAATCCCTGCTTCAATAGGTTAAGAACATCTGCTCTTCCTTCCACAAGTATTATTTCTTCGCTATCATCTATTCCTGGACCAGCTGGCAGCCTGTCTCTTCCCCACTCTATTATCTCCATCATCCTAACGCTTTGAGAAACTTCTTCAGTTATCTCCTGAGAGTCTGGAAGCACATTTGCCTGCAGGTTCATCAATAATTCTTTTGCCCTTGCAATTACAAAGCCTCTTTTAGAAACTCTTACATCTTCTATCTTGTCAACCTTTACTTTTGAGTTGCACGGCCCTATACGTTCAATTGTTTCTAGTGCAGCTGCTATAATAGCTGCTTCTGCCTTGTCCAGCGAGCACGGTATGATTATCTGTCCTGAGCTTTTTCCATTGCTGTTTTCTACTTTTACTTCTATCCTTCCTACTTTTCCTGATCTCTGCAGCTCTCTAAGCTCTAAGTCCTGGCCAAGAAAACCCTCTGTCTGCCCGAATATTGCTCCTATGACATCAGGCCTGTCTACTATTCCGTCTATTGATATGTTTGTGTGTATAATGTACTTTGTTGATACCGGGCTTACTTTTCCCATTTTAGTTCTCCCTCCATAATACTTCTAGAACAAGGCTAAAATTATTTATAGTGCTTTTCCTGTCATTACTCTTTATTTGTTCTCTTTTATTTTGTGCATTAAAATCTTAGTTTTGTTGAACGTGAATGCGATTTTAATTTTTTATCCTTGTCCTGAATTTTTTTGATTATGAATATTTTTTGTTGCCTGACATTAACTCCCAAGCTTCATAGCTTGATAGTTCTTATCGTAAGCTCTGTTGAGTCTTTCTCATGCCAGGCCTGATATTGTATAAGAAGCATAATTTATATAGCTTTCGGAAGAAAGTTTTAAATATCGCTATTAAGTTTCAAATATATGGAAGGAATAATAACAAGCTTCAGGAGAGGAGTTAGGACCCAGAAAAAATATCAGATGGTTGTCAAGGTAAAAGGTATCGATGACAAGGACAAAGCTAAGTCTATGCTTAACAAGAATGTAGTCTGGAAGTCTCCCTCAGGCAAAGAAATTAGTGGAACTATAACTAATGTTCACGGAAACAATGGAAAGTTAAGAGTTCAGTTTGAGAAAGGATTACCCGGCCAGAGTGTAGGAACAAATATTATTATTTCCTAAAGATTTTCTCTCATCATCAGTCAAGTCTTCAATGGCTGGCCCTCCTATCATATGAAGAATTCTTTTCTGAATTTTTCTGAGCTTATTTTTCTTCTTTCTTGGTGCTGCAAAAAATTCTATATCAAAGAATCCCAGTTCGTGCATTCTCAACTTTAGTACAAGCCTTGCATCATAATCAGAAATATTTTGTGTTGAATTATCTAGCGACAAGTATACCAATTCTCCAGGACTATAGTAAGTGCTGCCTTCTCCTGCAAATTCTGCTGCAAAGTAAGTTCTTACAAGCCTGAATTGTCCTGAAATTTCTTCAGCAGCAACTATAGTCTTCAATGTACTCTTCCTTTTATTCTATCTAAATCTTCTATTATTATTTTATAGCTAATTCCATTTCTGGATTTCCATGCGTAATCATACCTTATTGTTCTTCCCCTTGGCATGCAATTTTATTGAAGCATAAAACTTATAAATCCACTACAAGTCTCTAGCTGTCATGGTAGGATTAAGAGTTTTCAGGTGCTATAGAAGGATGAAGAACAGGGCGTACACCAGAAAGTCCAAGTTCAAGTCCAAAGGCTACATAAAAGCAATTCCTCCTCATAAGATCAGCAGGTTCGAGATGGGAGAGAAGAAAAATTACGAGTATGCAGTCAAGCTTGTGTCCAAAGATTCTCTGCAAATACGCCATAATTCTCTGGAAAGTGCCAGGATGATTGTCAATAGAAAATTACAGGAAGGTCTTGGTTCTTCTTATTTTTTGAGGCTTGCAGTGTATCCTCATCATGGCTTCAGGGAAAACAAGATGCTAGGAGGGGCACATGCTGATAGACTACAGACAGGCATGGCTCACTCTTTTGGAAAGGTTATAGGCACTGCAGCAAGAATAAAAAAGGGAAAGGAAATTTTTGTTGCTTTCGTTGATGCTTCTGGTGTAGACAAGGCTAAGGAGGCTTTACTGTCTGCAAACTCAAGACTTCCTGGCAGATGCCAAGTAGAAATTCAGAAGCTTAAACTATAATTTTTATAGCTGCGCTTGAATCCCTGCATGTTTGCTCCTTTGTATTCTGTTTCTACCAGATTATCGTTTGGCAGCTCACATGAGTAGCACATTCTAATATCCCACGTGATGTTGCTCCATTTTGATGTTTTTCCTGTGTCAAATACTTCCGATACATATTCTCCATAAGTAAAATCTGGGCTAAATTCTATATATGCTCCGACTTCTTTTGTGTAATTATAATCTATTTCTATAGCATAAGCCCTTAAATTTTCCTCAAGATAAATTTTTTTATCGTCGTATTTTTATAATTTTCTGTGGAAATATTCAGGCGTAGTGCTATAGTATTGCAAGTCCTGTAGTTTTCTGGTCTTTAAGATAGATTAGTGCAAGTGCAATGAATAAAACTAGGAATATGAAGAAATATTTTTCTATGTCTTTGAAACTCTTTTTCATTAGTACTTTATTTAGCTAGGTTTTCAAATATAAATCTTTGCAAAATACAGGCTCTGTCCTAAGACTTCTATAAAATAAGAGAATATGTTATGGCAGATTAGCTTGCCATATACTTCAGCTCTTATTGTTCGTGCAGTCTTAGAGCTCACGCTAGAGCCGAATTTTCTTTTTACTGAACTAATTCCTGA
>DATDWR010000007.1:0-63610 GCA_035289605.1 Candidatus Nanoarchaeia archaeon | reverse complement strand
GAAGGTTCTGGAAAGACTTACTACCTTAATGAGCTTAACAGGAGACATGCTAATAAATTTTATCCTATAACTGAGTTTTCTAATGAAGGATTTGGTGCTAAAATCATAGAAGTTCTTAGTCATGAAAGTGATGAATTTTTTTAGACACGGATACCCCGTGTCTGAAGCTTTGTTCTTTTTTTCTATGAAGTTATTTGAATTTGATAAATCTATATTACCTTTATTAAGGAAAGGTCATATGGTAATTGAGGATAGAAGTGTTGATACAAATTGTTTATATGCGGCGATCTTACTTCAAGAGAAATATGGGGAAAGAGCTATGTATGATTACTATGAACATTTGGTTAATATTCGTAAAGAATTAGCAGTAATCCCTGAAAGAACTGTTTGTTTTATTCCTGATTTTGATAAAGCATTAGAAAGGACACAAAGAAGAGACAGGAGAAATTATAATGAATCAGAACTTTCATTCTTAGCAAAGATATATTCTGGATATGAAGAAATATCTGAAAAAAACAAAGACCGGATATCAGTTGTATATCCAGATAGATACTCCACAGAGGAAGTTGTAGGTCAATTAGAGTCTACACTAGGATTTGGATAATTATATTATCTAGTTACTTTGCGATCTACTGTATAGACAAAAACCTTTATAAATTATGTTAAACAAATAAGATTTATGATAAAAAAGGAAGTGAAGAAATATTTTATTTTTGCAAGCCTTATTCTGTTTATTTACATAGCTTATCTAATTGTAAAGCCGTTCATTCCTGCTTTGATTGCTAGTTTTATTCTTGCTTATTTATTTTATCCAGTATACAAAAAACTGAATAAAATTATTCCTAATAAAGCATTCAACGCAGCAATTACTTTGATAATTATGCTGCTTTTGATTCTTGTTCCTCTGACATTGATTGCAAGCAACCTTGTAAGGGAAAGTATAAACTTGTATAAATCCGGCATTGTCAGTGAGTTCACCCAATTCCTGTCGTCTTTTACAGACGCTGAATCTATAAACCTGTTTTTAAGCAGGAATTATGAAAGTTTTATCTCAGTTGTAGAATCCTATGCTAGGGATTTTCTTAGGAGCATACCGTCTAAGATTCTCGATTTGTTGATTATTATCTTTGCTACATTTACTTTGTTCCTTTCAGGAGATGCTTTCATAAAGAATATTAAAAATCTTATTCCTGTTTCTAAGAAAGATGAGCTGATGAACCACCTTGGTAACACAACCTTCGCAATTGTATATGGGTTGTTTTTTACAGCTATAGTAATATTTTTGATTTCAGTATTAGGCCTGAGCATATTGGGAGTAAAGCCGATTTTAATGTTATCATTAGTTATGGGCCTTCTTGTTTTGGTTCCGCTTTTGGGTCCTGCAATAGTATGGGTTCCCTTGGCTTTCATTCATTTCATGAGGGGAAATATTTTTGCTGTTATTGGTTTAGTAGTTCTTGGTGTGATTCTTTCATTGACAGAAAATATTTTGAGGGCTAAGCTGATTGGTGATAGAACCAAGCTTAATCCCTTGATAGTTCTTATTGGCATTCTTGGTGGTGTGAAGCTTCTTGGAATTATAGGTTTTGTTGCTGGCCCGCTTATTCTCTCAACTATGATCCTAATTATTAAGGAGTATTATCCAGAGTTGGAACATGAAGCTTAAGGCAAAAGTTTTACGCATTGCAACTAAGGGGCCTTTTGTTGCTATATTAAATGAGTTCACTGCCGAACTTCTAAACGTAGAGGTTTTGGATAGAATATTAATAAAGAAAGGCTTAAAAAAATTAGTTGTTGCTGTTGATTTCGCTTTAGGGGAGTCTTCAATTTCTAAAAAAGAGATTGGAATATTCTTGGATGTTGCAGAGGCCATTCACATTAAGGATGGTGATTTTGTGAATGTAAAACTTGTTCCAAAACCTGCATCTCTCAACTTGATTAAAAAAAAACTTGATAAGCATGAGCTCACTGAATCTGAAGTTAATATAATAATAAAGGACATTATAGATAACAGGCTTACAGAGGTCGAGACCACTTATTTTATTTCAGCCTGCTATGTTAATGGTTTGTCTATGAGCGAGACTGCTTACTTAACCAAGGCTGTTTCAAATAATGGAGGCAAGCTCAAGTTTGATGCAAAGTATGTTCTAGATAAGCACTGCCTCGGAGGTTTGGGAGCGAATAGGACAACTATGATAATTACTCCTATAATTGCAGCTGCAGGTTTTTTGATGCCGAAGACCTCTACTAGATCTATCACTTCTCCTGCTGGAACATCTGACACCATGGAAGTTCTTGCTCCTGTTGCCCACTCTAAAAAGGAAATAATGAGAATAGTAAAGAAGACTAATGCTTGTATGGTTTGGGGGGGTACTATTGATTTAGCATCAGCAGACGATAAGCTTATACGTTTGGAGCGTCCCTTGAGCTTGGATCCTGAAGGAATAATGCTTGCTTCTATTCTGGCTAAGAAGTCTGCTGCTAATTCAACCCATATCCTAATTGATATTCCTATTGGTCCTGAAACCAAGATTAAAGACAAAGAAGTTGCTAAAAATCTTGCTAGAAAATTTATATCGTTTGGGAAGAATTTTGGAATGAAAGTGAAGGTAATTATTACAGACGGCTCTCAGCCTGTAGGTAATGGGATTGGTCCTGCTTTAGAAGCTAGAGATGTGCTTTCAGCTTTGGAAGGAAATGGTCCTAGGGATCTTCGTGATAAATCTTTGTATATGGCAGCTCTAATGCTTGATATGGTCGGTGTGAAAGATAGCTACAAAAAGGTTCTTGAAATAATTGATTCTGGAACTGCATTAAGGAAAATGAAGGAAATTATTAAAGCCCAGGGAGGAAATCCGAACGTTAAATCAAAGGATATCGAGTTAGGAAAATATTCTTTTATTTTCAAATCTAAAAAGTCTGGAAATGTTTCTTACATAAGCAACAATCTTGTTTGTCGTATTGCAAAAATTGCAGGAGCTCCTTTTGATAAATGTGCTGGTGTTTACTTGCATGAAAAAGTTAATGATAAAGTTAAAAAAAATTCTCCTTTGTTTACTATTTATGCTGAAAGCAGGGAAAAATTAGGGTATGCTAAAAGCTTAGATTTAAATAAAGTTTATATCATAGGATAATAGTTACTCCTCCAATGTTCACATTATATAATTTATTATCAAACTGAATGATAACTTTATTTGAAGATATCTGTTTCATTAACTATGGTTTATCTATTCCTTTTATGTTAAGGCTTTGTCCGATTGCTAGGGTATACTGCGTTGTTACTAAAGAAGATGACATATCTGTAGTTGTCTTTTGTGTTTTTTTTAACACTTCTGTTACAGAAAAGCCTGAAATCTCTTCAGAAAACTGTATAATAAGTGTTGTTATAATTAATATAGCTGATAATAATATTATCGGCCAAAAATGTCTTCTCATTTTTATAATCACCATGTTTTTTTGTTTCTAAGTGATTTCTAGCTTATTATCCTATAAAAAACGTCAAAAATCTCTTCATTGCTTCCAACAGAGTAAAAATCAGCTCCGACTTCATCACATAGTTTTTTTACTTTTGCTTTATGTTCTTCCATTCTTTGGAAATATTTCTGTCTTAAATAAGGATCAAGGAATGTTTTCAGCCTTTCGTCAGATTCAAGGTCTACTAAGTCATATTCTCCTTCTATATTCATTTTTCTTTCAATAATATCAAGGACTTGGACAAGTTTAATTTTGTTTTTCTTGTACCTGTGCAGTATGTCTTTTATTTGTTCTGTATCATAGAAGAAGTCAGATATTATTATGATCAGTGCTCTTGAGTTTATTAATGTCTTGTATTTTACTAGTGCTTCTTCAAATTTGCTCGATCCGAATGCTTTTTTATCATTCAGGTAAGCCAGAATTTTTGCTAGTTGTGCTCCTCCTTTTCTGGGCCTGAAAAAATCCAGCTTGTCATCAAATGTGCTTAGCACAAATTTCTCATTGTTTTTCATTGCTATGTAAGCAAAGCCTAAAGCTATCATTGATGCATACTCGTATTTTTTTATTTTGTTTCCGAAGTCCATGCTTCCTGAAAAGTCCACAATTATGTGCACTGTCAAGTTTCTGTCTTCTTCATATCTTTTAACATAGAATTTTTCTGTTCTTGCATAAGCCTTCCAGTCTATGTGCTTGAAGTCGTCTCCCAGATTATAGTTTGCGTAATCGCTGAATATCAACCCTGTTCCTGTATTTTGTGACCTCCTCTCTCCTGTAAAGCTTGATGTTACTTTTTTCTTTATTACTAGATTGAACTTGTCTAGTTGCCTTAGAAAGTCTATTTTTATCATTCGTATACCATGGCTGATAATTCCTCAAAAGTTCTTCTCAGGAGGCTGTTTTTTATTCCATTTTCAGGATTTCTGTGCATAGCCATCCTCACCATAATGTAGTCTCCTAGTATCTGTGCTCTTTTAGTTTCAGAATGAACTCTTGCTAGTTCCATTATTGATTCTACACTTCCAATTCTTAGATCTTGGCTTTCTAACTCTTCTCTAAGTGCCTCTTCGCCATTTCTTACTGCTTCAAGTATCCTAATAGTGTTCCTGTAAACTTTTTCTTCTAAGAGTAAGCCTCTATCAGGATTTGTACGTAATGTATACAAAACATATCTTTGCATTTTTTATTTCTTCATTAAAGCTTTTATCACATCGTCTTCATTCATGTTCTGCCTTTCTGCTTCAAAGCTTAATATTATTCTGTGCCTTAATACTGGCAAGGCCATTGCGTTTACGTCTTCCTTGCTTACATATTTTCTTCCGTTCATTAATGCTCTTGCCTTTGCAGCCATTATTAGTGCTATGCTTGCTCTTGGGCTTGCGCCGTATTCTATTAATTCTTTTTTGTTTCTTGTTGAATTTACTATGTCTACTGCATATTTTTTTATATCATTAGCTAAGGGTATTTGCTTTACTATTCCTTGTAATTGTATTAGGTCATTCTTGTCGAATATTTTTCTTAGTTTTATTTCATCAGGGTTAACTTCGCTGTATCTTGACACTATCTCAAGTTCTTCTTCTAGTTTTGGATATCCTACTTTTATTTTGAATAAGAATCTGTCTACTTGTGCTTCGCTGAGCACGAATGTATTATGATGAATTCCATTTGCACCATAACCTCCGATATAGTTTTGTAATCCTGGGACTGTCAATCCAAAAATTAGACCTTCATAATGTTCATAGCTCAGATTTTCTACCATGTCATATACTACTTCTTCTTGTACTAGTTTCTTTAAATAATTCAGTATGGATTTGGCTTCAGTAATCCTAGTAGTGAATTCATTTTTAACACAATTTATTATTTGTTGTGAGCTTCTGCTATTTCCTGTTTCATAATAATTCCAAACAGCGCTATGGCTAATTCCTATTATATGACTTATTTCTTCAATAGATAAACCGCATGACACTGCAGTATTTCTGACATCTTTTTGATCCATTAGGTTTGATTGAATATTTTTTCTAAGTTCAATCTCCTTTTCTAGTCCGTCTAACATTAATCTAAACATATCTAGAGTGATATTTTCCCTTCCCTGTTTTATTGCCTTATAACCACAATACCAATCTCTAGAAACAAAATTTTTTCTATTTTTGTAGGTATGGAATGAGTTTATTCCCAATAAATCAACTAATTTTAAGACTAATTCTCTTGGCGCAGGTATAACTCTAAATGGAGAGTATTTTCCGTCTTTTGCTTGTTCTAGCCAATAAGTTCTAGTCTCGTCATCCAACCAACCTATTTTTAGTAAATAATTTAAGAAGTCCTCTCCTTGTATTTTTACCACGTAATCTTTACCACCATTTCTCATTTTCTCTGAGAACCAAGAGATTATTCCTTCTTTCAACAACATATAGGACAATATATTTATATTATCTTTGTTTGCTTGAGAAAATCTCACTCTATTATCTCTAATGCACCCCTCCAAACAAATAAAAGTTTTTAAGAACTCCCTTCTTAATTCGCTTGGTAACTCAACAATCCATGAAGGAATTCCAGCAGTTTTATGATTTTTTTCTTTCAAACCGAATCTCAAACATAAATATTTAACAAATGGTCTTGAGCTTTTGCTAACATGCTTACATCCTGTAATATCTTCAGCTAAATAACTCGTTCCTACACCAATTTTATTATTAAGTATTTCTACAAATCTATCAAATGCTTTAGGATAATTTTTTTGTGCTGCATAAATAGCACCAATGCTTCCTCCATCGCTTAAGATGAAAGCCAGGAAAAAAGCTATATCTCTATCAGCATTAAATCTTTTTATTGATATTGGCCTAAGTGAGTCTATAAAATCAATTGGTTCATTTAAAATAAGTCTCTTATTAATAAAGTATTTTGATAACTTTTCATGCACAAATCTATTTTCGGTTGGTCTTCTTAAGAATCTAATTAATTGCCAGTATTCCTTTTTATCAAATTCTAATTCTTTAGCTATTTCTTTTATTTCCAGCTTGTTTACTATTCTTAAGTTATCAAAGTCTTTCCCATTAAGATTTTTAAAATCTATAAAATTATTTGTAATTTCCTTTAGTTTAAGATAGTCCTCGTAGTAAAAAACTCTGTACTCCTTGCTTAGCTCACATAATACTTGTAAATGTGACATTAATTCCACTGTTGTTTTTTCATCAATTAGCTTAGATATAGAAACTAGATAATCTCCTTCAACTAGTTGTTCTGCTTTCTTCCATTTAATTTCTCCATGATCATTAACTAAAAAGGGATGGTTCTTAGACACTTTAACTTCCCTTCCAGTTCTAGTTTTCAATTTTATTATCTCATCATTGTAGGGAATAGTATAAAGATGACAATCTGTTTTTTCTAATTTGCCATTCTCGTTTAAAGAATAAGTATATGAGTTTGGTAATTTATAAAAACTAAAATTCCCTTGTTTAATTGGTTGTACATTGCTTTTAACTGCATAATCTAATAATTCGTTGCCTTTTTTTAATTGTCCGTCAATAAATACATCTTGATCTAAAGTGAGACTTCCTTCTTGCTCAATAGGGTTCATCGTCGCTAAAACAAAGAATGGTTCTTCTAATTTATAGGTAGAATTTCCTACTGTCACTTGTCTTTCCTGCATTGCTTCCAGAATTGCGCTGTGACTTTTTGGAGTCGCACGGTTAACTTCGTCAGCTAAAACAATATTAGCAAATACTGGACCCGGCTGAAATTTAAATTCTTTTTTTCCTTTGCTTTCATCAATTATGTAAGTTCCTGTGACATCGCTTGGCAATAAATCTGGTGTGCATTGAATTCTGCTGAATCTTAGGTCTATTATGTTTGCAATTGTTTTTACAAGAAGTGTTTTAGCCAGTCCTGGATATCCCTCTAGAACTGCATGTCCGTTGCATAGTAATGCTGCTTGTATTTGTTCTACTACTTCGTCTTGTCCGACTATTACTTTGCCTACTTCGTTAGAAACTAGTCTGAATCTTTTATGTATCTCTTCTAGGCTCACCATTTTGTTTTCACTGTGTTATCTGCTCAAAATAGCTTCTGACTACTTCCTGGTTTTCCCTCGCTATTTTTTCATTGTATGATACGTCATAACTGGTATATATCTCTTTTGGAAAATTTGGAGGGCTGAAGCTTTCTGGCTTGACTTCTCCTATGTTTGATGGATCAACTTCGCTTAGTAGAGGATTTATTGTTAGTTTTAAATCTCTTTTCTGTAGTTTAGCTAGAGATTTGTTTCCGAGTATCTCGCTTAGGTTCCCTTCTGTAACGCTTACATTTCTGTATATTATTTCATCGCCTGACTTTCTTATTCCTATTTCTTTTATCGGTTCTGTTAGTTTCATGAAGGTTCCTGAAAAATCAACATTTACAAATGCTAGAAATATTACAAGGAATGCTATTCCTCCTAGTATCATAATTTTTATTATTATATTTCTGTAGTCTATAAAGTAGGAAGTCTTCACATTTTTCATTTTCTTCACTACATCATCTTTCAGGCTGTCTATTATTGGGTTTGTTCTGTTGATGTTGTCAGCTACTGTTCTGAGTTGTTCATTTAGCACAGGCACTTTGGATTCTACTATAGAATATTTGTTTACCTTGTAGTTTTTTTGCAGTTGGTATATAAAATAGGCAAGGCCTGGTATTAGGGCGTAGTACCACAGAAAGTCAAAAAGGTTTGATAATAAGAGTATTCCTAAAAATAATAATAAAGAATTTAATAAAGAATTTCCTATGTCCAGAAGTAGAAAAAAATTTTTTATTTCCTTTAATGCTTTTTCAGCAATTTGCATTTCCAGCCCTCAAGCAGCTTACTTGTTTTTTCAAGCTGTCAACTTCTTGTTCCATGTCTTCTATTTCTTCATTCTTTGTCTCTATATCATTTTTTAGTTTGTCTACTTCTCCTGTAAGGTCTTGTAATTTTTTCTCTTTTTGTTCCAGCTGTACTTTTAGCTTGTTATTGTCAGCCTCTAGTGAGTCTCTTGCTTTTTTTATTTTTGTGTACTGTTCCGTAAGGTCTTCTTCTCTTACTTCTTTTAGTTCTAGGTCTTCTTTTGTTTTATTCAGTAAAGATTGTGTTCCAGTCAGCTGCTCAAATGTTTGGTTTAATTCCTTTAGTTTGCTTGAATACTTTTGGTTTATGTCTTTGTAGCTTTGCTGGTATACAACAGTTAATGCTACAGCAAGTCCTGCAACTATTACTATTAATAAAAATAATTTTATGTTTGCATTTTCTTGTATGAATCCCATTTTTATTCTCTTTATTTTTTAGTTTTTATTTCTTGCTATTCTCCTGTAGCTCACTTCTGCTAGGAAGACAAGCAAGGCTAATGTTATAAAAATCCAGCTGTAGCTTCTTTTTGTTATTATTTCTCTTTTCGATCTTGTCTTTATGAATTCTACTATTTGTTCCGCTTCATCATCTCTGAACATTTTTCCATTCGTTGCCAATATTATTCTATTCATGTTATCATTGAATCCTATGTCTTGGTATTCCTTTTTGTAGTTTACAGCGAAAATCGAGCTCATCATGTTGTGAAATCCTGTTTTTTCCACTTTCAGTGCTCCTTTGTAAAGGTTTTCATCTATTTTGTATAGTGCTACTTCTTCTGATCTTGGCTGGTCTTTTGACTTTACTAAAATTTCTGCTTCTTCCTCAACTCTGCTATCTTTTATGTCTATGAATTCTTCGTTTTTTCTTTCTGGATCTCCTATTATCCAGTTTATTGTTCTTGTGAATAGTGCAGAGTTTTGCTTGTTTAATAGCTCAAATCCGTAAGTCCCGTAATCTGTGCTCAAGCTTGCCACTCTTCCCAGCCCATATCTTGATGTAGTTAATATCGGGTCTCCAACATCTGTTGTCATTAGCAATTTAGAGCTTGTTTTAGGTGCTACCTGGTTGAATCCGTATAAGTTTGCTGTAATCTTGAGCCCTTCTGTTATGAAATGGTTTTTGTCAACTATGTATAGTGGGAATACTTTTTTTCCCCCGCTTGCTTCTGTTTCCCCGAATAATAATTTTATTCCTTGGCTTTCCTCAGGCTCAAAGTATATCCCTCCTGTCAGGTCTGCAGCATATTGTAGGAATTCAGCATATGTGTCATCTCCTACTCCTACTGTGTATATTCTTATTCCTTTGCTTGCTGCTATCTTGAAGGCATTTTCGCTCTCGTCCATGTGCTGGGTTTTTCCGTCGGAGATTAGTATTATGTTTTTGCTCCCTCCTCTTCCCTGCAGCATTTCTACTGCCATTAATATTCCTTCTTCTATGTAAGTATTGTCTCCGTATTTCAGCCTTGATATTTTGTCTTCCAAGTCTCTTTGCTGGGATAATAATCCTACTTCTGCTATTGTGTACGCTTTGTTGTTGAATGCTACTACACCTAGATAGTTTGTCAGGCTTAGGTCTTTTATCATTGATAATGCAAGTGTTTTTTCTACATCAACTTTCAAGTCATCACCGAAGTAGTGTCCTGTGCTCCCAGACACATCTATTACAAACACAACATTTATTTCTCCCTTTTTCCTTCCAGGCTTGGATACAAATACTGGCAGTAATTGCTCGAATCTTGAGTCTTTATATCCTCCTGTCTCGTATGACTTGTCTCCTCCTATCACTAGCATTCCGTTTCCTTCTGCTATGTAGCTTCCAAGCAGGATTGTTTTGTCATTTAGCTCGCTGCTTGGTTTGTTGTCTATGATTATGCCGCTGTTTTCTTTCATTTCTTCTCCAAGATCGCTTAAAACTTTAAGTTCATACAATGGTTCAAGCAGTTGGAATAGATCTTGATTGCCTCCGTACATTGCAACTTTAGGTTTTGGTACTACTTTTATTGTTTTGTAGAATTCATTGTTTTGCTTGAAGTAATCATCTTGTAATATTCTTGCAGTTATTCTGTGTTGTCCTTTTTCAAATGCTCTGGTAAATTGTATTTCTTCATCTTCTGTTTGTTTTTCTATTATTTTGTTTCCGTCTGCTTCAACTACTAGTAGTACTGATCTTTTTTCTGTTTGCTGTACTTTTACAGTGAATGTATTCTCTGCATTTGTTATTGTCTTGTCACTTCCTATTATGCTCACTGAAGCGTCATAATATTTTGGTTTCAGTTCTATTGCACTTATTGTTGAATTATAACTCCTTGAATATAATGCAACATCTCCCAATTCAGCTCCTTTGTTGTTCTGCCCGTCTGTAAATAATAGTATATTGTCATTTCTTCTTATGCCTGCAAGTATGCTGTCTCCTATTGCTGTTTCCTCTCCTCTGCTTGTATACTCAAACTCTGTTGGTATTCTATTTTCTAATTCTTTTTTTAGTGACTCTGCTCTTGAAGTGTCGAATAAGCTCATTGATGTTGAGTTGTCTACTAGTATTTTGACTTTTGGGTCTCCCTGGACTAGTTTGCTTTTTTCTGTGTACGGCGACGCTAGTGCAATTATCAGCAAGAGCACTATTATTATTCTGCTTGCCAAAATTATTAGCCTTCTTTTTTTTATCCTGTTTTTGTATTCTTTGTCTTCTGGTTGTATTTTTATTAAGCCTTTGTTTATGTAATATACAAGTGCAATTATTATTGGTATAGTTAGTATTAGTATGTACGGCCTTTCAAACAGGTTATATGCTATTGTTTCCAGGCTCATACTTCGCCTCTTATTTTTATGTAAAAAAATTCAAATACAACCAAGGCAAGTGCAATTAACAACGCATAAAAACTCATTTGATAGTCTACTTCGCTTTTTACTTTCTCTAGTTGTCCTGCAGCGCTGTACTTTTTGATTGCTTCTTCCTGGCTGTTTATGTCTGATTCTTTTTCATTTAATAAATTAACAGCAACTCTTTTGCTTCCGACATTGAAGTATCCTGCCTTGTCCATTATGAAGTGTTCATTCTGCATTTCTATTATGCTTCCTGTTCTAAGGTTTATTTCATTAATATCTGCTCTTCCAACCAAATAATATATTAGATTGCTCCAGAATATTGGATAATTGGGGCTGAGTTTGAAGTCGCTTTCCCCTTCTAGTATTCCGTAGTAAACAACTTTTCCGTTTTCGTTTTCATATATGCTTATTATAGTATCATTTTCTACAGATGCTGCGCTTAGTCCCTGTTTGTCCAAAGCAAAATAATATTTGATTTCTCCAAAGTCTATGTCCTTGCTGAACCTTGTCACATAATTTACTTTTATCTGCCCTCCTCTTGTATAGTTTGTTATTTTTGCAGGCAGTAATCCTTCATAGTCTATCTTGTCGCTGTTTGCTTGTGCTGCGATTACTACTGGCTTTCCTTCTCTTGCTTTGCCATTTAATTCCTTGAATGTTCCTGCAAGAACTTTGTCAGGATCTACTTTATCAACTATGTATATATCATAACCCTCGTCGTCTATTATTGGCGGCTCAGTTATTTTTAATTCCACGTCAGGTATTGATTTTAGCGCTGCTTTGATGAATTTTGATTCTTCATTTGTAATTAACAGGACTTTTATCTTGTTGCTGAATGGTCTTGCAATGTAAACTCTGTTGTCCACGTCAAAGTCGTCTTTGTTTTCTATTTTTATTTCGCTCCCATTTCCTTCCAGATTTATTGCTAGAGGTTCTACGCTTCCTTTTGCAATTTTTATTTCATTTGTCTCGTCATTCACTTTTATTTTCACATTTTCATCTTTGTCATTGAAGTTTTTTATGTAAATATTTGCAGACTTATCACTTAAAATCATGTTTATTATTCCTATGTTGCTTCTTTTTTCTGTGTTTATTTTTATGAAGTCCACGGCAATTCCTCTGCTTTCTAGGACATTTCTTGCTATTTCCGGGTTTATTCCTTTGCTTGGTATAAAGTCGCTTACTGCAACTACTCTTCCTTTTCTCTCTCCTAGTATTTCTCCCCCTAGTGTTATAGCTCCTGCTACATCGCTAATGTCATCTGTAGGCTGTATTGTTTGTAAATATCTCAATAGCTCGCTTTTCGAAGCATCGTTTAATAATAATACTGGTGTGGATTTTATTAATATTAGTGAGTTTCTCGTAGTTGCCAGTTCTTGTATTTTTTCTTTTCCTATTTCAAATCTTGTTTTGCTTCCTTCTATTGTTTTTGAGCTCGCGCTCGCATCAAGCACGAATACTATGTTGCTTGATATGACATCTTTCTTGACTGTTATTAACGGGTCTGCAATGCTGAAAGCTAACAATGACAAAACTAATAATTGTATGAAGAATAGCAAGTCTTTTTCTAAGTATTTTAATAGTTTGTCTCTTGTTGTTATTTTTGTGTTGCCGAGGAAGAACATTAGTGATGGGACTTTTAGCTTTTGTGGCTTTGGTTTTATTAAATAAATTATTATGAATGGTATTAATGATAAAAAAGCTAGTAATCCTAGTGGTGCACCAAGTTGAAAGGCCATAGGATTTTTATGTTCTGTTTGTTTTTAAATCTTTATATTAAATTATGAGGCGCCGACGGCAGGATTTGAACCTGCAAGCCCTTTCAGGCACTGGTTTGCTTTCATCTGGTTCAAGACTTACGCTTCTTTTTTGAGAATCAGCGCACTACCAGATTGTGCGACGTCGGCATAGGATTTAGTTATTTATAATATTTTTAAATATAATGGTTAGATCATAATCGGCACATCATCTTTTATCAAGTATTCTTTTTTGCATTTAACACATATTAATTTGTTCTTGTGATGTTTAACATCTGCCTTGCAAAAAGGACACGCCAGTATTGATAGTAGTTCTTTATCCATTTTTAGAATACGCCTATTAGGTGATACCCGAATTTTTCAGCAGATCTAATTAAGCTTTTTCCGTCAGTTCCTTCTATGATTATGCACTCATTCTCATTAGTGTATACTCTTTCTTCTTCTCCAAGTTTCATTAATATTACTGCATCTGTTGCCGACACATCTCTGCAGTCTATTTTAGGAGTATTTGGGTATATTCTTTTTGTATATGCATTTCTTATCCTCACTTGATACATGCTATAGTCATGTGTTCCTAATATAGGCTCAAATCCTGCAGCTGCTATAAGCACATCATTGTCTGTTTTGTTTCCCAAGTCAGGATCTCTTGTTACATAGATTAGGTTTAGTCCTTTTGGTCTGTTCAGTTTATCTATCACACCTTCTTCTAGGTATAATTCTTCTAAGTCTTCAGGTTTATTTCTAAAATTGTAAATATACTCAACATTGTATCTTCTAACATGAGGGCTGTATATTGTGATATTCTCTCCAACAGTTTTTACATCTATTCTGTATTCCCCGTTTTTTCCTTCATAGTTGTATCCATCATCAAGCCAGCTGATTACTAGTTTTGTTACTGTAAAGCTAGCTAGAAACAATGCTATTAACACAAATAAGAAAATTATTACTTTTCTCATGGCATTACTCCTGATATTTTGTAGTAAAATCTTTCTATTATTTTATTCTGATTTTCTTTGGGTGCTTCAAGCACTATGCAGTTTTCATCTTTATAACCTTTTAATGTAGAAGCTGTTTTTAGGTATATAATTGTATTTGGATTTTCGCAGTTTATTATTGGCAAGTCTTCGCATTTTTCTTCTTTTGTGCATGCTGTATAGACATTTTGCCTTAATGTTAATAATAAGGCTTTTAGTCTTTGTATTTCTTCATCTGATTGATTGTAGTAATCAGGATCTGTTAATATGTATATTTTATCTTTTATTGTTGTAAGTCCCAGATTGAATTCTATGCCTTCTAAGTCTTTTGGATTGTTTTCAAAAACTATCTGCCTGCCGTTTATGCTTGTCAGCCAGCCTCCATTATAGCTGCTGAATTTGTATCCGTTATAGTCTTCTTCATTGTTCTGGTTTTCTGTTTGGTCTTCTCCTATAAAACTGTAGCCGACTACTGAAAATATCATTAAGAGAATTATTCCCAGACCTATAGCTAGGCTTATTTTTCTTTTATCTTTGAAGAAACTTTGTTTAGGACTATTGTTTTGTATCCCTTGAATGTTGTTTTTTGAGTATTTTTTCTTTTTCATCTGTCTTAGAGAGGTTTATCACTATTTATTAAAGTTTTTCAAGAAAAAATAATTTAAAAAAAGAAAGAAAAAGTGTTTAAGCTACTGTTATTCCAGATAGGCTTAAGTCTGTTCCTTTGACTGTTACTTGAGTTGCTGCGCTCTTTCCAGCTTCTGTTAGTTTTTGCTTGAATACTGTTGGGTCTTTTAATAGTACCGCAGCTCTTCTTGTGTCGTCTGCTTCCCATCCCCATACTAACAATGCTTGTTTTGCGCCGTTTGCTTTCATCTCAACTACTGCCTCTCCTGGGCCTGTTAGTCCGCTGTCTGTTCCGCAAACTGGTGTGTCTACAGCCATGTTCAATAGTTGTCTTGTTGCCTTATTTACGCAAGGTCCGCCTACAACTACTGCGTTGTACTTTGTCAAGTCTGTGACTTCTGAATCTTTCATAGTCACATCTGCTGCTTTCTTTACAACACCACCGCCTTCTACAGCTCCTTCTTTAGGTCTTGCTACTCTAATATTTGCTTTGTAGTCATTCACGTCTCCAGCCATTGCCAATCTCATTCTGTCACCAGATTGGTCTGCCTTAGGGTCGTAGATGATTACTCCTTGCTTTGTTCTCATGTTTTCTTCCTTTCCCTCTATAGCATACAATGTTCCTAAATGGTTATACCTTATGTCATTTGCTGTTGTTGTGTCTGAGTCGCTTGAACCAAAGTATTCAATTCCATTGGTTGTTGAGTTTTCAAACTTTATTATTAAGTTTCCGTCTGTTCCTCCGTCCACAGATACTGCATCATCTGTTCCAAAGTCTATTGTGATGTTTCCTCCATATCTTGTAACTACATCACCTTTTGCCGAGACGTTACCCATCAATATATCTACAGGCACAGATGTACTCTTATAGTCAAAGTTAAAGGCGTTACTAAAATTAACATTAAATGTTGATCCCCATCCTCCTGCTCCAGCTGCTCCCATATTTAAGGACCTGTTGTTGAATCTTATGTACTCGCTTCCGTCTTGTTCTTTTCTATATAGGGTTATCTCTGATGCATTCATTGCTATTGCTATTGCGTCTGTTTCATCATCACCAGCTTTAAAGCCTCTATCGCTTGCTCCATCAGCTCTGAAGATTAACACTTTTGTTCCTGATCTCCTGTTTGAGTCTCCATCTTCGTCGGATAGTTCCAAAGTGTCTGCCTCAATTGTATACTGCTGGAAGTTTTCGTCTTCTTCGCTCATACTTTCGAATACCAAGCATATATAGTTGTTTGGCATACAGAAATAGTCTCCTTTGTACATTGCGTGCTTTACAAGAGGGTTTGCATCTTCTCTCCAGTTGTCCACTCCATAAGAATTTTGTACCTCTAGTGTTGGATCTCCTGTTCGTAGTCCAGCCAAGTTCCATACCCATATAGGATCGTCTTTGTCTTCTCCTATGTATTCGTCTCCATCATTGTATGTCTTTCTTGCGTCTTCTCCAATTATAAGTGTGGCCCTGTCGTTTGCAACTCCGTCTTCATCAAACACGTCTTCTGCTCTTACTTGAACGTTTTTTCCTGTAGTAAACCTAAAGGTTCTTGTACTATCTTGCGGAATTACATCTCTTACACCATCAACTTCTACATCAGCTTTGTTTGCGCTTGATGTTCCTTTTAGTGTAACTGTTCTTTGTGTCCCGCCTACATTTACTACAACGCTGTCTCCTGCAGCCATTACATGTTTTGTTCCTACATTTGCTGTAAGGCTTGTGTTTGCTGCTGCAGTTATTTCTAAGTTTTGTCCCAAGAATTGTAGGTCTATTGGGTCATCTGAACTTGAGAAGTTTAGGTAGTTTCCTGCTTTTAGTGTCTTATCAAATTTGTATCTGTATCCAAAGCTGTTTCCAGGTATTTGTACAAATACATTTTCCTTCCATTTCTCATCTCTATCAAAAGTCAAGCCTGTCTCTACGCTTGAAGTATTAGTAGTTACTCCGTTAAAGTATACTTCTTCATGGAAGTTATAGTCATCACTTGTTGAACCTATATCTATTCTTACTGTACTGTCAAGCAAGCCATCTATCTGGTTGTCTTGTAGTTTGTTTCCGAATTCGTTTGAGTCGTTTAACAGTGTTCCTAGTACTAGGTCTTCTTTGTCCCCTTTTCTGAATAGGTCATCTACTTTTTGGTCTCCCACACTGTTTAGTCCGTATACTACTTTTCCAGGTGTTACTGTTGTAGTAGTTGTAGCGGTTGCTGCTCCGCCAGGTAATCCTGCTAGAACATCTTGTACTGCTGCATTATCTGCATCTGAGCCAAATACTATCACTGTTTCTCCAACGTTTTTGTTGAATGGGCTTGGATAGTCTCCTAATGTCCCAGCTGCTAAGGCGCCGCTTAAGGTTACTCCTACCATTGCAATGCTAGTACCTACTGCTGCTACCTTTCTTAGTGTCTTTCTTAAAGCAAATTTTTCTTGCATTCTTTAACACCTCCATGTGTTATCATTATTTCTTTCATAGAGTCTCCGCGCATCTTTTTTGAAGACTCTAAAGCTGAAAGCATTATTACCTTTTATAAAGATATATATGCTAAAGAATACATATTAGGGGTTCTTTGGTCAATTATGGCCTTTATAGAGGTTAATTCCATAAATTGAGCCCAAAACAGCCTATTTTATGTTATCACTTAATAATAATAACTTAACATATCCTAAAATTAACCGTGTAATCTTCGTTATCATCTGTTTTAAGCAGCTCGTCAGCTTTTACGCCTGTTGTGCAATCCTCTGTTATGTACTTAACATTGTCTCCTTTTTCTATCCATAATGAATATTTTTTAAAGTCTTTAAGTCCGACAGCAGCTATTATTTCTTCTATTTGAGGTTTCAAGTATTCACAAGCCTCTTTTTCACATATTTTTCCTTCATTAAAACACTCAACCATAGCCTCTCCAATCATTATAGTTTCCTCGCAAACCTTTACATTTAATAGGGAATTTAGAAGATTTATAGCATAGCTTTGGTCTAGAGAAATATCCCTTTGCATTTCTTTATCTTGTAACACTCCATATTTAATGTAGAATAAGCCTCCTATTATTATTAGTATGACCACAATCATTAGCCCCATTATATCTATTTGCCCAGCTTTCCCAAGACTAATGCCTCTTGCCAATTGTCGCTGTTCGTCAGACATTATATGCCTCCACAATCATTAAAGCAATATAATATGTATCTTTTTTAGGATTATATAGAGATATTGGAGTTTTTTCTACTATTTTGCTTGTTACTTTCAAAGGTTTTCTTGCATAAATGTTCCAGATTTCGCATTCTTCAATATTGTCTTTGTTGCATTCTCTTTTAGTTTGTCTCTTTGGATACATTATATATAGTGTAATGTTAAGATGCCCAAATCTTTCTGCATATTCTGTTTTTTTCTTTTCTGCTTGGTTCTTGAAAGCGACTAGCTTAAGGCTGTCTACGCATGCCTCCTTTATCCCTCCCTTGCTGCATGCTAGTTCAGGCATTTCTCCTAAAGTTATTATATTGCTCCTTGCTTTTGTTCTCTGGAATTCAGTAAAGTCATTTTTTATGCTGCTTTTTTGGTAGTTTATGAAAAAGAACATTCCTAATATTATTATTATAACAAAGACAAATACGACAAGTATGGTTTCCTGTATCTGCAATTGTCCTTTCTTCCCAAGACTCCTACCCCAAGTCGCATGTCGCCTGCATCGCTTTAGAACACCCATAGACATCCTGCTCCTTGATTGTTTTGTTCTGCAAGATTTTCAGCCATTTTATAGTCTCCTTCAGAAAATTTTCTTAAACTGCTCACTATTAATTCGTATTGGCATTCTTGCTTTGGATCTATTCTTTTCAAAAGCTCAGTTCTTTCTATGTAAATGTTAGTTACTGTCTTTAGCCTCTCGAATGCCCTGTTCACGTTGCACTCATATGCTTCTGTATTATCCATAAATAAGCTTCCCAAAAGCATTGGATTTCCATAATATTTAATCTCATCTTCCCAGCCGTTCCTTCCAAAGAAGCTTATTTTTTCAGTGTTAATGTTGACATGTACAAAGTTAGAGTTTCCACTGCCTTTCAGTTCTTTTATTTTTGTTTCATATGGTTTCTGGCTGGAGAATATTATAATTTTTGAGTTCTGTTTGGGTTTGAGCTCGTTGATTCTTGTCTTTTCATACTTTATTGCATTAAAGATTACTTCATTTTCTTCTTCAAGTCTGTTGACAAATTCTTCACTACTTTCATCATAAATTATGTGGTATATCTTATTCGGGTCTGATAAGTAAATAAAATTAGTTATGTGAAAAGGGTATATCCAGGGCATTATTCCCATAGTCAAGCCGTTGACTCTTTGTTTTTCTTCTGTGAACACTATTTCATTTGCTAGGTTGTAGCTTGCTATTTCTCCTTTATTGATTAGTATCTTTGCATCATTTCCTTTGCAGTAATAAGACAAGTCAACTTTGTATCCGAATCTTAGGCCTTGTGTGTCTGTGCTTCTTACTGCATATCCTGCGTCTCCTATTTGTAGCTTTTCTAGGACGTTTAGCACATTACCGAAGAACCTTACGCTTTCTACCTCTTGTCTTTTTTCCTGCAAGTCTATGTATTGAAACACGAACATTGTGAAAAACCCTAGTATTATCGCTCCTGCTACAATTACAAATATCCAGTTGAACTGCTCTGCCTGTCCTCTTTTATTCATTGCAGTTTTAATTTTTTAGCTTGAATTTAATTCTTTCTGTTAAAAATTCTTAGATCAAAATTTGAAAATTTTCAGGATTTTCTAATTTCAACAAATTTTCCCTTGTTTTCCAGAATAAATTTCTTCATACCCTGTTGTATGTTCAGGCAGAAATGTTCTTTAGGTTTTAATTTATTAATGTATATTGAGTCTATTGGGTTTTTTATAGTTGCAAAGAAAACATTTCTGTCTCCTGTTCCCTGAACTACTTGCACTTCTTCTTTCACGTTCTTGAATTCTATCTTACTAAAGTCTACAGGAGAATTAGTATCAACAAAGCACATGCCTTTTAAGTCGCTTGGTGCAATTATTTCACACTCATTGTCTGAACTTCCTGCTCTTCTAGTTAATGCACATTCTATGCTCGTTCCTGGAAATGATTTTGCTATTTCTTCAACTTCATTTTTTATGTCTTCTATTAGTTTTACTGTGCCGACTTTCTCTCCAAATCCTACTAGGTCTCTTATTGCGTTCCAGCTAAATATTAATATTATTCCCATTACTACTATTGCAAAAATCCAGAAGAATGGTTGTGACAGCAATTGTGCTTTTTTCATTCAATATAATTTTATTTTTACTATTTATTATAGTTTTCTCTAAATCATAGGTCAATTATTTTTTTTGTTGAGAACTCCATTTTTTGTTAGGTGTTTTTTTTACCCATTCTGCATATTTTTTAATGAATTCTAGTCTCTCTTTCGTATTTCTTTCTTTAAATTTTTTCATTTCCTTTAGATCTACTTCAGGGACTTCCATTTTCAATCTTATCAAGTTCTCCTTCTATTTTAAGCTTTCTGGCAAATTCTCGCATTAGACTCTTATTAATCTTATCATTAAATATGTAATATAAGTGTTGAGCGTCTTCTATATCCTTATCGCTTCCTAGATAAATTTTAAATGGGATTTGTAATTCTATTGGGGCTATAAATAATATAATATTCTTATTTAGAACTATACATTTTTTTTCAGCTAAAGCAGTATTATCTAATATTACTGCTGGAAATTTTATTTCTATATTAGGTATGTAAGTTCCTTCAGTTTCACACATCATTAGCCTTGCATATAGTTTCCTTATATAAAGGAAAGATTTATATATTAGTTTCCTTATAGAAAGACTATGAAGGAAGTAATAAAACAAATAATAAAAGATTTCCATAGTAGAGGTCTGCCACAAGTAATACAAAGAGAAATAAATATACCATTAAATTCAAATAAAGTTATAAGTATAATTGGTGCTAGAAGATCTGGAAAAACATATCTTATGTACCAGACGATACTAAAACTAAAAGACATTACAAATGTTATATATATTAATTTTGAGGATGAAAGGCTTGAATTAACATCTGGTAATTTAAATATTATTATAGAGTCTTATTTTGAGTTATACCCAAATAAAAGAGAACAAGATTTATTTTTTTTCTTTGACGAAATACAGGAAATTAAAGGATGGGAAAGATTTATAAGAAGATTATACGATACAATAACTAAAAATATATTTATTACAGGATCATCATCTAAACTATTAAGTAAAGAAATTGCAGCAAGCCTAAGAGGTAGAACTATAACTTTTGAGGTTTATCCGCTGTCTTTTAAAGAATACCTAAAATTTAAAAATGTGGAATTAGATAGTTATTCAACTAAAGGCAAAGCTAAATTAATTTCAAATTTAAACAATTTCATATTGAAAGGCGGTTTTCCAGAAGTGATTAATATGGAAAAAGAATTATATGAGAAAAGTTTAGAAAGTTATTTTGAAGTTATGATTTATAGGGATGTTGCAGAGAGATATAGTATTACCAATATTTTGTCGTTAAAATTATTTATTAAAAGACTGATCTCAAATACTTCTAGGGAATTTTCAGTAAACAAAATATTTAGCAGCTTTAAATCCGAAGGTGTAAAAATCAGCAAGGACACATTGTATAAGTTTTTGGACTATTGTGAAGATGCCTATATATTAATGATTATAAATAGTTTCTCTGAATCTTTAGCAAAGCAGACAATTAAGAAGTCATATTCTATAGATACAGGTCTTAGTTCTATGATTAATTTTACACTAAGCAGGGATATTGGAAGACTTTTTGAAAATGTAATAATGTTGGAATTAAAAAGAAGATTTAAGGAAATATTTTATTATAAAGAAAAATACGAGTGTGATTTTATTATTAAAGAGAAAGATAAAATAATTAAGGCTATACAGGTATGCTATAATTTAAATGATAATAATTTAGAAAGAGAACTGACTGGTCTTAAAGAAGCAATGAAAAAGTTTAATATCAGGAAAGGCATTATATTAACATTAGATTTGGAAAAGAAATTCGGCGATATAGAAGTTATTCCTGCATATAAATGGCTGTTAAAAAGTGAATAATTTAAATTTTGATGCTAGAAGATAATTCTGAATAAATCAACTAAGCAAACTGTACTCTTGCAGGCTCCATCAGGTTTCCGAATTCATCCTTGCACACAACATAATACAAATTTGATCCAGGAGTGCTTGTTCTGTGCACGTTTCCATCTCTTGTCATTAGGTTTCCTTCAGTTTCATATTCAAATGTTCCTTCTGTGCTGTCTTTGCATGTTGCTTTCTCGCTTACTTCAACTGTAAACAAAGGTGGCTGCAGGCTTTCATCGTTGTATACTTTGGTTATTTTTGGTGCTGTTACATCCTGTTCTATTGTGAATTCTATTTTTGTGAAGTTTGCATTTCCTGCTAGATCATGACATCCAACAAATATTTCTTGTCTTCCTGTTGGCGGCTCCCATGGTTGTGTGTGCAGGCTGGAGTTTGTATTCAGGAAAGGAGTCATTGCTGCTAAGTTTTCTTTCAGGCTTTCTTGTTGCGTGTATTTGCATGTTGCCCTTCCGTTTAACTCCGCCCCGCCCACTGTCGCTAATTTCAATGTGACGTTTGCTTGGTCTCTGCTTGTCTTTATTGTCCCTTTAGGTTCTATGCTGCTGTTGTCTATTTTTAATGGGTCGCTTCCTTTTAGTGTTATCCTAAATGCTTCTTTGTTGAAGTTTTTCTTTTCTGATTTGTCTTGGCATTTGAAATATGCAAATTTTGTTTCTCCTGCTTTTGATTTTATTCCTGTGATTGCTGGCCCTATTGATCCTCCAACTCCAGATCCTGCGTATTGGCATTCATACAATCCTAATGAGTTTAGTCTTGACGCTGTGCACTTGTTTGTTTCTTGCATTCCGCTGTAATCTAATGGTGTCAAGCTCCATTTGCATTCTGCTGGCTCGTTTACAAATAGTGTTAAATCTACTTGGTCTGTTCCATGTGTTAAGTATGTATCTTTTCCTATGCTTGTTCCAATTATAGTTGGTGCAGTCAGGTCTGGTTCTTTTGCTATTTTGAATTCTATTACGTAGTCTTTTTCATTTGCATTTCCTACTGCATCTTGGCATCTTACATATACTTTGTAGTCTCCCCCGCCTGTTAGTTTCAGTCCTTCATTTGTTATGTTCTTTGATGCAGGATAGAACATTTCTTGCACATGGAAGTACTTGAATGTGTTGCTCATGAAGTAAATGTTTTCCATTTCATTGTATCTTTTGCTGTGCTGGAAGCTCATCTTGCATTGTGCAGGCTCGTCAGTTCTTAGTCCAGTTACGAATCTCTCGTAGATTGGTATTTCTCCTTCTATTTTGAATCCTGTGTTTGTTTCTTTTATTTTGTCTCTTAGTTCCTTGCTGAATCCTTCTTTCCATGGCTTGATTACTGGGCTGTTTACATCATACTTCGATAGGCTTATGCATTTCTCTTCTTCTGATCCTTTGTTTATTAGATCGCAGCTTACTCCTAGGCTCTTGCAACGGTATTCGCTGCACGCTTTGAGTGCTCTTACATCCTTAGGATTTTTTTCATTGTCCAAGTAGTCGCCGTATCCCGGATTGCATCTTTCGCATTGATCTTTTTGTCCTACTTTTACTGCTGGTGCTTGCCATGGCTGGCATGTTGTTTTTATTGTCTGAGTTTGTGTTTTTTCTAATAGTGTATCTCCTAGTTGGTATATTGAGTATGCCCACATTGCTGCATTTATTGCAGTTAGTACTTGTGCTTTAGTTAGTTCTTTACCTGCTTCTTTTGCTGTTTGGGTTAACCCTTCAACAGCTTTTTTCCCAGCATCTTTTACATTATTCCGAGCAGTAGTTAATGCAGAATCTGCTACTTCGAATGCTTCATTAGAATTAGCCACTCTTGTAATAGGAACATCACCAGTTCCAACAATTTTATAAGCCTCTCGACCAGCCAAATCTTTAGTTCGTGCAGGCCCTGTCTTTGAAAGAACATCCTGGAAGACCTTTTCAGCACTGGCTTTAGCAGAGGGCCCAAAAGCATTAACACTATTCAAAGTTTGTCCTTGTATACCTTGAATGGCCTGGGTAACAGTTTGTGATGAATCTGGTAATAAGGCATTCTGTGTCGCTTCAGAAATCGCTTCTTTAGCTAGATTAGCACCATGCTCAGCAGCAGCTTGAGAAAAAGCTTGTTGAGCAGTAGCAAGTTCGACGTCAGCAGCAGCTTGAGCAGTATTACTTATCAATTCTTCAGCAGCTTTTTTAGTTGTTATTTTACCCCCCTCCTCTCCTGCTATTGCATTTGCTTCTTTAACTAATAGATCATCAACACTTGCTTCACTCACAATTCCAGTAACCCCTTTCCCAAATATTGCTTCTCCTCCAAATATTGCTCCAAAAATTCCTCTTATCAATAAGCCATGTGGTGTTGCTCCCAAGCCAACTCCTAAGCTAGTTAAGAATCCTTGACCAGCAACAGCATGAGCAAGTACTCCCAAACCTATGCTTCCAACTAATGGAACGGCAGCTCCATATATGTGATTGCCTAGTCCTCCTTCTTCCTGTCCAAAATATAAAGCCCTCAAATATTTGCTAGTTCTACCTTTCTTGTCTACAGTTCCGAAATTCAAGAAGGTTTTCCCTTCCTCCCAACTAGGGTTATCACTTAAGTTTCCAGGAACTTCATCTTTGTCTTTTCCAAATTTATAATATAACTCTTTTTCTTTTTTTCCTTCATCTACCTCATCCTTCACAGCACCTGCTAATTCTCCGTCTGTAAATTCAGTATTGAAAAATCCATATTTTGTCAGTTTTAAATTCGTTGGTACTTTATCATCATCTATTAAATAATTATAATCTGTTCCGCAATCCCCAAAGCTTCTGCATAAATTATTTGCTGCTTGTAGATAGTCTTGGCTGAAGCATTCTTCCCCATGAACAAGTTTCCAGCCGCTTCCACCTTTAACACCTTCTTTTAATCCAATTAGTGTAGCTGCCAATGCTGCTGATAATGCTATTGGTATTATTGCTCCTCCTGTAGCAATTCCTGCTCCTATTGCTGCTCCTGCTGCTCCAGCACCAGAAACTGCAGCGCTTGCTCCAACTTCTTCTTCTCCCCCACACAATCCAAACAATCTGTTCCATCCTCCGCATACAAAAAATGCAGTACATTCTAAATTAGCTTTGCCGCAAACATCTGCTCCTTCTCCTTCCCAGAATTTTGCTCCAGGACTTACTGCAGGCACACATTTATTTCCTGTCCATCTGCAGTCTCTTTTTGTTCTGTCTTCGCAACATTGTAAGTCTTTTTCAATTGCTTCTTTGTATTCTCTTTCGCCCATTGTAAAAGAATCAGCAGTATTGCATGAATCAATACAAGATTGCCATTCATTTTTCAAGCATCTTGCTTCAGTATATCTCCCGCCTCTTAGCGCATTTCCTCTTTCATCTTTTGTAGGAACATCAACAGATGCTGAATAACAGAATTCTTGCCTGAAATCTTTGCACGGCTCAATAAGCTCCTGTCCGTTGATGCACAAACTCCTATAGTATCTTGAGCCTACAGTATCTCTTCCGAATAATAAGTTGTCGTCTTGTTCTTTGCTGTCTGCTTGGCACCAGCTTTCTCCATTTAGTAGTTCATTTGCTTTTAGTTCAGAAGGATTTGTTCCGTGATAATTCTCTAGATTGACGCTCAGATCATTACTCCTGTCCTTTGACACTCCCTGTCCTTCGCATTTCAGGCTTTCACATGTAAATACTCCATCCTTATCGCTGTCCCCACAAAGTGTTCCTTGATTGTAATTGCATTTTTCCTTTACGCCTTCTGCATTCCCGCAAGAATCTTTCCAGTATACACTATCATCATTTGGCAGGCACATTGTATTTCCTTTTCCGCCTGTCGACTTGTCTGCTGGCGCACAATCACAAAGTCCTTGTAGTTGGCTGCAGAATTTATCTTTATAGAATCCAGTGCCGTTGACACTTGTCGTACTTCCGCACTCCGCTTTCGTGCCGTAGCTGCAACCGTTATCTTTTACGCAGCATCCTTTTTCTGTTGTTCTTGCAATGTCGACGCAGCTAGCTTCATCTTGTATTCCTTCTCTAAAGTCTACTTCAAGATCCGGAAATTTGCTTGTTTCTTCTATGCATCTGTTTTTTGTTAGCAATGAAGCTTGTGTTCCTATCACGCAGCATCCTGATTTGCATTCCGCTACTCCGCAGTTCGGATCTTCGCTGTAGCTTCCTCCATATTGTTTCTCGCATAGTGCTTTTGGGTAGTTATTGTAGCAGTATCCTCCAACTCCAGCGCAGCATCCTGATTTGCAGAAGCTTGTTTGTTCGCAGCTTGTTGGTGCTCTCGCAGATCCTTGCGCACACAAACTTGAATCAACAGTCTGGCAGTATTGATTGTCTACTGTTTTTTCGCAGCAAACAGTATCAGCATATACTTCCTGCGCATTAATACTAAAACTTATAGTAAAAGCAATACTAATTATTAAAAACATCTCAAGTAGCGCAATTCGTTTAACGCCTTTCGCTAGCCGTTTCTTTCCGCTCATGATGGCTCACCTTCAACTACAAACCAGAATTCATGCTTGTTCCCATTTTTATTAATTTTGTATACTTTATGGGGAAATGGCTTGTCTATGTTTATTATGTACTTTCCTTTTTTATTGAGCATGTAAAATAATTGTTCAAAGAACCCAAAGCGTGCCTCGCTGTTCACAATATCTACGCTTACATCATATAATTCTTTCAATGGAATATCTAATACTTTGTTTACTTTTCCAAGTTTCGTGCTTTCCTCTCCCTTCCTTATTTCAACATCGTAATTTACAGTGACTAGCAACCCGCTTCCTGTAGCCTCAGTTTTTGTCGTAAGTAACCCACCGACAACATCGTATCCTCCAAGAGTTTCAGATTTTAACAAATTTTTGTTTACGCATTTGTCTATCTCTAATTGCATTCTCGTATTCAATTCATCTACCATTATATTCAGTGGCGGCAAATAATTTAAACACTTGTCATCTCCAGGAATATTTTTGCACAATACTTTCACTTTTTTTCCTTGGTATTGAACGTAATAATTTGGGAAGAATTCTCCTCCTTGTTCCAAAAATGTTTTTACAGTTGTATCTGCTTGTTTATCAACACAAGTCTTTAGATCTCTTTCTATGGGCTTTAGTTTGTCGCTTAAGAATTCTGCTGCCGGTATTCCTATGCCTGTTTGTTTTCTTGTAAAGAATATTAAAGCTACAACAATTACTAGTATTATTCCTATTATTATGAATGTGCTTACCTGCCCTCTTTTACTCATGCTTATAGTCTCCTCGGCTTTGTATTTAAATGTTTTTATGATGTGCTTTCTACATAAATGTTGAATGGTCCTACCACGTTTTCAAATCTGTCTATGCAGCCTACTTTGTAGTAATTGTTTTGCAAGGATAATGTGTGTTTCATTCCATTGTTTTCTCTTAGCAGTTCGTTTCCTTCTTGGCTGTAGTCTATGTTCTCTTCTTGCATCGCAGTATATTTGCATGTTGCATATTCATTTGTGTCTATTGTAAGTTGTCCATTGTTTTGGTATATCTTTGTTATCTTCGGTGCGGTCACATCTTTTTCATGCTTGAATGTTGCTTCTTGCGTTGCTATATTTCCTGCCTTATCTACACACCTAAATACCAGTCTGTTGTCGCCAGGCGTTAGGTGGTAGTCCGGCTGCTCATGTTCGCTTGTTCCTTGTCCTTTGAAAAATTCCACTTCTCCTTCTCCTCTGTCCCATTTGCAGTCAGATGTTCCGTCCACACCTCCGATTGTTGTTAATTTTAGATTTACTTTGGGATCGTAAATTGTTCCTTCGCACTTCTCTGAGAACTGTCCCAAGCATTTCATTTCTGTTATGTTTAGTGCTTCTGTTCTTTTTATTTTGAATCCTTCTTGTGGAATGCTCTGCAGTGCTTTGTTTCCTTGAACATCAATGCATCTGAACCACACTTTGTGTTCTTTGTTCTCTCCTGTTTTTTCTTCCGGTACTTCTATTTGGCCTTTGCATGAATAAGGAATTGTTATGTCACTTGGCTCTTGGCATGAAAAGTATTTGTTCATGTTTTCAAATTCTACGTTTGCGCTTGAGTTTGTCCATTTGCATCCGTTTAATGGTGTTTCTTCATTAAGCACTAATTCAAGTTCTATTGTTCCTTGTCCGTAGCCGACGTATGCTGTTTCTTTCTGTCCTTCGTTTATTGTCCATCCACCTACACCATTCGCTGTTCGCACTTCCCTTATTATTGGAGCTGCTATGTCTGGATATTCTGCAACTTTGAACTTCATAAGATATTTATCTTCATTACGATTCTCTACTATGTCTTCACATGCAATATACAATTCTTTTTCTCCTGGTTCTATTGAATTGAATTCTATGTTATGTTCAAAGCTTAGTCCGTCTCCAATGTCTTCCATTTCTTCGTATGGTTTTTGCGGCTCAAATGTGTATCTGCATTTCGTTAGATCTGCTCCATTGTCTGCCGGATTTATGGTCTCCAGCCGCAAGACGATAGTATGTCCCGGTTTTATCTCTCCTGTTATTTCTGTTGTTCCTTGTATTCCCGAAGGATTATCTCCTGTCTGTTCTCCGCATGTTCCTTCAGCGTTGCATACATATTTTGTTTCTTTGACTTTTATTATTGGTGAGTTTACATCCCTTTCTCTTTGTTCTATGCATCTTGGTCCTACTTCGCTTTCTTGCCATAAGCAGTCTTTACCTAGGCTTGAGCATAATTGTGGCGTGCATGAATACCCATCACTTGGTCCTGTTTTTATTGCAGGAAGTAATCCGCATTCTTCGCTTCCGTAATCGCATGTCTCATGGTCTCTTGTTTCATTGCTGAAGGTGTGGCATTTCCAGCATTCATTTTGTGTTGGTGCCTTCCATGATTCACAGACAGTACCTGAATATCTTGTTTCGGAATTTCTAAATGCTTCATATATTAACTCCACACCTACATATAATATAACTAAAGCAACAATAGTAAGCCCAACAACTCCAAAAGCAGCTCCAACAGATGCCAAGCCTACTAATGCTCCTGCAGCACCACCAACACCAACTGCAGCAATTGCTATCGGTACCGCAAGGAACACAGAAACAGCACCAAAACCTATCAATGTAGCTATGCCTCCTGCAAGTTTGAGGTTAGAATTTCCGACATAATTATAATAATTAAAGTCTATATCCAATTTACCAAAATATAGCCCTTTCCATGCGTTCTTGTATTTTTCAAAGTTAAATTCCTGCGGAGGCGTGTCTATGAAATATTTTTTTCTTTTGCATTCTCTGCTCTGGTCTGTATCATCAAGGTCTCCGCAATCAAAATAATATGCCTGGCTTGACCATTTTTGTGCTAAGTTCCACTTTGCCCCGCAGTCTCCATAGGAGTTACAGATATAATTTTGTCCGTACAGTAATGATCTGTTTCTTTCAGGATATACATCACAATTCTTTTTGCAGTGCCAGTCATCGTCCCATAAATCTTCTCTCCATCCGACTGGAATTTTCTCTAGGCCTGCTTTTCCGCATAATTCATCAGCTTCTTCTATACTTGTCCTATAATTTTCTTTATCTAAAGTTTTTAGTGGAATGTTTCCTGGAGGTACTAATGGTAAGCATGTGCCTTGTTCTTCTGAAGTTGCAGGCATTTCAAAACTCACTAAAAATTCATTTACGTTTCCGTAAGTAATATTTACATCATAAAATTTAGTTGCTAATGTATCTAGCTTTAATGTGTAAGTGTAAGCTATTTGGTCTTCTTCATTCCATTCTTCATCACTAACTCTTGCTTCTCCAAGACTCTTGTTGTGCTCTGTTTTTTCCTCACTAGTAAATAATAGTGTAGTGTCTGATAGTTTGCCCTGTATCTCTTTATCGAATATATATATTTTTCCAGTAGTCTTTAGTAAATCTTTTTCTTTTCTGCTCAAAAAATCAGGAGACGCATAACTTCTGTCTAAAAACGAAATTATTCTAGTGTCTGGAACATAAATAAATTCCAAGCCTCCAACATCTTCTAATTCTGTGGTTTTTCCAACGCCCATCCATTGGCATAGTCCTGCTTTTTGGCAGCAGCTTGCTCTTGTGTCTGTCTGTCCAGCTTCTTCTCTTTTTTCAGGATCCAAAGAAATATCATTGCATGCTATGCAGCTTTCATATTCATTATCTATGCATTGCGCAACTTTTCCTTCGCCAGAAAAGAATGGGTAATTGTTGCTTTCATCAACATCAAAGTAAACACATATCTGGTCTCTTTTTCCTTGCCCGCACATTTTTACTTCTTCTTTTCCATTTACGCAGCTGTGAAGGTAGTGTGCTGTTCCCGGAAGATCCATGCCAGGCCCGACTGCAGATTGATACTCGCACCAGCTTTCTCCTTGTTTTCTTGCCTTTCCGTCGTTTGCTAAGTTTCCATCTCCATCCTCATCCACCAATGGGTTGTCCCAAGTCGCTTGACAATTCATATCCTCGCACGCAAACTTCCCATCACCATCTTTGTCACTACATATTTCCCCTTGCCTACTGTCGCATTTCTTCACTAGTGTTTGGTCTCCGCAGGAATTATAGCTGTATAGATCGTTTCCTATGCATCCTATAGCTGGGTTATTTTCATTGCAGTTTGAGTTTTCTACTCTTTTGCATGGCTGATTTGAAAAGAATTCTCCCTGACAACTGTCTCCTGACGCATACTCGTACTTGTCTTCTGTTTTGCAGCATCCTTTTGTTTTGGTTTCGCATACTCTGTTGCAGCTTATTATATCTGTTGTATCTTGGTTTACTGTACCGCCTAATTCTTGGCAATTTTCTTCAGTGGTTAATCCGCAGCTGTTTCCTAGAACGCAGCATTTTGGCTGGCATTGTTCTACATTGCATTCTTCGTTTGGGTAATATTCTCCCTGGCAGGCTGCTTGTATTACTCCCTTTGTGCATTGGTTATTCACGCTGCAGCATCCCCTGTTATTGCATCCGTTTGCTGCACTTGCGCAGTTAACCCCTCCTGCATATCCTTCTTCGCATTGTTCTGTAGATATTCCATCAACGCAGTACTCTCCTGTTTTCGCTTTTTTGCAGCACGAGACAACTTCGCTAGGCTCCTGTCCTGGATTAGCTTGTACTTGTTGTGAATTTAAGCTCATTGAAAGTAAGAAAACCAAACTAATTACTAGATAAATTTCAAATCCAGCCACAGCTTTTTTTTGACCATCGCTTTTCGCTAGCCTCATTATTCTTCTCCTTCTATTGCAAAATTAAATATGTACTTTCCGTTCCAAAAGTCTATTACATATATCTTGTGCGGGTAGCTTTTTCTTTCTCTTATTGTAAAGCTACCTCTTGATAGCAGGCTCGCAACCATTACATCAAACGCTCCTTTGTTCGCTTCTTCACTTATTACAGTATTTGCTAGTACTACTGCTTGTCCGAGTGGTATTTCAAGTTTGTTTTTGAATTGGGAAATTTTTGCTTCGCTGTTTTCTAATGTTAATGTTATTGGATACTCTACTTCGACAAGTATTGAATCAGGTTTTATGTCTGTTGTTAATTCAAATTCTCCTGAAGTAAGAGTGTAATCTTTGTTTCTGTATGGGCTTAAGTTTATGCAGTTTTTTATTTTAGGTTTTAAATAGTCACTAAGTCTTGAGTTTACTTCTTCTAGGTCTAGAGGTTTTGCATTGCATTTTTTTTCATTTTCTATGTTAGAGCACAATATGCTGACTCTTTTTCCATAATAACTTACGTAATCTGCAGGGTTGAAGTATCCTCCACTTTCTCCCAGAATTTTTGTTGCTTTGTCTGTTTCCTTTACTATGCATGAGTCAACATTTTTTTTTATTTGGCTTAATTGGGAGTTGAGGTATTCTTCTGTGTTTGTTGCTGCTCTGAATTTTTCCCTTATTTGGTCTCTTAGAAAAAATATTAGTATAAATACAAATAAGATTACAAGGCCTATTATTATGAATGTGCTTACCTGCCCTCTTTTTTTATGCATATTTATTGTTTAGCCGAAGTAGATTTATAAGCTTTTTGAATAATTATGCCAGAAGTTATTGATATTAGTGAAAATACTATGGAAGTTATCAAGATTTTTTTTAGAATATTAAAGAAGAATTCCTCTGTAAATAGGTTCACTAATAGGCTTTCGCTGCTCAGTATCCATAAGTCATTGTTAAAGAATATTTCATGGAATTTTATAAAGCTTGAATTAAAATCTATGAAAAAGAGAATTACAAATAAAAATATTAACAAAATACAAATTATTCCTCCATATATTAGTATTTTTGATAATTCATTATAGTATTTTCTTGTAGCGAGATAAATAAATGAAAGTAGCAAGAATGTAAATGTTATATAAAATAAGGTTAAAGTTTTTCTTATCAGATTTTTTACATCTTCAAGATGCAATATTTCTCTTTGGCTATAGTAGTTTCCGAGTTCTTCATTGGATTTAAAATAGTTAATTAAGTTCTTGCCAACATCATCTACAAATGTTTTGTTGTATTTTTCATATGCATTGTTTTTAGAAAATTCTTTTTCATAAGAATTTATATTATAAATATAAAACATGAAGCTTAATAGAAGAATAAATACAGCTAATAGTATATAAGAAATTTTTATTGATTTCATGAAAAAATAAAATAATTCAGATTAATTAGTCTGTTGGTGTTCTTGGAGCTAATATAAACTGCAGGTTTAATTTGTCTAGAATTTTATATTCCGCTTTAAGAGGATAGTCTTGTCCAAATTCCAATGTTACCATGTTTGTTAGTTTTCCGCCCTTGATGATCTTTTTCATGTATTCTATTGAGTACCTTGCATTTACTGCTTTTCCGCCTGCATCGACATTTGTTTCTTCATCGCTGTTTATTTCTACTCTTCCGTGGCTTACAGTTCCTTCGCATTCTACTATGAAACTTGAGTCTGCAGCTTGCAAGCTGAGGCTGTCTCCTATTATATCCATGTCTTCTATTGTGTCGTTGAACATTAACGTATTTGTCTCTACCCTTGCGCTGAATTTCAAGCTGGGCATTTTTTGTTCTTTCTCATCTATATCTAATAAGCTTAGCTCAAATCTTTTTGTAGTTGTTCCTTTTATTATTACTCTCAGCCTGTTTCTGTCATCATCTAATTCTAATGTAAGTATGTCTGTAGGCTTGACTCTTTTTAGTATCTGAGTCAGGTTCACAAGATTTATTCCTATTACTCTTTCTTCCTTGATATTGTATTCAGAGAATGCGCTGCTTAGCAGCTTAAACACTACCATTGCTACATTTGCAGGATCCATTGCTATCAGTTCTACTTTGTCTTTGGAGAATTTTAGGTTTACTTCGTTCACAAGTTCAGAAATGATCAGGATGCTGTCCTTTAGGTATCTTGGTTCTGTGAGAGTTAGTTTCATGGCTGTTTTACAGTTTTTCGTGCGGTATTTAAACTTTTATTTGATATAACTTATATAATAAAACAGGAATTTCTGGGATTAATGAAAATCTTTCAAGAAAATTAGGATAAGAATTATTAAATTTAAACTGACATTATCATGAATGAAAGATATATTTTATTTAGAACACGCAGAAATAAGAAGAAAACAAAGAGAGTACAGGCATGAAGAAATAGAAGAAGTAATTTTGCATCCTGAATCGATAACTAGAAGAAAAGATGGTAGGTGTATCGTCCTAAGAACAATTCATAATAGGAAAATTAAAATTGTATATGAAGAAAAAGAAAATTACATAAGGATAATAACTATAATATGATTATGAGAATAGAATATGATAAGGAAGCTGATGCTGTATATATTTATATAGTCAGTGATATAAAGGAGGGTGAAGCAAAGAAAACATTGCAATTAAATGATGATATAATTCTAGACTTTGATAAAAATGAAAAATTGTTAGACATTGAAGTTCTTAACGCGAGCAAGCATTTAAGTAAAGATATTTTATTAGAGGAGGCTTGATTTGCTTGGAGCTGAAAAGTGCTTTTAGTTTTACTAAGTTTAAGATTGGTGTTGTATTAATTATTGGAATTTTATTTATTTTTCTTAGTGGATTTTGTGCCAAACTTAGAACTTATAAATTTGGAAGTGTACAACCCAGATATACAGAATGTCTTAACTACTCTTTTAATAATGTAGGCTTTTGGATAAGTCTGGTTTCAATTTTTATATTTGCATACATTGTCATGTCTATAATTTCTTTGGTTTATCAAAAAAGTAAAAGTTAGTTATTCTGCACAGGCACAGCTGTTCCTCCAGCCCATTCAGGTAGGAACTGCGCTATTAGTGGCCAGTATAGTGGAGCCAAGACTACTAGTGCTGAAACAATAGTGGTGTGTGTCCAGTGTTCTGCCATTCCGCCTGTCATGCTTCCTCTCAATCCGCCTTTAATTACTGCAGATACAGCATGCATTTTTATGTTAAGTATTAGTCCTATTATTATTCTTACAGCCCAGGGGTTGCTTATTACAGGCCATCCTTTTTCTCCAAGTCCAGTTATTTGTAAAAAATAGTCTGTGTTGAACACAAAGAATAAAGCTACAATCATGAATATTACTGCATGTAATCCATGCCCAAACCAGTGGCTTCCTCTGAAATTTTCATCTCTGTGTACTAGTATTAGTTCATATAATCCTAGGATTATTCCCAATGCTAGAGCAGGCATAAAAATTAGTCCTTGTTGTAGCACCTCTTCTGCTGCCATATTCTCTTTAGTCAAAAACTAGTATATAAATATTTGTAAACTAAATATTTAGTTCCATTATTTTCTTTGCCAGAATTTCTAATTTTCTATCAAGTGTAAATATCAAAAAGAGGAGTATTACAGATATAAATGAAGTTATAATAAAAATTATAGTTAACTGCACAAAATTTGTATAATCAATTTGTTTTGTGATAGAAGCTATTACAGTATATTATTAATACATCAATAATTATACTTTTTACATATTATGTTGGTATTGTAATAGCTTGTTATATTCTAAATCTAGAAGGTTCTTCTTGATTATATCTGATCCTGCCATTTTAATCTCCGAAAGCTATAGCAATTAATATAAAGCCTAGCATAAGCATAATTCCTCCGAATATAGAAACTAAAAGACTTCCTTTGATCATTGAAGGAATTATTACTGTCATACCTAAAACTACACCCATGACGCCTCCTATTAAAATTAGATTTTTCTGTCTTGTTTTCATAATCAATTCTATTAATTATAGAATTAATAAGCTTTGCCTCATTTTTCTTGTAAATCTTTTAGTAATAGAAATTAGTATTCTCTCCACACATTGGAGCATTTTACGCATTTAAAAAATCTTGTTTCTGGCTCGTCTCCTGATCTTGTTTGTAGTGTCCAGAAGTAAGCTTCATTATTTTTGCATTTAGAGCAGTCTGCTTTCATTTTCGGAAGGTTTTCTTGTTTTTCTACTACAGCTATTTTTTCTTCCTTCTTTCTTTTGTCTTTGAGTTTTGTTTCTTCGCTCTTGTATCCGCATGAGCATTCCATTTTCCCTTCTTTGGGCATCAGTAAATTATTACATGTAGGGCAAAACATTTTTCTTCTTACCTCTGCAAAGGACATCAATTTATATTCTTTGTCATTTAAAATTATCTTAGCGCTTCATTTATTACTTCCACAAAAATTAGTTTTATCCAGCCCAAGTATGGCACTCTAAAAATAGCCTTTCCCACCAGCCTGTCTTCTGTTATTTCTATTTCATCTGGTCTTGATTGTTTGTTTGTCTTTCCATTGTCTCCTTTAGTCTGGTAAGTTGCATTTGATACATCAACAACTCTATGTATTATAGGCTCTTTTGCATCTCCTCTAAATACAATTATATCTCCTTTCTTGATTTCTTTTGCTTTTTTTAACACCATCAAGTCTCCTTTGTTGAATCCATTCTTGAATTTGTATTTTTCAAAATCTTCTTTCTTGATTTCTTTTTTGATGTAAAAGTCCTTGTTGCTGTACCACCAGAAGTCAAAGCCTTCTACTTCATGTTCCATGCTGCTTGAGACTACTGCAACTACTGGATGCGTTGTTCCTAAAGCTAAGCCTAGTCCTGGATAGATGATAAATTTTACCAGTATAAATGCTAACACTATATTTACTAGCCAGCTTAGTATGCTGTCATCTTCCCATATGAAGTGCCATATTTTTTTTAGCCCAGTTTTTATTCTCATTTTGAGAAGTCTTGTCAGCGAATATTTAAATGTATCTTACATTTGGTTCTTAGACTGTAGTAATTCTTCCTTCCTCTTTCTGAATTTAAAGAAGTATAATAATACTCCTGCAATTACTAGCAATAATATAATTCCTATTATAATATATAATGTGAGATTTGATTTCTCTTCTTCAGCTTCTATTGGTGTATCTTCAGAGAATGTTTCTTCCCCACTTGATCCAAATTGTGGTGCATCTATTCCTCCTAGTTGCGGTTCCTCTGGCGTTCCTATACAAACTTGGCTGGATTGGCATTTGGAGTCATCGCAATCAGAGTTTCCATCACCGTCGTTGTCAACCCCGTCTGTGCAGTCTTCTAGTTGGTAAATTGATCCTGTATCACCTTCAGCTCCTCTGCTACCACTTTCACCGCCTCCTCCAGGACTCCCTGCATTTCCAGAACCGCTGTCTCCAGAAGATGGACTTTGTGTTTGAGTTTGTTCTTGTTGTTGTGGTGTCTGTGATTCGCCTTTGCAGCATACTGATAAACTTATTGCGGTGCTTGAGCATGAATAAATATGCGAATCTGTACTTTGGCTTAATTTTACTATGCAACTTTCGTCTTGGTTGCAGCTTCCCTGCCTTGAGGCACAAGTAAAGCCATTGTAGCATATACTTATAGGATCACTGCTACTCGAGTCTGGCGCGCTTGCATGGCCATCTGATTCTGAAGATAGTTTCAGAACTAAGTTGTTTCCAGTACAGCTATGAGGATTTATTGTCGACTCGCTGTTACACACATAATAGGAATAACTTGTATAATCCCATTTGCTCGCATGTGCATCTGCTTTGTCAGAAAGTTTCATTACTGTTTTGTCAGCAGTGCATGTTGTTGTTACGCTTACAGTACCAGATACTAAAAAAAGATTTAATATTAGAAATATTAGTACTGGGAATAATTTTAAAAATTTCATTATTGTCCTAAATTAAATCCAGCAGGTAATTTTATAGGGGCTGTAGGTAATTTCGTTGATGTTATAGACGTAGTACTGCTTGTACTTTTAGTCGGACTGCATATGCAAGTTCTAGCAGCAGGTACAGTGTTGTCACAAGGTTTATGATTTCCGTTAGTACTTTCATAAGAAGCAATGCAATTATAAGTTATAGATTTATCAGGGTTTTCGTCTCCAACAGTTTTACAAACATCCGTACATTTTTTTCCTTCTGTAGTATAAATAGATAATAAACTGTTTTTCTTCACAAAGTCTTGTAGTCCGATAAGATCATCCACACTGTGTGTTTTCTTGCCACCTTTAGACCCTCCACCTTTTAGTATTCCTAGCGGAACTTTGACTTTTGGAGTGGTCTTTAGATTACCTAAGGTTAAAGGTATTCTAGTTCCTGCAGGTAATTCAATTATTCCCTGAGGTGTTTTTACACTAATTGGAACTTGTATATGTACAGGAATTTTAGGTGCTTGTATTAGAATTTTTGTCCCTGCTGGAAGTTTTAAGTTAGTACTTGCAGGAAGTTTGACTATTTCCCCGCTCGGCGTTTTTGCCTCGGTGAGTGCTTTTAATAAAATCTCAGATGATATTGCTATTTTTGAGCCTGCTTCTGTTGGAGGTGGCACTAGAGTTCCTACATTCAGGTTAATTTTTGTCCCTGCTGGAAGTGTTTTCATTCCTGTAGGAAGAGAAACTTCAACAGCTTCTTCAATAGTTGTTTCTGTCTTTGTAGGCAAAACTGTCTTTAGATCTCCTAAATTCGCAAAGAAATTTGAGCCTACTGATAAGTCTACTGTTCCTGTTGGTGTTTCTGCTTTTGTATCTGTTGTTACTGTTACTTCTGCAGTAGAGTCTTGTTCAGCAACTTCTCCTATGTCTTCTTCATCTGCTTGAGCTAAGGATTTTCTTGATAGTTTTAGATTGTCTATTAGCCCACCAAAGTATTGTGTATCTGCCTCTTGTTGTGCTCTGGCTCCAAGAAGCATTTCATAGCTTGTTGATGATGTTGTTGGCTGTTCGTATTTTCTTCCTGCTGCAACTTTTTTTCCATCAATATATAATCTTACTTTTTCTGTTGCAGTTCTGTCAACAACCACTTTTATGTTTGTCCATTTATTTTCAAATGTGCCTTGCCCAAGTCTATAGACAACATTATCAACACCTACATTAGGGTGAAACAGTATTTCCCTTGAGTTCATTGCTAAAAAATATCTTCCTTCAACACCTGCTTTATGTTCGCTTAGTATTGGGTAATAGTTATTTTGGCCTGTTATCCTTCCTTTGCTGCTCTGTAAGTAAACATCAACTTCTATTGTAAACTTCTCTAAATGCCCTACTTTATTACTTTCTAGTAATTTTACAGCGCCTGAAGTTGGCAATTGTATTGACAGTGCTTTGTTGTTTTGGTCATCTGGTCTTGGAACTCTTGTTACTTGCTTTCCTTCATATGCAGATCCTGCAACATTTCCCGATATTGTATTTTTTAGTCCGTCTTCAAATTTCATCCACAAGAAATAGTCTCCTTGCTGAGTACTTGGAAGTGTGGATCTTGGAGCTCCTGCGCCTGGTAATTGAGTGCCAGAAGGAGCGCTTCCTCCAAATCCAGGAAGAGAAATAAATCTTGTTGGTATATCAAAAACAGAATATCCTGTTACTGATGCGCTCACTAAGTTTATTCCTACGAGCAAGAGCAATAGAACAAATAAAACTGTTAGGCTCTTAAATACTACATTCAGCCCATTTTTTTCCATACTATTTTTTTAGAAAACTTCTATTTAAGCTTTTTCAATTCTTTTTCTAGGCTGGTTTTGCTTCTGCCTAATCCTGAATATGAATTTATAATCATTTCTAGGTATGTCAGTATTGAATTGAGTATACTTCCCGCAATTGTATTCCTGTCTTTCTCATCATCAGTTTTTTTCCAGTTGCTTGACAGCTTCTTCAATCCTTTGACATTTTCCTTCATGCCTTCAACAAATGGCTTGTTTTGAATAGGAACTTTTCTTTCAAGACTATCAAGTTCCCCCAACAAACTGTCGCATATTGTGATTATAATAACAAAGTCTTCATTCGTGGAAGTAACAAGATAACTTCTGTCGCCCAATTTTCTTTTTATTATGGCTGCAGTTTTTATTAAGGATATAATTGCCTCTTCTATGAAGTTTAGTGTAATTTTTATTTCTCTTTCAATGTTCTTTATTTCTGCTTTCACCAGCATTTTACCATTACAATTAATATTTAAATTTTTGTATGACCAAAAATAATATAAGCATGCACATCTAAAATTGAGATATGTCTTTGATCCAGTTCGCTTTGTTTGGCCTGCTTGGTGGAATTACGAGGGCCTTGCTTGGTTTGTTGAAGCATTACAGAATTAACCATAAGACAAAATTCAAGCCGAGTTATCTTCTCGTAACTATTCTAGTTTCTGGTTTTGTCGGCATGTTTGTGTCTTTGGTTGTAACTTCTAATTACGCATTAAGCTTGGTTTCTGGATATGTTGGCATTGATATTGTAGAGAATTTGGTTAAGATTTACAGAAAGAAGTTAGAGGTTTAATTCTTTGAATATTTGATCTATTATTTCATCCTTCCATCCTTTTGCTTTTAGTGATTCCTTTATCTTGTCTTTTGAAAATCCTTGCTGTTTTTTCTCATTCACAAATTTTCTTAGCAGTGCCTGGTTCATTTCCTTTTCCACATCCTGCATGTTCCATCCTGCTTTTTGAAGTTCTGACTTTATTTGCTCTTGCTGCATGTTCTGCTGCAATGCTTGCTCTATATAAGTTTTTATACTTGGTGTAGTTGTAGTTTGTGGAGTTTGGCTTTGTGCTTGTTGGGCAGCCGATTGAGCCTGTTGAGTTGTATTCTGTTCTGTAGGCTGTTGTTCTTGCTGAACTGTTGTCTGTTGTTGCGCTTGTTTCCTCTTTCTTCTAATTAATAATACAACTAAAAATATTCCTGAGCCTATTACTGCTGCTCCCGCAATTATTACTGGTATAAGCAAGGAACTTTTTTTCTTTTTTACATCTACTTGTGCTGTAGGTATTTCTCTTTGTACTTCTACTTCTTCGCTGGCAGTAGTTTCTTGGCATTGGTTTGCAAGGTCTTGTGGCTTTGAGCTTTCATCCTCGCAGTTGTTCCTGTCAAAATAAGCGCATGTTTGCTGTCCATTCTCGCATTCGCTCCACTGGCAGTCCCATAGTGGTGAGCATTCCTGAATTACTTGTGTCGCATTTGCACTTACATTTGTATTTGTTGTATTGTTTACTTGTGTAAATGAAGTTCCCATTTCAAGTCCATTTGATGTTTTTCCTTCACCTCCTATTAATGCTTGGCAGTGCCATTCTCCAAGCAGTTCTTCTTCAGGCTTGTAGGTTGCAATGCATAATTTGTTTCCATTTTTGTTGGTGCATATATTTGTCCTATTGTCTGCTGTATTTTCTATATTCTTGTATTCTTTCCTAGGTTCCGTGACAATATCTCCCTTAGCCAGAAATTTTATATCAATATTGTTACTGTTTGTGTATTCAACCAAGCACCCGATTTCATCTCCTAATCCAAATATTTCTTCTTTTGTTTCTAATATGCTTCCGTTTTCATATCTTATCACTCTTTCCAGATTTACGCTTAGAATATTAACATCATGTGTTGTTAATCCTGTAGCAGTGTCTATTCCAGGTTTGAAGAATAAGAATAATAAGAAAAGCATTAAAACTATGCCTAGAGCCAGTACAGAATTTCCTGTCTCCTCTTTTCTCATTTTATTCTTATTAATTTATAGGCTTATTTAAACTTTTGGTTACACAGTTAGACAGTAGACTAATTATCTTTCTGATAAGCTAATTATTTGTGTTATTATTTCTGTTAAAAAAATAAAGATTATATACTGATAATTCTACAAAGTCATAGCCTTCAACAAACCTATACAGTACTAAGAACGTGGTAAATATTAAGCTTATTCCATTAAGTACGTCTTTTAGTCTAATCATAATGTACTTATGACTCTGTACAGCAATAGGTCTATTCCTGTCAATCCGAGAATGTTTAATAATTTTTGCATGCTGTTGCTTTTCATTATTGCTTTATTATCTCCAGAATTTAAATAGTTATTGCCGTGAATTCATCCTCTTTAAAGATTATATCTTTAGAATTTATTGGTCTTGTCTAAGAATTTCTGGAAGATTTTCAAAATTTTAAGAAAATAATTTTATAATTTTTTCAGTAAGCTTCTGAACTCTTTTGTTTTTGCTTTTATTGAGTTCACAGCATCCTGCAGTGTCTTTTTTGGTTTGCCTTTGCTTGTCTGCAAGATTAGTATTGGGCTGCTCGCTATAGGATGTTTGATATTGTAGCTTGCCATGTCTGTGCCTTCAACATTCCACAGCTCGCTTCTTAGAAGGTTGGCTAGAGTGTGGTTTTCTCCTTTTAATTCTATTTCTATTATGTTTTTTTCTTCTTTTAGAATGTTAACTTCCATGCTAGAAGTAATTTAGTACTTATTTTAAATCTTTCTATTGTCATTTCCTCTGTGCCATTCCATATGGCCATGAAGATTTTTATCAACTGAAGACATTCTCTTACTTAAATTGCTGTTAATATTAATTATATAACCCAGCAGCCCAAAAATTGCTGTAAGGTTAAATATTGTAAATGCCAGTATTATTTCTTCTATAGGCCATATTCCTCCCAATAAATATTTTATAATCTGAAATAAGATTATGCCAGCTATTAGATACGCAGCTGTCTGGGCAATCAGTATTAGTGTTCTCATTGTTTTAGACATATTCATCCTCCGCTAAGCCTCACTAATAAGAGTGCTGTTGCTGCTAAAATCATTATAAAGATTACAATTAATGTTATGTGAAGAAAAATTGAGTCTATATCAGTGTGTTTTATATTTTTAATAAGTATACTGCCCACCATAAATTTATCTAGACTCTGAACTTTATATATCTATCTGGAAAATTTCTGAAAATTTTTCAAAAATTTATTTTATCTTTTTCTAAATAGATAGAATATTCCTAATAATAATAACGTGAGCACGAGACTTCCATATGTGAAGAATGGAGTTACTGGTCCTTCATAATTCTGTGGTATTGTTGTGCATTGTTCTTTGTATGTTCCATCTGGATCTAGTGTTATTCCAAGAGTTTCAGCATCTGATTCAGTAAAAGAGCTCCCTTCTTTTACTGGTTTTACTGTCACAGTTCCTTCCCCATCTCCGTCTTCATCTATGCATATACCTTTTTCAAATCTTATAATACTGCCCAAAGCGCTTAGGTAAGTTTCTGTAGGAGCGCATATTTGTTCACCAGCTGATGCTTCTGGTGTTGGCACGCAGCATAGTATGCTTCTTGTGCTTTCATAACCTTCGCTGTGACCTATGCAATCTCCTCCTGTGCAGTCAACTCCTCCTATGTCATCGCATGTTACAGCATATCTGTCTCTGTTTGCTTCACACTCATCTTCGTCATCTCCTATTATTAATGAGCATGGATCATCGCAGTCATTTGTTCCGTCATGGTCGCTGTCTGCATTGCAGTCAAAGCATCTTCCTCCATGACTGTCCAAATCGCATGTTCTTCCCTCACCACACTCAGCATCTACTGTGCATTGGGAATCTTCGCATGTGTTTGTTCTTATGTCACATATTTTATTTTCTGGACAGGCCTGGTTTGTTGAGCAGCCTTCTCCTCTTGCTGGTATTCTGCATCTTCCTGAAGAGCATTCCTGCCCGCTTGGGCAATCACTATTCTCACTACATCCTCCGCCTGCGCCCCCGCCTCCGTCTCCAGGAGTTCCTGTACATGCTACATTATCTTTGCAGTCACTATCTGCACAATCTATAAGTATATCTCCACCTTCATCATCTATTTCATTGCTGCAATTTATCTCATCACTATCTGGAGGTATTACACAATTATTCTTTAAACGTCTGCAATCACTATCCCCGCAGTCCTTAGCTCCATCACCATCGTTATCTAAATTGTCATAACAATATTCTGTTGCCTGCATTGCAGTATTTATCTGCCCCAACGTTAGTGCATTGTCATAAATTTTTACATCATCAATTATTCCACCAAAGAATCCATCTGGATTTCCATTAAATTTTGTTGCTCCTACTAAAGCACCATAATTAGTTCCTGCTGTTGCTGCAATTCCTGGATAAGTATTGTCTCCCTTAGTTGTTTTCTTCTGGCCATTCACATATAGGGCAATTTCTTCAGTTGTGGATGTTGTATTTACAACTACAGCAATATGAGTCCAGGCATTATTGAAAGTGCCATCTGCAAATAGATTATTGTTGTTGTTAGGGTGAAATACTACTCGATTGTCTTTAATTGCTAGGTAATACTTTCCTTCAACATTTCCATTATATTCTGAGATTATTGGATACCATCCTGAAGCGCTTAATTGTCCTTTCGAAGAGTCTAATTTAACCCATGCCATAATTGTGAATTTTGGCAGATGTCCGATTTTAGATCCAGATGCCAGTTCAGCTGCTGCACTTTGCTGGTCGATTAATAACCCTTTTCCTTCTTTTCCTGTATCGTACTTGTTTATTTGTCTTGTAGTTGTTTTATATGGAAATGCATTTAACCCACCAACTCCTTTTAATTCGTTTTCATATCTATACCATTGCATTGGGGTTGTTACTGACCCGCCTTCAGTTCCGCCACAATAGATGCTGTTCTTGCAGTCTGAATCAGCACAATTGTAATATCCGTCGTCATCTTCATCTCTTTTTGTATTATCATTGCATATTTCTCTTCCTGAAATAGTTAATTTGCAATTCTGTTGTGTAGCACATTGGTCATCTGTGCAGTCAAACTTGCCATCGCCATCATTGTCTTTATTATCTGAGCAGGCTTGTCGCGTGTTTTCTCCTCCAGCTACACCTCCATCTACATCTTGTCCTACATCATTACAGCATATTGATACTGGATAACTCGCGTCTGTGCAGTCTGATAAGTGGGCGTTTGTTGTTGCGCTTAACTTTACTACACATTTGCTTGCTCCTGTGCATTCTCCATTTACTGCCCCGCAGGTTAGTCCTCCATAGCAAACTGATGTTCCGTAATTATTATTTGTATATACTTCTGCATGGGCGTTTGTTGTTGCGCTTAACTTCAAAATTCCGTTGTTTCCAGAACATGTTCTTGAGGAAGATGCCGTTCCCGTATAGCAGATTTTATTTTGATAACTACCTGTAGCGCTGCTGTATGTTTCTGCATGGGCGTTTGTTTTACCCCCTGCTCCATTCGATATTTTTAATAGTGTTTTAGACTCTGCGCAGTCTGTATTAACTGTAAAACTTGCACCAGCTACAAAATTAGAATATAGAATAATTACAAGAATCAAGAATATTACACCAATTTTTTTATTTAAATTCATGATAAGAATTTTGGTTTGTTTGGATATTTAAATATTGCGAAAAAAAATCAGGCTCCCCAATGAACTATTGCTCTCTGTGCAGGTAACCAATTTGATGAACCTTCTGCTTTACATCTAATCTCAGTTTCATAATCATCACCACTAGCAATTACACTTGGCGGTTTTCCATTAGGGAAATACATGCGATCTTTAAAATCTTCTACTAGCCAAGAGTCCTGACTGAAATACCATCCTGGTCTACTTGGAACATCTTCATTTTTGTAAGTATCGATATAATAATTATATTGGCCACCGCCAGTCCCACCCCAATTAAATTTAGGTCCTTCCCAAATTCCATTATTACTTCTTAACTGACATTCTTCTGCTCTAAAATTAGATTCGACAGTAAATCCAACTTTCTGCGGATTCCCTCCTTCATTAGTAGCCACAAATATACTGCCATAACCAAAATATTGTAATCTTCTAAAATGAGCTAACAGATCATTCTTAATTCCTGATTTTCCGGTTCTCTGCTCTACTATTTCTGCTAGCTTAATCATATCTTCATTTTTAGAATTTACTTCTCTACCAAGTCTTGCTTCAACTTCAGCAATTTGTTGCTGTAATTGTGGATAAGCTATGCTGAATAATCCAGTCCCAAATAAGGCACTATTAATATCATCATTGACATTTCCTCTTACATTTCCTAAAGCATTTCTTGTTACTATATCCTTAGCTTCATGTGTAATTATAGGTGTCGCACTTGGTGCTATGGCATATCCAACGGCAAATGCAACTAAGATTAGTATTGACGCTGATATTAAGAATAAATTATGCATCCTTTTTTCTTTCATATTAGATTTTAGCAATAAACTATTATTTAAATCTTTTGAAAAGTTTTTAGTTTTGTATAAAATAAGATTAATATTAGGAATGTAATCAGCAAACTCCAGTATCCTACAAAGGGAACTATCTCTCCTGCTTTGTCTCCTTTAGGAAGTGTTGTGCATGGTTCATTGTACTTGCCATTTTCTAATTGTGCATTATCTATTCCTATTGCTGTAAAATATTCCGGTGAAGCTTCTACTGTTGAATATCCTTCCCCATCTCCATCTTCATCAATGCATGGTGTCCTTTTTACTGTTTCTGAACGTCCAAGTGCAGATATGAATTCTTCACTTTGGCATGTTATTTGCTCTGGAGTTTCACTCACGCAACAGGCAAATCCCTCGACTGCATCTATAGGTGTTTCAAATAATTGATTCCCTCCCTCATCAGAGAATTCTGTTATATCTTGGCTCTCTTCTGCACAGCTTCCAGGACACAATCCTGCTCCAACTCCATATGCTGTTCCGTAATAGTCGCAAGTGTTTGCTGCTGGACTTTTTGGTCCGCAGTTAGGCCCTACAGTTTGTGGTTCTCCTGTAGTTTCATCTATAATTGTTGGATCAGCTATTCCAAGGCAGCACAATCCTTCTCCAGTGTATGTTGGATCTGCTTCTGAAAAGTCTCCGCATTCTGTTTCACAGGTTAAGCCTCCTTGTTCTTCGCATGCTCCTGGTTGAAAGTTATCTGTATCTAAAGGTTGGTCTATGGGTCTTAAACCTGGACCTAAATTAATGTCGCTTGTTGTACATGCAGCACTTGTTCTGCAGTCATCATCAGCACAGTCTTTTGCTAAGTCTAAATCATTATCTAATCCATCCGTACAATCAGTTTCTGTCCATTGATTTTCGCACGCATCTCCTTTTCCATTTCCATCGCTGTCTTTTTGTGAGGGATTTGGCATTTCTTTGCAATTGTCATTCCCGTCTATTATTTCGTCGCAGTCGCTATCAAACTTGCATGTAAATTCCATTGATTGCTTTACATTTATATCTCCTAATGCATAATTATAAATTTTTACCTCATCTATTAGTCCTCCGTACAAATTCATAGTGCTTATTTCTGACCTCTGAACCGCTTCTACCTCGTTTCCTCCTATCAATAATCTGTATGCTGCTTCTGGTCCTTCTGCTTGTATCCTTGCAGTATCTGTTTTTACTTTAATGCCGTTTATGAACAATTTTATTCCTGAATCTTTATTGTAAACTGCTGCCACGTGCATCCATTTTCCATCAAATTCTTCAGTATAAGATTCTATCAATTCTGCTGATTTGTACGGGTTAAACAAATATTGTGTTTTCCTTGCTCCCATTATATATCTGCTGGGTGCTGCACTATTATATTCTGATATTATTGGGGTATAGTTTATATTTTGCTTTTTGCTGAGGCTGTCTTCAGGCTTTACCCATGCCATTATTGTGAACTGGGGAAGACTTCCTACTTTTGCTCTGTCTGGCAGCTCTACTGCGTATTTGCCTTCAAGTTTTAATGCTTTTCCTTTCCTTCCTGGTTCGTAAACAGCCTGTGTCGTTGTTGAAATCCCTCTTAGAAAAACTAATTTTCCATCGTTATTATTTAAAGTTTTATCTTCTAAATTTCCTTCAAATTGCAAGTACGCTAGTAATCCTGGAGATTCATCAGCTAATCCTCCGGGTAATGATATAGGAGCGTTTACTAAAGATATAGTTGATAAAAAAATAAATACTAAAACAATTAATAGTAAGTAGTGTTTGCGAGCGCTCTTTTTCATTGCTTTTAAAAATATTCTTGATTATTTAAATCTTTTTAAGAAAATCTTCATTTTTAATTTAGGGTTCTGTTTGAAAATTAGCTAGCAGTTTCTTGGAATTCCTGTTTGAAGTTTTCTTACAGCCAGAAATGCTTGTTTTTGTGCCTCTGTTCTTGAATACTTGTGCTTTGTGTTTGTGTTGTAGTCAGAATATGTCCCTCTGACTGATGTAAATGGATAATAGGAGAATAAGTATTTCTCCCAGTCTCCGCCGATATCGTCTCCTGTTTGGCTGATATCAACTACATCGCCAGAATCTAACTTTCCATTGCCGTTTATATCATAAAATGTAAAAGCAATATTAACTCCGTTTTTCAGCTCAGCTCCGAGTACGTATAAATTGCCTGAAGCAACTCCGCATTTAACAGATTTTCTAGCCATATTGTTTAAAGAATCGCTGCTTCCTGAATAGCCTGCATATACTAAAGAAGCTGCTAAAGCAAGGCACAAAATAAGAGGAATAAATATTTTTTTCATAGTAAATACTTTCTTATGCTATGAATTTATATAAATTTCGCTGATTAAAAAGTTATGTTCCTATTGCTCTTTTCAAATGCCATATTCCAACATTGACATAATATTTCTCTTTTTTATGGAATTTGTATGTTCTTTTTATTAGTAATTTTCTTTCAATTATTTCCTTTACAATAAAATTATTCTCTTCGCTTATCTTGTCTATGAAATTTCTGCTTTCTATCTTGTGTATTGAATAAATATTTTCTGCTGTTTCAAATGCTTTCAACAGAAATTCCTTGTCTGCTTTTCTGTTTTTTACCCCAAATGGCGGATTCATCACCACAGTATCAGCTTTTCTGTCAAAGTCTCTAATGTTGCCGAGCAGGTAAGTTGCATTTTTAAATTTTGAAGTGTTTATTCTGCAGACTTGAAGAGCGTTTTCATCTTTGTCTATAAAATACACTTTTTTAGCTCCTAGCAATAAGGCGCCTGTTCCAAGTATTCCGTTCCCGCACCCGAAGTCCGCAACATTCTTGTTTTCTATATTGCAATCAGTGTAAGCCTTCCATAATAGTTCTGCTGCTATCTCGCTCTCAGTCTGGTATTGTTCTAATTTAATGTTTAGCGTTTTCAGCAGTTGAAGCTCGCTTAGCTCTATCGCAAGTTTTTTCTTGTTCATAATATTCATTCGCTCCTTACAGCATCTCCTATTGTAAACATTCCTGCTGTAGGCTTTTTTGTTTGCTTTTCAGGAATTCCTTCTTTGTAAATTAATTTGATATTGAAGAATTTTTCAAACTTTCTTGCTGTATTCACGTCAGGCTTTAATTCATTTTTTTCAATCTTGCTTATCATTGACTCTCTTTCTTTAATTTTATCTGCCAGTTCTTTTTGTGTCATGCTTCTCTTTTCTCTGGCACTTTTTATTAGGTTCCCAAAGTTTTCTACTATGTTATCTTCGACTTCATAAATGTTGGTTATTTTAGTATATTGCATCTTTTTCTCCTCTATAATTCTTCCAAATCCTGAGCAGTTGCTGCAGACTTTTAGAACAACACCCTCTACTAGTGATTTATGTAGGTCATCCTCTTTGCCGCATAATTCACAATAGCCCATATAGTTATAATCCCTAAGTTTTATTTAATTTTTTCTAATATTAGAAGTACACTCCAAGGATGTATTTTTATAGCTCATCAGTAATTATAATATAAATATTTATTTAGGCACTCATCTATCTTCATTTAGAAATTCTTTAAGCTCTCCTTCGCTTACATATCGTTCGAATTTCTTTTCAAAGTTTATTATTATTGAAGGCCCTTTAGTTATGTTATAGAATTCTTTTATTGTTTTAAGCATTGGTTCCTCAAACTCTCTGTCTATTGAAAAGACTATTAGCTTGGGGTTCTTGTTTACAAGTTTATCAAGAGCAAATCCTTGCTTAAGTGATTCTTCATTGTCTGTTACATCATAGAAGAAGAGTATTATTTCATTTTCTTTTCCGCATTTTTCCCTGAGCTCTTTGAGCAGGCTGTATGATTTTATTTCAAGTATGAAATATTTTCTTTTCAGCTGTTTGTAGGAGTCTTTTTCAAATAGTTTTCTTTGGTCGTATCTTGTTAGTGTTCTTCCTATTTCCCCAAGCTCATCGCTTAAAACTTTGACTCTGTTTTTTCCCAGCTCGCAGTTTTCTCCAATGAACTGTTCAAGAAATGCGCTTTCTGCAACGAAGCTATCGCTGTCCAGCTCGCTTTTTTTTAGTAGCTCTGTTGCTTCGTCAATCCTGAATGTGTCAAGCTTGAATCCTAGATATAATCCGAGCAAGAATATTGCAATGACTATTATTAATGTGGTTACAAGTATGTCCTTTCTGAAGATTTTTACCGCCATTTTCTTCCTGCCTGAAACAATTCTAGAAGCAATGCGTGAACCCATTGTATGCTTCTAAAAATTGGGTACAAAAATAGATATATAAATGATACTAAATGAAAGCTCCATTTTTCTTTTGTGTATCTGTGAGCCATTGTGTAAAGGTACAGTCCTGCTATTAAGCTGACCACTACAGGAAATAGAATTTTGATGTTAAGATCCAGGATAAATTGTTTTAATGTTGGTATTTTGATGTAATCAAATATTTCCCACTTGAGTATTGACAGCTTTATTATAAGAAAGTATAGTCTTTTCACTAGTTGGTATGTTAGAAATCCTAGTGAAGTAAATACTATTCCAAGTGTAAGTATCTCCAGTGGCATCTGGAATCTTCCTAATAGCCCGTATCTTTTGTTTAGTATCATGTCTTTATAGCTAATGTTGTTGACCATGAATCCCCTAAACCATCTCACTCTCTGGAACCATAATATTTTTGCTTTGTCTGGCACTCTCGTGTAGTTCACATTCTCTTCGGAGAGCACAATTTGGTAGTGGTTTTTCTTGAGCCTTAATGCTATTTCAAGATCTTCAGTAAGGTTCCTGTTTATTTTTTCGTCAAATCCTCCTATTTTTTCTATTATATCTTTTCTGAATATGCTTAGCACTCCGTGTGTTATGTGCAGAGTTCCGACATCGCTCATTAGTTTTCTTACAAATGAGGTAAATATATACTCGATTCTTTGTATTTTTTCTACTACATTTTTTGGATCATAAACTTTTATCGGGCTTATGACTGCAGCAACGTTTTCTTCTGTTTGAAAGTATGGAAGCATTAGTTTAAGCGCTTCTTTGCTTGCTATTGAGTCAGCATCAAATACTCCGAAATACTCTCCTCCCGCATGCCTCAATGCAGTGTTTAGTGCTCCTGCCTTTCCTCTGTTTTCCTGGCTGATTAATATTACATTTTTGAGTTTGTTTTTTCTTATGTATTCTTCCACTATGGTTTTAGTTTTGTCTGTGCTTCCGTCGTTTACTGCTATGATTTCAAGTTTGTCTTTTGGATATTCAAGTTCTAGCAGGGATTTTATAGATCTTATTACAGTTTTTTCTTCATTCCAGACAGGCACGCCTATGCTGATTTTTGGATAAATTTTTAGTGGTTGTGGCTTCTGCTTGTTCTTTGACAGGCTGCTTACAATTATCCAGAATATAGACACATATAATGATATGAATGCTATTGTCCATATGTAAATTTCAAACATTTGTATATTTCCCGCCGAGTGTTTTTACATATTCATATATTTCAACATCTCCATTGTCAAAGATTTTTTTGAAATTGTTCGGGCTGTACCTTAATAGAAATATAAGTTCAAGTTCATTTCTTCCCCATAGTTCTTCTATAAGTTTCCTGTCAAGCCAGATATATTTTATGTTGTATTTGTTTATTATTGAGGTTGCAGTGTTTATATTTTTTGCATGTATCAGCCTGTTGCTGTCCAGTATTCTGAGCTCTACGTTGCTTGCGTAAAACGGGTTTTCGTCTATGAAATTTACTCTTCCGGCATACGCGATATATTCTCCTCTGCTGTAGTGCGAAAATACCATGGTGTTTTGTTCCTGGCTTTTTAGAAATGCGAATGCTTCCGTAAATCCTCTGGAAGGTTCTATTTCCGTAACTTCCTTGGCAAATACTATTGAAGAAAAGAATACTCCGCAGATTATTACTAGTAAAGTTAAATGCCTGAAAGCTTCCGATCTCCACTCTCTCTCTAGTAATGACTTGAATCCGTATGCAGCAAGCAGAGCTATGATAAATGCTAGGTAAGAAATTATAAAGCTGAAATATAATGATAAGCTTATTAGTATAAAAAGTAAGATAAAATAGAATATGAATTTATATTTTGCTTTCCATATTGAATATGCACCAAGTAGTGCTGTCACAAAAGCCAGTAAGCTTAAGCCTGTTATGCTTCCAAAATCTGAAAATGTAATGTTGACAAGTTTTATTAATGAAATTTCTCCAGGCCAGAAAAAAGCTTCAGGCAGTCCTAGATATATGAGCCTGTAGAATTGAAGAAGGAATGATACCAAGAAAAACAATGCTACAATAGATAGGCTGTTGTATTCTTTTGTTTTTCTAGAATATATAAGATAAATTAGCATTGCCATTAAGAGTGTTAGTATGCTGAAAAATCCTATTAGTCCTAGTACAATGTTCGAAGCCATATCTTTATTTTTTATTTTGAGATATATGCCGAGCAGAGCTAAAAATATAGAAATTCCGTACTTTAGCGGTGTGGAAAATGTATAGATGAAAGCTGGTGATAGTATTAGGAATAATGATGCCATTCCTCTCATGTTTTTATTATGCCTGTTTACTATCAAATAAAATAATATGAAGCTTAGTATGCCGAAAATAAATGGCAGCCACTTTGCAAGTATTTGAGGATGTATAGACAATAAAATAGGCCAGCCGTATTCTCCAGCATAAGGTCTTCCCCCATAGCTTAGGCTGTCTTCTGTCGGAAGTCTTCCGTTTTCATGTATGTATTGCGCTATTCTTAGTGAGCTGTAAGAATCGCTTCCCATAAATGATGCTTCTTCGTAGTCTTGCCTTAATATCATCGGAGCAAGCAGGGCAGCTATGCACAATAAAAATAAGATGAAAAATGAGGGCTTAGCACTTAACCACATAGAAATTTCCCTCCTTTATGAAGCATCTTCCGCCTTCAGAATATTTTAATGATGTTATTCCGTACAAGGCTTTTGTGTCTTCTGATAGATAGATTATGTTGATTTTGTATTTTTTAGCCAATTCTAGGGCTTTTGCCTCGCTTAGTCCTGTGTACATCAGCTTGGCATCGTTTTGTCTTTCAACAGGCGAAGGCGCTAGAAGGAAATTCGAGTCTAGTACATTTTTTCTTAATGCTATTGCAGTTATAAGATTTCCCTCTCTTATGTTTCCAAGTACTGTGGCATTTATTTCCGCACTGTTTCTAAGCTGCATCATGTCGTTTATTTTTTCCTGGTTTATCTTTCCTATATTGCCTATTGTATTATATGAAGGTATAAGGGAGAATGCCACAAAAAATATTATGAAAATTATTGTTAATACTAGTTCAGTTGATTCTAGTTTGGATCTTTCTAAAAAGTCATACATATGTTTCATTGCAAGTGAGGAAAATATTGCGAATCCTATTCCGAAGAATATTAGGCCTGCTGCAAGGGTTATCAGCCTGAATGAAAGTAAGAATAATATGCAGAGCATGAATGCGCTGAACAAGTATACTGTTTTTTTTCTTTCTCTTTTTATTCCTAGGTAAAGTCCTGCAGATCCTAGAAGCAGGCTTACTATTCCGACATTTAGTATTAAGTCTAGTGGTGAAAAATTCCTAAAGCTGTCTACCACTATGTTTGCAGGTGCGTTTTGCCATATGGTTTTTATTCCATAGACAAGAAATGCTTTTTTGTATATTATGAGGCTGATGAGTATTATTACAAGGCTGGATGATATGGCGGCTTCTTTTTCTATTCTTGAGGCATTTAGTGCGCCGCCGCTTATCAGGAGAAAATAAAATATTATTGTTAAAATAAAGATGAATACCGTGGCATCAGTTGCAGCAAGTAAGAATATAAGTGCAATGAATATTAATAGTAGTTCTTTGTTTTCTAGTCTTAGGAACAGGTATAGTAATAAAAAGAATATTGGCAGCGCTAGGGAGAATGCCGACAGGTTATTTACAGTGTCAGTTATTAGGCCTGGAATGAATGCAGATAGGAGGCTGCTGAATAATGCGCTGTAATTGTTATTGCTCATGTCTTTGGCTATTAGATAAATAATTATTACAAGGCTTGAAGCCATTATTTCTGTTAGCACTTTGAGTATGGTTATGCTTCCGAAGCTGAGTATTGCAAGAAGTATATTAAATAGGGAAGGATAAACAATCTCTCTTCCGCCATAGCTTAATGAGTCATGTTGTGGCAGTGCTTTTTCGTTTATTATATTTTGTATGGTTCTGAAGTTGTGGTAAGCCTGGTCGCTATTGAATACTTCATTTCCTAGGCTGAAGTAAAGTCTAAAGCCTAATGTTAACAAGAATATCAAGATAATTAATATATGCTCAGTTTTGAGTTTCATTTGGAGAAGCCTCTTGCTTGTTTTCTTCTCTTTTTTCCACGCTTTCTAGTTTGCTTTTAAGCTGGTCTTCTACAATGTCAAAATAGTCATAGAATTTGTTTGTAAGCTTTAGTATATTTGTTCTTCCGCTTGGTGTGCTTGTTACAAAATCTAGTTCTTTCAGCATTTTTATGTGGTCATATGCTTTGTTTCCTCTAATTTTTATGATTTCGCTTTGAAATGCAGGATTCTTGTATGCTATTACTGCCAAAGTTTCTTGTGTCGGCTTGTCCATCTCGCTGTCTGTTAGCAGACTTTCAGTCAAGTGTAAGTATTCCTTTTTTATTGCAAGTTTGTATTTACTTCCTTGTTCTGTTATTTGTAGTGAGCCATTCTTTGTTTCATACCCTTTTTTCAGCTCGTCTATAACTTCTTTCAAATACCCTAGACTACCTATTCCTGCTAGTCTTCCTAACTCTTCAAGTCCTATGAATCTTCCGGTTGTGAAAAGTATTGTTTCTACTTTGTTTTTATCTTCTTGCATGTTTTGTAGAAGCGATATTACAATTTAAAAGCTTTGTGACTACTCATTTTTTAGTCTTCATTTTTTCAAATAATTCCCAGAATTTGTTTAGAACTTCAGCATCCAGCCTAAATTGCACTCCTATGACTTCGTTTACTTTCTTTCTTAACTGTTCTTCACTTATGATTTTTTTATTGTAAAGTTCTAATAATATCTTTAATGTTCCTTTTGGTTTTAAATTTAAAAATTTCGCTATTTTTCTGCCCATTGCTTCGTCCATTAATATTTCTTTATTTTTTAATTGTAAAGCTAATGATATTGTTTCTGCTTCTCCTTTGTCTAGTTTGTAATTTTCAACGATTTTTTTAGATGTTTTTCCATATTCTTGGTTTAATTTAACAATTTTTATTTTTTCTTCCTTTAATAGTGCATCAAGAATTTGTGCATCTTGTTTCCCTGCTTCCAAGCCTTTGTTTATTGCTTCATTACAAACTTCAGGACTTATCTCTATAGTTGAGTATAATTCTAAGAATTCTTTCATCAAGTCTGTTTTTGCTAATATTATTAGTGGTGATGCATTTGATATCAAATTAAGTCCTCAAATTCCTCTTCCAGTTCTTTTATTGTGTAATGAAAGCTTATTTTTCTTTCAGAAAGTATATCCATAAATGTTGTTAGAGGAAGATTTGCTGTTTCTGCTGCTTTAGTTATTGTAATCTCGTTATTTACAAATTTTTTAATTGCTATTTCTAGTTTTTTTTCTTTTATTCCTATATCTAATATGTCTCTTAAAACATTGGATTTGCTTTTATTTTCTACTTTAGATATGTTTTCTATTTCTAATAAGTCTTCTCCGCCTATTCTTACAGATACGCTTTCAGCCATATGTATACAAATGTGGTAACTTGTATATAAAACTTCTGTAGAGAGAAGTTTGAATAACTCACTTTTTCTATGATTTCTTCCTGTGGAACTGCCAAATTTTGTGTTTCTAACTCTTTTAAATTTTTAAAATTTAATTAATCAAAGTTATCTAAAGCATATCTGAGTAACGCAGCAACACCACCCAGTTCTTTTAGTTGCATTCCTTCTTTTGTTTCTGTACTTACTAAAAAGAATGTTGCTCCTGTCTTGCTTGCCAGTTCTTCTAGTTCATCTATTCTGTTGAAATCTTCAGATATGAGTAGTTTCTCTACAGCCCCATATTCAAGCGCCTTCTTGACGTCATTAAATCCATAAGCCACTTTTTCAGAGTTTTTTGCAAGCATTTCCATTAGTTCTTGCACTAGTTTTTTTTCTTTTATGATTTCTTCCTGTGCTAAAGCATCATGGCTTTTCTCTAGTAATTCATGCAGTCCTGATTCATCTGTATAAGCAACATCTCTTACTGCAATTACCTTTTTCTTTAATTCATTATTCACGTAGTCTCCATTCAGGAAATGTTCTTTTGTTGGTCCAGGCCCTCCAATCAGTATTCCTCTCAAGTCTTTTCCCAAAGATAAGAATTCTGTATTAATTATTTCTGCTATTCGTTTGTAGAATTCATTTGCTGCTTCCTCTCTCAGCCTTGCATAACGAGCTTGGCTAAAGCCTCCAACTTTAAGTTTTCCTGGAACATTTGATCCTAATTGCTTTATTACTTGTACACTTTTGCCTTTTATCAAGCCTATTGTAGCTTCCCTATTGTCTAGAACAACAATGCCGAATGTGTCCTTGACCATCATCATGTTTTCTAGCTCGTCTAGGACAAATGTCTGGTCGCATCTGTACATTCTGATGTTTATAGGTACTGGAGGTTCTAGGCTCCAAATTTTTATGTCTGTCTTTCCTTCTTGGCTTGCTATGTTACCAGCGAATGCCGCTAGTCCGTTATTAGGTGTTTGTTTGAATAATCTAAGGTGTCTTACCATTCTTTCTAAAGAATCAATCACATGCTGTCTTGTTGTTTTGTCTTTTATGTTGGAAGCAGTTCCTTGTTCTTGCATTAGGTGTTGTATTATTTTATTGATGTCATATCCTGATGGAATATAGACTGTAACTAGCTCAGTGTGCCTTCCTCTGATTTGCTTTAATTCGTTGACAAATTTTCTCAGTTTGTATTGTTGTTTTGTGTCTAACATTTTTATTTAGAATAGATAAACGTTAATAAAGTTATTTGCTACAATTCTATTTTTATTTCTTTTCCGTATTCTATTTTCTCTGCTTGCGTAACAGCTTTGAGATCAGCTTCAACTTCTTTCATATTATTGTCGCATTGCAATAGCTTTATTTTTTCTTTCATTGATTTTCCCAGTTTAGATTTTTCTTTTCTTACAAGGCTTATTATTTCAATAGCTTTGTCTCCTAATTCTTCTGCTTTCTTATCTTCAATATTTTTAATAGTCTTTGGCCATGACAATAAGTGCACGCTCTTCTCTTTTTCATCTTTTCTATAATATTCTTGATATAATTCTTCTGTTATAAAAGGCATTATGGGTGCAAATAGTTTTATTATATTCAATAAGCAAATATGTAAAGTATATTGTGCGCTCCTTCTAGACTCTTTTCCCCTCCTCTTAGGATTATATAATCTATCTTTTATAATTTCCAAATAGTTGTCGCAGAATGTGTGCCAAAAGAATATCTCTGTGCTACTTTTTACTTTAGAATATTCATAATTTTCAAAGCTTTCAGTGCACTCTTCAATTAGTTTGTTCATTTTTAATAGAAGCCATTTGTCAATAAGTTCAAGTTTTTTAGGTATTTTTCCGTCGTAGTCATTTAGGTTCATGAATACAAATCTTGAGGCATTGATTAATTTGGTGATTGTTCTTTGTCCAGAAACTAGTTCCTTTTCTTGGTATGCTAAATCTTCTCCTAGTTTTGAGCTCGCTGCCCAGAATCTTAAGGCATCAGCGCCATATTTTTCTAATACTGCTTGTGGTTCAACAACATTGCCTTTTGACTTTGACATTTTTTCGCCTTTTGGATCCAGCACCCAGCCAGATATCGCAACATCCTTCCATGGATTTACATTGTTATGTAGCTGGCTTTTCACCAATGTATTAAATAGCCAAAATGAGATTATATCATGTGCTTGTGGCCTTAGTGTCATCGGATATAACTTATCATAGACTTTGGGTTGTAGGCTAGCTGCTATTTGAGGCGTTAAACTGCTTGTTGCCCAAGTATCAAATATATCTTTTTCAGGTATAAATTCGTCGCTTCCGCACTTGCATTTTTTTAATGGCTTGTCTTTCAATGGGTCTACTGGCAACTGCTTTTCTTCAGCTAATATTGCTTCTTCGCATTTTTCGCAGTACCAAACTGGAAATGGAACTCCGAAGAATCTTTGTCTAGATATGCACCAGTCCCACTGCAGTCCGTTTACCCAGTTTTCATATCTGTTAATCATATGTTCTGGATGCCATTTTAGTTTTTTTCCTGCTTTCAAGAACTTGTCTTTCAAGTCTAGATACTTTACAAACCATTGTTTAGATACCATGTATTCTATATCAGTATTGCATCTTTCATGGACATTGATAATGTGCTTCAAGGGTTCTACTTTTTTAACAACGCCGAGGTTCTGAAGGTCTTCAATAATTTTTTTCCTAGTCCCTTTAATGCTGAGGCCTTCGTATTTTCCGGCTTTTTCATTCATCGTGCCGTCTTTATTCAAAATATAGATCTTATTCTTTATAGGGTGTCTTTTCTCCCATTCTAGAAATTGTGCATCGCCGCTGCTGCAAAAATAAACTACTCCAGTGCCAAATTCAGGGTCTATCATTTCATCAGTAGTTATTTCTATTTTAGCTCCTGTTAACGGCATAATAACTTTTTTTCCTATGCAGTCTTTGTATCTTTGATCATTTGGATTGACAGATATTCCGACACAAGAAGGATAAAGTTCTGGTCTTGTTGTCGCAAAGACTAAAGATTTTCCGTTTTCTGTCTTTACTTCTATATAAACAAAATTAGTAATTTTTTCCTCATCTTTCATTTCGACTTGAGCTATTGCTGTTCTGCATTCAGTGCACCATATTGTAGGCCCTTCTTTTCTGTAAAGTCTGTTGATTTTGTGCAGGTCTAAAAATGATTTTTGTGAAACTTTTCTTGAATGGGAGTCTATTGTAGAATAAAAAAGATCGAAATCGCATGACATTCCTATATTTTTCCAGTCTTGAATGAAGACAGGCCTTATTTCTTCTAATGTTTTTAAGCATAAATTAATGAATTCCGTTCTATCGATGCTGGAGCCTTTGACGCTTTTCATTTTTTCTACCAGTCTTTCTGTCGGCAGTCCGTTATCATCAGTCCCGAAAGGGTAGAATATGCTTTCTCTTTTCATTCTGTGGTATCTTGCAATGAAGTCTTGTTGCGAATAGCTGAAGGCATGTCCTATATGCATTTTTCCAGAAACTGTTGGTGGCGGCGTGTCTATTGAGTAGATCTTGTTCTTAGATTTTGGATCAAATGAATAAATTTTTTCTTTTTGCCAGAAATTCAGCCATTTTTTCTCCGATTCTTTGAAGTCGTAATTATTCATTATATCTTTGCCAAGAAATTAGTTATTAAAAGCTTTCTATTTGTCTGTTTAATCAGTTGCTTCCAGCGTATATTGTTTCGTATGCCTTCTCTGTTTTCTCATCAGCTACAGTTGCAGGATTTGCTGCTTCAGTTTTTTTCTGTCCTCTTTTGCACATTATCATTTTCTCGCATGTTTCGCAGATTGGAAGCACCTTGTTGTTCAGGAATCTTTCTCTGAATTCATTGAATTCCTTTCCATACCATACTTCTTCAAATGATTGTGTTAGTATGTTTCCTAGCGGCTTCTTTATTGCAAAGCAGAATATAAAATTCCCTGAGCAGTCTATTCTTGGTATAAACAATTGCTTGCAGAAGTGTTCTTCATCACTTACGTTTCTTTGGTAGTAGTCGTCCATGTTTTCTACAAAGTCAAACGGCATATAACCTAATGTCATTCCTGCATCTTTTGCTGTTCTTTCTGCTGCATCAATGCTTATTCTCAGTCTTTCTATTGTATATTCAGGCATTAAACTGCTGTCTCCTCCTACTATCGGAAAGTTATCTAATGTGCACTCTGCGCCTAATAGCTCTGCTGTTTTCTTGACTATTTCTGCATTGTATATTCTTTCATATTCTAGTTCCATGTAGTTTGCTCCAGAGTCTCTTATGACTTTTATTAGATCCGGCAAGTAATCAAGGTTTTCTTTTGTTATTACAGATACAACATTTACGAATATATCTCTTGCTCTCATTGCTTTTATGTTTTCCATTGATCTTTGGAATGCAAACTCTTTTCCTCTGATTATGTTGTGGATTTTTTCTGGCCCGTCTACAGAGACAGTCACGTTGACCATGTCATTGTATTCTGCTAGTTTATCAAGCATCTCAGGCTTCAATAGCGTTGCATTTGTCGCAAGTGTTGCTGTTATTTGTTTGCTTCTTAAGTAGTCAAGCATGTCAAATATGTCCTTTCTGAGGAATAATTCTCCTCCTATCATGCTTATCTTTTTCAGTGTTGGAATTTTATTTATCATAATTTTGAATTCATCTAATGTTATCTCTCTTGTTTTTGTTGTGACTGCAAAATTTATGTAGCACATTCTGCATCTCAGGTTGCATTTGCCTGTAGGTTCCCAGATTAGATGGTCAGGCATTGGAATTTTTCCTGTCTTCTTGTATTCATAGAATTCTTCTTCTAAATTTGTATAATATCTTTTCAGATAATACTTTCTGGCAATGTCCATTACTCCCAATTTTGAAGCTATATTTTTTATTTTGTTTGGAACAAGAAACATTTTTCCACCTTCTTTACGAGGTTAAACTTACTTCCTTTTTAAGATTTGCGGATTTATATATGGCTTGTATTACTTGAAGGGCTTTTAGTCCGTCTTCTCCTTTTACTTTTGGTTCTCTGTTGTTTATTATTGATTCAGCAAAGTCTTCGACCTGGTTTTTTATTCTTCCCTTTTTTATGTGATGTATATGCTTGATTTTTTGTATGATATCTTTCATTCTTCCTTTTCCTGTAGTCCATTTTTTTATTCTGTGTGTTAAAACATCAGATTCTAATATTACAGAACCTTTGTCTCCATGCAGTTCTAGTCTGTCATTCATCATGCTTTTTACTGCAGAGGATGCTTCAACTGTTGCTAATGTCCCGTTTCTAAACTTTAGAATTGCAGCTACAGTGTCTTCGCATTCTATATTATGTAATTTAGTTTCTGATCTTCCATACACGCTTTCAACATCTCCAAGCAGCCATATCAATAAGTCTAAGTGATGTATTGCTTGGACAATAAGAACTCCGCCTCCTGCTGTTTCTCTGTTTTTTCTCCATCCCTCTGAGGAGTCATAATACTGTTGTGTTCTCTTCCACTTTACTGACATGCTAGCCATGAATATTTTTCCCAATTGTCCTCTTTCTGCTGCTGACTTTATTACATTGGTTGCGCTGTCAAATCTTTCTTGCGATATAACGCTTAATTTTACATTGTTTTTTTTGCATTCTTTTATAAGCTCTTCTGCTTTCTCGACAGATACATCTATAGGCTTTTCCACAAGAACATGCTTTTTCGCTTTTGCTGCTTTTATTCCCAGTTCAGCATGCATATTGTTTATTCCTACAATATCTACAGCATCTACTTTTGGATCTTTTAATAACTCATCATAGTCTGTATAAGTTTTAGCAGAATATTTTTTTGCAAGATATTCAGCCCTTTTTATATCCCTGCTTCTCACAGCAACTAGTTCAGTATGACCGCATTCTTGTATTGCTTTTGCATGTACTTCAGCTATAGCTCCTGTTCCTATTAGCGCTATTCCTATTTTCATGTTTTTTTGAAGTTTGCTATATTGTTATAAGCTTTCCTGAAAATAATATAAGAATATTTTAATAGATATTTCTTGAAAAAGCACAATGGCTTTGTATCAGCCAGATTGAAAGAAAGGTTTAAATAAAGAAAATGGATAACACTCTATAATAAGGAAGATTATCTATGAAAAATAATGGAGAAGAGAGGAATAAGAGCGATATTATTCTAATAGTCCCTCCAAACAGAAGCTATGATCGTAGGCTTCCTTTAGGTGTCATGCAGATTTCTTCATACTTGACAAGCAAAGGTTTTGATAATGATATTCTCGATTTTAAAGGCATAAAACAGGAAGAAGGAATGAAAAAAATAAAAGATGAGCTATTGAAGAGTAAGCCTAGTTTCGTGGGAATGTCATGTTTTATTACTGAACTTCCAATAATGAATGAATTGTGTGAATTCATAAAAAAAGAAAATGAGAAGACTGTTATTATTATTGGAGGCCCTTACCCGACTGAACGGCCTGAGCATTTTGTGGAAAAGAAACTGAAATTTGACTATTTGGTTATTGGCGAGGCTGAAGAGGCATTCTATGAATTAATAAAAGAAATTAAAGAAGGAAAAGACGGTAAAGATCTGGCAAGTGTTGCCTATGTAAAAGAAGGTAAACTTGTAAAGAATCGTGAGCGGCCAGAAATTCAGAATTTAGATGATATCCCTTTTCCAGCTTATGAGAAAGTGGACATGAAGTATTATACTCAGCCAAATTCTTGGACTATTAGAGGGGTGTATCTTTCTTCTTTATTGATGTTCACAGCGCGAGGTTGCCCGTATGTTTGTAAGTTTTGTACTGTGAGAGACCGAAGGCCTAGAATGATGAGTCCGAAAAAAATTGTGGATCATATTGAGTTGTTGATAAAAGATTATAAAATTGATGGTATTCAATTCGGAGATGATACGTTTACATTGTATAAATGGAGAGTATATGAAATATTTAAGTTGTTGAAAGAAAGAAATATTAAGCTAATTTATGGCATCCAGACAAGAGCTGACTTGCTTGATGAGGAATTGGTGAAGTTCTTGAAGGAAAATGGGGTTATTCAAGTAAATATGGGTATAGAGTCAGGTTCAGATAGAATGTTGAATGTTGTTGATAAGCGTGTAAATGTAGCGAGGATCAAGCAGACAGCAGAAGTGTGTAGAAAATTAGGAATGAGGATGTCGGCATTTATGATGATTAATATTCCAGGAGAAACCAAAGATGATATTGAAGCGTCTTTGGCTCTGGTTAAAGAGGCAAAGTTTAATATAACTCAGTGGAGTATATATAATCCTTATCCTGGAACTGATCTTGGGGGAGAATTAGATCTTGAAGATTTAAATGTAATCTCAAAATTTCCATCCCCAGAATCTATGGAATTGATTGAAAAAAAGTATAAGTATGCAGTGTATTCTGATCGTTTGGAAGACATGCTGGCTTATATTCATTCACGGACTTTTAATATACGGAATGTGAAGATGATTTTGGGGGGAGACTATATTCCGTCATTTTTTAGGTTTATTTCTTACATGTCTAATAAGAATTACTTTAAGAAGTTATGGACAAGTAAAAGAAAAATAGATTATCTTACAAGTATGAAGAGTCAGTTTTTAGGTTTATGAAACTCTACATCTGATTTTTCTGAAGGAGCTATAAATTTTAGAGAATACTTTGTCGAGAGGTAAATTGTTAGGTATCCCCCGATAATCAGCGCAGGCGCAAGGGATACAAACCTGAAGAGGATTACAGTAGTAGTTGCCTGGAGTGATGTAAATCCAAAAAGAAGAAGTAGCCCTCCCATAGTAATATCTGAGGAACCTAGCCCTCCCGGCAGTCCGGAGAGTTTTCCTACTGTAACTGAAACGAAATAAACCAGAAAAGAAGTTTTATAGCTGATATTAGTGCCTAAAATTAATACTGTAAATTTAAGGACAAATGGGACTAATAGGATCTGGAGCAAAAGGTAGGGAAAGACAGCAATGAGAAGTTTTCTGTTGCTAAAAAGTTCCTTGACTTCCTTAAAAGAGCTAAAAGTGTTTTCTTTTGTTATATTATGCTTCTGTCCAAATATTCTAATTTTTTGGGGGATAAGATTCTTGAATTTCCAAATGAAGTTTAAAAGAGTTTCATAATAAACAAAAATAAAGATTATCAAAGCTAGTGCTGTAATTATTAATATGATCTGAAGGTAAAAATTAAGGAAATATTGCCCTACAACCAATAGGAGGAAAGGAAAGATAACAAGTAGGGTGGCAAAATCTAAGATTTGTTCAAAAATAGTGACAAATATTCCTTTTTTTAATGGTATTTTGCCGTAGTGCTTGCACGCGAGAGGTTTACTGATGATAATTCCTGAAAAAAATGGAGTGAATATAGAGCTGAATTTTGCAATGCAGAAGATATAAAATGCATGAAGATAAGAAATTTTTTCGCCGAGGTGCTTGAGAATGATCACCAATTTCGCTCCTAGGAGAAAGTCATACAGGAGATTAAAAGCAAGAGCTAGAAGAATATAAAGAATAGTTTGTTGTGTTATATGTAGAGGGCCAATGGTCATAATAATTCAGTTTTTTTTGATTAAAAATGGAAGAGGAATATATGCTGGTGTAGAATCCTCTTGCGATATGATATTCAAGTCATAAGTTGTTGATTTAATTGAGTTTTTTGGCATTGCTTCACCTTTTATTTCATAGAAGACTGCATCGTTTTAAATCTTTCGGATAAAGATTGCGCAATATTCTTCAGGATTCTCTTTAATCTTCGGTTGATGGAATTCTAAGAAATTATTTTCATAATATAACTCTTCGAGAAATATTTTTGTTTTAGTAATTTTTGATAGCATAAGCCGTTGTTTGAAGAGAATCATTCTTTAGGCTTTGTCCGGAGTTTTAATTTAAAAACCGAAAAATAGTTATTTTAAATGTACTCTGATAGGATAGAATGTTTCAAAATATTATCCTACCAAAGTACAATAATAAGTTAGAAGAACAATTTATTAATATTTTCCAT
>DATDWR010000006.1:0-4432 GCA_035289605.1 Candidatus Nanoarchaeia archaeon | reverse complement strand
TTTAGTTTAGAAAGTACTAACTATCGTTAGACTTTCAATGGGCTAGAAACCAGCCCATTCATAATCAAACTAAATTAGAAATAAATAAGTAACGCAATTCATCTGTCAGCTAAAGCAGACAGATTTCTTGCTAAGCTTTAAGACACTTTGGAAAAAATCAAAAACTAATTGATAAACTAAAAAAAATGTTATCATAAAACAAGTATCCACAGTTAACTAACTTTAAACCAATAGATTATTTCTATACAAGATATTAAAATTAACTTAAACAAACTTTCAGTAACCAATAAAAAAAGAAAAAGCCAGCAAAATGCTGGCAAACTAAAAATATTATTTATTATTCCAGATTAGCTCCAAACTTCTATTCCTAAATCTGACATTTGCCTATTAGAAGTAACCCGTTGCTCTTCTGCAGCCTTTCCAAGTATGTATGGTGAAGAAACACCAGTCATAATTGTGATAACTCGGACCTTGCCTGTAAATTCCTTGCTAATTCTCGCTCCAATAATTACTTGCGCCTCAGGACTTATGTTTTCTGTAACAATTCTACCAATGTTGTCAAACTCTTCTAATTTTAAGTCGGGACCACAAGTAACATGTATCAAAGCTCCAGTAGCACCTTTGTAATCCACGTCAAGTAGAGGATGTGTAAGTGCTTGCTTAACAGCTTCATTAACACGATCTTGTGTGTCTGCTTCACCTATCCCAATAACAGCAACACCACCGCCTTTCATAATTGCAGAAACATCAGCATAATCCAGATTAATAAGGCTTGGCAATGTAATTGTCTCTACAATACCTTTAATCATTGTTGATACTAACTCATTAGCAACTGCAAATGCCTGTTCAATAGGCAATTGCCCAGCAATATCTACTAACCTGTTGTTGTCAAGCACAATGCAAGTATCTGTTACTTCTCTTAATTCCTGTAAACCAAACTCAGCTTTGTCAAGTCTGGCTTTTTCTGCTTCAAAAGGCATTGTTACAACTCCAATAACTACTGCTCCTGTTTCTTTAGCCATTTGAGCAATCACTGGTGTGGCACCTGTTCCTGTTCCTCCGCCTTCACCTGTAATCACAAATACCATGTCTGCTCCTGCTACTGCTCTCTTAATGTCAACAACTGCCTCTTTTGCTGCTTCTCTTCCTCTTTGAGGCATACCACCACAACCTAAGCCACGAGTTAATTCTTTTCCTATCAGCAATTTTTCATCAGCTTTGGTAACACTTAAATGCAGAGCATCAGTATTTGTTCCAATTATTGTAGCACCGTTAATTCCTTTATTAAACAGCCATGTTATTGCATTACAGCCCATTCCACCAACGCCAAAAACTTTGATGTTAGCTTTTCCTGCTTTAAGTTCATCAAAATTAATGCTATGGGTATCTGCATGTTGGATTGCTTCTTTTGCAAAATCTAATGCCATCTTTTTTTTTACCTCCTTTCAATTTTTTCCATTTTTTAATTGCTCCTTTCTTTTCAGAAAGGTTTAAATAGTTGAAACATTTTCAACTACTACGAAGAATTCACCTCTTACAAAACCAATTTATCCAGTTTGGTAGAACCGGATAAATTAATATGATAAAAAAACAAGTCTCTTTCTATTTAAATATATTTTGGTACTAAAAAAATATAATTATTTTGGTAATTTTAGCAGTTTTATCTTTTAAAATTATCAACTACTCTACTATTCCTCAGTAACTTTTAAATAAGTCTTTTAACAATGAGTATTATGACAAATAAGATAGAACTTGAAGAAGTTTTAAAAAAACCATATGAGCATGGATGGGAAACAGACATAGAATCAGATACATTGCCTCCAGGATTAGATGAGGGAGTTATTCACCATATTTCAAAGATGAAAAATGAACCAGATTGGCTTCTTGAATGGAGGCTAAAAGCTTATAAATACTGGACTGGTATGAGTGAACCAACATGGCCAAAACTCCACCATGAAAAAATAAACTATCAAGACATAAGCTATTTTTCAGCCCCAAAAAAGAAAGAGTTAAAAAGTTTAGACGAAATAGACCCGCAACTCCTTGAAACATACAAAAAGCTGGGTATATCCTTAAATGAACAAAAAATGTTATCAGGTGTTGCTGTTGATGCTGTTTTTGATAGTGTTTCTGTTGCTACAACATTTAAAGAAAAATTAGCAGATATGGGAATTATCTTTTGCGCATTCTCAGAGGCAGTGCAAAAACATCCTGAATTAGTAAGAAACTATCTTGGAACAGTTGTTCCGCTAACAGATAACTTTTTTGCTTCTCTTAATTCAGCAGTTTTCACTGACGGCTCTTTTTGCTATGTGCCAAAGGGAGTAAAATGCCAGATGGAACTTTCTACTTATTTCAGAATTAATCAAGCTTCTACAGGACAATTTGAAAGAACATTAATTATAGCTGATAAAGGAGCATATGTAAGTTATTTAGAAGGATGCACTGCACCCATGAGAGATGAAAATCAGCTACATGCTGCAGTAGTAGAATTAATTGCAATGGACAATTCTCAAATAAAATATTCGACTATTCAAAACTGGTATCCAGGAGATGAGAAAGGAAAAGGAGGAATTTATAATTTTGTTACTAAAAGAGGGCTTTGTAAAGGAGAAAATTCTAAAATATCTTGGACGCAAGTTGAAACAGGTTCTGCAATAACTTGGAAATATCCTAGTTGTATCCTTTTAGGAGATAACTCTATAGGAGAATTCCATTCAATTGCATTAACAAATAATTACCAGCAAGCAGATACAGGAACAAAAATGATTCACCTCGGAAAAAACACTAAAAGCACTGTTATTTCTAAAGGTATAGCAGCAGGACATGGGCAGAATACTTATCGCGGTTTAGTCAAAGTAGCCAAAAAAGCTGCAAATTCCAGAAATTATTCACAATGTGATTCTTTATTAATAGGGGATAAATGTGGAGCCCACACTCTTCCTTATATAGAATCAAAAAATCCGACTTCACAAGTAGAACATGAAGCTTCAACATCTAAAATTGGAGAAGATCAATTATTTTATTGCAACCAAAGAGGAATTAAAACAGAAGATGCAATTAGCTTGATAGTTAACGGATTTTGTAGAGGGGTTTTTAAAAAACTTCCATTAGAATTTGCTGTAGAAGCTCAAAAATTAATAAATGTAAGTTTAGAGGGAAGTATAGGCTAATAAAATTAAATAATTATTAATTCTACTTATTCAAATAACAAACAACACCTAACAATTAACCCTTTTCTAATATTTCAGATTTTATTCCCTGTTCTGAGCACAAACTTACAAATTCTTTTGCATCATCTTCACTGCCAGCAACACTTCCATAATGCATTGGGATTGCAAGAGTTGGTTTTATAAGCTTAGCAGCTTCGCTGGCTTCTTCTGCAGTCATTGTAAACCTTCCGCCAACAGGCAACAATGCAATAAACTCCTCGCATTTACCGCAAAAACCAGTAAGCTTTTGCATTTCCGGGATTAAATCAGTATCTCCTGCATGATAAATCAAAACCCCTCCAATCCTGACAAGAAATCCCAACCACCCTTCTGATTTAGGATGAAAACTCTTATCCAGATTATATGCCGGCAAAGTTGATATTCTCACATCTCCAAAAGAAACTTCCTTATCAGGTTCAATAATGTGAATATTCACACTTACTTTTAACCTTGTTATTTTACTTTGGCTATCAGCAGACACAACAATAGTTGTTCCATCTTGCACTACCCTCTCTATATCTGCAATAGAACAATGATCATAATGGCTGTGAGTAATAAGAATTAAATCAGCTTTAGCAAGTCCTTCAGAAATATTATATGGGTCAATGTAAATTATTTTATTATCAGCGGTTTTAATCTGAAAACTTGAATGTCCAAGCCATTTTAATTCAACACCACTATTATTAATCTGCATAAAAGAAGAAAACAAGAAGAGCTTTTAAATATTATGAAGAATCTCTCTGTCGCAATAGCGGGTGATGATTCTTAAGTCGAATGCGGGTGATAAGTAAATCTTACTATTTATAAATAATATAACGTTTCTGAACTACACATGAATCCAATACTTACGAAATCAAAGTATATTTTAGGATTGGAATGCCCAAGAAGGCATTTATGGATTACTTTTAATCAGCCTGAGAAGATTTACTGAAATACTGCGAGTTGGATACGCTTGCAGAGGTTATGATTGTGGAGAAGTTGAGGGAATTAATATAACGAGAAAATCTAATAACTTATCTTTGCAATATCTCCCTTATTAACTCTATAAATTCTTTTGCCCTCTTTAAAGAAGTTTGAGCTTTGGATTCTTTTATTTCTTCTGTTGTCTGATATTGAAAACTTGCCCTTTTAGCTTTCTCTCTTTCGTAATTATCTAAATAATTATCAACAATTATTAGTGCTTTTTCTTTCTCTTCATCATAATTTTCCAAAAGATGATT
>DATDWR010000005.1:0-26700 GCA_035289605.1 Candidatus Nanoarchaeia archaeon | reverse complement strand
AAACCTTCACTCACAAATTTTAAGTAATCTTCATATTCTGATTTCTTCTGAGGCATGGTATCACTCTCCTTTATTGCTTGCACAGCATAAAGGAGGCTATGCCTCCTTAACTACTTAAAATTTAGGAATGCACCAGAGCCCGGTTTTAAATTTAGTTAGGAAAATGCAAAAACCTTAGGTTTGCGCCTGGAAAATTCTAAATAGATTATTCGAAGAACTGGTTAATTAAAAAATTATATAAATACTTAAATAAATTATAGGATATAATTTACAATCTTGGCACTAAAATAAAGGCAGTAGTTCTATGCCCAACTGAAAAGAGAAAAACTGAAGTGGAATTACAGCTAGATTTTACTGAATCACCACACAAAGATTATAGTGTTGGAGATCGAATGGATGTGGGGCCGTATGGAAATGTTTATCTCAAAAGTGAATATGAATGCGGATTGTGTTCTAAATATGCTAAGGGAGTTATGCGACGTAAAGAAAGAAGTGTAATAAAATATCATACAGTAAGACTGCATTTAAGTGATGGAAAAATCTTAGAAGTAATAACTGAAGCAGAATATGAAAAAATTCCTGTACAATTAAAAAATTAAACTTTAGAAGCCTTCATCAACTTCTGCAAAATGAATTTATTCTTTCCTTCCCAAACCAAAGCATGCTTCAAAGCTTCCTGAAATGTGCTAACTGAAATAACTTTAATTTTCTTTCTACTTTCATTACTTAAAACCAAATCTTTTTCATTAGTCTTAGGAATAATAACCTGCTTCATGCCAGCCTCAATAGCAGCTTCTACTTTTGCTGTCACGCCACCAATAGCTAATACTTCACCTTTAATAGATAGAGAACCAGTCATTGCAGTATCCTGCCGAACAGGAATTTTTTTAAGAGCTGAGACTATAGCAACAGAAACTGCAATAGAAGCAGAATCTCCTTCAACACCTGAACCAGCTGTGTATAAAAACTGAATAAAAATATCATACTTTTCCTTAATATCCTCACCAAAAGTCTTCAAAATAATAGCAGAAACATTCTTGATAGCTTCTTTAGCAATCTCTCCCAATTGACCGGTAGCAATGAACTCAGCTTTCTTGCCGCCAGGAGTAACTTCAGACTCTATAGGAAGAACAAGACCAGACAAAGCAGCGCCATGACCAATAACTGCTAAACCATTAACTCGACCTATTTCTTTTCCTTCAGTTAATATAATTTCATATTTCTTTTTATTCTCAATATACTTATCAGCTAATTGCTGCTCCAAAGGCCTTGCAAATTTCTTGGCACGCAAAACATGATCCCTAGAAACAACTTTTACGTTTTCTTCTGAAGCCAAATCTCCTGCAGCACGAACTAAACCCCCAAGCTCCCTTAGACGAACTGTCAATTTTCCGGCAATACCTCCCATTTTTCTAGCTTCATTAATAATTTCATCTACAGCTTCTTTACTAAAATGAGGAATTTTTCTGTCTTTAACAACCTCCTGAGCGACAAATTTAATAAGCTTATTTCTATTTTCAAGATTATCATCCATAGTTTCATTCATGTAAACTTCATAACCATAACCTCTAATTCTAGAGCGCAAAGCAGGATGCATCTTTTCAATACTTTCAAGATTTCCCGCAGCAACTAAAATAAAATCTGTTGGCACTGGCTCTGTGCTTACCATCGATCCTGAAGACCTCTCAGACTGACCTGTAATTTTATATTTTTTTTCCTGCAGAGCAGTCAATAACTCCTGCTGAGCATGATAATCTAACAAACCAACTTCATCAATAAACAAAACCCCACCATTAGCTTTATGAACCATTCCTGCAATAATTCTTTCATGTGCTGGAGTACCCAAACCCCCGCTTTGCAAAGGATCATGAAGACAGTCTCCAAGAAGAGCACCAGCATGAGAACCGGTAGCATCAATAAACGGAGAAATTTTCTGATCTGAGTTATCAACCAAAAGTTTTGGTATCTTAATCTTTTGAGGAGAGCCCATTCTTCTGTTAAGAGTAAAAAACAAAACAAATGCAGCCAAAAAAATCATAGAACCAATAAGGGAAGCTGCAGCCAATATATCCCCATACTGCTTCCTTACCCACAAAGGAGTTATTAGGGTTATAATTAACAAAACAAAAAACAAGACATTCATATTTTTTGAAGATGAAAAATTTTGAACTTTAAGCTTGTTTACTAATTCTTTGCCCTTACTTTTAGGCATCACCCTAATTAAAGGATTATTTTCATCCTGCTCATTTGGAAAACATAAAATATCAACTAATTTTTCTTTTGTCAATTGTTCAGCAAGAGCTTGTCCTAGGAGACTTTTTCCTGTTCCAGGCTCACCTATTAAAAGCACATTACGACGCTGAAGAGAGGCTTTTTTAACAATCTTTAATCCTTCATCCTGACCTATAATCTGATCAGAAATAAATTTTGAAACTTTAATATCTGCAGTAGACTTATAACTTAATTCTTTTTCTGCCATATTTATAAAAAATAAACAGAATTTATAAGACTTTCTTAAATCTCTTGTTTTCTTGCCTCTTCTACAATTTCATCTTAATCTTTGTTGTACCTGTTTTTTAGTAGATTGCAAGTTTGATCTCCATTCAATGTCTATCAATATTGGAGTTCTTTGTGGATCTCCTAATTCAAGTACAACAGTTAGATCCGCTCCTTAATAAACAGTTACTTCATCAGATTCATATAAAATTTCTGAACCTAAATCGCTTACAAATAATTCTTTAATTTGTCTTATTGCGTGTCCTCTTTGTTCTGGATCAATATTATTATAATACATATTTCACTCTTAAAAATTAAAAAATGTAATATTTAAAGGATATCCTCTTCTGCAACTACAACAAAGTCTCCTAAAGCCACAACTGCAGAATATGGAACTAAAACTTCATTTTGTTTTGTCCTTTCCAAATCCAAACCTTCACAGTAACCTGTTGTATTCTTAAGAACAAGCTGTAAAATCTCCCCAGTCCTAACTTCAAAAGTCAGATTTTTAACTTCACCAAAGACTTTTCCGCTTTTAGTCACAACCTTTTTTCCCATCAAATGCCTAGAATATCTTTTTTCCTCATCCATCTTAATCAAGATAGTTACAAAACTTATTTATAAATGTTTTTATAAATTAAAATAATATTATCATTATTCTCTTTATATAATAGTATTCATAATTAGAAAGATTATTAGAAAGCAAACCACCTTTGTTTCTTGTGGACCCACCCCCTATAATTTCCTATGGAATATTTTAAAAAATAAGTTTCTTGTGGAAGGCATTATTTTATAAAAAACCATGTTTTTGGCCTATAATTTAATCAATTATATTAAATTTTGATGAAAAGTTGTATTTTTATGTGTTTTTAATTTAAATTTTTCTATATTATATTATATATATTATTATTTATATTTTTTAGAAGTATTGAAGTATTTCTATTTTCTAATAGAAATCAAGGTGTATCTATTATATAGTAATAAGATAAGTTTTTATTTTTTGTATGTTTCCTATCTCTCCAGTTGAAATTATGGTGTAGGTGTATATTTTTGACTATAATAAACCTTAAATAAAATAATATATGGGATAAATAAAAAAATGGTGGAACTAACAAAATTTTTCAATAGTTATCTTGCAAAGGAACCTTTATTTCTAAACAAAAAAGTTTTGCAGTCAAATTATACCCCTGAAAAAATATCACACAGGGATGACCAGATAAATTATATTGCAGGAGTATTAGCACCTGCTGTGAGGATGGAAAAACCTTCTAATTTGTTCCTCTACGGGAAAACGGGAACAGGTAAAACAGTAGTAAGCAGGTATGTAACCTCACAAATACAAAAAGTTGCAGATGAAAAAAAACTTCCAATACAAATTGCTTACCTTAACTGTAAGTTAAAGAGAGTTGCAGACACAGAATACAGAATAATAACCCAAATGGCTAAAGAATTTGGCCTTGAAATCCCCCCAACAGGATTACCTACAGACGAAGTCTACAAAATTTTTCTAAGGCATATAGACAAAGAAAAAAAATTGATAATATTAATACTTGATGAAATAGACCAATTAGTAAAAAAAGCAGGAGATGAAATTCTCTACAACCTTACAAGGCTAAATTCAGAATTAAAAAATGTTGAATTATCAATAATAGGTATATCAAATGATATACTATTCATGGACAGTGTCGATCCAAGAGTCAAAAGCTCACTAAGCGAAGAAGAACTTGTATTTCCTCCGTATAATGCAATACAAATACAAGATATACTAAGAGAAAGGGCAAAAGTTGGGTTTAAACATGAAGTAATTAAGGATGGAGTAATAGAAAAGTGCGCTGCTTATGCTGCAAGGGAACATGGAGATGCAAGAAGAGCACTAGAATTACTAAGAGTTTCCGGCGAACTTGCTGAAAGGAAAAACAAAAACATAGTATCTGTTGAAGATATAGATGATGCCGAAGAAAAAATTGAAAGAGACAAAATTCTAGATGTTGTACATACACAACCAAAACAATTCCAGCTTACACTACTGTCCATATTAAACTTGTCAGATATTGGAAAAGGCCCGTTGTTTACCGGGGATGTGTATGAAATATACAGAGACTTGTGCCAGAAAGTAGGATTAAAACCACTAACGCAAAGAAGAATAACAGACATAATTGCAGAACTAGACATGCTAGGAATAATAAACGCAAAAGTAATCTCAAAAGGAAGATATGGAAGAACCAAAGAAATCAAGGTTGTAATACCAAAATCTACAATTCCCAACATAAAAGAAACACTAAAAGAAGGCCTCGGATTATAATTTTAAAAAATGGATAAAAAGGAAGTAATAAATTTTTTTTTAGAAAGGGAGATACTATTAGATCCAGATTTCTTAAATAACAATATAATAGACGAAGATATTACCAACTTCTACAGAAAAGTAAACAAAAAAATAAAGAACAAGCCATTAGTTCTAGGCGAAGACCTAATCCTCGCTGGAGAAAACCAAATTGCTGATGTAATCTGGAGCGAACTTGACAGGCTAAGAGTAAAATTTGAAAAAGGAAAAGACACTAAAATATTTAACCCAATAAATTACAATATAAATTCTACTTCTGAGGCAACATTAATACTACAACAAGGTCCATTGCCTGCAGAGAAATCCCATGAAAATTCCGGGAGTGTAATAATACTAAAATCTTATGCAGAAACACATGACCAAAAGAGAGATGTAAACAAGTTTGTAAGTCATTTTAAGGCCAGATATGAATCACTTAAAAAAATACTTCTTAACAGACAAGAACTACAAGACAGCATTTCAATAACTAGACTCACAAGAAAACAAGAAGGAGAAGCTGTAAGCGTTATTGGACTGGTGCTGGACAAAAAGGAAACAAAAAATGGCAATATTAAACTAACAATAGAAGATTCTACTAGCACCATAGATGTTCTAATAACAAAGACAAGGCAAGATGCTTTTGAAATTGCAAAAGACATTGTCCTAGACGAAGTAATTGGAATAAGCGGAATTATTGGCAATAAAATATTATTCTGCAACTCACTTTATTTTCCAGACATTCCAATAAGCCACGAGCTAAAAAAATCCAAGGACGAAGCCTATGCAGTTTTCATAAGCGATATACATTTCGGAATTAAAAATTTTCTGCGCGAGGATTTCATGAAGTTTGTGCTATGGATAAGCGGGGAGTATGGCACAGAACAACAAAGAGAAATAGCAAAGAAAGTAAGATACTTGTTCATAACAGGAGATGTTGTAGAAGGCGTGGGAATATATCCAGGACAAGAAGAAGATCTTGAGATTAAAGATATTTACCAACAATATGAGGAAGCAACAAAATACCTTAGCATGATCCCCAAAAGAATCAAGATTATAATCTGCGGAGGAAATCACGACGCGATGAGAATATCAGAACCACAACCTCCATTCGACCCTAAAATTTCCAAAGGATTTTATGAAATACCAAACATGATAATTGTGAGCAACCCAGCAATGGTTAATATTCATTCCTCTGAAGACTTTTCAGGCTTTGATGTTCTAGTGTACCATGGCTTTAGCTTTCCCTTTTTTGCTGATAATGTAACAAGCCTGAGAGAAAACGGGGGACTAGCAAGATGCGACTTAATAATGAAATTTCTGTTGCAGCGGAGGCATCTGGCACCTTCACATAATTCTAATCTGTATATACCAAATGAAGATTATGATCCTCTTGTCATAGAAAAAGTGCCTGACCTCTTTTTATCCGGACATGTACACCAGATAACTGTAGGAAATTACAGAAATATTTCCCTAATAAACAGCTCCTGCTGGGTTGTCCAAAGCGAGGATAATGCAAAAAGAGGAATAATCCCACATCCAGCAAAGATACCAATCATGAACCTTAAAACCAGAGAAGTAAAAATAATGAACTTCCTAGATGATAATGTTAAAGTTTTGTATACTGAAAGGTTAAACCTGAAATGAGCACAGCAATGACCCAAAAAATAAGCGAGTATTTTTCTGAAATAGACCAAAAAATAAAAAATGCATATGAAAAAGCAAATGCAGCAAGACAAAAAGGATATGATCCAGATACAAAAGTAGAAATACCCTTAGCCAAAGACATGGCAGAAAGAGTAGAGGGACTGGTCTCTGTTGCGGCTCCTCAACTAAGGGGCACAGGAATAAGCCAAGGAATAAAAGAACTAGAAGCTAAATACGGAAGCCAAAACTGGATGATTGCCTTTTTAATCTCTGAGGAAGTAGCAAATGAAAAATTCTGCAAGTTCAAAGACAAAAAAGAAGCAGTAGAAGTGGCCTTAAGGATAGGGTTAGCATACATTACAAATGGTGTTGTGTCTTCTCCATTAGAAGGCTTCATAAAGCTTGAACTAAAAAAAAGAAATGACAACGGAAAAGAATACTTCTGCCTATACTTCGGAGGGCCAATAAGAAGCGCAGGAACTACAGCAATGTGCATATTCGCGGCAGTTGCTGATTATGTAAGAATAAAAATGGGCTACGAACCATACGACCCAACAGAAGATGAAATAAACAGGACATTCAGCGAGATAGAGCATTTTCATGACAGAATCACTAATTTGCAATACTTCCCCTCAAAAAAAGAAGCAGACTTCATAACAAAACATCTTCCCATACAAATAGACGGAGATCCAAGCGAGAAGATAGATGTACCAAATTACAAAAACTTACCAAGAGTAATAACTAACAAACTAAGAAACGGGTTCTGCTTGGTAATGGCAGAAGGGCTATGCCAAAAATTTTCAAAATTCTGGGGCAAATTCTCCAAATGGCACAAGAACATAGGAATGGATCACTGGAATTTTTTAGAAGAATATGTAAATCTGCAAAAAGAAGTAAGAGCAAGAGGAAAAGTCAAAGAAATAACAAAAGCAAAAATAGTTCCAGACTATAACTACATAAAAGACCTAGTTGCAGGCAGGCCTGTACTTGGGCATCCACTGAGTGTTGGAGCGTTTCGCGTCAGGCTTGGGAGGGCTAGAAATATGGGACTGAGCGATACATGCCTAAGCCCTGCTACAATGATAATACTTGACAATTTCATCGCATATGGAAGCCAGCTAAAAACAGAACGGCCAGGAAAGAGCACAGTAATAGGAAGCTGCGACTCCATAGAAGGACCAATTGTCAAGCTTAATAACGGCGATGTAATTTTTGTTGAAAATGAAGAACAAGCTCGAGAAATAGTCAAGGATGTAAAGGAAATAATATTTGCAGGAGACATTCTTGTCAATTATGGATACTTTTTGAATAGAAATCACGTGCTGGCACCTGTAGGATATAATGAAGAATGGCATGCTCTAGAAATTGAAAAAGCAGCAGGAGAAAGCAAAGAAGAATACCAACAAGCAATAAAAAATCCAATGGCAATCAGCTTGGAGGAATCTTATAAAATAAGCACAGAACTTAACATACCACTACATCCAAAGTATACTTTTCACTGGAATGATATTAGCATTAATGACTTAAAATTATTATTAGAGTGGCTAAGCTATGCGGTAATCAAAGATGAAAAAATAATTTTGCCTTTAAGTGCGGATGATCCTAAGAAGAGAATACTAGAAGTATTAGGAATTCCCCACAAATGCGTCAACTATGAATATGCTGTAATAGAAGAAGACTGGGCAAAGGCTTTAAGAGTATCCTTAGGATTCTATAAAAATGAGTTCAAAAAAGAGAAAATCAAAAATGAAATTTCAGACAGCATTAGTGTTCTGAATATTATAAACAAAGTTTCAGAAGCAAAAATCAGGGACAAATCAGGATTATACATAGGATCTAGAATGGGCAGGCCTGAAAAGGCAAAAATGAGAAAGCTAACAGGAAGCCCACAAGTAATGTTTCCAGTAGGAAAAGAAGGCGGAAGACTAAGGTGCTTCCAAGCAGCACTTGAAAAAGGAAAAATAACTGCAGAATTCTCAAATTATCATTGCGGGAAATGCAACAAAGAGACTATATACTTAAGATGCCACGTATGCGGAGGCTCAACAATACCAAAATACAAATGTGCTGAATGCGAAGATACAACAGGAAAATGCGGCCATAAAACCTTGCCTTACAATAAAATTTCCTTAGACATAAAAGAATATTTTGAAAGCGCACTAAAAAAAATAGGAACAAGAAATTATCCGGAACTAATTAAAGGCGTAAGAGGAACAAGCAACAAAGATCACATACCAGAACATCTAGCCAAAGGAATACTGAGAGCAATGAATGAAATTTATGTAAACAAAGACGGGACAACAAGATATGACATGACAGAAATGACACTTACACACTTCAAATCTAAAGAAATAGGGACAAGCGTTGAAAGATTAAGAGAATTAGGATATACCCATGATGTGTATGGAAATGAATTAGAAAGTGATGAACAAATACTAGAACTAAGATGCCAAGATCTAGTGCTACCTTCATGCCCTGAAAGCCAAGATGAAGGAGCTGACTTTGTATTATTCAGAGTGGCAAAATTTGTGGATGACTTGCTAGAAAAATTATATGAACTACCTAGATTTTATAACCTGCAAAAAAGAGAAGACCTCGTTGGGCATCTAGTAGTAGGATTAAGCCCTCATACAGCAGCGGGAATTGTCGGAAGGATAATAGGTTTTTCTAAGACTCAGGCGATGCTGGCAAATCCATTATTTCATAGCATTATGAGGAGAGACTGTGTACATCCAGAAACTAAACTACTCTTCTTTGATGAACAAAATGACCTTTACTATGAAAAAATAGGAAATTTTACAGACCAACTGATAAAAAACGGATGTAAAACTAAAATTATAGACTATGTTGGAACTAAAGCAGTATATACCAATAAAGAATATTATACTTACAGTGCTGATCCAGAAACAAAACTGTTAGTAAAAAGAAAAATAAAATATTTTATAAAATGTCCTGTTGACAAACAATGGGTAAAAATAACAACTGCAACCAATAGAGAATTAAAAATGACATTAAATCATGATTTTTTATACTTAGATGAAAAAAACAATATTCAATCGAAAAAAGCTAAGGATATTAATGCTGGAGATAAAACATTAGTTATGGACTATTTAGATTTACCAAAAAAAGAAATAAAAAGAATTGATTTAATAAAAGAACTAACAGAAAAATTACCTGATACTATAAAATCAAAAATCAGAATTGTTGAGTGCGAAACTTATTTTAAGAATTTAGTAAAATCAAAGGGCAAGAACAATATAATTAATATAATAAAACCCTGTAAAGAATTTATCAGAAATCTTAACCGCTGGTATAAACAAGTTCCTTTAGATCATTTAGAAAAATTAATTTTAGCTAATATTATATCCTATGAAGGATTACCTGAAGAATGTAAAGTTAAATACTGGTTTAGCAACCAAAAATTTAATAGATTTTTAGACATTACTCCAAAGCTTTGCAGATTACTTGGAACTTACACAGCAGAAGGTCATTGCAGGGAAAACAGAACAACTAGACAAGTAAGTTTCAGGATTTGCAATTCTGTACTCGGAGAAAGCACATATGATATTATAAAAAAAGTATTTAATGTAATTCCAGCGTTAGAGGAAGACAATACAAAAATAACAATATCCCACGCTTTAATTTACTATCTCTTTAAATATATTCTAGAAACAGGATCGAATGCTTTTAACAAAAAAATTCCCAGAATAATTTATTTATTATCAGATTATCATATTTTAGAATATATCTCTGGTTATACTGATGGTGATTGTGGTGTAGTTCCAGAAAGAGGCGCAGTTGTATTCTATTCAGCTAATAAACCATTGCTTGATGATTTTGCTTTGTTAATAACCAAGTTTCATATTATTGGAAGATATCAAACAACTAAAGAAAGATTACCTGGAAGAGCAGTCCTATTAAGATATAAAGAATTGAATAAAGTTCCTAAAAAGTCTATAGGTTACCATTTAGTCTTTAATGGAGTTGATGCGGTAAATTTATGCGATAAATTAAACTTATTGCATCCGCAAAAAATAATCAAACAAAATAATATTTTGGATTCTGAAGTCCATTCAAGATTATTAAAATTTGACCACAAATATTATGAATTGCATTCATTTGGTGATACATTTATAGATTATATAAAGAAAGTAGAGATTATAGAAGACGAAAAAAATTCATATTGTGTAGAAACAGAATGGAAAAATAAAGATGAGAGGAGTGTGATATGGGGGGAACAAATAATAAATTTTAGATGTGACGGCGATGAGGCCACTGTTATATTATTAATAGATGCACTGTTGAACTTCTCACCAAAATTACTAAGCAACCATAGAGGAGCAACACAAGACGAGCCACTAGTATTAAGCTCAATGATAATACCAGCAGAAGTAGATGATATGATATTTGATATGGATATAGTTTCAAAATATCCCCTTGAACTTTATGAAGCATGTCTTGAATATAAACCTGCTCATGAAATAAAAATCAAAACACTAAAATCAGAACTTGAAAAAGAAGGACAATACACTGGATGGGGATTTACGCATGATACAACAGACATAAATAATGGAGTAAGGTGTAGCTCCTACAAAACATTGCCTACAATGCAAGAAAAAGTAGAAAAACAAATGATATTATGCGAAAAATTAAGGGCTGTAGATCAGCATGATGTTGCAAGACTAATAATAGAAAGACATTTTATTAGAGATATAAAAGGAAACTTAAGAAAATTTTCCTCCCAGCAGTTTAGATGCGTAAGCTGCAATGCCAAATATAGAAGGCCTCCTTTAAAGGGGAACTGCGCATTGTGCAATGGAAGAATAATATTTACAATATCAGAAGGATCTGTAATGAAGTATCTGGAACCTAGCTTGAGTTTAGCTGAAAAATATAAGATACCTGCTTACTTGAAACAGACTTTGGAATTAACTAAACAAATGACAGAAATGGTATTTGGAAAAGACAAGGAAAAACAAGAAGGGTTGGGAAAGTGGTTTGGCTAATGGAACATATCTCTTATTCTTTTTACAATATCTTTTTTCTTTTCTTCGTCTCCATCTAAGGCAGCCAAGCTCAACTCTAAACATTCAGCTCTGATAGCATGATTTCTTCCATTATCATCATTTGCTAATTCTCTTGGAGTAATGCTGGATGCCACTTTTTCTATTTTCAATTCTTAGATAATTTTTTCTCTTGTATCTGCTACAATTTCTCTTACTTCTTTTGCTCCAGAATAACGCGATATTTCGTAGGATGCATATATATAGAGACGGCTCCAGCGAATAAGGCTCCGGCATAGAAATCTTTTGTTTTTAAGTTCATAATTTTTAGTATGAGTAAATCCTTTTAAAGCTAGCTATTACTTCCTGTATCTTTCCAAAGCAAAATCAAGAATCTTACAAATCAATTCGTTATAACTTAAACCATAAACTTTAGCAGATTTAGGAAAAAAATAATCAGGAGCAATTCCAGCAATAGGATTTAATTCAATAACGTGCAACTTTCCATTCTTGTCTTCCCTTATCTCAAGTCTGCACCAATCTTTACACTCAAGGGCTTTGAAAGCGGCAAGCGATAAACGTCTTATTTTGTCTTCTTTTTCTTTAGAAATTTCTGCGGGACAAACACTGGAATGATTTAAAATTAATTGTACATTTTCTTTCTCTAACTTCTGCTTATCAACATTATTCAGAACAGGATCATCAGGAACAAAAACATTAATCTTTGGCTTACCTTCCGGAACATTATCGTAAACAACTTCTATAATCGGCAGAACTATCGGCTTGTTTTTTTTATTAAAATTCCCAATTAATGGAACAGTGAATTCCCTACCATCTAGATATTCTTCTACTATTACTGGCTCGCTGTAAATCGACGTAAGTCTAGTGACTTCTTTCTTCAAGCTATCTATATTGTAAACAACAGAATCATAATTCATGCCTATCTGCGAACCTTCATGCAGCAACTTAATTATCAATGGAAACTTAAGCCTTTTACTCAATTTAAAATTTATAGAATCAATAACCTGAAACCTTGGAGTAGAAATATTGTTATAATCTAAAATCTGCTTTGCTTTCGCCTTATTAAGACATGAGATAAGTGTCCATGGATTAGAACCTGTATAAGGAATATTCAGCATATCTAAAATCATAGGAATATGTGCCTCTCTGTTTTCATTACCTCTGCTTTCAGCAACATTAAAAACAATATCAATTTTATCTTTTATCTTTTTGAAATTTTCAAAAGCATTATCGTCAGCCTCTACCAAAACTACAGAATGGCCGCCGGATTCCAGCGCTAAGCGAAGTGCGTCAATAGTCTCCTGAGTGTCATATTCTGCAATAACATCTAAAGGTCTATTTTCATAATCTTCTTTCTTTACCAGATTATAACACAAAGCGACTCTAACCATTATAAAAAATCAAGCAACAAACTCCATCTCTTTAACAACTTCACTTCCATCAATGTTCAAAATTCTTATAATTTTGCCCTTTCTCTTTGCGTACATCCTAGCTTTCTCAAAATCGTTTTTATATTCTTCAGGCACAACGAGGCTTTCAATAACAAAAGTGTGCTTGACAAAAAGCTTCTTGAAACTTTTATTTACATCAAATGCAAACTCATCAACAAAACCTTTTTCTGAAGTGCTAAAAACACAATAATCTGCCTTAGGCTCTTCATCTGCTTTACCTGGTTTTCCTGCTTTTGGAGCTTTTACTTTTGTCTTAAGACTTCCATAGTCTGTCGTGAAACTTAAAAGAAATAATGCCTCTGGAAATTTATCCATAAGATTTATTATTTGTTCCCTGCTTAATTCATTTTCAATAAAATAAGTTTTAATACCAGCAAACTGCTTAATGCCTGCAGGCTCAAAATTTAATTCGTTTTTCAGATCCTTTGTTGTTAAAATTCCGCCAGCAACTTGTGTTTTATCTTTGATTGTATCTGCTAGAAATCTTGTAAAATCATTAGCATACTCAAAACTTGTCTTTACCTTTATACTTTTACTATTTATCAAATTAACAAGCGCCCTATTTTCAAATGTTCCCTTGCTAAACCTCTTGAACTGCCTATGAACGCTGTCATCTATCTTTCCTTCAAACATTTTTTTTATAAAATTCATTGCAAACTCCTGCTAAACCTATCACCTTTCAGAACCCAGTATATAGAACCTAAGGCACCTAAAAACAAAAGAGCTAAAATTAATTTATTCATTCTAAGATCAGAAATTAAATAATTAATAAATATTTCCCTAATGCTTCCTTATCAATATAAACATCATTATTGTGGAGAGAGGAAGGAGATTTGTTATAAAAGCATACTGGGGAAGAATCCATATTCCAATCAGAGCCTCTGTTGCAACTATAACACCAAAAATCTTTGCTAAATGATGATGGTGCCTTTTTCTAGTCAGGACCCAAAACACAAAAAGATTGCCAAGACAAGCTGCGATGTCAAGATAGGGATTATTATAAGCCAGAACATCTACAGCATCAAGAACAATTGTGATAGGTATTTTCCACAAATCTAAAAAGGTATCAAGCATATTTCTAAATGTGTACAATAACAACAAAAGAACTAAAATTGCAAATATAACCCATCCAGCATTAACCGGAAGACTAACTGCATTCGTTACAAGACCTGTTATCACCTCTAGCATATTATTTTAGAGAACTTGAACTTTATTAATCTTTTCTAAAAATCAGCCAATTGTCTTTGTCCTTTAATTTTATCATTGCAAACTTGCCTTTTACTTTGTTTCCGTTTAGTTCTAGAACTTTTTTATTATTTAAATCCTCTAAAAATATGAAATTGCCTGAATCCCAAATGACAATCTTACCTGCACCATAACCGCCTTCTTCTATTGTTCCCTCGAAAGTTAGCACTGATAGAGGACGTAAGCCGACGAATACTGCTAATCGCTTTTCGTCTTTCATTGGTAATTCTTTTGGGATAGCATAACTTTCCAGATCATTCTCAACTTGAAATCTAAAATCAAAATGCTTTCTCTTTGAAAAATGTTCGTGGATGACAAACTTTAATTCTTTCATAAGTTCTTATTTACTCCATTTTTAGGACATAAATTAAACAAAAAACATTTAGAACAAAAGGGAATTGGTGCCTTGCAAATAACTTTTCCATGAGCTTTTAATAACCATGTAATTTTTGCCCAATCTTCTTTAGGTATTATTTTTTCCAAATCTTTTTCAATGATATCAGGATTTTTACTTTTAGTCCAACCTAATCTATAACTTAATCTAATAACATGCGTGTCTACACTTATACCATTAACAATTCCATAAGCATTAATTAGAATTGTAAGCGCAGTCTTATTTCCTATTCCAGGAAGCGAAGTTAATTCATTTATTGTCTTTGGAACTTTTGAATTATATTTTTCAACTAAAATCTTATTAGCAGCTATAATATTCTTAGCCTTATTTCCTGCAAAAGTAATTGTTTCAATATCTTTAATTAATTCGCTTAAATTTGCATTCGCAAAGTCTCTTGGAGATTTATACTTTTTAAACAATTTTTTTGTTGTAGCATTAACAACTTCATCCCTGCATTGAGCTGAGAGAATTGCAGCAACCAATAATTCTTCAGGCGTTGAAAAATTTAAGTAATACTTAGCGTTTGGATATTTTTTCTTCAGTGATTCTATAATTTCCAACACTTCCTTTTGTTTCATTCAAACAATTAATAGTTCCAAATATTTATATATGTTTATCTTTAACTAATTTTATGCCAAAACATAAGAAATTTTATGTAACAACACCAATATACTACGTTAACGACTCACCACATGTTGGATCAGCATACACTACAGTAATTGCTGACATAATTGCAAGATGGCATAGACTAAAAAATGAAGATGTATTCTTCTTAACAGGCCTAGATGAAAATTCCCAAAAAACAGTGCAAGCATCAATAAAATTAGGTTTTAGTGATATACAAAAATATGCAGACTACATGGCTGAAAAATGGAAAGAAACTTTCAAAAAACTTAACATAAGCAACAATGACTTCATTAGGACAACTGAAGAGAGACATAAAATTTTAGTAACTGAAGTTATAGAAAAAATTAAGAAGAAAGGTGATATCTATAAAGGAAATTATTCTGGTTTATATTGTGATGATTGTGAGGAATTTAAAACTTTGGAAGATTTGACACCAGATGGTTTATGTCCATACCACAAAAAACCACCCAAAGAAATTCAAGAACAAAATTACTTTTTCAGATTAAGTGAATATCAAGATGAAGTTCTAAAATTATTACAAAAAAAAGGTTTTGCTGATCCGGACTCAAGAAAAAATGAAATGATTAACTTTGTCAAAAAAGGACTAAGAGATATTAGTATATCAAGACAAAATACAAAATGGGGCATTCCGTTTCCTGGAGATGAGAGCCAATTTTTATATGTTTGGAGCGAAGCTTTATTAAATTATTTACATCCAAAAGATTATTGGCCAGCAGACGTGCTTTTAATTGGTAAAGATATTCAAAAATTTCACATGATAATTTTTCCAGCAATGCTTATGTCAGCAGGTTATAAATTACCCAAGAAAGTGTTTGCACATGGATTTTTTACAGTTAATGGACAAAAAATGAGCAAAAGCTTGGGAAATGCAATAGATCCAATACATTTGGCAAATAAATATTCTGTCGATGCATTAAGATATTATTATGCAAGAGAAATTCCTTTTGGGCAAGATGGAGACTTTTCGGAAGAGTCATTAAAAAATAGATTAAATAATGAACTTGCGAATGAACTAGGAAATTTAATTTCAAGAACATTAACATTAATTGAAAAAAATCTGAATTCTGAAGTCAAAAAAGACAAGACAGACAAGAAATTATTTTTCTATTTTAAATTCAAGCAAATAGACAAATTCATGCAAAACTTAGAAATACACAATGCAATAGCAGGAATATTTGGATTTATACAGGACTGTAACAAGTACATAAACGACAATAAACCTTGGGAAGTAAAAGACAAAAACAAACTTAATTATATTTTATATAATCTGGCTGATGCAATAAGAATAATAGCAATGCTAATACAACCGTTCATACCAGAGACATCAGAAAAAATAAACAAACAGCTGAACTTGGAACTGGAAACATTCGACAAGTGCAAGGCTGGACTGCTTGAATATACAAAAATAACAAAAGGAGAAATACTATTCAAAAAAATAGAATAAAATGGAAAAAATAAGCTATGAAGAATTTAGAAAGGTACAATTAAGAACAGCTACTGTAAAAAAGGTAGAAAATCATCCAAATGCGGACAAACTATATGTGTTGACTATCAACTTGGGAAACGAGACTAGGCAAATTGTGGCTGGAATGAAACCTTATTATAATCCAGATGAAATGGAAGGAAAACTGATTATAATTGTTGCAAACCTTGAACCAGCAAAACTAAGAGGCGTAGAAAGCAATGGAATGCTGTTAGCTGCAGATGATGGAAAAGGAAAAGTTATATTATTGACTACAGATAAGAAAATTGATAATGGAGTAGAAATAAGATAATAAAAAATAAGAAAAACTTATCCTTTTTTACAACTCATGCAACCCCATACAAACATATGAAGTCCGCCTAACAATAGCAATAAGCCTACAACATGAGTTAAATCAAACCAAGCCCATCTTTGCCATAATAATAATATCCCTAATACTAGAAGAACTAAACCTTTAACCAATTTCATTTTGCCCCAACACCCACATTGATCCATTGGTACATGACACATAGGGCACATTCCACACATTGAACCAGACATTTCTTTTTTTGCTGCCATCTAAATACCTCCTTTTAGATATAGGAATCCTGAATTTAATGATTTAAATGTTTTTCTATAATTCACTCTTTTTATAGAACCAAAATAAAGAGTAAATCGTGGAAAATATATTGAGTGGGCCCGATGTGATTTGAATTCGTGGGTATTTTTCTTACCTCACACGACCTCCCGATCTCTAACCAAAGCTGATTATCAGTCTCACCTTAACATTATTGTTAAACGGGTGCTCCAGCCAGGCTAAGCTACGGGCCCAATACATTAAAAGGCCAGAAAGAATGTTTATAAAGATTTTGAAAGGTATTTTTAGTTATTGTCTATAAAATATTGATATTTTTTCCAATGTTTTGGATTATGTGGATCAATCTCTTTCATCCACTTATCTAACATCTCGTTTCCTCTAACTGAGATCTTGTATACTCTATGACGATTACCACCAGGGATTTCTATATGTTTTGTAGTTCTAATATCGAGTTTATTAATCAAACAAAATAGCTGTTCTCCCAAACTTTTAGATATTGTACCTATTTCTATTCTTGGATATAATTTTTCATACTTTGGTTCTAGATAAATTGTTCCATCCGTATCAAAAATTCCTCTTATTACACTAATCATTAGTTTTTCATTACTTATAAAAACTTTGGGAATTTTTATATTCAATTTTTTTCCGAGAGGCAATTTTAAAACTTTATTTTTGAAATTTATAATATCATCTGACCATTTCTGAAAACCATAAACTCCAGTACTAGGTATATCCCTAAGACTAACATTTAAATCAAATAAATTTTTGTATAATACTTTAATTTTCTTATCATAATGTTGCTTGTCATCTATTATGTGTCCTCTCAACGCATAACTTCCTTTTATTCTGTTCCCATTCTTGTAAAAGTTCATAGTTCCGTCTCCGATATGAAGTCCTGTTTCCTCTGCTAATTCTGGGGTTATTTTCTCAGGTAGACTTATATTTTCTTTAGAATTTGGTAATCTAGACAAATCTAGTTTCATATATTTAATTAGTTATTAGAATTCATAAACTATTCTGCTCTTTTTTCGAAAAGTTTTCAAAAATTTCGAAATGTTTACGAGAAAATGAAAATTAGAACGCCCTTGATCGGACTCGAACCGATGACCCCATGATCTCTGCTCAATTGAGTAACAGTTTCACAGTATGGTAAGCACATGTGCTCTACCGATTGCTCATCATTTTTGTGATTCTGAGCTACAAGGGCATTCTTATTTCATGCATCCAAGATTCTTTAAAAACCTTTCTAGTAATAAATATAAAGCATAATAATCTAAAATCTTTATGCAATTTAAAATCTTGAGAACGCCTAAATTCTACATGATCCTATTTTTATTTATATTAACAATAATTGGGGCAATAAAATATGGAGCTGATGAAACAATTCCACAATTATTAGCAGCACTAATTACCGGAATAGTATTAGACTTACTCATTAATTACTTAAAAGAGAGGAGGATATTATTTCCATCAAGCGCTATAATTACAGGATTACTAATTGCTACAGGGATTTCCATAGAAACTAAAATATACATTCCTGCTGTATTAACAGCAATAGCTATAATATCCAAACATTTAATAAAAATCAATAATAAGCATATATTCAATCCTGCAAATTTCGGGTTACTAATAGGAATTTTGTCTTTTTCTAAAGGCATACAATGGTGGGCAGCAGATGCGTTGTGGTTGGTTATACCCTTTGGTATATTCTTAACATACAAAGTCAGAAAATACTCAATCGTAATATCTTACGCAATAACACACTTAATTATTTCTTTGATTTTATTTGCCTTCACCAAGAATTTACAATATTTGTATCTTCTCAATATCTTCTTTGTGCTATTCATGCTGATAGAGCCTATTACATCACCAACAACAAAAAAAGGTAAAATCATATTTGGAGCGGTATTCGCATCACTAGTGTTTATTTTACAATTGCTTACGCCTCAGCTTGATACTTTTATTCTTAGCTTGTCTGTTGCAAATGCCTTTGTTCCATTACTCAATAAATTGAATTGATAGTTTTTTTATATAGACAATAAATCCTTTTATTACTATGGAAATACAGAAAGTAGAAATATTTATTTCTTCGCAAGCTCTGGAAAGACTAAAAAAAGATAAATTTGTCAAGCAAAACAGATAATGGTATCAAAGACAAATTCTTCTTATAAGAACAGCACCATTTGAAAGACCTACAGAAAAAGTCGGAAAATTTAATGTAACTCCGAGAGGCCATGAAATAAGGAGAATAGCCTGGCACTTTGAACTTGCTAACCAAGTTTTAATTATATACATAGATGACCTGCTGTATCATACAGGCAATGAAAGATATGTAGACAACTGGAACAGCAGGGTAACGGATAAAAGACTAAGCTTCAGAAATTACGGCCCTTATGCAGCATTTTCTGGCTTGTGAGAATTCATCCTATTAGTTATATAAGCACAAACAACTAGCGCATCTGAAATATCAAATTCAGACCCAAAACATGCAACTTGCCTGTATTTGTTATTAGCACTTAAAGCTTCTAATATATCCTTCCAAGGCTTAAGAATTACAGGGCAGCAACTTAATGTTGCTTCTGCTATTTTTCTATCAAGCGCCATGTAATAAATTTCTACTTTATCCTGTGAGCCTTTTGTACATAATAATTCATTTTCTGTCTGCGAAAAGGCAATCCCTTCATCAACACAAAAATCCAAGCCATGTCTTTTTAAAATAGCACAAATACGGTCATCCATACCAAGCAAATTTCAGAAATAATTATAAACCTAACCCTTCTTTACAGAATACCTTATTTTTAATAAAGATTCGTTTCCTTTCACACCTAATATTATTAAATCATTATTATTCACCTGTATTATATCACCAGGATTTACTACCTTTGCACCTACTCTTGCCTGCTTATCACATTCATTAATAAATATAGAATTAAATTTTACACCAAACTTAATAACTCTAATTACTCCTGCTTTTTTGTTCACAAAAGGATTGTTTAAAACCAAATCATTCTTTGATCCTGTTCCAATCTCAACTTCCCCTATAATACCATCATTCATGAGCTTCATGCCATTTAATTCAAAACTTCTTTCAAAGACTTTTTCTTTTCCTTGATATTCATGTGCATTAATAATCAATGTAAAAACTACAATTTTAGGTTTCTCTAACTTCCTTTCTCTTTCTTGCGGCCTTTGAAATAAACGTTCCATAATCTTGCTTAGATTTTTTTGGTTTATTTAACTTTCTAATCCAAAAATTCCTTATTTTTTATCTTTTCAGGAAGGTACTTTTCTGATACAAAGCTTATTCCCTTTGAACTTAAAGCCTGAATTTCTACTTTTGACTTAAAGTCCTTCATCATCTTGAACTGCCTCTGCCAAGCTTTGTTATCCTTAAACCAGTCGTATTCACTTACCTGCTTTATCCTTGCATAATCTTTTTCATCCAATTTAATAAAATGCTTTTTCAGATCATATTTTTCAATATCATCCATTGTAATGCCCACATACTTCACTCCTGGAATAGTCAAACGCTCAGAGGCATGAGCCAAAGCTATTGAACCATATTTAATTACTGAGTAAATATAAGCCCCGTAAATATCTCCATCGCACAAAACATAAATCGGAATTTTATGCTCTTCATATAACCTTTGCAACAGCCTTCTTATTCCTCTTGTTGTCTGGCCTTGTGAGGAAATTATTATGGCCTTATTTTTTAGCCAGTACTTGTCTTCATTCAATCTTTCCCAAACTGCAGCCTTTTCCATATATATAATATAATCTGCTTCCACTTTCTTGAATTTTATTTCCTCAACATTAGAAGGTATAGCCCAGCCTCCGCTACCTAGCTTGCTCCAATCAATAGTATCTCCCTTGTCTTCAATAATAACTTTTCCTGCAACACTGCCATTCTTATTTGCATTCACGTGCAGCTGCTCTCTTGACAACTGAGTTATAACTTCCATATCCTCTATTGCCTTGTCAGACTCTGTCTGTTCATCTACTAAATTAACGCTTGTTCCTGGAATGGTTTTCTTAACCATATAAAATACGTCTCTCAAACTAGAATGTTTTCCAGAATCTATCAATTTTTCCTTAATTACAGAAGCAACTTCAACAGTCTGCAGGAATTTCTTTGCATGGGCAACATTAAAAAAAGTCCTAGAACCTTTTTTATTTCCCAACTTCAAAGTCTTAGTTTTAGTGTCGTATACAATATTACTTAAATTTCTTAACGGAAAGATTATTTCAGGATTTTTTCCCTTCTTAACTTGTTCTACAATTTTATTACCAAATTCCTTTAATACCTTTTTAGGATCTTCCTTAGCCACCTGTCTCTACCTCATCCAATGTCTGCTGCTTCTCCCCAAACTCAACATTTTTTCCCTTGATTTTTGTATTCTCTGCTTCCTTAACTTCAGCCAGTAAATCCTTCATTCCCTTTTTTAAAACTTTCTGCAAATTGCCTTCCAACTCTATTTTTTTAGCCCCAGTCAAATTGCTTAAGGCATTTGCTAATTCTGGAATATATTTCTCAAACAGGTTAACTCTTTCCTGCTGTTCTCTGGCCCTTACAGTTTTCCTGATGTAGGCTCCCATCTGCCTTCCTGCTTCCTGCAAACCCAATTTCATTTCTTTTATTATTTCAGCATAATGCGCTATGGCTTCTTTTGCTTCAGAAGTGAACGGAACCCAAACACTTACCATATGAACAACTAGCACTACCGGGCCTACTGGTATTGAATCTTTTGATTGAGACAATCCATAACTCTTCCAACTTGTATCAACTACAGCTTCTGTAGAAGCACAGGCTCCCTGCTGGTATAACAATGGGACTCTATTTGCATATCTCATAATCTTTATTGGTTCTTCTTTTTCCAAAGTTCCTCCATACGCTAAAGTAACTTCTATTGTGAAGGGATTTCCCCTATAAACACTTGGAGGTCTAGTAACTGCACAATAAAATTCAGCATTAATTTCTTTTTTTAGACCTTTAACTAAAGCTTCTTCACCAAGAGGATTAAGACAATCAGTCGGAGGAGCAATAATTTTAGTATTTTGAATTGCATTATACAAAGCTTCAGCCTCTTCTCTTGCAATAGTTGAAGACCTTGCTCTAGGACTGATATTTGCCTTTTCGCAAATATCACTAGCAACAGCCTGACTAACTCTAGAAAATTCATTCTGCAAAAAACTTGCTACAGTTCCAGCTTTAGTTCCGTGGAGCATCCTAATTAAAATGCCCAATTCAATACCATAAGGGTGAGGTTTGATTTCCTTAGCTTCTTTTGGGAGTTCATGAACAACCCTTTTATAAGTTATTGTCTCTTTTTCAGGAGTCTTGTAAATTATTTGTGCATGAGGATTAATTAAAGCTATTTCTTTTAGATATTCGTCAACAGACTGCTTTCCCTTTTGATAAGTACCTTGCAACTCAATTTCTATTCTAGTGCCCTGGTCCTTATTCCATTCAGCAACCTTATCTTGGGATATCAATGGTTCATTTTTCTGAGTATCAATATGAATTTCGAAGAAATGTGCTTGGTGCTTAGAACTTATTTTTGAAGTAACGTGCATACCCTTACCTGTTGTTAATTGTCCGTATAATAATACTGCACTAATTCCAATGCCTTGCTGCCCTCTACTGCAACGAAGTCTATGAAATTTGCTTCCATACAATAATTTGCCAAAAATTTTAGGAATTTGTTCCTTGATTATACCAGGACCATTATCTTCTATAATAACTTTAAACCTATCTTCTTTTACTTGTTGCAGTTCAACATAGACTTCTGGAAGAATTCTAGCTTCTTCACATGCATCAAGACTATTATCTACACCTTCCTTAACAGCCATAAGCAATGCTTTACGCGGGCTGTCGAAGCCAAGTAGATGCCTATTCTTAGTGAAGAATTCAGAGACGGATATTTCTCTCTGCTTCTCAGCCATCTCATGAGCTTTTGTTTTTGCAACCATCTTTTTTTCTAGACCAATCATTCTTGTTTAAATACTTTGCTGAACAAAAGATAATAATTTAAGCTGAAGAAATATCTAAAGCAAGTAATGGAAAATCCCGACGAGCAATCAAAAAAAATAGAGAATTATGAATACCAAATAAGATTACTAGAATTATTTCAAGAATTTCTGATAACTATAAGCAAGAAACTAGAACTCAATGACCTGGCAGAATACTTATTGAAATTTATAAAAAATTCTTTTAATGCTGAGGCATGCTCAATAATAATAAATCATCAGAGATTTTTTTACGGAAATATTAATTCTGAAAGTTTAATAATTGCTGAAAACGCAGTTCTAGAAGAAGTTGCTAAAAGAAAAGGGAATGTAATACTTAACAATATTAACAGCGACACATTAACTTTTCACCTTAAACTAGGACTGGAAAAGACTTTGGTATCTATACCAATCATAAATGAAGGAAAAATAATTGCATACGTAAATATTTATGAAAACATTAAAAATTTTAATTTCAATGAACTTAAGATACTGCAAGAATTTCTAAACAAAGCTTCAACATCAATTTATAATAGCCTAATTTACAACCAAGTAAGCAGAAAGAGCATGCTTGATCCTCTAACAGGCGTGTATAACAGAAGATTTTTCATGCAAAAACTTATAACACAACTGAACACATTCGAGAAATTCTTATCAATAATAATGATAGACATAGACTTCTTCAAAAACTACAATGACAGAAATGGGCATCAAGCAGGGGACTATCTTTTAACTGAGATTGTAAACGTAATCAAGGACAACCTAAGAGAATATGATACAATAGGGAGATACGGCGGTGAAGAGTTTATACTCATACTTCCAGAAGTTGACAACCTGAAAGCCCTAGAAATCTGCGAAAGATTAAGAAAAGCAATAGAAAATTACAATTTTAAATTTAGAGACAGTCAGCCTGAAAATAAGATAACCGTATCTGCAGGACTGACCACTACAGTAACAAGAGATCTAAACTATGAAGAATTAATAAAAGAAGCAGACAACAACCTATACAAATCTAAGAAATCTGGAAGAAATAAAGTAACAAATTCACTTATATTGAATAAGAATCTGCACATCAGCTAACTTTATTAATTCTTTCGTAAAAATTAATATATGTCAAGCAAGGATAAATTTGAAACTTACAAGGATGTATTTGATGATCAGACGATAAGAACTTTATTCAAACTGAGCAGCGAAGGATATTTTGAAGAATTAAAAAGTCCAATATCAATAGGAAAGGAGAGCAATGTTTTCAGCGCTGTAAAAAAAGACGGAAGTCTGGTATGTGTTAAAATTTATCGTGTCAATGTATGCGACTTCAGAAGAATGTATCAATATATTGGAGCTGACCCAAGATTCAAGGGACTACAAAATAAAAGAAGGCAAATCATAAATGCCTGGGCGCAAAGGGAATACAGAAATTTGATGGTGGCAAGAGAAACAGGAGCAGACGTGCCAACGCCTTATGCTGTAAAGAGCAATGTACTAGTTATGGAGTTCATAGGAAACAAAGAAGCAGCTCCTAGACTAAAAGACAGACCACCAAAAGATGTAAAAAAATTCTGCAGTCTATTAATAAAAAATTTGAAAATATTTTACAAAGCAGGATTAATACACGGGGATTTAAGCGAATATAACATACTAAACTTTAATGAGAAACCTATAATAATAGACTTGAGCCACGGAGTAAAACTTGAATATCCAAACGCTTTTGAATTATTAGAAAGAGATATAAAGAATATGGAAAAATATTTCTTAAAGCACAAAGTCAAAATTGACGTTAGAAAAATATTAGATCTGGTAAAGGAAAATGGAATTTAATTACGAGACAAGAATACCAAAAGAACGAGTAGCTGTGCTTCTTGGAATAAAAGGAGAAATGAAAAAAAGAATAGAGAAAATTCTTTGCATCAAGGTAAAAGTTGATTCTGAAGATGGGACAGTAGTATTATCCGGCAATGACAGCTTGAACTTAATAATAGGACAGAATGTAGTAAAGGCAGTAGGCAGAGGTTTTAACCCAGAAATAGCACTAGAATTAACCAATGAGGATTCACAATTAGAAATAATAGACATGACAGAATTTACTGGTGAATCAAAGAAGAAGTTTATAAGAATAAAAGCAAGAGCAATAGGAGAAGGAGGAAAGGCAAGAAAATACATTGAACAACTTACTGAGACAAGCATAGTAATCTATGGGAAAACTGTTGCAATAATTGGAAATTATGAAAATGTAAATTTGGCTAGAAGAGCATTTGAAGGACTACTGTCTGGACAGAGACATTCGACTGTTTATGCATGGCTAGAGAAGAATATGAAGAGCAAGAAACATTTATTGTACTAAATTATTTTATTAATGTCTCCATTAATTATAATCGGCTTTACTGCCTCTATTTCTGTTTTGTAAAATTGTATTTCTGGAATATTATTCCACAAAAAAATCTTTTGATTCAATACATGAGCAAAACCTATTTCTATTAATGTATTGCCACCAATATAATTCTTTATTCCATTTTTATCAAAGTTAAGAACTAAAACTGCATCCGCTCCCTGCATAGCTTTCCAGAATTCTTTAATAGCATCCATATTATTTTTTTGATATATCTTTATTTTTTCTATTTCATTATCATTTTTTCCTATCATTGATCTATGAAGATCTGTCAGAAAAGCATTATGGCCTAAATTGTTTAATTTATCACAAATTTCAACCATCTTATTAGTAAATTGCATAGAACCGATAACTCCTATTTTCATAACTTTATTTAAATAATTTTATATATAAACTTATTTGTATTAGAATTCTTCAAAACCTTCAAGCTCTTTCAAATGACCATTCTTTCTCAACCACTCAACCTGATTAGGCCTGTACTTGTAAACAACATCACCCTTTTCATCGCCACCAAGCTGCCATGGCTCAATCAACAAGACATCACCTTCTCTAATCCATAATTTTTTCTTCAAGCTTCCCGGAACCCTGCAGATCCTAGTTTTACCATCCAAGCAGCGAACACGCATACGACTACCACCAAGTCTTTGTTCTAGAATACCAAAAGTTTCTTTTCCTTTAGGAAGCCTAACTCTAAAAACTTCTGTTTCTCCATCATTATCAAATTTTTTATAAGCCATTAGAAATTTCAAATCAAGAAATCTATATAAATCTATTCTTTAGCTGGGCTCTGTCCTAAGACTTCTATAAAATAAGAGAATATGTTATGGCAGATTAGCTTGCCATATACTTCAGCTCTTATTGTTCGTGCAGTCTTAGAGCTCACGCTAGAGCCGAATTTTCTTTTTACTGAACTAATTCCTGATTCAATTATCTGTCTTCTTCCGTAAGTTTTTTTGTGAAATTTTTTTGCTGCTTTTCTTCTGTAGCTTTGAATGTAGTGTCTTGCCTTTCCGTAATTCTTTAGTG
>DATDWR010000004.1:0-17336 GCA_035289605.1 Candidatus Nanoarchaeia archaeon | reverse complement strand
AGTGTTGAGTAGTTGTAGTATATTGCTATTCTTCCTCCGCCTCCAGGAGCGTTTCTTCCTACTCCTCCTTTTGCTGAGAAGTTTCCTGATCCTGTAAGGTTGTAAGTGTAAACTAATATTGAGCCTCCGCTTCCTGCTCCTACATTGAAGCTGCTTTGGGTTGTTTTGTTGCCATCTGCAAGAATTCTTCCTTGAAGGCTTAATTCTTGCGTAACATTAATAAGAACTGAACCTCCTCCACCATAACCTATTCTTGTCCCGTCACCTGCTCCTCCGCTTCCAATATCTAAGGGTTCTAAAGGATTTCCATAAACACTTGCTGCAGCACGGCTTCCTACTCCTGTATTAAGTAATGTTCCGCCTCTTCCGCCAAAGCTTCCTCCAGCAGAACGATTAATAGCGCCGCCAGGACCATTGCCAGAATTAGCTCCTCCAGCGTATCCAGTTCCAGTTGCATTAATTAAACCACCGACTTCAATGCTAAGATTTCCAGTAGTAATATTAATTATAGTTGTCCCATTCTCTATTACTAGTTGGCCGCCAGCTTTTATGGTAATGTTGTAACATACAACTGATAAATTGACTTTCCACTTTGTTGATAATTCCCATATTCCATTTGTTGTGTCTCCAGGACATTCTGAAAATGGTGCTTCTGCCATCTTTACAGAGATTAGGAATACTAATAGAATTAGAATTATTGTAAAGTTCTCTTTTTTAAACATTTTCCCTGGTTTTTAATCGCACTTTTACATTAAAAGTTTATCTGTTCTCTCTTTCAATATTTTGTAGCAGTAATCTGCTATGAATTTTAAGTTAATAGTATCTTCCTCATTGTATTTAATAAGTAACTCTAGATATTCTTTGTCTCCTGATGCCATAAATGCTTTGTATGCATCGTAAGGTTTTCCATAAAGGTTAGACGGTCTTTTTATATTTAGCAGTTTTTCTATTTCCTTCAGCCCGCCTTTCAGTCCAAGTTTCAGGCATGAATGCTTTAAGTCTAAATGAGGGATTTCTATTTTTATGTTGAAAAATTTTTCTAGTGCTGGAATGTCGAATGCTGAGCCATTATATGTTATTAGAAGTTTGTACTTTTTGAGCTCATTAAGCAGAATATTGTTGTCTAGATTATAACTCTTTACTATTGTCTTGGTATTTATTCCGTCGAAAAGTCCAATAATTATAATATCTTTGTAATTTTTGCCAACTTCAATATCAAGGAATATTGCTTCATCTTTTAAATAATTATATAATCTCCAAACTTCTTTCGATGGAAATTTTTTATATAATGCTGCATCATTAGAAAAATATAATTTTTTGGCATTGATTATCTGCTCATCATATGCTATTTTATTTTTTTCAGGTATTCCTTTAATATTTTTTGTGTTGAGAAAATCTTCCCAGGTTTTAATTCCTGAGGACCATAATTTTTCTTCTCTTCTTGCAGTTATTCCATTTATGAATATAAAAGAGTTCTTTATCATCTTTCTGAATGCTATTTTGGAGTTAATAAATTTTTATTAAATTATTGTAGAAGTTTTAAGATGAATGACTAACTGCTTGGACGATATTGTAAGAAGTGAAGATAATTTTTTAGATACAAGATTTATGTCTGCCAATATCTCAAGATTTGCTGCTTTCTTGGTTAGAGATAGAGAACTTCATGTAAACTCTCATAGGAAGTTGGTTGGGCTAAGTAGAAACACTCTAGAAGAGGCATTAAGAATTATAAATATTGGAAATGTTTATGATTTTTATGGTGAGGGTGATAATGCATTCTATTGCTATAGTCGTGCTGTTAGAATTCTAGAAAGGAGTAATATACGAGACTTTAACATCCCTTCACATGTTGAAGTCACAAATCTTTTCAAGTTTATATACAATTTTTTAAAAATTAAATTCCTAGAAAAATTTGGGTCTGAAAAGTTAAGGGAATCGGATTATGTAAAGCTTGTTGTATCAGAGATATTGCTTGATAGAGATGATACTGCGCATGTAAAAGATTTCATAAAATTTTGCAATCTTGATCTGAGAAGGAAGTATATTTTAGCAAGATTATATACCTCTCTTGTTGACACTAAAAAAGGAAGAGAAGAGCAGCTTAGCATTTTGTCATATGTTCTAGAAACTGATATTGAAATAGAGAGTATTAGTGCTGGAAAAAGTGAAGTCATAGTATTTGCAGATTCTGTTTTTGGCAGGGAAGTTGTTGCTAAATTAGGAAAATTAGACGAACTGAAAAGAGAAATGCAAGCCACTCAAGAGGTTATTGATTCTGTCAAGGATCTAGACAATGTTCTAGTTCCTCTCCCTATAGGTGTAACCAGGAAAGGTGATACTTATTATTATTTTATTGAGCGCGAATTAGGAGATAGTCTGGATGAAAAAATTAGTTCTGGAGATTCATCTTTGGATGATTTTTATAATATTGCTAATGCTCTCGGAGCTATTCATGCTCGTGTCAGCACAAAAAATAGGGAGGAAAGGAATGTTCTAAGAAGTGTGGAAAGCAGGCTTTTTCAGTGCGGATTTCATCGTATGTTTGTTGGCAATGTTGTATATGGTTTAAGTAGTTTAATGGGTAGTTTTGAAGGAATAGTTAGAGTCTATAATAAAGACGCTCATCCTAGAAACTGGAAGCTTGGTGAGAAAGGTGAAGTTATAGTTATAGATAATGAATTTGGTAGAATTATTCCTATCACATTTGATGACGCTGCGCTATTAGACCAGCATCCTGCATTGACTTATGATGATAAATTAAAAATTGCAAGAAGACATTGGGCTTGCTTCAACCGTTATAGTGGTAGGGAAATAATACAAGATGCAGAAAATTATGAACTTGCTTATCTTAACTCTGTGATTATCAGGGCTTTTGAGATTTACAAGCAGGTTGCTGAAATCGGAAGGCATGATATAAAATATTCTTCTATAGCAAATGCGAGAAGCGCGATAAGAATAGTTAAAGACAAATTCAGTTTTTATTACTTTGATAATTCTGGTAGTTATAATACACTCTATAAAGCTCTTGGAGAACTGCAAAGAGTAGCATAACCAAAACATTTTTATATAACTTTTGCCAGCTCAGTTTTTTATGGAAGTTAAGATAAGTTTCGATACTGAAAAAGAAAGCGTTGATGACCTAAAAAGATTGGTTAACGCATTACAAGATTTAATATCTAAAAGAGAAAAATCTTCTTCACTGGGGAATCCATTAGGAACAGTAAATATAACAAAACCTTCACAAGTTAAAGTGCAGAATACAGAAGAAAGAAAAACAACACCACAAAATTATACTGGTTCAGGAAGAATAGTTCCATACGAAGATCTGTCTGGAACTGTGTCTAAAATATTTTCTAATGGAAGATTATAGTTAGTAAGTTTTATATAATTATAAATTCAAATTCTGACATGAAAATAGTAAAAACTAATTTTTGACAAAGGCTATCCCATCGTTCGCCATTGGCTCACTACACAGCAAGACTGTGGGGCATTTCGCCTTTGTGATTTAATATGTTAGAATAGGGAAAAATATCGTAGCAGAGCTACGGGGTATTAGACCCAAACGGGAATAAAAGCTAAGCTTAAAGATGTAGAAGCTTGTATAAATTTATCAAAACAGGAAAAAGAGAATTACTGGAATAAACAAGATTTTAAGAATTGCATTAAAAATAAAAACGTAGAATTTATTATAGCAGAAGAAAATAATGTAATAGTTGGTTATATATTAGTCCTACAAAAAGAAGCGAGGTATTAATTCATTCAACTAGAGTAGATATAAAATATCGGGGAAAAAATATAGGCACAAAACTTGTCAAGACTTTATCAGATTAATTCTTCAAAAGAAAAGTTAAAATAATTTATGCAATGATAGAAAAAAAGTTAAGCCATTCTACATTGATTCTTGTAAATATAAAGAAACTGGTTTTTGAATAGAAACATCAAAAAAGAATTAATCATCTTAATCTAATAGTCTCTAAATTTTTAGGCGCTACAGTTTCTACTCTATTCTGCTGGTAAACAACAGAAGCTAGTTCAATGCATCTAGAATAATCTCCATGTATCATTATGAATTTTTTTGGTCTTGGTTCTAGATGGTGCACCCATGATGTCAGTTGTTTGAAGTTCGAGTGTCCACTAAATCCATGTAATATATATATAGGCAGTTTAACATGTATTGTATCCACTCTTTTTGATCCTCCAGAAACAAATGTCATTTCTCTTTCTCCGTCTTGTATTCTTCTTCCTATGCTTCCAACTCCTTGGTATGAAGTAAGTACTACACAGTTCTTGGGATTTTCTGCAAAGTGCTTGAAATATTCCAATGAAGGTCCTCCTTGCAACATACCAGAGGTTGCCATCACAATAAAAGGACCTTTGCTGTCTTTTATTTCCTGCATTTCTTTTTGTGATACTACTTTTTTGAATATTGGCGATAATAGGGGGTTGTGGTCCCTTTGGAATATTGCTTTTTTTACTCTCGCGCTTAAGTAGTCAGGGTATGCTGTATGTATTGCTGTCACATCCCATACCATTCCCTGCACATAGACTGGCATTTCAGGAATTTTCTTTTCTGTCATTGCTCTTTCAAGTATTAGTAATATTTCTTGAGATCTTCCTACTCCAAGAACAGGCATCAAGACTTTTCCTTGCTGCTGCGCAGTTTCATTTATTATTTTTATTAGTTCCTCCTCGCTTTCTCTTCTTGTAGGGCTTGTATCAGATTTTGTTCCGTATGTGGATTCCATCATCACTGTTTCTACTCTTGGGAATCTTGATGCTGCTGATCCTAAAAGATTTGAAGTTTCATAATTAAAATCTCCTGTATTATGCATAAACAAAAAGCCTTCTCCGCCTAAAAAGTTTTCATAACCATCAATTCTTAAATCATAAACGTATTTTCTTGTTGACTGAATTTTCTCTATTGACTTTATCTTATCAAATAATAGGTCTGAATTAATTAGGTTTAAATCCTCTTCTGTTAAGTTTTCATCCTCTAACTTGTTTAATCCACAGGAGGTTGCATTCTGCCAAGGACTTTTATTTATAACCTCTTGTGTTGTTATAGATAAGGAATTTATTGGAATTCTGGAATCAAAACTTGCTTTATTTTGTTTTAATGTTAATAATTCTTGAACCAATAATTGATTTTGTGAATTGTTAATGTTTATTTCAGCTAAAAACTCAATTATTTTTTCAGCATTATAAATATGTATATTATGCATTTCACAATATTTATTATATTCTCTTGTTGGAACTATTCCAAATTGCAATAACATAAATGAAATGTCGTCTATCAATCCTTTAGACTTACTACCATAACTTATCTCCCTACCTTTAGCTCTTACTCTTATTCCGCTATCTCCAGAGAATAATCCGTATAGTAAATCAGATATAATATCCTTATCAGCTAATAATAATTCTTTTGGAACTCTTTTTTCATAAGCATTTTTTCCGCATTTTAATACTTTACACAGTAAATACTTTAATTGTTTTGAAGAAAAGATTATGCAATGATCATTATATCTTAAATCTCCATCTATTCCAAATTCTTTTTTAATTATTTTATAGCAGTCTTCCAGAATTTCATTATTATCATTAGCTATATGAATTGTTTGATCTTTTTTACTTGGATTGCCTTCAGAAATATAATAGCCTAAGAATCTTGCCAAGTCTTTATTTATTCTTATTTTATCTTTAAATATATGACTAACCCTTGGCTGAGATTTAACTTTTAAAGTATTCAGTATCCTGTAAACCCTTCTAGTATGAATATTATGTTTTTTGGATATATATTTTTTATGAATCCCATTATAATGATCGGTTAATACGGCTTCAGCAATGCCTTGATCTATTTCTATTAATTTATTAAAATCTTTCTTGTGCTCTGAGATTATTTGTTTAATGACATTTTCTTCTAAAGATATTCTCATCTCTCCCAAATAAGGAAGCAAGTCAATAACAGGTTCATTTCTATGCAAGCTTGGAATTCTTTTAGATCCAATAATAAAATCACCTTTATTTAATTTAGAGACTTCTATTGATGCTACTTTTCCGTTCTTGGCTGAGAAAACACTGTGAGATTTTGTTACTTTTATAGATCTTCCGCTCTCTGTTTTTATTTCGTAGACTTCTTCATTAGTTGGGTGCCTAACAAAACTTGTTATATTAACAATTTCAGATTTTAGTGTCTTAGGATTAAAGGCAATTGTTCCGTAACCTTTTGTATTTGGGATCTCCTGAATGAAACCATTGTCTATAATCATTCCTTGTTTTTCTTCAAATATACTATCTATAAATTTACCAATTTCAACGAATTCTGGATTATTATCTTTGTCTAATAAAACTATTTTTGTACTCCCGTCTAAAGAATAGACAAAATTATGCAGCCCATTGCCTATGTGTAAGTGTATCATTGAGCTTCCAAGATTGTGTCCTGCATCGTATAGCGTCAGCCTCACATCTGGTGTTATGTCGCTTACTTCCTCATAATCTAGGCATATCGTGTGCTTGACCATTTCTTTTACATCATTGCTGTCATAGACGTGGTCTGATCCTTCTTTCATTGCTATTTCTATCATGTCTAGGCATAATAGGGCTGAGACATCACGAGTAGGAGCTGTGTTGTGTAGACATATTGGGCTGTCACCGGCTACAAAATTTTGATCTCCATCTACACTTATATCATATACAAAACCATTTGTAGGTAAAACTTCTTCTATTTTGGTCACTGATAAAAATGCTAAGTCTGAGTTCGCTATCCTAACTAGTTTTTCTTTCACTTGCATCGAATTTTTATATATCAAAAAATTAGATTCTAATAAAGAAATTAATCTATCTTTGCTTACGCGTATTTTCGTTTTTAGTCTGTGATAATACCATTCTTCATTAAAACCAACTTCCTTTAATGGAATTAAATTTAAATTACATATAGAAATACTTTCATTTTCAAAAAATTCTTTTAAATTTATGGTAAGTTGATAAACTTTATTTTTAGTTTTAGCTGTAGGAGAGGGATACATTTCGTAGAAGGTATAGCTAATACCTATTTGCGAACAGATATAACATAAGTCAGAAATTAGTTCTTTACTTACACTATTAGCTACTGCAGTTTTATTATAAATATTAATTGTTCCATCTCCATTATAGTATGCTCTTAAAAATTCTTCTTTTAAACTGTTGTTTACATTAAACACTATTTCTGGCACTTTTTTGTCTATTGCTTTCTTACAATTTTTGAAAAAATATCTATAAAATAGTTCTCTTATTAATTTAGAATTCAACCTAAGCCTTAAACGAGTTTCTCTGTCAATTTTAGTAATTGGTTTAATTCCAAAAACATTTAATATATCTCTCTCTAATTCGTTTACATAATTAATATCCTTTAAACCAAAATTAAATTCTAAAGATCTTTTATCAAAACTTCCTTCTGCGGTAAAATAACCTAAAATTCTTAATAATTCTTTACATATTTTTATTTTTCTTGGTATTCTTCTTCCAGATTTCGAGTAAATATATTTACTATCACACTTAAAATCATTTAAAATTTCTTTCAAATCTAATTCTTCAATAGAATCCGAAACAGGGAGCTTTTGCGGAACAACAACATAGTCCCCCTCTTTTATATTTGAGACTTTAGCTTCTACCACTTCGCCATTTTTTAAGATAAAAATACTGTGCGATCCTGTTACTTGAATAGATTTACCAGTTTTAAGACTTATTTTATATAATCTATCACCATTACATATTTTATGTCTTATTACTTTTTTTATTTTTTTAAAGTTTATTTTATAATCTAAATTAGAAAATGCCGCTGCTTCTATCTCATTGTTAATATTAGATGCATTATATTCATAATATGGTAATTTTTCTATTTCTTTAGAAGAATTTATTATATTGTCTACAAACTCTCCTATTTTTACCTTTTTGATTATGCCATTTTCTTTAATTATTATAGGTTCTTTATAATCAACGCTCATATATACAGGACCTTTGTACCCCATCTTATATAGGTAGGGCAATGTGCCAACGTGGTCTATGTGTGCATGTGATATTATTACAGCATCTAGCTCATTTATGTTGAATTCTGGTGCATCTAGATATGGAAATGCATATTCCCTTGGAGCTGATACGCTGTATCCGCAGTCAAGTAATATTTTTGATTCTGGTGTTTGCAGCAGGAAGCAGCTTCTTCCTACCTCTCTTGCTGATCCCAGGCATGTCAGTCTTATCCACTCGTCTCTTTTGGATTTTGTCCATCCTTCATATATTCTTTTTCCGACTTTATGAAGGAATTTTCTTCTGTAGTCGCTGTAGTCGTAAAGCACCTGTCGTATATTCTCTATAAGTTGTGATCTCATTGGAGGTATTCTTCTTACTATTGCGGTCCATAGTGTTGCTTTTTTTATTTCTTTGAGTATGTCTCCTCCTTTTCCTATTGCAAGTCCTGGTTTTTCTGCTTCTATTATAACTCTAGATCTTTGAGGATCAAATATTATGTTTACTTCTCCAGTGTCTGTTGGTAATATTTTTTTTATAGTTTCTTTTGCATCTTCTATGTCCATTACTATTGATGGATCTGCTCTTACTTCAACTCTTTTCTTTAGATCATCTACTATTTTCTTTATTATGCCTTTATTGTCGAATAGGAAGTCTTTGTTTTTAGTATACAGTACTATGTTTGCTGCCTCAAACAATGCCTCGCTTATATCTGAATCTGGAGGCAATTCTTTCATTACTTCATCAATAATCTTTACCATTGTGTTTTTATATTATAGAAACTTTAGTATAAAAAATAATTTTTAGTTTAAGCAACTAGTTTTGTGTCTAGTTGTTTTGAAAATACCTTCCTTATTCCTTCTTTTGTTATTGATATGACATCCATTCCTGCTCCTGATGCTGTGTCTCTCTGCATTGATGCTGATACTGCTTTTACTGCAAGCTTTAATCCTTCTTCCACTGTCACATCTTCTTTGTAGTTTGCTTCTAGAACACCCAGTGCAAACAGCATTCCAGATCCGTCTGCTACATAATCATCGCACTTTGTCAGTGATCCATCCATTCCTAGTTCATACAGATGAAGTCCTTCAGCATCTTTTCCTCCAAGCAGGAATCCTGTTACTCCTGGTATTGTTGAGAATTTTCTTATGTTTGAGTATACTAGATTTGCTAGCATGTTCGCTGCCTCTTTTACCTTTATTTTCTTGCCTTTTTTCAGCTCATCAAGTTTTATTTGTGCTTTTATAAGCTTTGTTAACAGCTGAACATCTGATACTAGGCCTGCTATTGTTATTGCAATGTCTTCATTTATTGCAAATACCTTCTCAAATTTCTTGTTGGAAACTATTTGTCCTCCAAGCGTCATTTTTCTGTCTGCTGCTAATATCACTCCATCTTTGCATACTATACCAACAGTCGTTGTTCCTGTTTTCTTTAGTAAATAATCTTCTGTCATACTCTTTAACCTCTTATCAAGAATCTCATTGAAAGATAGTGTAATCAGCTAATTTATAAAGATTTTGGTTGTCTTCTCCATTTGTTTGTAAAGGCATAAGTATTATAAAATTAGAGTTACTAAAAGAGCTTATGTTGGATTTTTTAAAACTACAAAGAGATGACTTTGTTGGCTTTATAAGAAAGGCCATAACTTTAGGTATTAAAAACAAGCTTGAGGAGCTGGCAAAAGAATTGGATAATATAGGAAGAAGAATTGGTGGTTCTGCAGCAAATAACATTAACGAAGCTGCAACAAGCTTTAGGGCATTAGTTGCTAATGTGCATGCAGAAAATAAAAGAGTTAACATTCTTGCAGGAACTGTAGTTTTGAGGTTTCAAGAAGTGCAAATGCTGATTAATGAATCCTTGAAAGGAGAAAATTTTGGTTCAGCAGATAGCTTGGACGGAAAGTATAAAGAAATAAAAAGAATGATGAGGCCTGATTTTGGCAAAGCTTTCGCTAATCTAGCTAAAAGTCTTGTCAAACTAGCAGACAGCGAGATAGATCTTGCAAATAGTTTAGCATTTAGGAAAGAAGCCCAGTTATTTTCTTTGAATAGAAAGTTAAGGACAATGGCTGTAGACAATGTGGTTAGAGGAGTTTATAATATTAACAGGCACTTTCATGTTAGAGACTTGTTGGATAGAGCGGTTCTTGAAATTCCAGCTCCTATTCCTAGCAGGGTATTAAAGAAAGGTATAGATGAGCAAAAAAATGAGTATCATGTTTTTATAGAGAGAATTGTATTGACTATGTGTCATCAGTTAGGACTTTAGTATTTTAATATTCTTTGCTCTTTCTCTGATATATTTTTCTTTTAATAATTCTTTGGCATAATCTTTTGCTTTGGTGTGTTTTCTTTTAAGCATTACATATACTCTTCCATTTTCTACTTTGTATTTTCCGTATTTTTTCTTAAAGTTTTCTAGGTCTTCCTTAAACTTAACTGGAGGTCCATAATGCTTTTTATATTTAGAAATAGAATTATTTTTCAAGCTGAAATACAAATAAGATTTTTCTCCAAATTCCCAGTCTTTGCTCTTTACTTTAAAGCCTTCATTGTTTAATTTGCTAATAATATTCTCAAATACTTTTAGAATTTTAGTTCCTGCAACATCATTTGATCCTTCTAAAGGTTTAATTTCTAGTATCAGGTTGTACTTTTTCTTGTCTATTCGCTTTCCTTCAAACATTTTGAGGGGTTTTGTCTTGTTAAACTGCTTGCACGCACTGACAAATTGATAGAATTTTTCTCTTGATAATGAGGCAGTTGCATTTCTTTTTGGATTGACAGGGTCTATTAATACTAGCGGAAATTCTTGCTGGGAATAGAATTCATTTTTTCCGAAGTGTATAAGCATGTTTGGCTTCCATTTTGCAGCATTCTTTGTTAAGTTCATGAAGCTTCTATAGTTATATACTAATATCTCTAATGCATAGCCATGCAGTCCCTTTATGTAAGTTTCAGCGCCATAAACTTTATTTGCTTTGCAGAATTGTTTTGCTATCCTGACTTCATCTTTTAGTTTTTCATTTAAGTTATTATTCATCCACTTAACATGTAAAGGGCTTATGTCTGTAATGTTTTTTGCTTCTGTTGCATTTTTTATTTTTAGTACAGGTATTATTTCAAAAGATAGATTTTCAAAGTCTACTATGAAGTAGTCTCTGCTGCCGTGTATTCTTTCATATTTCTTGAAGGATTTTTTGACTGCCTTTTCTAGTTTGTCTGAAATTTTTTCTTCGCTAGAAAATAAAGCAAATAGGTCTATGTCATGCTGGCCTTTCAGCCATGTTCCTTTCGCAAAGCTTCCTCCAACTATTGCCTTTCCTTCACTTAAATTTTTATTAAGTATTTTCAGAAACTTGCTTACCTTAGTAGAAATATCTCTTTCCTCATTTTCTGCTGGTTTTATTTTCTTTAGTATTATTTCAAACATTGATAAATTTAGAATTTTTTAGTTATTAAAGGGTTTCTATTTATAAAAGTTAATCTTATTAAACTTTAAATATTTAAAATAATATGAAAAATTTAATATGCCTAGGAATAGAATCAACAGCTCATACATTCGGAATAGGTATAGTTAACAGTAAGAAGAATATTCTAGCAGATCAAAGAGCAAATTACACAACAGAAAAAGGAGGGATAATACCCTCAGAAGCTGCAAATCATCATAGAGAATTAAAAGAAGAGATTATAAAAAAAGCTCTAGAAGAAGCGAAACTAAAAATGAAAGATATAGATTTTATTGCATTCTCCCAAGGTCCGGGCTTGCCTCCAAGCCTTCTGGTCGGAAAAGACTTTGCAAAAGAGTTAGCTATAAAATATAATAAACCATTAGTTGGCGTTAATCATTTAGCAGGCCATTTGGAAGAAGGGAAATTTTTCACAAAAGCAAAAGATCCAGTTTACATATTTGTTTCAGGAGCTAATACGCAGATTATTGCTCATGAAGGAAATAAATTCAGAATTTTTGGAGAAGCTTTGTCAGTTGGTCTAGGTAATGCATTGGATAAATTTGGAAGAGAAATAGGTTTAGGTTTTCCTGCAGGTCCAAAAATAGAAGTCTTAGCAAAGAAAGGAAAATACATTGACCTTCCATATAATGTAAAAGGCATGGATGTTGAGTTCTCAGGAATAGTCACTCACTGCATTAATCTTTACAAGAAAGGAGTTCCTGTTGAAGACTTATGTTATAGCCTGCAGGAAGTAGGTTTTGCAATGTTGATAGAGGTTACTGAGAGAGCTTTAGTACATACTGAGAAAAATGAAGCTTTACTTATTGGTGGCGTTTCTGCTAATCAGAGGTTTGTTGAAATGTTGAACATAATGTGCAGAGAAAGAAAAGCTAAAGCTTATTCATGCCCTTTGAACTATAGCATGGATAATGGTGTTCAGATTGCAATTGCCGGTTTGCTGCAGCATAAATATAATTATAATGTTTTCAATGGAAATAATATAAAAGAAGTTGATATTATGCCTGGATGGAGAATTGATGAAATAGACACTCCATGGATTAAGAAATCAGAAATTTTATAAACTTTTCTTCATTTCTAATTTTATGGTAAAAGAATTGCCTCCAGAAATTATAGTTAGATTGGCAGATAGGTATCACAATGATCCAGCGATAGCTAGAGATGTTTCTAGATTAGCAGAAAGTGAAGGACTTGATCCTGAAACAGTTTATGCTTATACTACTGCATTGGAAGATGGGTTTGTAACTCCTTCTGAATTTTCGAGCTACTTAAGAATGAAAAGAGGAATGGAAAGAAGAGCTAGAAGAATGTTACACAAATTTAAGGAGATAGGTTATGATATTAAAAGTCTAAGTAATGGTATATATCCAAGATCTTTGGATATTACTTTGGCTGAGGATGAAAATGTTGATTCAGATTTATTGCAAGGTGATTTTGCAAGACACTCACATGCTTGTGCTGGAATGATTGAAGTTATGCTAGGTTTTGATGCATACAAGACAACCATAAACAGAAGAATTGTTAGTTTAGAACCCCAGTCTTTGGAAGCAAGAGCTTTCCTTCCTGCTTATATAAATATTCTCGGTACAGAAATAGAAGATGAATAATCATAATTAAATATATTTATAAAAATCTCTTTTGCTAAACCCATTTTATAAAAAACAATTAACAAAATATCATTGAATTTCTATAAATGTTTATAAAGCTGCTAATCTATCCAGTTCAGGAAAAGGGGTGTAGAGGCCTCTACTTTTATATATTAACTTAGTAATATAATTTTATGAAGAAGTATTGGAATATTGTTGATGATGTAGTAAGAAACTCTGATATAATTATAGAGGTATTGGATGCAAGATTTATAGAAGAGACTAGGAACAGGGAATTAGAGGAAAAAATAAGGAAGCAGAAGAAAAAATTAATTTATGCAATAAACAAGTCTGATTTATTGAAGAATGTGAAGATTGATGATATTAGGTTGAATTTGAAGGATTATGTTTTTGTTTCTGCAAGGGAGAATTTTGGCACTACAAGATTAAGAGCATTGATAAGAAGCTTGATTGTGAAAAAGCCTGTGAATATAGGTGTTGTTGGATATCCAAATACTGGAAAATCTTCTTTAATTAATGCATTGAGGCAGAGAAGTGTTGCAAGGACAAGCCCTGTTCCTGGTTTTACTAAAGGAATTCAAAAAATAAAAATTGGCGAGGGAGTTTACTTGATAGACACTCCTGGAGTTATTCATTATAAGCTGGAAAATGAAGTTGAGCAGGCTTTGATTAACACTAAGGACATCAGCAAGATAAAGGATCCAGAGGGTGTGGCTATTAAGATAATAGAGCTGTTGTGCATGAATAATAATAAGATTATTGAGAAAGTTTATAGTGTTAAAGCCAAAAATAGTCCTGAAAGTATTCTTAATGATATTGCAAGAAAGTTTAATTGGTTGGTAAAGGGAGGAGAGCCAAATATTGATTTGGCTTCAAGAAGAATAATTCAGGATTGGCAGAGGGGAAAAATATCACTTTAATTTTTATACAAGTTTAAATTTACAGATGCAAATGGTGCTTCTTTTCCATCAGGTGTAGAGTTCAAACTTGTGCCGTTTAATATTCCATATACATCTATAACATTATCTCCTGGCTGGAATGACAGCACAAATCCATACCTTTCAGTTATTACCTCAGAATATATGCAGTGGTCTATGTTTGATGGCGCGCTTTTATTGTTATGGCTGTGTATTTCTCCAATGTTTATGCACCCAGTGTTTAGTGTGACTTTGCTAAAATGTAGTCTGTTGTTTAATTCTTTGGAAAGTTCTCTTGTCAGCATAGTCAATAATCTGCTGTCGTCAAGGCATGCTATTCTTGAAAGTTCTTGCCTAAAGTAGTCATGCTTAGCATCCCAGTACCCGTCTGCAACGCTCTCAGGATTGCATCTGCTTGCTTCTGACGAAAAATATCCTCTGAAAAGCATATCAAATTCTACTCTTAGCACTTCAAATGCTTCATGTCTTTTTTCATAATCTAGGTTTTCACTTTCTTCTAAGTTTTCTGCTAATTCCTCCAGCCTTTGCTTTCTAGCAATTATAAGATTTTCAGACCGTATTAATTTTGGTTCATCGTCGCATAATGCAACAATGCCTCCAGTTTCAGCGCCTAAAGAGTGATCAATTGTCATATCTTTTAGTCCTTTAACAAATTCTGGTTTTTGAAATTCATAAGTTAAGAATTCAACAAAAGCTTTTGTAGGAGGATGTGTAATTTTAGGTATTTGTCTTCTGGGGCAGCTTAATCCAAAAAAAGCCAGAGCAAGTGCAGCAATGCCTAATAAATATTTTTTCATTTGCAGAATTTTTGTAAAAGACATTTATAAAATTTACTACCAGAAAGAGTTTACATCACATTAATATAGGATTTATTTTTATGTATGCTTATGAAGTTTGTTCTTAATAAAAAGCCAAAAAACCCTGTTATTATTTCCGGCTTTCCAAGTATTGGGTTGATAAGTACAATAACTACAAAATTTTTGACAGACCACCTGGAAGTTGAGGATATTGGTTATATAGAGTCAGAAAATCTTGTTCCTCTCACAGCAATACATAATTCTAGGATTGTTCACCCTATAACATTTTATTACAATAAGAAGTATAATCTGTTAATTATACAATCCTTGACTGACGTTCAGGGCTTTGAGTGGGATCTTGCTAATACACTTCTTGAAGTTGGCCGTGCAGTTAACGCTAAGGAATTGATAGTTGTTGAGGGCATTCCTAATCATGTTGAGAATGAAATCAACCTTTACTATTTTTCTTCAAAGTCAAAGTATAAGCTTAAGCCCCTGACAGAAGGTGTTGTTATGGGAACTACAGCTGCCTTGCTTCTTAAGGCAGAAGATTTTCCTGTAACATGTATTTTTGCAGAAGCTCATTCTCAGCTTCCAGATTCTGAAGCAGCAGCCAAGGTTGTTGAGGCTTTGGATGATCATATGAATCTGAAGCTTGATTACAGGCCTTTATTGGAAGCTGCCAAGAAGTTTGAAAAAAATTTAAAAATAATGCTTGAGAAGAAAAAGGAAAATATAAGCAATACAACAAGTCAGGAAAAGAAAGAATTAAGCTATTTTGGTTGATTTTATAAATATTTTAATATTCTTCTTAATTTGTCAACAATTAATATCTAAATAATAAAGGTTTCGTGTCTCGTCTCGCCATAAATAAATATCATTTGAGAGACTGGAGACACCGACGTAATTTATACTAACATTTGTAAGGAATTTCTCTTGATTGGTAGTTATATCATAAGAGTAAATCTGCCTTCCCCCTTCTGTCCATACAATTTTATTATTGTCTATAGCCGATTCAGTCTTCCATGTTGTTCTATTATTAACTACCTTCTGTTGTCCTGTAGATAGATCATAAGAATAAACATGCCTTGGTGGATAAAAGATGGTAGAATTTACATCACTCAACCATACAATAAGATTACCTGATATATCCGGCCTGTATTGATTTAGAGAGGCATTTGTAATAATCTTTTCAGAATTTGTTCCAAGATTATAAGAATAAATATCACTTCCAGAGTAATTATTATAAAAATCTCTAAAATCTCTCCATATAACATTGCATTCGCTGAGGCTATAAGCAGAGCAAGGTTCTCCATTCTTGCCTGAAATAGAGTAGTCTGTAAATAATGGTCCACTAATAACTTGGAGGGGCTTTGTAATTCTTATTTCTTGATCTGTAATTATATTGTAAACATAAAGAGCAGCGGTTCCGTTTTTCTCTGATGAATAAATTATGATATCTCCAGATACTATTGGATAACTTCCGTAAGAGATCCTCTTTTCTTGCTGACTATCAATATTGTAAAAATAAACCTCCCGGCTGTTGCTCCGCTCGTCTGACCAGACAACTATATTTTTTGATATAACTTCTTTTGTTCTAAAAGGGGTTATCTGATAATTTGGGTTTGTAACAATAGGAAATTCCTGCCTGGTAATCAGATTATAAGCATAAACATCTAGGTTAACTGGGGAAGCGCCGGGTTGCCAATTCCTCTCATCAGTCCAGGCAACTACATCCCCATCTAGATACTGGCGCGGAAATAGAATGTAATTTGATTCAATACTAATTGGAGTACAACCCCCAACACTTAAGTTTGTTGATGTGTTGTTTGTTGTCTGGTTGTTTTGTGTTTGATTATTCTGAGTCTGATTTCCTGTTTTATTCTCACTATCCTTTTCTATTTTATCATTTAGTGTAATTAGTATTTCGTGTGATAAACCGCTCGGGGTTGTGTAAGTCAGCTTCAAAACTTCTGTATACTTAGAACCCCTAGCTTCATTATTACAATTTGTCATTGTTATTTTACCATTGCCTAAAACTTCGCCAGCTTTCCAATAATCATTACCATCAGCATTTGTATCAGGGTCACAACCTTCCTTAATAACTGAAACATGATTTAAATCTGTACCAAAACCATTCCTTAAAACAATATAAATACTATCGCTGTCTACTTTAAAATCATCACAACTCAAACCAGCATCACTACTAATACAGCTTCTAGTCATAAACTTCTGAGGGTTAGTAATACCAAAGTAGGCCAGAGCACCTAAAGCAAACAAAACAATGATAATAGCCCAGCTATAAGTTAATAAGAATTCAAGAGCAGATTGCCCTTTTTTCTCTACGGTTGTTTTTTCATCCACTGTTTTATTTATCATTTTGGGGCTCTGGTGCATTCCTAAATTTTAAGTAGTTAAGGAGGCATAGCCTCCTTTATGCTGTGCAAGCAATAAAGGAGAGTGATACCATGCCTCAGAAGAAATCAGAATATGAAGATTACTTAAAATTTGTGAGTGAAGGTTT
>DATDWR010000003.1:0-39120 GCA_035289605.1 Candidatus Nanoarchaeia archaeon | reverse complement strand
TATGGAAAAGTTGTTTTAGCAGAAGACAAATATTTTGATTATGAAGATATTGATACAAATTCAGGATTGCCAAAAATTTTGAAAGATACTGGTAAATTTAAACAATGGTATCCTGAAAATTCTCCAACTGCCGCCTTTCGTGGCGGGGATGGCTCTAGGCCTGGCCTGAGCCTTGACTGGGTGCCTGGGTTAGCTAGCGAGGTGCTTGGGGTACGTGTCGCAAAAATTTTTCCATAGTTAACTTTATAAATTTTTTACTTTGTAAAATTCTGGCCCAGGAGTAGCCAATAGGCTTTTACTGCCTGGTCCTACACGCTTGTTCATAGCGCTAATAATTTAGCCATGAAATGCAGAAGTGATAGTTAGTAGCTTAACATCTTCTTGTAAAAGAGAAAGATGGCGAATACTAAAACTTCAGTGAAAGATTTAATGAACAAGCTACAGGGTTGTGCCGCCATTCGTAACAGGAATGACTCTAGGCCTAACCTGAACCTTAACAGGGTGCCTGGGTTAGCTAGCGAGAGGCTTGGAATAGGACAGGCAGACTGGGCAATAATAATATGCAAACTCATAATAATCTTTTTAATAAGATATGTTCTTACAAAAATCTTTTAAGAGCATTCAAAGAAGCCAGAAAGAATAAATCAAGCATGCAGTATGTAATAAAATTTCAGAAAAATCTTAAAGAAAATATTTTAAATTTGCAAAGAGAATTAAAAGAAAAAACATACAAGCCACATCCTCTAACAAATTTTATAATTAGAGACCCGAAAATACGAACAATTTCAAAATCTGCTTTCGTAGACAGAATAGTGCATCATGCATTAGTACAAATTCTGGAACCAATATTTGATCCTACATTTATTTATGACTCACACGCGAACAGGCTAGGAAAAGGAACTTCCAAAGCTTTAGAAAGATACGACTTATTCTTAAGAAGACTCACCCACAATGGTCGTCTACTTCGGGGGGGGCGAACGCAGAATTCTTTTAATTTCATAAAAGGATACGCCTTAAAGGCAGATATAAAACACTATTTCCCAAATATAAATCAAGATATTCTTTTAAATATAATTAAAAGAAAAGTTAAAGATAAAGACTTAATTGATTTAATTAAAACAATTCTAGATAATTTTAACTCAGAAACAAAAGGCATAGGCATACCATTAGGAAACTTAACATCACAATTTTTCGCTAATGTTTATCTCAACGAATTCGACCAATTTGTCAAACATACATTAAAAATAAAATATTATATAAGATATGTTGATGACTTCGTTATTCTAAACCTTAGTAAAGAAAAACTAGAACACTATAAAAAAGCAATAAACGAATTCCTATTAAATAATCTGAAAGTCAAGCTTCATCCAACGAAATCTAAAATTATTCCATTATATAAAGGAATACAACTTTTAGGTTTTAGAGTTTTCTATTACCATAAAATACTAAGAAGAAAAGCACAAAGAAGAATAAAATCTAGAATAGAAGAATGGAAAGAAATGTACGACCTAGGAATAATAGAAAGAGACAATGCACTAGACAGGCTTCTTGGCTGGATGGCTTATGCAGTTAATGGAGACACATACAATCTTAGAAAGAAAATAATGGCAAAATTCAATAAACTAATACCTGCAGAAGAAAAACCTAAAACAACTATAACTAGGTATATGGAATTAATAGAAAATAAAACATTTCTATCAAAAAATAAGGATATAAAATTAAAAATTGATTCAAGTAAACTAGATGATTTTACAATTAAAGCTTTATTTTCTTATTTAGATTCGAAAAAAATGAATTTACTAGAACCAAAATTAAAAGAAATAATACATCAGTTTATAACTTCTCTAAAGAAAATTAAACAATCAAATTTTTTACCATACTTCGGATTATTATTAAAAGAAGATTATCAAATAAAAATATTAATTGCTTACAATTCTTCAGATTATGAGTTTAATAAAAAAATAGTAAAAATAAAAGATAAAATAAACTTGGAATTAAATAGAGAAATAAGATTAATCTTAATAAAATTACAAGACTTTATAATACAAAAAGATAATAAAGAAAACCTAATAATTCAAAACGCAATAAATTACGGATTTCCGATATTTGGCAATCATTTATACTACGAAATTATATTATAAACGTTATTCCATTCCTAGCATAATTTTTACTTCTTGGCTTGGCTGCCATACAGGTTCAAACACTAGCTCAATATTAACTTCTTTTACACCTTCAATAGTTCCTACTTTTGTTTTTATGTCTTGCATTAGCCAAGGTCCATATGGGCACATTGGAGATGTAAAAGTCATTCTTAAGTTAACCTTGTCTTCAACTATTTCTATATTGTAAATTAATCCTAAAGTATAAACATCCAGCTGTATTTCAGGATCGTTTATTTTCTTTAGTGTTTCTACTACTTGTTTATGCTGTATCATAGTCTTCTTCTCCTAGTTCTTTTCCTAAATGCGAATATAATCCATATTTTAAAACCTTTAGTGATAATAGTGCACATTTTATTCGTATAGGTGATAAATTTATTCCAAGCGTTTTTAATATATCCTGCTTTGTCAAAGCTTTTATTTTATCTATAGGTTTTCCTTTTACATGTTCTGTCAGCATTGCTGCTGCTGCTTGAGATATAACGCATCCTTGTCCGCAAAATTTTATGTCTTCAACGTTTCCTTTGTCATTAACCTTAAGGTCTATCTGTACCACATCTCCGCATGATGGATTTGAGTCTCTAAAGCTTGCTGTTGGGTTTTCTATAGTTCCAAAGTTTTTAGGGTTTTTCCAGTAATCCAATATGATCTCTTGGTACATTTCTTCTGAGCTCATAATACGCCCCCATAAAATGTGACAACCCAGATAACATCATTATAACTATAAGCTAATCTGCCGAACGGAAACCATTTAATTGTAAATGGCAAATTTTCATTTTCTCCAGAATACATGCTCACAAACATTTCTTCTCGTTTAAGTTCTTCTTTAACATAACTCTCAGTTATCCAAGGTGACCAGGCTAGTAAAACAATTATCAAGAATAAAATTCCAACTGCAATTTTTGTTTTGTTCCTCATTCTAAAACCTCAATTTCTTTGTTGAATATTTTTTTTACATTTTCTAAAGCTTGGATAAACATGTCTATTTCCTCTTTTGTTGTGTAGATGTAAAAGCTTATTCTTGCTGATGCAGGTATGTCTAGCTTTTCATGCAGTGGCATTGCGCAATGATGTCCCGCTCTCATGCATATTCCTTGCTCGTCTATTATTGTTGCCAAGTCATGTGCATGTATCATTCTTCCTTCATTGTCATAGGAGTTGAAAGCCACCAACGCACCACGCTCTTTGCCGCTTTTTGGTCCGTATACTTTTATATTTTTTATTTTTGATAGCTTTTCTAGTGCATATTTTGTTATTTCTTTGTCATGTTCTTCTACGTTTTTCATTCCTGTTTTTTCTAGGTATTCTATTGCTTTTGCGAATGCGATAACATCTGCTATGTTTGGTGTTCCTGCCTCAAACCTTGACGGGATATCATCTGCCACAAAATGATCAAAATGCACTTCCTTTATCATGTCTCCTCCGCCGAATAATGGCTCCATTTTTTCTAGCAGATGCTTTTTTCCATATAATATTCCAACTCCTGTTGGCCCCAGCATTTTATGAGATGAGAATGCTAAAAAGTCGCAGTCTAGGTCTTTCACATCTGTTTTCATGTGCGGAACAGATTGTGCTCCATCAATAAGTACTTCAACTTCGTTGTCGTGTGCAATTTTTATTATTTCTTTTACAGGGTTTATCGTGCCAAGAACATTTGAAATATGGGTTAGTGCTAAAAATCTTGGTTTTTTTGCCAGCATTTCTTTTGCTTTTTTAATATCAAGTTCCCCTTCTTCAGTTATTGGTATGTATTCTATTTTTGCCCTTTTTTCTTTTGCTATTATCTGCCAAGATACTAAATTTGCATGATGCTCCATTTCTGTTAATAAGATTACATCATTTTCTTTTAATTTAGGCTTTACATATGCATGTACAACTAAATTTATTGCTTCTGTGGCGTTTCTTACAAACACTATCTCTTTGTAGTTTGCATTTATGAAAGCTGCAACTTTTTTTCTTGTCTCCTCATACATTCTTGTTGCCTCGTCTCCTAGAGTGTGTATTCCTCTGTTTATGTTTGCATTATTATTTTCGTAAAATTCCTTTATAGCTTCTATTACACTACTAGGGCGTTGGGTCGTAGCTGCAGAGTCCAAATAAATCAAATCTTTTCCATTTATTTTCCTTTTTAGTATTGGAAAATCTTTTCTTAGATTTGTAATGTCCATTTTATTCCCACAAATAAAATTTTTATCCTGTTGGTCCTTTCATCTCTAGTTCTATTAATTTATTGAATTCTATTGCATACTCTAATGGCAGTTCCTTGGTGAACTGTTTAAAAAATCCATTGACGATAAGAGTTACTGCTTCTTGCTCTGTTAACCCCCTTGACATTAAATAAAATAATTGGTCTTCTCCTACCTTTCCTACAGTTGCTTCATGTCCTACCTGCACATCATCTTCATTTATTTTTAAACTTGGTATTGTGTCTGATTTTGATTCTTTGTTCAGCATAATTGCATCACAGTTATGTGTTATGGCATTATTTACTAAATATGTATGATCTTGTGTCTCAATATTATGAACTTTACCTTTGTAATAATTTTCTTTTATATATCTTATAGGTATAAATAAATATTTATTAGTTATTTTTGCATGGATTCTTTTACTAGAATTACATCTTATTTCATATTTAGTATTAAAATTCACTTTTCTTCCTAAGATATAGCCTTCTTTACTGTCATAAGCTTTAGTTATTCTATAAAAAACACCTAAGCGAGATCCCAAAAGTTGTAGTTGTAATGCTAAAATTTTAGAAATAGTTACAAGATGAGTTATATTCTCCTGACCACTACAATTTTTACTAATACACCCATCACCCAAAGTATAGCCAATTAAGAAAGACTTTATTATATCCTGATTTTTATTTAGTAAAATAAAATCTGCAACCTTCTTATTTAGTGCTCCAGAACCGAACCATTTTCTAAAAGCTCTAGAAATTATAACTGAGAAGAGATTTACATCCATAGAGCCATCTTTCTCTTTTTCATAAAATTGAGAAGAATATCCTAAATATTTTGCTATGGCTATTATTTTATCTCTTAATTTTGTCTCATTTTTATTTAAAGAAAATTTAACATGTCCTTGATCATCTGCGCTTCCTTCTGCAACATATAATCCCATTAGCCATGCAGTATCATTATTCAGAGGGAATTCTTTGCTTATTATATTCGCATTATTCTCATTTTTCATAAAAGGTTTAAGATTAAGAGATGAAATCTCTATATTGCCAATTAGTCTAGGCATAACAAGATAATATCCTTCATTATGTGACTTCTTGGGAATTAATTTTTCTGGATTTTCCCAATGAGGTTCTTCTAATTCAATTTTGTAAGAATATTTTCCATCATCTTTTTTGTAGTAAATATTTTTTGACTTAGAAACAAATAATGGGTGTTCTTTTGTAACTTCAATAGGCAACAAACCAGTTCCTTTTATTTTTATCATTCCCCCTTCAAAATCATTTATAAAAGTTTGATTTACTTTGTTTAATCCTTGAGAACCAACTACAGAGTCATTGATATTATAATCAGAAATAGCTTTGTTATCGCCTAATAATATTGTATCTGGTTTTACACATCTCATATGTGACTTGCAGTTATGTGCTCCTTTCATCACTTGCACTAGTCCTCTGAAAGTTGTTTTTCCTGTTCCTTTGCTTATTGATTTAGAGATTATTGTTGAGGAAGTGTTAGGTACAAAGTGTATTGCTTTTGCTCCTGCATCTTGGTTTTGTCCGTTGTTTGCGAATGCCACCGATAGTATGTTTGCTTTTGCATGTTCTCCTTTCAGGTATACAGAAGGATATTTCATAGTAATAGCACTATTATGAACAATAACTCCATTTGCTATAAAATTGTGTGTTCCTTCTATTTCCAAATCATATGTTGGTAAATCTCCATTTGGTTTAATTGAAGTTATCTGTAACAATTCTAAATGTTCTGGTAAGTGTATTCTTCTTTTAGTCTTGTCTAAAAATCTTCCTTTTTTGGTTCTTGGGTTTTTTGGTACTTTTATTTTATTTCCTTCAGATAAAAATTCTCTTAATTTAAACAAATCACTAACATACATTATATAAGAGGTGTATTCCTTTTCAGGGGCATTAATTCCATTAATTTTAATTCTTTTAATTTCTTTTTCTTCTTTTATTCTATTGACTTCTATTCCGCATGTCATTGCAAGGATTTTAAGATCTTCTAATAATTCCTTATTGCATGCTTTAAATCTGGAATTATTTCCATTTATTCTGCCATCAGCTTCAATATATCCTGCTAGCAAAGCTCTTTTTTGATTTAATGGTAGACTATAAACCCATTTTGGAACTCTTTTAGTATGTGCATTTCCATCTATTCCATTTAATTTAAAAAATTCAGCTAAGAATAAACTGTTGTAAGTAATTAAGACTTTATCTTTTCTTTCAGTGTATTTTTCTAAGCCAAATATACTCTTCATTAATTTAACAATTTTTTCTCTTGCATGGTCGTTATCCGGAACTGAAAAGGCAAGTCTGCCATATCTATTAGAATCTGATTTTTTGCTTTTTGCAATGTCTGTATTGCCATCGCCTATTGTGCAGCCGAAAAGCCAAAGTAGATCTTCATTGGTTTCTTTTGGTAATTTTAATTTTGTATATTTATAATTTGTTGACATTCTATATTCAGCACCATATTGATTTCTGTTCAACATAGAACGTTCCATATTGGGCTGTGTCAAAGTATAGGGTTTGCCTAGATCGGGCATTTGTTTTGCTACTAAAAGATAAGATTCTGCGGATAATTGAGAAAGAGGTGTCCAGGCAAATTCATATCTTCCTAATTTTTTGGCTCTGTTGGAATAATATTTTAAGCTTAAAAAAGGATGATTACTTGTTGATATTAATTCTCTTTTCCCTTTGTCAAGAATTATATTATAAGTTGGTTTTATTCCAGAGAATTTTTTCGCTAATACTTTTTTTGCTTCTAATTCTTTTGTGGTTTCATTGAAAGTTATAACTTTGTCCCCTTCATTTATTTTCTCAATATCATTTATTCCAGGATTTGTTGATATCTTTGTTCCTTCTGCAAGGCAACCAATATTAGCATCAAGCCATTCTACATATGCATTTTCGTATGCATGTGCTCTTTTTGTTACTAAATTATAAATATTGTCTGACCAGTTTTGTAGAGTTGTATATCTTACTCTTGAATCTTTTAGTGCTACAACCTCAACTACTGCTGTATGTAAAGATTCTGTTGAATATGAAGGTGCAGAGCAATTATGAACTGCAAAACCTTTTACTAAGTAGGTATTAGGTTCATTTTGTACATGAAAATTATATACAGATCCTTTGTAAGGATGTCTTCCTATATTTCTTATTGGTACTATAAAATAATTTTCCTTTCTTTTGACATTTTTTATTAGATTATTCTGACCAAAATAATTAATGTAGAATCTATTATGATGAATAATCTTTCCGTCTTTCATTTTTTCATCAAATTTTTCTCTAATGTTTATTGTAGAATATATTCCTTGACGTGCAAGTAACTCTTGAATTTGAAACGATAATTGTCTTGAAGTTGTTGAACTTCTTACAGCTTTTTGTTTGCTTTTCCCATCTTTTCTTATTTTATAAAAGACATTTCCATCTCCATTGATATAAGTTTCAAGTAGATGTCTTTGTTTAGATGGTGGCAGGTCCATAATCTCTTTACTTAGTTTTTTCATTTCTGCATAATTTCCACAATGTTTATCACATAAATTTTTCAACTCTTTTGAATAAACAGTCAATCTTAATTCGTGTTTTTCTTTATCATTGAATTCACTTGGTATTTTTCCTATAATCTCTTTAGATAGTTGCTTTGCTTCATTAATGTAATCTCTTTCATTTTCATTAAATGATAATACAACTGCATCACATCCGTTTATTATTGAGGTATGTCCTTCAGACAAATAATATCCTAAAAATTTCATTTTAGTCTCATCTAAATCAAAATTATCAATTTTCACTTGATTGATTGGATATATAAGAAAATCTCCATTTCTTAATTCTCCAGCTTCAATAAACTCCGGTTCAACATTCGACAATTTATTATTATTGTAATCAGATAATCTTCTGTTCTTTCTTTTTGATTGTAGGACTTTATCTCTTGATATTGCAAGCACAGGATGTTCTGGGGTTAGACTAAAAGTATTACCCACAGATATAGGTTGTATATTTATTAATTCTCCATCAAATGGTCTTTTAATTGTCTTTTCTACCATAGTATTTTCTCCATTGCTATTAAGAACAGTATCTCCTTCTTTTATTTCTGGAATAGCAACCATAGTATTCCCACAGCTTACTTCTTCCCAAGCAGGAAGACAACCCTCTACATAATGTACTTCTGCTCCTTCGTCTACAATTATTAGTGTTCTTTCAAATTGTCCTACGTTTTGTGCGTTTATTCTGAAGTAAGCTTGTAATGGCAAATCAATTTTTACTCCTTTTGGAACGTAAATAAAACTTCCTCCAGACCATACTGCAGTATTTAGTGCTGCAAATTTATTGTCAGCCATTGGGACAACTGTTCCGAAATATTTCTTTATTAATTCTGGATGGTCATGGATTGCAGTGTCTGTGTCACAGAATATTACTCCTTTTTTTTCTAGATCTTCTCTTAATTTATGATAAGCTGTTGTTGATTCATACATAGCTCCTGCTCCAGCTAAGAATTTTTTTTCTGCTTCTGGAATTCCAAGTCTTTCAAATGTTTTCTTTATATTTTCTGGAACATCTTCCCATTCTTTTGCAACTTTATTTGTAGATGACATGTAGTAAGTTATGTTATTGAAATCTATATGACTTAAGTCTGGTCCCCAGTTTTGCATTGGTTTTTTCAAGAATTCTTCGTATGCCTTTATTCTTATGTTTAGCATCCATTCAGGTTCTTTTTTTATTTGTGATATTTTTTTTACAACATCTATGCTTAGTCCCTTTGGTAATACTTCTAAGTATTCTATTTCATCATTGAAGTCGTATTTTTTCTGGTCTATGTCCAAAAAGCTTGTTTTAGTTTCCATTTTCTTTTATTATATCCTCGTATCCTCTTTCTTCTATTTCATGTGCTAAATTAAAATCTCCAGATGCTATTATCTTTCCATTGTAAATTACATGTACAAAATCTGGTTTCACATAGTTCAATAGCCTGTTATAATGTGTGATTAAGAGTATGCTTGTATTTTTTTGTTTTGCTTCATTTATTCCTTGTGCTATTAATTTCAATGCATCAATATCTGTTCCTGAATCTGGCTCATCCAGGACTGCAAGCTCTGGTTCTAGCACTGACATCTGCAGTATTTCATTTTTCTTTTTTTCTCCTCCAGAGAATCCTTCATTCAAATTTCTGTCTATGAACATTTTGTCAATTCCCAGTTCTTTCATTTTTTCTTTTATTGTGTTGTAGAATTCTATGTATGTCTTCGTTTGGTTTTTTTTGGCTTGTTTTAGAAATTGTGTTATTGTTATTCCTGATATTTCTGATGGATATTGAAATCCTAAGAACATTCCAAGTCTTGCTCTTTCATCTGCTTTTAGTTCTTTGATTTCTTGTTCTTTGAATTTTATGCTTCCTTCTTGTATTTTGTATTTTGGGTGGCCCATTAGTGTGTACGCTAGTGTTGACTTTCCAGACCCATTTGGTCCCATTAGTACATGTACTTCTCCTGTTTTTATGTTTAGAGAAATTCCTTTTAGTATCTCTTTGTTTTCTGTGCTTACATGCAAGTTTTGTATGTCTAACATTCGCCTACCTCACAAATAATGTCTAATGGTTTTATTAGATTTTTTTCTTCATTTGATTTTATTAATTCATTTTTGATTGAACAATTTTCTGGTATACTATTTTCTTTTTTCATCATGTAGCAAGGTTCTAATTCATTTTTGATATAACAAAATCCTTTTTTATTTGATTGTTTTGTTGTATGTATTTGGTCTCTTATTAGTGCAATTCTAAGGAATCCTTCTTTAGTTAGGTGTTCTTTATTTTCGATCATTTCAATACACTTTACCCAGTTTTTAAAATCTTTCTCTTTTCTTTGTGAAATAAAAATTTGGTTTTTTAGTAATTTTATCAAATTTTGAAGTTCTTCAAGTTTAGTGACTCTAAAACCAGCACAATCACGAGAGTTTTTTAATCCTCTTCTTCTATTTGATTCGCTAGATTCGAGATAAATGTTTCCTATATTGCCTAAGTAAATTCTTATTTTTTCTAAAACTTCTTTTTCTGATTCTGTTAATTTTATGACAAACATAGGTTTTATTTGATATCCTAATTTTTGAGTTTTAGACCTAATAAAACTTATACTAAAACATCCTTCTCCTTCTATAAAGCCCATTAACCAATTCATGTCCATAAGTTAACACATGTGAACTACTATTTAAGGTTTTTCACAATTGTTAACTAATTGAGTTTGTTATAAAATAATGACGAAAAGTTTAGTTATGGGGTTGTTTAAGAGCAAGACCAAAACCTGCTTTATAATCTTATTTCCTGAAAAATATTTTATCATGATGATCATAATCTAAAAATGATATAGAATTATTTGTTTTATCATAGTTAAATACTAATACAAAAGATTTGGCAATATGAACTTCCTTAAGATTTTTCATGTCATATTTTAAATTTTTGTAATGTTCTACATCTTCTGAATTTATAATTTCTTGAATTTTATTTAAAACAGCTTCATAAGCTACTTTGTCTTTTTTAGAAAGTTTGTTAAGAATTTTCTGTAAGTTTGGTTTAATGTCATAGTCACGCATGCTCTATATGCTTCCTTAATTCTTCAATATTCTTGAAAGAAGTTCCTTTCTCTTTTTGGATTTTCTTTAATTTTTCTAAATATTCAGGTCTCAATTCTGGTTCTCCTTCAAATTCTATAAATTCTGTAACAACAAACTTTATTGCTTCTCCTTTATTCTTAAGATCATATTTTGCTTTAACCATATTTAGTACTCTGTTTGTGTTCTCATCGATTTCTATTAGTGCTTGTACCATATTAGTTTACCTAAGTAATACTAAGTTTAACTTATTTATATACTTTTCTGCAAAGATTTATAATCATTCGGTATTGGTTCGTTATAAGTGTGAGGTTATATAATGCGATATGAACAATTTTACCTCGAAACAATATATTAGATAAGAGTTTTAAGTTAATTATTTTAGTATCATTTAAATATTAATCTGAATAGCTATAAGATTTTCCCATAGATTTTCGAACCTCAATATAATTTAATGCAGCTTCTTCTTGTATGTCTAATGGTAACCTTTCTATATATTTTGCCATTTCTTTAGGATCAGTTCCAAGAGCTAAAAATCTAATGCCAATATTGACAAGTTTCTTTTTAGGAAAAATTTCTTCATAAGAACTTTCATCTACTCTTAATTCAATTCCATTTTCTGTTAATTGATTTTCAACCATTTTATATTCTCATATATTTATTAGTTTTATATCTTTATAAAGCTTCCGGTAGTTTACTACTTATTAATAGTTATGTAATAAGATTATATGCTTTTGTTAGATTAAATATCTAATGGACATGATTCTGGAATACTATTTAAACATCTTTTCAGCAGCTTTCTTACTTTCTAAATAGTCTTGTATGTCTACTTTAGCTTTTATTCCTAAATCTGTCAATAAGTCTATAGTTTCAGATATAGATAATCCTGCTAATTCAGCTGTTCTTCCTATACTTGCTTTCCCTTTTATATATTCATTTATAGCAAAATACAATCTTCCCATCTCCACTAATTCTCTTACAGCTGTTGATTTATCTTTATTATATTCAGCTGCAAAACTATTTATTAATTCTATGTCATTCTCTGGTAACCTTACACTCATTATAGTCTCCATTTTTTTCATTTTGTATCCTCCCTGGCTTTATTTATTATTTCGTCATTATATCTGCCATATTTTTCTAGTTTTTTTAAATATACTGAAAATAATTCTTGATTTATTATTTTTTTATTATATAGAGAAACAACAATAGATATTGCAGTTGTAAATTCTAAATTAAATATTCTGCATATGTTAATTGCCTTTTTATCATCAGTTATTACTGGAAGTTTGTTTTCTAATACAAAGGCCAATATTTCAGCTTCTCCCTTTCCTATATTAAAATCTTTAATTAATCCATTTGTCAAAGTAGATTTTATTTTTTCAACTTTTAATTTCTCATTTTTTATTCTTTCTTCTATTAAAACTGCATCATTTGTTTTTTTTGCAGTTAATTCTTTCACTATCCATTCTGTTAATACTATTTTCATTTTTGAATTGTTTATTACCGTATCTAAGACTCCTATTTTGGATAATAATATCAATGTTGAACTATCTATAATAATCATGTAATATAATGTAATACATAAGTAGTATTTAAATCTTTCCTAAATAATTTATTTATATTTTGTAATATATACTTTATTTAAAAACTAATATAATTGTTTATATAAGCCTTAAAGTCAATTTCAAAACATTTAAAAATATTCGGTACTACAGAATAGTATGATTAGTGAAAAACAAAAGCTTATTTTAAAGCTCCTAGTTGGTAATAAAGATGGCTATAATGTTAATCAGATAGCTAGGCTTCTGAATATTAGTGTAGGCTGGGTTCATGAAAGCTTAAAATTACTGGAAAAGCAAAGCCTGTTAAAAACTGAAAAGATAAAAAATGGTATTTTTTACAAGATTAATTGGAAGAATCCTAAGGCTGTAAAACTGTCTGAGTTTATCCTTATTGAGGAGCTTGAGAAGATTCCAAGATCAGCAGTAGTTCCGAATGTTTCTGATAATGTATATAAAATAATAGAAAAAGATGTTGCTGAGATTATTAGGAAAGAAATTATTGAAGGCAAAGCTGAATTTAGTGAGGAAAATAAAGAAAATCCTATAGGCTCTAAGTATGGATTGGTTTATTCTCCTGCTTCTTCTGATAGGATTACTCACATTTATAATGTTACTAATCTTTCTAATCCTGAGTCTTCTTCTAGAGTTCCTGGAACTCCTTATGCTGCTGGAGGGGGTATTGCTGCTTCTGGTTCTGTTTATGGGGTCACGCCTGTTAGCCAGGAAGGTGTTAGTGGTGTTTTGGGAATGTATGGCAGTTCTGGCTTAGGAAGTCCTGTTTCATCTGCTTATGCTGCTGCTTCCTCAGCTCACGGACAGTATGGAAGCAAGGGCGCAGCTTCTCCTGGAACTATAGAGGCTACTGTTTCTAGTCTTGTTGGAAATTACAATTTTGCTCAGCATACTGCTCACTTATCAGGGGGTAATGTTCAGGGTTGCAGGTATTGTGGGACTGTTTAACAGCTTTAAGCATTATTTTTCAATATTTTGTGGTGCGCATTGCTAAATCATAGATATTTGCTGAATTCATCTACATCAACTTTAGCTAGTTTTAATACAGATTTTAGTGTCCCAATTTTTATGTCATTATGTATTGGTACAATAGTTCCAACTTTTCCTTCCTGAGTTTGTTTTGATAGTTCTTACATGGTTTCCAGTTCTTCCATTAATGCTAAATCCAAATTTATTACAAAGAATTTTAACAGCTTCAGGCCCTGATACTTTTCTTAGCTGCGCCATGAACATCAACCTCAAAGGTAGTCATAATAGGTTTTTCTGATTTTTCTAATGGAAATTCTTCTAAATATAATTCAGTTGCTTCTCTTAAATTAGAGACTGCTTCTTCCACTGTTTTTCCTTGGCTTGCTGTACCTGCTTCAGGGCATTCAGCTACATACATATATTCTTCTTTATGTAAAACTGCAGTTAACGTTTTCATAGAATTAATAAGAATGCAATATTTATCGTATAAAAATCTGAAAGATTTATGCTTATTTCCCAGTCAGTATTCTTGTAAAGAAATTAATGTAATCAAGCCTGTATAATACATAGAAAAATATTATAAAAATTCCTATCATTATAAAGAATAATAATAGCTTGGCATAGAAATTCATCTTCAGCCATTTTGTTTGTTCTCTTGAAGCGTGCAAGTTTTTTAATTGCAGTTCTTCACTATAAGAAATTTTATATTTTTCGCCGTTCTTTTCATCATTATATAATATAGTCTTTGCAGGCATGATTTTTAAATTTGTGCTTCATTTATAAGGATTATTATACAAAAATTATTAGTTTGTATACGTTATTTTTAGGTTAAGTTTATAAATTTTGGCTGTGAATTTGGATTGCATGTTCAATAAAAAGGAGATCGCTGAATTGAGATCTGAAATAAGCAAATTAAATCAGGTAGTTGATGAAGCTAATAAAAATATTGGGGCATTAAAAAGTTCCAGTGAAGATAGTAAGAAGATTATTTTGGAGAAGATTAATGATATCACAACAAGGCAGGTTAGCTATTTTGAGGAATTTGATAAAAGCTTAACAGCGTTCAATGATATGAATTTAAGGTATAGAAAAGAGTTTGATAGTTTGGGAAATTTCAAGAACCAGTTAACAGACAAAATTTTAGAAAGAATAGACAGGGAAGTAAAAGATGAATTGCAAAAGCACTTCGCTAAATTGGAATTAGAAAAAAAGAATTTTGAAACATTAAGTAAAGAGTTGGAAAATTTAAAGAATGAAATTCAAAAGTTGAAAACTATTAGCGAGACAATAAAGGCTATTGACTTTGAGTTAGTTAATTACACTAAGAAGTTAGCTCAGGAAGATCATGAAAAATTAAGATTAATGATGCAGGTTGATAATTTGCAAAAGTTGATTGGCAAGATAAGGCAGGGAAAACATCAATGATTTTTAATTTTTATTTCTTTTCTTATATTTATAGATTATAATCCCATAAACTATAACTAATGCAGAATAATTTACTATCATGAACCATGGTGTTCCCCAGCTTATTCCACTTACATTAATATCGCTTATTGGCCATAATATGGGTGTTGGAAAGAATTCTCTTGTATGTGTAGGTATGTCTATTATTATGTGAATTCCCCAGGCAAGTAGTGGCCAGGGTATGCTTCTTATAATAAGATAAAACACCAGAACAGTTACTGAGAATATTAGTAGGCTGTGCGTTATGTTATATGACTGGTATATATAGTCTGGAATTGCTTCTGAATTTCTGTTAAATGGTGTTCTGGTTATTATCATGTATAAAAAGAATGGCCCGAATGATATTATGTCTGGCAATACTCCAAATAATGTTGCTGGCCATCTGTATCTCTTTTTGTGAAATATTGCATATGTCCAGAAAGCATGTGCGAAAACATCCATGAATCTAAGATTATTTTATATTATAAAAATGTTATTATATACTTGTTTAATTGTGTTTTGTATTCTATAAATGTTTATTAATTAATTAATGGCTTTTTTCTCGGGCATTAGAACTTCTTGGGCAGTTTTTTAATTAAGAAAAATTCTCTATGTCCTTAGATTGCTACAAGCTATAATAGTCCTGCAATACTATCCTGTCCAGGTTCTCAAGCCCTTTCACAATATACAGTCTGCCGTTTCCTATTTCTACTATTTTTTTTGCCAATTCTATTCCTTCCTTGTCAATTTCTATTCCTATGACAGATATGCTTATTCCTAATGCTGTTGCTCTTTCTACTAAATTTAATGTATTCTTGCTGGGATCTTCTCCTACTGTTGGCACAGCATCTGTTATTAGTACTAGATGTTTTGTCACATTGTCTTTTGGAAACATTTCTATAGCCTTTTCTATTGTGAGTGCTATGTCTGTTTGTTTTTGTGCCCTTATTCTTGTTATTGACATGATGAACTGGCTGAAGTCTGATGTTGGATATACTTGCTCTTCTATTTTTGTTCCAAATACTATCAATCCTGCCTTGTCGTTTTCTTCTATTGCTTTGTATGCTAGTGCTATTCCAGCTTTTTTGCAGAGATTGATTTTGTTTCCTTTCATTGAGCCAGATGCGTCTAGTGCATATATTATGTATATCTTGCCCTTGCTTTCTCTTTCAAATACTCTTAGGTCTTCATTCTCTATTTTTTTGTGTCCTCTCCTTATTGATGTCTTTATTATGGACTTTAATGCTAGGTCATGATACCTGTCATGTTTTCTATATTCCCTTACATTCATTTTTTCCCCATATAACATGGGTTTTCTTGTTTTCTTTTCTCCAATTCCTTTCGCTCTCAAATCATTAAGTTCTTCCATGTATAATACTAGAGAGGCTAGTTCAATTCCTCTGTCTGTTATTTTATTTTGATCATCTAGAAAGTTTTCATCTTTCATTTCTTGTAGCATTTTTTGCATTTTGTTTTTTAGTTCTCTTTGGAATTCTGGGAATTTTATGTTCTTCTTCAAAGCATTTGGGTCATAGCCTGTTGCAAGCCTCAGCATGCTTTCTCCGTACATTTTTTCTGCATTCTCGTAGTTTTTTACAAGCTGCTCGTACATCATGTCAGGATTGAATGCAAATAATCCTTGGCTTATTGTTGCATCTAGTAGCATTCCTTGTTGTATCCTGTCTTTGTTGCCTTCAATTATAGAATGAGATAATCCTTCGTATTTGTCAGCTAGAGCTTCTTCTTCGCTTCCTTCTTTTATTTCCTTTACTTCTATGTCAGGGGACTTCTATGCTGTTTTCCTTTTCGAAGTTTTCTTTAAATGAATTGAATTCTTTTCTTATGAATTCCTTGTTGTCTATTATATATTTTACTGAAGGCTTTAATCTTATTCTGTGTGCTATTACAGAGTAAAATGCTTCAAGAACATCTTGTATTATTACTTCTCTTCTTTTGTTCAGGAATGCATTTGATTGTGCCCTCTCATATAGGCCTATTGACGCCCTTACGCTTGGTAATCTTTCTAGGTTCTCGTTTTTTCTTAGTTTCTGTATGAATCCTATAGTTAAATGCAGTAGGTCTTCTGGAAATTTTATCTCTTTTAGGATTTCTGATTTGTCTCTTACTATTCTTTTTTCTATTTCCAAATTTTCAGGATAGTTTATGAACACAAAGTCAAATCTGTCTAGCAATACTTCTGATAATTTTTCTGTTGCAGCAAAATCCTCAGGATTCATTGTGGAAATTAATATGAAGTTGGCTTCTAAGTCTATGTCATAGCTTCCTATTGTTGCCTTTCCTTCTTCAAGAACTTGCAGTAACGAATTCTGTATTTTCTCAGGAGCTCTGTTTATTTCATCAAAAAATAATAATCCATTGTTTGCCTTGAATATTTTTCCGGGCGTGAAGCTTTCTATTGCTAACGGGCCATATTTCAATGCCTTTATCGGATCAATATCGCCAAGAAGGTCCTCGACTGTAAGGTCTGGAGATCCCTGTATCCTTACAAATCTTTCTTCGCCTTTGATTTTTTTTGTTGTTTGTTTTCTTGTTTTGCATTCTGGGCATTGTGGGCTTTCAGGAGAGCAGTGGAAATTGCAGTTATTTACAGTTATTTCAGGAAGCAGTTTTGCAATGTTTTTTGCCAGAGTTGTCTTTCCTATTCCTGGAGGCCCCACGAGTATTATGTGCCTGTTCATTATCAGGGCTGAAAGTATCTGTTTTTTAGCTGCTTCCTGCCCGTAGATTTCTGAAAACGGGTCTTTGTCTTTGTATTGTTTGAAGGTTTCTGATAGCATGACCGTGATTTATCTGTAAGATTTATAAATTTTGTTCTCGCTTTATTTGTGGGAAAGTTTTATATAATATTAGGATAGTTGTATTCATTTTTTTATTAATATATTTATTGGGCATAAAAAATTATTTTTCCTCACGTCTTTATAGTATTTTTTGTTTGATACTTGAGAAAGGTTTTTATACTAGTTTTTGTAAATTAATGTCATGAAAAAAGAGTCAAAGCCTGTAAGCGAATATGCTGATCATTCTCAGGAGGATTTTAATAGACTGTTGGAGTCAACTAATAAGCTTGTTAATAGGATTGATAAGCTGGTTGGGTTATTTGAGGAAGCTTCTAAGCATGTCGGCGAGGTTGAAAGTACAGAAGCTAGAATACAGGAATTGTCAAAGAGACTAGAGACTTTACTGGAACAGAATAGGGTTATTGCTCAGGGTTTGGTTTTGCTTGAGAAGTATGTCAGGGGAAAAACTAGCTTGCAGGGAAGTCCTCAGCCAGGCTCTATGCAAGAGTACACATGAAAGAAGAGCCTTTCTTTATAGTTAATGAGTTTCTGGAAAAAGAGAGAAATGAATTGGCAAAGGTCCTTGATAAAGTTAAAAGCAGCAACTCAAATTACTATAACAAGTCAGTTTTCTTGAGGAATTTTTCTAATCTAATGTTTCAGGCCTATAAGAAGGAAAAGCACAAGATAATGACTATCGATGAGAATATTCGTAAAAAAGTTGAGAAGTCTGTGCTCGAAAAGAAGAGGCAGTTATTGCTTGCCAGGCTTAGGGAAGTAGAGGAGAAGGAAAAAAATACAAAGAAAGAAGATATTATTTTGTCAAAGGAAAGTGGAAAGACTCTTGTCTCATCATTTTTTGATGGAACAAAGTACATTGTAAAAGAGCCTGATATTAATGAATATCATAAAGTATTGGCAGATTTAAAGTCTCTTCCAGGCAGTATTGTTGATAATGATTTAGAGCTAAAAAAAGCTGTAAAGGAGGAGTTTGACAGCAATAAATTAAATTTTAGTGATGATGCTTATGACAAGATAAGATATTATTTAGTTAGGGATATAAAAAAGTATGGTGCTATTTCTCCTTTGATTGAGGATAAAAGAGTAAATGAGATAGTGTGTGACGGTTCTGGCAAGAACATTCATGTAAATTATGATGGATCTAGTAATGTTATTACAAATATTGTTATAGAAAATGATGAAGCTCTTAACAAACTCATCAAGCTTTTGGCTTCTAGGATAAATCAGAAAGTAAGCAAGGAAAATCCATTCCTGTCAGGCAAACTAGAAGAAGATTTAGAGCTGCAAGCCACTTATGGCACAGAATTTATTAAACCAAAATTTGTTATAACAAGAATATCTACTTGAGCCAGTCATTGATAAAAATTCTTGGGTTTGTTGTTCCTTTAGTCTTGACTATTTGTCTTCTTTCTAGTTTAAGCAAATAGAATGATATTTTTTCTTTAGACAATTTCAATTTCTTCATCAGCTCTTCTAGTTCTATTCCTTCCTTTTTTGAGATCTCGTTTATTATGCTTTTTTCTTCGTCTGACAGTGATTCCTTGACTGTTTCTAGAAGTTCATTTTCTTCTTTGTTTACATTTTCTTTCGGTTTTATATTTAGGATTGTAACATTCTTTGGTTTGCGCCTGAATATTACTGCAAGTATTACTAATAGAAGCAATGTCAAAGACATCAATCCTATTTTGAGGTAGTTTCTTGTGTTGTCTTCTTTGATTTTTTCATCTTGGTATTCTGCAGTTATCTTTACTTGGGATTTTTCTGTTTGGAATAATTTTATGCTTGTATTGTTGCCGTTTATTGTTCCGTTTAAGCATTGGGTTGAGCAGCACGCTTTGCTTCCCCAGTTAAGTAATAATTTTGTCTTGCAGTTTTCATTTTCCTTGCATAAATATCCTTTTTGTGCTTCGCAGCTGCAGTCAGGATCTCCGTTCACGCAGTTTTTGTTGCATCCGTCTCCCTTGTTGCAGGTTGATTCTATTTTTATGAAAGATCCTGTAATTTCATAATAAGGTATAAAGTAAGTTAGTAAGGAAAGTATTAAGATAATTGAAGCCAGATAAAATATCACCTCATTTTTCATCTAATGTAAATAAAAAATTATGTTTAAATATCTTGCTAAATATTCCCAGATACTTTTATGTAATCTGCATTGCTTAGGAATGCTTCTTTTTTCAGTTCTTCTACTATGTAGTATACAAGCTTTTCTTCAACTCCATAATTGTTTTCCAGTTCCTCTACAAAGTTTTCAACCTCTTTTAGTTCTCTGAATACTGTTTCTATCATGAAGTCATATCCGTTGTTTATTTTGTAAAATGAGTTTACATATTTATTCTCTAGAAGGAACTGCTTCAGGTTTTCTCTGTTTTCTTTTTTTGATTTTAGTATTATGGTTGCTCTGGTTCCAAATCCTAATTTGTTAAAGTCTAGCAGTGATGTGTGCTTCTTTATCACAGTCTTCTCATAGTTTTTCAGTTTTTCATATATTGTTGATACAGGTATTGATATTTTCCTGCTCATCCTAGTCAGGCTCTCCCTTGAGTTTTCTCTGAGTTTTGCTAGGATGATTAGTTCTTTTTTGTCCAGCATATTTGCACCTCCGTTGGATAAGTTTTAATGGATGTTGTATGTTATAAGCTTGATTCTTAGAAGTTATATAAATTATATAATTTAGAAATTCTTATAAGCATAATATATCCATAAAGTCTGGCATGAAGAGGAAAGTTATTCAGCTTGCAGGCAAGACTTCTGTTGTTTCACTTCCAAGCAAGTGGGTTAAAAAATTTAATATTAACAAAAGTGATGAGTTGGATATTGAAGAGAGGGGCAATGAGCTTGTTGTTAGGGCTTTTTCGCATCCTGCATCTAAGGCTATTAATATTAATGCAGATTCTTTTAGCGAGAGGACTTTGAGATACTGTTTGTCTTCTTTGCACAAGGCTGGTTATGATGAGATAAGTTTGTTATTTTCTAAGCCGCACTTTTACTCTGTTGTTAATGATATGGTTTCCAATCTTCTTTTGGGGTTTGTAGTTTCAGAGCAGACTAAAAAGAAAATGGTTATTAAGAGCGTTGCTAATGAGGAACATGATGCATTCAGTTCTGCTCTTAGGAGGTGTTTTCTTGTTACTTTGAGTCTTGCAGATTCCAGCCTTGATATGATCAAGAATAATAAATCTAGCGAACTTAACGGTCTTATGTCATTAGAGAAGAACAATAATCAGCTTAGCAGCTTTTGTTTGAGGCTTATTAATAAAGGTGTGAATATAGATAAAAATAGTTCTGTTTTTATTTCTATTATTGCTTGGAATATGGAAAAGATTTGTGATGAGTATAAATACATTTGCGAGACTTTGAGCAAAAGCTCTGCCAAAATCAATCCTGAGATATTGAATATTTATGCTAAAGCTAATGAGTTCTTAAGAGGATACTATAACCTTTTTTATAATTTTAGTCCTGAACTGCTTAACAATCTTCACGATATGAAATCTGAGATAAATTACCTTGCAGGTTCTCTGAAGACAGTTAATAGTAATGAGATGAAGTTGGTTAATCACATTATGTCTATTGTATCCAAGGCTTCAGATATGAGTTCTTCAATTTTCGCTCTGAATCATGATAAGGTGATGGCAAAATTTATATAAATAGCTTGAAGTGGTTATATTTATGGATCTTAAGGAATGGTGCGAAAAGGCAGAGTCAAACAGGGAATCTCTCGCTAATGAATATTTTAACATGCAGGTTGGCTTGCCTTACTCTAAGGAAAAAATAGGGGAGCTGGAAAATTTTAGTTCTGATCTTGCCAAGAATTTTCTCAAGAACTTTAAGGAGCCTAAGCTTCTGTATTATGATTCTGTTGCATCTCAGGTTTCTCATAAATTATCTAAATTAACAATCCAACTGCACGAAACTAGGAAGGAAAAAGTAAGTATAAGTAGTATGAATTTTAAGAATGAGAAGCTTAACTGGACTAATTGGAGGCAGTTCGCTTCATCTTCAGCTTCAAAATCAAGAAAGAAAGTTTTTGATGAGTTTGTTGATAAGACTAAATTTATAACTCCAATTATAGAAGAAACTTGCAATACTTACAAGGACGCATATTCAGATTATAATATTGATGTTTTGGAGCCTTACTTTTTTCAGCATAAGATTGGTTTTGAAAAGCTGAAGGATGTGGTTGACGCTTTGGGTTCAAGCCTCAAGACGGAATTCATAAAGCAGTTTAATTATTATTCTAATGAAGTTGATGGCAGGGACAGCGAGTATTTTGATGATTTCTATTACATGAGGAATGCTGTTTTTGGTAATTTAAAGGTCAGCAATAAGTTTGATATTTTAAAGTCTGTTAAAAACAGGATGAAAATTCTTGGTTTTGATGTCAATAGAATTAAAGTTGATGATCAGGACAGGCCTGGAAAGTATAGTTCTCCTTTTTGTTACGGAATAAATATTCCTGGAGATGTTCGCGTAAGTTTTAAGGCTGAGAATTTTATCAATGATACAAATTCTGTCTATCATGAGTTCGGCCATGCTGTCCATTTCTCTCACATCAAGAAGGAGCTTCCTTTTTGGACAAGGTATTATATGTCAGAAGCTTTATGCGAAACATTCTCTACTTTTTTTGAGAATTTGATAAGCGACAATAACTATTTGATAAAAGAGCTCAGATTTTCTAAGGATGAGGCTGAAGAGATAGTAAAAAGAATGGAGTTTCTTGACTTGTTTGCAATTACGTTTTATTGTGCAAATTCTATGTTCAAGATGGATTTCTGGAAAAAGGATATGTCTATGGAGCAGGCTGATAATTACTATGCAAAAATGATTAAGAAATATATGGGAGTTGAAGTTGATGGCAGGTATTGGCAGTTGCATCATATTCTTCCTGAGGCAGTTTTGTATGTTCCGTCTTATTTGTTGGCTATGATTAGGGCTTCTGAGTTGAGGAACAATTTATTTAAGCAGTATGGCAATGAATGGTATAATAATAAGGAAGCTGGAAATTATATAAAAATTTTAATGGAATCAGGAACAGAATCAAAGATAGCTTCCTTTGAGAATGCAAACCCAAATATATTAATTTATGAATTGCTGAAAAATGATTGATAAGGAATTATTGCTTGAAGAAATTTATAAAATAAAAGAAAATGGTTATATGGTTATAGCCGAAGGTAAGAAGGACAAGATAGCATTGAATAACTTGGGAATTTTAAACATTAAAATATTGAACAAGGCTTTGTTTAAAATTATTGAGGATATTGATGACAAGGAAGTTGTTATTCTAACAGACTTAGATAAGAAAGGAAGAGAATTATATCATAAGCTAAATAGTGGTTTACAAAGAAAAGGAATAAAAGTTAATAATAATTTTAGAAATATATTATTTAGAACAGGTTTGTCTCACATTGAAGGTTTAGATAGTTTTTTAAAAAAAGATTAATGTTTACTTTTTTATGGAAATAATAAATAATATTGAAATAAATGATTTGTCTTTGCATCTAAAAAAGGAAAATATTTTAGTATTTTCAGATCTTCATATTGGGTATGAGGAGTATCTTAATGTCAAGGGAATTCTTGTCCCTAGATTCCAGTTTGCTGAAATGTATGAAAGGGCTAAGAAAATAATTAACAACAGAAGATTTAAGGCAATAGTTATTACTGGTGATTTGAAGCATGAGTTTGGTGTTATTTCTGATACCGAATGGAGAAATACACTAAAATTGATAGACTTGTTCCTACAACATTCTGAAAAGCTTGTTTTGGTAAAGGGAAATCATGATATTACTTTGAAGTACATTGCTAGCAAGAGGCATATTGATCTTGTTGAGTATTTCAAGATTAATGATATTATTATTTGTCATGGCGATGAAATATTAACGAATGACGCTTTCCATAGTTCCAAAATTATTATTATTGGTCATGAGCATCCTGCAGTAAGCTTGAAAGATAAATCAAAATATGAATTGTACAAATGTTTTATTAAAGGAAAATACAAAAATAAGATTTTGATAGTTACTCCTTCTTTTAATGCATTGACTATCGGGACTAATATTTTAAAACAAGAGTTATTAAGCCCGTTTCTTCATCAGGATTTAAGCAACTTTGAAGTTTTTATAGTAGAGGATAGCAAAGTTTATGATTTCGGGAAAGTAAAGAATTTATAATATATACTTTTTAAGCTAATAATGTTTATAAATAAAAATTATTTCTATTTTTAATATGAACTTGCCTGATAATATGAAACATTTGCCAGAACCAAGAAGGTTAGAGATAAGAGTTGATGCTGAACGCACTACATTAGCCGATTATCTTCTTATTCCTGTTGAAGTTGCAGAAATTGAATTTTTTATGTAGGGTGGATTTAGGAGAAGAAGAATTCGTTATGTCGCAGGCGTAAAAAATGACAGGCTTTTTTCAGAGGATACTTTATTTTTTTCTTACGATGGTACCCGATATATTGAATGTAAAAGTGGTATTCCAATAATAAATTTAAGTGTATATAGAAAAGTTGGAGACATCAAATAATTTCTTATTATTCAATAGTTATTTAAATCTCTAATCCTAAATTTTTATTATGAGGCAGATGAAAGTAAATATTAATAGAAAGCACTTTAGAAGGCACATTAAAAAAGTAAAGCATGCAAAATGGCTCCTTCCAGGATGGGTTTTTTATGAATTCTACAAGATGAGCAAGGAAAAAGGAGAATCTAACAGAAAAAGCTTCTCTCAAGGCGCTAAAGCAGAGATTATACGCTTGGCTACAACAGCTTCTATTCCTATTCCAGGTACTTATGAGTTGACAACAACTGGGTTGGCTTTGTTGAAAAACAAGATTGTGAAGGGAGAAGTTAAGGATTTAACATTTAACTCTCTTAAGCATTTCAAGCCATTAAAAAGTATAAATAAAAAAGAATTGATTAAAGGAGTGCATTTTAAAATTTATAAGAAGAATGGAAAAAATTATTTAAGAATTTATTAAGAAATATATTGTAAAAGAAAGTTATTTATACTTATTAATTAATTTTTTAATAATGGATTTAGACCAAGAATTTATTAGATCAATAAGAAGAGATGTGTTATTAATTTTTCAATTATTAAAAAGAAGAAGAAAGAGTTACAGTTTAGACAACCCAGAAGAATTAGGCAAAGATATTTACAGTTATTTTCATTCCCATTCTAGAGAGACTGTAAAAGAAGAAATGATAATAATTAAAAAAATACTGAGAGATACAATGATCGCTTTAAACTCTTTAGATATTTTTAAGAGTAAATTTGACAGGGAGTCAGATAGTTGGGTAAGATTTTATTCTTGGAATCTAGATGAAGACATTGATGAAAAAATTATTGATTCTTGCACTATTCGTTTATATCTTAATCCCAAATTAGAACATTTTCAGTACATAATAGTTGATTTGATGAAATTTTATGGAAGATTAAAAGATAATCAAAAAGGTCATTTGATGTTTAAGATTCCTTTTTGGGCAAATTTAAGCATGAGGCATATTGAAGGAACTGAAAAGATAGTAATATATGCGAATCCAAAAAACAAACTTATTGAAAGATTAGAAGCAAGATTAAAAAGTTATCCAAAAGATTACTTCAATGACACTACTCCACTTTTTACTCATGAAATTAGAGCAGGAGTTGCTAAGGCATTTGAACCTAAAGAAGAAAATGTTTTTGTTGGCGTATTAAGAAGATTAACTAGAAGAGAAAACTTATATTTGTCTTATGGAATGTACATGGGATTTCTTATTGCTAGAGGCATTCAAATGGCAATATTAACAGAAGGAATAAAGAAACCAGAAGAAAATCTAGAATTTAATACTTTAACTGACGATCAAATTGCAAAAATTGGCACGAAAGTAATGGTTTTTGTTCTACAAAGGTGTAGACAAGATTTAGATTTATAGAGGATTTGAATTATTTGATATACAATTTGAAGTCTATTGTGCCATTGCAGAAAAATTGTTTTTCAAAATTTTTAATCACTATTTTAGAATAACCCTTCCGGTAAGATTTTATTCAAACCGGAAACACAGGCGGTAGTCGAGGCCTGATAGGGAACCAGCAACATGGCATTGGTTGTTTTCTCGCAATTGAGTACCTAAGCACATGGCTTTTTATTATTTCTATAGGTACTATGATTGAATAGTTGGTGAAGTCTTGCTAATCTCTTCAATTGATAAAAGGGCTTCTTCTATAGCTTTAATCTGTTCATCAAAAACTTTCTCTTTGTCTTTCATTTGTTCTTTTGAATTTTCAAATTCTTGGGATGCTCTCTGTATTTCTATTTCTCTACTTCTTTCTTCTCTTTTTATGTCCTCTTGAATATCTTTCTTCCAGTTATCTAAATCTTTCTTTGTCTTATCAATGTATTGTTCTTTAGATTTAACCTCTTCTTTTAGTTTAGATTTATTGCTCATAATTTCTAATTTGCGCTGAGTTAACCTTTCTACAATACTATAACGTGATTGGCTTTCTGACATGAAAATTAGCATATTACGGATATTATTAAACCTAATGTTCAAGAACTTATTTTAGTGCTGAAATCAGCGATTTTTTGTAAGTTTTATTATTATTTCCAATTATACTTTTGTAGCCTAAATTAGTTAAATTATATTTTTTCCTTACATTAGTTATTGTGCTGCTACTAATACCCAGTTCTTTCATTATTTCTTTAGTTTTTATTTTTGGGTTTTCTTTGTACATTTCAATTATTCTTTTTATTTTATATTCCGGAATTTTACAATTTGCTGTTTTACCTCTAAAACCATAATATTTATGATATGCTCTAAGAACAACAGATTTAGAAACTTTAAACCTTTCTGCTATTTGTTTTATATTCATTTTTGGATTATTTTTTGTAAAATCAGCCATTTTTTTTCTATTAGATTCAGAAGTTTTCACAAGTCTTTTACCTAAATTATTCGCTTTTAAAACTCTGCTAACTTTTATTATACTTATTCCTAAAAGTTCTGCTATTTCTTTTGTTTTTGTTGTTCCTGAATTATACAATTCTATTATCTTGTCTGTTTTTTCTTTTGGCAGAGTGTTCCATGGCTTTCTTCTTCCAGTAAAATATCCTGTTTCTTCTTCTATTCCAGGATAATGTTTCATCATGTTAAGAAATTTAGCATATTTTCTTGGATGTAAGGTCATTAATCTTTGTTTTAGAAGCTGAATTAGATTTTCTCTTTTTGAAATTAATAAGTCTTTATAGTCTTTGTATATCTTGACATTTATACCTAATATTTGTAAAAGAGTTTTATAGATTTGTCTTTCTTTTTCTTGAATTGCAGATATGTGTACTGAATAATGTCCGGTTTTAGGATCATTTTGGACACAACATTCACCAGCAATTATGCCCCTCATAAAAGCTTGAATATTTTCAGTATTTTCATCAATAATATAAAAATAAGTGTTTTGCCTAACAAAATTTTTAATAATCTGACTAAATAGGTTATTTTTATACTCGATTATAAGTGTGCCATAGAAATCCTCTTTTAAACCAGTCTTATCCGTATTTCTAATATAACTAACAACTTTTGGGTGTGCATTTTTAATATCTAATTTGCATGTATCTAGCCAATATCTAATGCATTTTGATTCTATTTGTTCTTTAACATAATTATTTATGGCATTATTTACATTAACTTTAATAAACCATTTCCAATTTTCTTTTGTAGTCTCAAATCCATTTTCAAACCACTTTATTACTTTATTTATTATTCTTGGTTCAGAATTAGAAAAATTTAAACAGCCATTATGTGTCTTTCCCATTTCTGCTTGCAATAATCCAAGAACTTCAAAGGTTTCTTTATTTTTTTCTATAAATCTTGGAATTGTATAACTATATTCTGTTTTAGAATTATTTCCTGTTTCTGTAGTATAAGATAAAGAGATATACAGATTATCAGAACTAAAATTCAGTTTATTGGGATTATTGTTCTCTCCAGAGAAGATTGTTTTTGGAAGAAATTCAACTAGATCCAAATGTTCTTTTTTATACATAAATAATATATATTTTTAAATTTAAAATGTCTTTAGTAGAAATTTCCGAAAGATTTTCAGAATTTCTGGAAAATAAATAAAACGATATTTATCTTGACTTGCAGTTAAATAAAATAGATAATTAAGCTTAAAGATTTTTTTAATGCGTACGTCAGCTATCTATACGATTTTTGCCTGGCCGAACGTGCTTTAGAATCGTTAGGTTTTCTCTGTTCTTTCCTGCGAATGTCTTGCACCAAAAGATGTCTATCATAATCCAAAAATGTTTTCTTTAATTTTTTATTGTTTTCAACCAATGCTCTTGCTATTGCTAGTCTTGCAGCTTCAGTTTGTCCCTGCCATCCGCCGCCATTAACTCTAACTATTATATTTACTTTATTAGCCGTATCTTCAGCCAACATTAGTGGTTCCATTATTCTTTCTCTTGCTAAATTGGGTCTTATGTGCTGTATGGGAACGTGATTCACTCTTACTATTCCTTTTCCTGTTGGATATAGTGTTGCTCTTGCTATTGACTGTTTTCTTTTTCCTGTTGTCTGTACTATTTTGGTTTTTGCAGCCATTTTATTTCTTTCCTAGATGTTCTGATATTTCTTTGAGCTTTAAATAATCTAGTGTTTTGTATTTTGTTACATCCGAAAGTTTTACATTTTCAGGTTTTCTGCTTTGGTAGTCTATAGGTATTCCTAGATAGCATTTTACTTTTTTGAATGCCTTTCTTCCTCTTTCTTTTTTGTATGGAAGCATTCCTCTTATTGTCCTTCTAACTATTCTGTCTGGAAGTTTTGGAAAGAATGGGCCGTGATATGGGTGTCCTCTTTCCTGTTTTTGTTTGTAATGGCTTAATAGAAAATCCTTGCTTGAAGACACAACTATATTCTCGCAGTTAAGTATTACTATTTCTTCTCCTTCAAGTGCTTTTTTAGCAGCGAATGACGCTAATCTTCCTAGTACCTTGTTTGTTCCGTCTACTATCATAAGGAGGAGATTAGTGAAGTATTTTTAAATGTTTTGGCTTGGATAAGGAGAATTCGGTACGTCTCTGTCAGTTTGTGGATAGTAGTCAATTCTCATTTTATATCCTCTGTATTCCAGCAGGCAGAAAGTATTATCTTTTGCGATTATTCTTGGTCCTTTTTTAACTCTTACTTTTTTGATCATTCCCATGAATGGTCTTATATATAATTGATTATTAAAAAATCCTAATTCAGCCATCAAGGCTAAGTTTGTTCCTGAAATTTTTACTGGAAGTCTTGCCACTGCTTCCCTGTGTTCTTCAGTTAATTCTCTGGAAGGTTCAAATGCCAAATCGCTTAGGTCCATTTTATCCAATTATTCTTACTTTCTTTCCTTTCGGGTTATCTTTCATTAGTTCTTTTATGGAAATTGCTTTTCCAGCTTGGCTTATTTTTTCTTTTGCCTTTTCTGAAAATTTGTAAGCTGCTACTGTTATTTTTTTAGTGAATTCTCCTTCAGACAATACTTTTCCAGGAACTATTGCAGTTTCTCCTTCTCTTGTATACTTATTTATTTTTCCTAAATTGACTTCTCGCCTTTTTCTTGTTGGCTTGCTTAAATCAGTAGCAATGCGCTTCCATAATGCTATTTTCTCTTTTGTTGCCTGCTTTTTTAATTCTATGATTAGGTTTTTTAATGCCAAGTTTGTTGGTCCTGTTCTTCTTGCCATGGGTTTGAAAAAAAGTTTGTATTTATAATTTTATTGGTTATTTTTTCACTGTATATAGAATCTTGCCGTATTTTGTTGTGCTTTTCCTGGTTTGGGAAAGTCCTCTAAATATTTTCTGCTTACATCTGTAATGTCTCTAGATTGTAGCATACTTATAGTAAAAATGAAAATTTTATAAAACTTATGCTACTGCTTTTTGGTCTTCAGTTGGCTTTGGTTCTATTTTTTTGTACTTTTTTCCTTTTGGTGTTTCTTGAACTTCTACATATTTGTTTTCTACTAAATAGTTCCTGACATAGTCTAAGACTTTTGGGCCTAGAGAACTCCACTTAAGGAATCTTCTATTATATTTTGGTGTTGTTGCAGCATATGTTCTTACTAGAACATCCAGCGATGTATCATAGATTTCTCTAGTTGGCATCATTGATGATGTTACTACATCTCTTGCCAGTTTTTCTAAGATTCTTATCCTGGCTCTGCTATTTTGTTCCATTTTTTATCTAGAATTGTGTTGTTCTCTATAATAATTAACTTTGGTATATAAAATATTTATTTAGCATAGGCATTATATACAAAAATATGCGGGGAACAGGGCTTTCGTTAACCCTTTTTCATGAATGCTTTTCTTAAAAGGATTCCTTTCGAACCTGCGTAGGCACTAAGCCACTAGGTCTCTAAGTTGCCAGAATCTCCTTAGCTTGACCAACTAATTAAGTTTCTAGCCCGTTTGGCCACTCCGTACACACGAAGTTTGTAGGAGCACGAACCTCTGTGAGTTCTCCGGCATCCCCGCTTAAGATTATTGGTAATAGTAAGCTTTATTAATTTTTTTCATCAGAAATATTCTGCTTGTAAAATGTTGGACGCATATATAATTAATGAAATTAAGAAGCGGGAAGAAGAAGTTAGAAGAAAGAGGCAGGAAGAGCAGCCGCAAATGCCTTTGTTTCCTTCTCAGGAAGAAGATGAAGAAGAGCCTAATGATGAAGGTTATGATGTTGCAATAATTTATTTATCTGGAAACCCTAATTTAAGCTATAGTGTTTAATTTACTTTATTTTTTTTACATCTATTTTTTCTTTCTTAACCTTTTTGGGTTCTATTATGTCTTTTTTATATTTGGTAGGTTCTAGTTTTATCTCGTGCTTTGGCTGGTTTATGATCTTTATTTCATAGGTTTTGTTTTTGTTATTTTCTTCCTTATCTTCAAATGCAGTATCTTCATTTTCATGTAATTCTTGCTTTTTCCCGAAGTTTATCATGTTTAATGATATATGTATTGCTTTTTCTCTTGCTGCTTCTAGAAATTTTACAGGATTTCCTCCTGATTTTTTGTACAAACTTTTTAGGTCATCCTGCTTGAATGGTTCTAAATCATGTCCTCCGCTTCCTTCTATTCTTTTTCTTATCATGTCAACGCAGGCTTCGTATTCCATTCCCAGCAAGTTTATTTTTATTGGTTTATTGCAGTGAAGTTTCTCTAGAAATTTTTTATTTCCGCTGATTACAAAATCAAAATTTATATCGCTGTTTATTATAGATTCAATTATTTTATAGTTTTCAGGGCTCATTCTGTCTATGTTGTCTACTATAATCATTATCTGCTTATCTTGTGTTATCCCTTTTAAAAAATTTATAAATTTATTGTAGTCTAGTTCTATGTTGGGAAAATTTATTGATTCTATAATATTTTTTAGCCTTTCGTCTTTTACTAGATCAATGATTTTTCTTGTTCTTAAAGAAGACCCAATAATTAATAATTTTTCTTTTAGAGTTAGAAATCCTGTTATTAGTTCTTTTATCAACTCTTCCCTTTTAAGGTTGTTGTCTAGGCTTATTAGTGTTATATTCCTGTATTCTTCCAGTTGTGTTTTAAGCCATCTTATTAGTGTTGTCTTGCCTGTTCCTTCATCTCCTTCTAGAAGGAGTATTTTTTGTTTTTCTATTACGAAATAATTTAGTTTTTTTCTTTCTTCTTCGTATCCGCATATAAAATGATCTATCGGCTCAGGTATTCCTGCTTTGAAAGGGTCGTTTCCCCATGAGAATTCTTTATGCCAGTGATATACAAATTGCTTTTCTCTTTTTTCTTTCATAATTTTGAAATTGTTTTAAATACTTATTAAATCTTTCTCTTTAGATATAAAAATTAGATTTTGTTCACGTTTTTATCTTCGTGTTTTGTTTATTGCATAGAGAACGTGGAAGAGCATAAAAAATTAATTGCTAAGCTTCTTGAATAAAGTCTTCTTCATATTCTGTTCTTTCTGCTAGTTCTCCTCTGAAGTTTTTCATTAAAAGTTTTTTTGCTTCAGTTTTTTTGCAATTGCTCAGGAGCCATGCCAGCTTTATGAATGCTGTTTCTGTATTCATGTCTGAAAAATTTCCGAGTATTCCAGCTTGCCGCATTTTTCTTCCAGTATCATACACATTCATGTTTATCCTTCCGAACACGCAGTTGGATGACGCAATAACCGGAATTTTGTTTGCTAATTTTTTTAGTTCGTTGTAGATTTTCTGATGTTCTCTTGTTTCTTTGTCAACAGCATTTATTGGAAAGTTCCCTGCTATTCCTGTCCCTTCTGCTACAATGCCGTCAAATTTTTGATAGTTTTTTATCTCAAATGCGAACATGTTTGGGTGTGCTTTTAATATTCCGATTTTTAGTTTTTCGTTGAATAGTTTAAGTTTTAGTTTTTCTTCATGTTCTTTTTTCTTGTATTCCTTTAGGAAGTTTATATTTCCATTTTTTAGTACTTCTGCTATAGGGATTGAGTTGACTGCTCTGAATGCATCCCTTCTTGAAGTATGCAGCTTTTTTGTCTTGCATGCAGGTAGTATATAGCATTTTTCGTCTGTGCTTCTTGAGTGCATGCATATTGCGACTTCATTGAATTCTGTTTTTGCTATGAAGTTTGCTGCTGCTATCAAGTTTAGTGCAGCGTCTGTGCTCGGCCTGTCGCTTGATCTTTGTGATCCTACAAAAATTACTGGCTTGTTCAAGTTTTCAAGTATAAATGATAATGCACAAGCACCTAAACTTAGATTGTCTGTTCCATGCGTAACTATTATTCCGTCAACATTTTTTATTTCTTTTTCTATCTCTCTTGCAATTTTGTTATAATGAGAAAATCTTATGTCTTCTGAGAACATGTTTCCTACAAGTTTTGATTTTATATTGGCTTTATTTTTTAGTTCAGGAAACATCTGCAGTATGTCTTCAGGGCTGAATCCTGGGGAAACTGCTCCAGTTTTGTAGCTTACCCGTGAAGATATAGTGCCGCCAGTATGTAGTATTAGTATAGTTTTTAGATTTTTGTTGTGTTCAATTTTGTGTGTTTGTTTCTTTTCTTTAAGCAAAGGCTTTCCTAGCGAGGTGTATGTTTTTATGTTGTTATTTTTTATTCCTATGTTGTATCCTGATTCTAGCTTTAATATAATTGTATTTTTATCTGGTGAAGGCAGTATTATTCCTTTGAATTTCTGATTGTCTTTTGTTAGGATTTCTGTTGTTTCCCCTTCTTTCATATTTTATCTAGCTCTTTTCTTGTTTATAAAACTTTTTTTCTTGTATAGATGGTGATAGCTTATTCCTGGTTTCTCATAGAATATTGTTGCCTTGATGAATTTTTCTCCTTCTTCAACATCTTTCTTTGCTTCTTTTCTTATGTGCTCGTCTCCTAGTTTCAAAAACCTTAGGCTTCTTGTTAATGGCCTTAGGAATCTGCTGAATTTTTCTGCTCTGCTTATTTTTGTTGCTTCTTCTGTGATTTTTGATCCTTCCTTTACTATGCCCCCTAATTCCCTTTCAACTCCTGCCCCTATGTGAATTACTTTTTGTGTTTGTGCTGTTGCTTCGCTTAGTTCAAATAATCCGAGAGCAGCTTCAAATGCTCTGAACAGTAGGAAAAATGGAAATACAGCAATTATGTCTAGCCAGCATTCTTTTAGAAATTCAGGTATTTTTCTTATCTTTATGTACTTGAATACCAGATCTGTTGCAAATACAGCTATTATGAAAATGTCTATTATTTCTATTGTAATACGGTATGGTTTTATTTTTTCTTCAGGATATGCGAATTCCATGATAATTATTATTAATAAAATTATCAAAAGAAAAGGAATTATCTTATCAACAATAATCTCTATTCTGTGTATCCACTCTTTCATGGTGTTATTTCAGTTATCTTGCTTAATTAAATTTTTGGAGCTTATAATCGATACTTTTATATCTTAAATTATATCAGGAATTAATTAATGGAGCTTGATAAATGTATTGTTGGCAGGAGATCTGCCAGGCATTTTAAGCTTAAAGATGTTGATTTTAAGTTAGTTAATGAGTGTGTTAATGCTGCTCGTTACGCTCCTTCTGCAGGTAATTCTCAGTGCTGGAAATTTATCGTTGTGAGAAATAAGGATGCTAAAAAGAAAATTGTTAAGTGTTGTGAGGATCAAGACTGGATGGAAAATGCTCCAGTTTTGGTTGTCGCGTGTGCTGATCTTCACAAAGTTGGGCAGTATTATGGTGCTCGTGGTGAATCTTTGTATGCTGTGCAGGGTGTTGCTGCTGCTGTTCAGAATTTTTTGCTGAAAGCTCATGATCTTGGCTTAAATACATGTTGGGTTGGAAGCTTTGATGAAGATGGAGTGAACAGGTGTTGCGGAATTTCAGGAGATGCCAGACCTCAGGCTGTTATTGCTCTTGGCTATTCTGATGAAGATCCTGAAAATCCTGGAAGGGAGCCTTTGGATAATTTTCTTTTTTTTGAAGCATGGGGAAAAAGGGAAGATAAAGCTAGAAGTGTTTGGCCTTTGGCCAATAAGTTGGATAAGCTGGCTGAAAAATTGCACGAGAAGATTAGTAATAAAAAATAATTTTAATATGTAAATCAAATGAAAATTGAAATTGTAGGTTTTCTTTCAAAAATATTTTTGTAAACCGTTATGTCAGGTTTCTAAGTACAAATTCTTTTATGTAAAAAGCCAAAAACTTAGCTTATATAAAAAGTATATACTAAAGCTTTTTAATATTCTATAAAAATTTAAAATTTTTCCATCGGAAATCAAGGAGTGTATCGTCGGTATTTACTAAATTTATTTCAATAATCACTTGAGAATTTTCAATAAAAAGAAAAAATAGCTAAAGCCTAGGGGTCTAGACTTTAGCCAATAGAGGATATTTTTAGGGCTTGAGGGGGTAGAAGAATTCTACGCTGCCCTAAAAGCATGATGTTTTCTAGTACCTCCCATGTACTACATCTATTCCTAGCTCTCTACTCATTGTCTTTGATTTTTCAAAGTGGTTTTTTTGCTGGAATTCTCCTCTTCCTAGTACGTATGGGCTTTGTACTCCTGTTATTATTGTCATTACTCTTATCTTGCCCTTCATTGCATCTTCAACTCTCGCTCCCCATATGCAGTTCGCATCAGGATCTAGGCTTTCTGTTACTAGCTCTCCTATTCTGTTTACTTCATCAAGAGTCATGTCTGGTCCTCCGCTTACATGGATTAATGCCCCAGTTGCTCCTTTGTAAGATACATCCAGTAATGGGTTTGTTAGAGCTCTCTTTGTTGCTTCTTCAACCCTTTTTTCTCCGTCGCTTTCTCCAACTCCTACTACAGATACGCCTCCATTAGTCATTATAGCTTTTACATCTGCATAGTCTAAGTTTACCAGGCTAGGCACTGCTATGATTTCTACTATTCCTTTGATCATTGTTGCCACTAGTTCATTTGCTACTGCAAATGCCTGCTGTACTGGTAAATTGCCAGCAATCTGTACTAGTCTGTTGTTGTCTATCACAATAACTGTGTCTGAAACTCCTCTTAGTTGTTGCAGTCCAAATTCTGCTTTGTCAACTCTTGCTCTTTCAATTGTAAAAGGTGTTGTCACTGTTCCTATTACAATTGCTCCTGCATCTCTGGCTGCTTGTGCTACTACAGGTGCAGCTCCAGTACCTGTACCACCTCCCATCCCAGCGCAGATAAATACCATATCTGCATTCTTTAATGAGTCTTTGACTTCTGATAATTGTTCTTTTGCAGCTTCCATACCAATATTAGCATAGCCGCCTGCTCCAAGGCCTCTTGTCAGGTCCCTTCCTATTAGGATCTTTTTGTCAGCGCTCATCATGTCTAAGTGCTGCTTGTCTGTGTTCATTGCTATTATTTCTGCTCCCTTGACTCCTTTTTTGTAAAGCCAGGTTGTCATGTTGCTTCCGCCACCGCCTGCTCCAACTACTTTTATGTTGGCATGTCCTATCTGTATGTCTTGGTCTATGCTGTTTTGTGCACTTTCCAATGCACTCTGTATAATAAACTCCATATTTTTTTTACCCCCGGTTTTTTTGTGTTTATTGTAATGTATATATTGTACTACAATAATATATTTATTCTAGCACATACATTTTTCTCTTTAGAATTCAATTTTGACTTGCCCAAGTTGAAACTGGATTTACATAAACGTAACTAAATGAACATATACATTTGCCCAAGAAGTTCATTTCAATTATCCGATAAAGTTTTATTGCCCAATAAAACAAAATCTTGAAATTGAACTTTATTTATATATAAATTCTAAGTTTATATTTATAAATATTTTCCAGATCTAAAATATATATTTCATTAATTATAGTTATTCTAGTACTAATGATTATATCAAAATAAGTTTTATTAAAACTTTTAATCAAAATTTTTGTTAAATTGAAAGAATTTCTTTAACTTTCTAACCAAAACATTTTTATCCTTACTATAAATTCTTTAGTTTAATGGATTACTCCAAGCTTGCTGGATATTATGATGAACTGGAAGGGACTTCTAAAAGGCTGGAAAAAACTTACATCGTTGCAAAGATACTTAAAGAAGCCATCAAGGAAAAAAACCCTGAGCCTTTGATTAATCTTGTCAGGGGAAAGGTTTTTCCTGCATGGGATGAGAGGAATATAGGAGTTTCTGATAAGCTAGTAATAAAAGCTTTGGCAACATCAACTGGAAATTCTGCTGATAAGATTGTAAAGCTATTTTCCAGGCTCGGTGACTTGGGTTTGGTTGCTTCTGAATTGACAAAGGACAAAAAGCAGACAACTCTTCACAGTAAAAAACTTACTGTCGAGATGGTTTACAAGAATATTCAGTCTCTTGCAGGTCTTGGGGGGGAAGGCACTGTCAGCAAAAAAGTTTCATTGATGAGCGAGCTTCTGACATCAGCTTCTCCTGTTGAAGCTAAATATATTGTTAGATTAATTCTTGAACAGATGCGTATTGGAATAGCAGAAAGTACTTTGAGGGATTCTATTGTTTGGTGTTTTTTTTGTGACAAGCTCAAGCTTAATTATGTTAAGGAAACTAATGAGCTAGTCCTTCCTGATAATAATAGAAAAGAATATGACTCTTTTGTAGAGAAAATCCAGCACGGCTATGACATTACAAATGATTATGCAGAGGTCTTTAGGATAGTAAAGGAAGAAGGCATAAAAGGTTTGGAAAAGGTTTCTTTGAAGTCTGGAAAGCCGATTAACATAATGCTTTTTCAAAAAGCCAAGGATATTGAAGAGGCTTTTGAAATTGTCGGCAAGGCTGCTGCTTTCGAATTTAAGTATGATGGCTTCAGGCTTCAGATTCATAATCATGACGGAAAGATTACTTTGTATACTCGAAGATTGGAGAACGTTACAAAGCAATTTCCTGATGTTGTTGAAGCAATAAAGAAGGGTGTTAAGGGGGAGAATTTTATTCTTGACTCTGAAGTTATTGGAATAGATCCTAAGACTAAGTCTTGGCTTCCATTTCAAAGCATTTCTCAAAGAATAAGAAGAAAATATGATATTGAGAAGCTTGTAAAGGAAGTTCCAGTTATGGTGAATGTTTTTGATATTATGTCCTATAATAATGAAAACTTGCTTAACACTCCATTTGTTAGAAGAAGGCATTTGATAGAAAAAATTGTTTTCAAAATTCCTGAAAAGCTTCAGCCTGCCAAGCAGATAGTTACTGACAAGATTGAAGAGGCCCGGAAATTCTATGAGGAAGCATTGTCCTTGGGCAATGAAGGGATTATGGCAAAGAATCTGTCTAGCGAATACAAGCCAGGATCCAGGGTTGGTTATGGCATCAAGATCAAGCCTGTTCTTGAAACACTTGACTTGGTAGTAATTAAGGCAGATTATGGTGAAGGAAAAAGAGCAGGATGGCTTACATCTTATACTATTGCATGTTATGATAACAAAAAAGAAAATTTACTGGAAATTGGAAAAGTCAGCACTGGATTAAAAGAAAAGGAGCAGGAAGAAGGTATTACTTATCTTGAAATTACTAAAATGCTTAAGCCTTTGATTGAGAAAAATAATGGGAAGGAAGTTTTTGTAAAGCCGAAAGTTGTTATTGAGGTTGCTTATGAAGAAATTCAGGTTTCTCAGGAATATAATTCTGGCTATGCTTTGAGATTTCCAAGATTTTTGAGGTTAAGAGAAGACAAGTTATTGAAGGATATTAATACTTTGAAGGAAGTTGAAAAAATTTATGATATGCAGAGGGGAAGAAATAACAATTAATATCTTTTTAAGTTCACTACAAGATGAATAACTAGTGAACAATTTTGACGAAAAACTTTAAATATTAGTTTCATTCCATTACTACTGATGCACAAAAACACCAGTTCAAAAAAGAGGGTGACAAGGGAGGGTTTTGAATGATTGTTAATGAAGAGTTAATGAGTAAGTTAAGACGATATTTTAATCTAAACCTGTACGAGGTTCGTATATGGACTGCATTGCTTTCCCGAGGAGTTTCTACTGCTGGTGAATTGTCTAATATTGGTCATGTTCCAAGGTCCAGGGCTTATGATGTTCTTGAAAGTCTTGAAAAGAAAGGTTTTGTTGTTATGAAATTGGGAAAGCCTATAAAATATATTGCTGTTGAGCCTGGCGAGGTTGTTGAAAGGGTTAAAAAGCTTATACAGCAGGATGCAGATACAAATATTCAGAAGCTTAGAGACCTTAACAATACTGATGTTTTGAAGGAGCTTGAAAACCTGCACAAACAGGGAATAGAATACATAGATGCTACTGATCTTTCCGGAGCAATAAGAGGGAAGCATAACCTTTACACTCAGCTCGAGTCTATGGTGAAGAATGCTGAAAAATCTGTTACAATAGTTACAACATCTAAGGGCTTTTTAAGAAAGGTTGAGGCCTTGAAGCCTGTATTTCAGAAGCTTAACAAGAAGGGTGTGAATGTTAGGATAGCTGCGCCTCTTACCAAAGAAGCTGGAAATCTTCTTAAGGATTTGAAGAATGTTGCAGAAGTTAGAGATTCTGGAAAGCTTAATGCAAGGTTCTGTGTTGTTGACGGCAAGGATCTTTTGTTCATGCTTATGCATGATGATGAAGTTCATCCTACATACGATGTTGGTGTTTGGGTTAACACTCCGTTCTTTGCAGGTGCTCTTGAGAACATGTTTGATCTTGCTTGGAAGGATTTTGAGCCTGCTCACAAGAAACTGAAGGAACAGTAATTTTTTATTTTTTAGGCTCTGTCCTAAGACTTCTATAAAATAAGAGAATATGTTATGGCAGATTAGCTTGCCATATACTTCAGCTCTTATTGTTCGTGCAGTCTTAGAGCTCACGCTAGAGCCGAATTTTCTTTTTACTGAACTAATTCCTGA
>DATDWR010000002.1:0-14755 GCA_035289605.1 Candidatus Nanoarchaeia archaeon | reverse complement strand
CGTTAGGTTCCCTGAGTGAGTGACCGAGTAAGAATTTAATTTTCGAGGGAGCGAATGAAGGCTGCGAAGCAGATTCGTGCCCGTGAATAAGATGAAATAAATTATCCTTGCTCTCTAGAGTTATAAGTTTTCTTTTTATCTGTCTGAATGTTTTGTAGGGCACGATTGAGCCTAACAGTACTTATACGAATTCTTCAATTATCTTGGCTTATGACCTTTAAAACTATGAAATTCTCTTGTCCATAAACAAAATTAGAGCATTATTTTTTCTTTATTGTTCCACTCTTAGGAAATTATATGCTATTCAAACATAATTTATTCGCTTTTTCCAAAATAAATTCGTAAATACTACAAAAATCTGGAAATAATGTGCGTAAAATATCATAAACCTTCCACTCTTAGGAAATTAATAGAATTTTTTAATTAAATTTTACCAAAATACTAGAAGGATTTTCAGAATTTTTTCAGAAATGCTTTTGAATTTTAGACATAGTATATAATTATGGATTTAATATTAATGCTGGAAGATGAAGCAAGGAGAAGGAATTTAAGCCCCAGAACAATTGAAACTTATATCTTCTGCACAAGGAAATTTCTAAAATGGTACAGCAATGACATAAACAAAGTAAAGAAAACTGACATTAAAGAATTTATGACTTATCTGATAAATAAGAAGTTAACAGGATCAACATTAAATGTATATGTGAGCGCTTTGAAGTTTTTGCTTGAAGAAGTAATTTATAGTAGGGTTATGCTAAAAGTGAAATATCCAAAAACACCAAAGACAATTCCAATTTTCCTTACAAAAGAAGAGACAACAAGATTAATCAATTCAATTAAAAACCCTAAACACAAATTAATAGTAGAAATGATGTATTCTGCAGGATTAAGGGTTAGTGAAGTTACAAATATAAACATTCAAGACATAAATTTAAATGCAAAGATAGGCTATGTAAGAAAGGGAAAAGGCAACAAGGACAGGATATTTATAATTGCTGATAAGCTAGTTGAGAAGATTGGGAAATATGCTTTAATATTAAATATAAATGAAGGCTGCTTATTCAAGGGAAGAAACGGAAAACTAAGCATTAGAACAATACAGGAAATTGTTAAGAAAGCTGCAAAAAAAGCAGGAATAAATAAAAATGTACACTGCCATACACTAAGGCATTCATTTGCAACTCACTTAATTGAAAATGGCTATGATGTTGCATCTGTACAGAGCTTATTAGGGCACACAAGTGCTAAAACCACAATGATTTATGTTCACATGGCAAATCCCAAAATTATTAATGTAAAAAGCCCTTATGATTCAATTTGAACGAAGTTTGTCTTACGTGCACTTTTTAACGAAAGTTTTAAATAATAGTGTGCCCATACATATTATATGACATACATCGAAATCATTAAAAGGGGAAATAAAGAATATTATTATGTTACTAAGAATCTGAGGATTAGTATTAATAAATGGAAAAAAATTAGGGTTTATATTGGTGATAAAAAGCCGACAAAATCAGAAATTCGGAAGTATGCTGAACAAATTGAAAAGCAAGCTGAACAAGAAGGGCTAAAAAGATCTGAATATTCTTATCTTAGTGAAGAAGATGCCGAAACACTCCAAGACCTAAAAGAAAGCTACGAAGAATGGTTAAAGAAAACCCCTGAAAGCCTCAAAAATAAGCTTTACGATGATTTTGTTATTCGGTTTACATATAATAGCAATGCTATTGAAGGGAACAGGCTTACTTTACGTCAAACTGCCCTTATTTTTAAAGATAAAGTTATTCCATCTGGTGTACGAGCATCTGATTATCACGAAGCCATAAATGGTAAAGAATGTTTAGAATTTTTGGAAGATTACAAAGGCGAATTAAACAATAAATTATTAGAAAAGGTAAATGATATTTTAACCAAAAATACTGGGGTTGTTTATGGCGGAAGAATTCGGTTCTTTGATGTTAAAATTGAGGGTTCAAAGCACGTTCCACCGCCTAATAAAGAAGTAAAGAAGCATTTATTGAATATGTACAAGTGGTACAGCGCTAACAAACACAAATTACATCCATTTGAGTTGGCTGCAATGATTCATGCTAAAATAACCTGGATTCACCCATTTGATGATGGAAATGGAAGAACTTCTCGTGCAGTTATGAACTGGATTTTGATGAAAAACTGTTATCCTATGTTCTTTATTCCGTTTGAGAAGCGAGAGGAATATTACATGGCTTTGGAAGAAGCTGATAAAGAGAATTTTGAGGAGTATGTAGCCAGAATGCTAAGGTTGATTATTGACCAAGTCAGGAGTTATGGGCACAAAAAGAAGAAAAAATAATAGTGTATGGGCACAAGTGTAGTCGGTAGTTAATTCAAAGTGAAGCCGCCGTCAGCAACAATAGTTTGGCCTGTAATGTAGTCAGAATCTTCTGAAGAAAGAAAAGCAGCAAGTTCAGCAATATCAGCAGGATGACCAGCTCCTTTAGGTATATTCTTGGAAAAAGCTTCAATTTCCTTTAAGCTCATAAAATTCTTGACTCCGGGAGTAACAATCAATCCAGGAGCGATAGCATTCACGTTGATGTTATACTTAGAAAACTCTAGAGCTGCAGCCTTAGTGAAACCTGCAACGCCAGCCTTTGTAGCGCAGTAATGAACCAAACCAGAAAAGCCCAGCACATGACCTGCAATAGAAGAAATATTAACAATCTTTCCATGTTTGCTTTTAATCATAAAAGGAAGAACAGCCTTGGTGCAGTTAAAAATACCCTCCAAATTAATATTCATAACCTCATCCCACTGCTGCTCAGTCATGTCCTTAAACTCAACATACGGAAAAACACCCGCATTATTAACCAAAATATCAATTCTCTTAAACTTCTTTATAGCCAGATCAACTAAATTGTTAACAGCTTTTGAGCTTGAAACATCGCACTCCGCAAAGAAATGTCTTGTTTTTTCTTTTTTTCTTGCACAAACAACAACAATTGCACCAAGAGAACTTAATTTATCGGCAATAGCAGCACCTATGCCTTTAGTGCCGCCAGTTACAATTGCAACCTTACCGCTTAAAATTTTTTTATTTTTTTACCTAAACTTATTGTACAATGCTGAAAAAAACCAGCCAACAAAAGCTCCTACAACAAATACAGTAACAATGCCTAAAACAAAAGGTCCAAAGCTAAAAGGCTGCAGAGTGTAATCAAATTTAACAAAATGAATCCACTGCCAATAGTTCATCAATCCAACAAACAAACCTAAAACTCCCAAAGTGTGCAATATTGCAAAAAACACACCGGTTGTCAAGGCAACGTTTTTTAAATTCAAGCTTTCTCCCATATTTTTTTCCTCCTATTCAAAAACTATTTTGATCTTGTCTCCATCCTTCCATACATAATTCTCAAACTCAAAATTCTCAACGCCATTGACAAACATCTTCAATGAGCCAGTATTATCATTGCATAAATCTCCATTGCACTTACCATTAATGCAATTACTGTTAAGTCTTATATTAACGTCCTCATGCTGAAAGAATGATTTAAGCTTGATAGGATCTGTTTCTATTATAGACTTCATTTTGTTATCATACTTTAGCCTTTCCTCAAAATGAAGAAGATTTCTTTCCTTATGAGTATGCGTTCCTGTCTTGTCTCCTGCTTCAAGCGGAAGATCAAGCTGCTTTCCACAAACATCAATATATACCTCAGCATGAATATGCATTGCAGCAACACAGTTGTCTGGAGACTGGCACACAATAAAATTTTCTCCTTCTTCGCCAACACCCTTCTTGAAAACGTAAACAGAATACGCCAAGCCAAGAATTAAAAGAATAATTATAATATACACTGCGGTTTTAAAATAATTTTTATTGACTTTCTTAGCCATAACAGTCCTCTTTTTCATTAAATCTAGACTGTATTTCATATTTATAAATTTATTGAAATTTATGGCTCTCCTCTAAAGCTAAATAAAATAAAAGAATAATCTGTGGTATATTAGTTTGTTATATACTTCAGACCTTATTTTTTGTGCAGTGAGGCGCTGATAAATATTCTTAGAAATTAGATTAATGACAGAGTTATTTGTTATAAAGCTTGACTGCTAAAAAAATAACGCCTGCAACTATGAAGCAATCAGCAAGATTAAACACAGGCCAGAAGCCAAGATCTATAAAGTCAACAACAAAGCCGTAATTAATCCTGTCAACAAAATTTCCAAAAGCGCCGGCAATTATGAAGCTGATCCCAAGCCTCGAATCCTTATCTTCTCTGAAAATATAAACCAAGACAATTAATATTAATAAGGTAAGCACAGTAAAAAAAGTATTGCGTCTGCTAAAAAGCCCGAAAATGCTTCCAGTGTTCTCTACATAATTAAAGCTGAAATACTTGAACAAAAAAATCTCCTTTCCTTTAAAAAACAACTTAGTTATCAGATCAAATAAAAACAAGACAATAATCAGAAATATGTATCTAAGCATTATTTATTTTCCTTGGCAATATTTTCAATAACCTGAAGCCTTCTGTCTATAACTTCAAGCCTTTGATTAATTAATTCAAGCCTCGCAAGGACAAGCTGCATATCTGTAGAAGCATTACTCTGAGGGCTTACTGGAGGAAAACTTATAGGCTCACGAAAAGCAGGCTTGAAATCAGAGCCAATATCAGCCTCGCTAGAATCTTCAGCATCCTGAGGCTCGTCTATAGATTCGTCCTTATGCCTCCTAAAGAAACCAAAAACACCCATAAAAATGTTTATATATAAATGAGTATAAATAGTTTTTGATATATTATGATGAAAGAAAAAGAGGTTCTTGGTTTAGGAGATATAGACAAAAAGTTAAAGGATATAGACAAAAAGTATATAGATGATAAAGAAAAAAATAAAGAAAAAAGAGAATTCTTAAAAGTATTATATCAAGATGATGACTATAAGGATAAGAAAAAGGAAATAGTGAAAAGGCTGGTGCCTATAATAAGAATCTCAAGAGAAGCAGTAAAGTATTACTTAAGCTATGATTCGTTAAGCGAGGGGATGGAGCCGATATATTACTGGATACTAGACTTCATGCAGGATACAGGGCCTTCTGGTCTGGGAATGAAAGTAAGAAAATTCGAAGAGGGAATGGAAGCTTCAGTAAGCTCAGGATACTTCGGAGAAATAGGGCAGAGAGCAACGCTGATGCAGCAAAAAGCAATTGAGTATCTTGGAACAATAAATAACATAATCAAGAGTTTGCTGAACTTGATATATGACCTTAAAGAATTTGAGATAAGAATAAAGGCATATGACGATTTGAAAAGTGAAAAAGTAGAGGACAAAGATGCAGCAATAAGAGTCCTTAAAGGAATGTGGATGGACCAGGTAGATGCAAGAAAAGGAAGAGCAAGCATAAACTTGCTGGCACAAGACCTTAACTTTGTAACTATAAGAGATGCATTCTTCCATGTGAATGACATAAAAGTCATAGATGAAAAACTTGATTTAAACGAGAGAGTAAAGACAATACTAAAGAGAAAACTTCATGAATACCTTGAATGGCAGAAGCTGAGCGAAAAAGAAATAAGAACAAGGTACAATGTTGAGAAAGCATACTTAAAATCGCAGGTTGCAACATTAACACTCTATGCAAACTGGGTAAAACCATACCTAAAGGCTGCACAGAAACTAAAGATGAAAGAATTCAACAAGGCTGACTTAGTTCATGCTTTCAGCAATATGGAATTCGAGATAACTTTGCACGGGAAAAAAGAGATAAAGCCTGGCGATATACATGAATCATTCAAGGAAGTAGAGCTAGATGCAAAATACTATGCAATAATTGAAGTAACAATGCACTTCAGAAGCGTACCGTCAGTAATGACAGGACAGGGAGGAAGGCATTATGTGCATGGAGGAAGAACAGACATAGCATTCAAAGGCCTGGCTGTAGATGATGTTGAGCTAAGCACTCTAGAAAGCTGGGAAATTTATGAAGACATAGACCTGATAGAAGACTATGTTGGTGTAAGCCTGAAGGAAATAGAGGATGAGGTGGCAAAGTACACAAAAAAAGAAGAGCCTGAAAAGAAAGAGGAAAAAAAGAAAAAGCAGACAATAGAAAATCCGTTCAAGGGATTGATAGAATCATTTAAAAACATGTTCAGCCCGATAAGAGACCAGCTGCATATAAAAAGAAAAAAATCAGGGCTCATATACGAAGAGCTTGAGGGCGCAGCTGCAAGCAAGGCAAAAGTAATGACATACACAGTTTATAACATATACAAGAAAACACATGGCATGCAGAGTACATAAAAAGAAAATTATAAATAAGTAAGCTGTATTATTTAAGAGGAGAAAAATGGCATTTTACAAAACATACAAAAATTCTTTCGGAAAGCCGTCATTCAGCATGCCTCTATCAGGACTAGGGGCGCCTACATCTCCGCTAGTGGCAAAGCAGCTTGAAGAGATGAGCAAGAGCCTTAACCAGGGAATAAAAAATGTAGAAATAGGGACAATATCAGCAGACAAGTTTGAATTCATACCATTACAGCACTTTGAAGAAATAAGAAGAATTGCAAAGCTTACAGATTCAAAAGTATCAGTCCATGCACCGCTGTTAGATCTGGCAGGGTTCCCAACAGGAGAAGGGGGAGGAAGATGGAGGGAAGAACAGAGAAAAACATCTGAGGAGCAGGTATTTTCTATATTGGAGAGAACACAAAAGATGAGCAATGGAGAAAATGTTCCAGTAGTGTTCCATGCGGGGAACACATTCTCGCAGGAATATGAAAAAGGACTGCAGAGGATGAGCGAAGAAGAAAAAATAATTGATGGAAAAAAGAAAATTGTTGAAAAACTAGTGCCATCAGACATAAGGGCGATAGCTGCTGTAAATTCAGAAACTGGAGAGATGACAAGGCTTGATTATGAAGAGAAATTTTATGTTGGAAAAAAAGGTCTTGGAAAGGATGGTGCTGTAGTCTGGGATCCGTTTACAAGGCTGGACAACCTAAATGAAACACAATGGGATGAAGAAAAGATAAGGCTGCTTTCTTTTGAAAAGGAAATAGAAGACCTTAGAGAGAAATTGAATCTTAAACTAAAACAAAATGAAGCAATAGAAAAATCAGGACTAGTAAACAATGAAGATTATAGGAGAACTTATCAGCTAAATGAAGTTGATATGCAAAGAATGCAAAGCCACATACATGAGATACATAATAAATTACGCTCAAGCTACAATGATGTGTACAACAAATTCATGCAGCATTCAACAGACGAGCAGAAGAAAGAATTTGAAGAAAAACACCAGCACCTCATGAAAAACTTTGACGAAAATAAAAATAAACTTGAAGATATAGGAAAGCAATTACATACCATAAAAGAAGCAGAGAAAAGAGTAAAATCAGAACAGGAAAAAGCATTACTAAAAAAGAAGGAAGAAGAAATGTGGAGACAATTCCTAGACAGGCAAGTACTTCAGTCAAAAATAGTAGTAACAGACATGGCTGATATGCCGACACCTCAGATATGGAAGCCTGTCGGGGAGTTTGCAATAGAAAAAACAGCAGAAACAGTATCTGGAGCTTTGGCAAAGATGTACTCAAGACTAAAGAAAGAGGGAAAAGAAAAAGAAACTCCATTCATAGCACTAGAAAACTTCTTTGTGAACACGCCAATGTCAAGAGCTGAAGACTTGAAAAAGGCAGTAGAGATGAGCAAAAAGAAATTGCAGGAGAAACTAACAAAAGATTACAAGATTTCATCAAATGAAGCAGAGAAAGCATCAGAAGCTCTAATAGCAGCAACATGGGATGTAGGGCATATAAATAACCTAAGAAAAGCAGGATGGGAAGGAGAAGAGCTAAAAAAACAAATACTAGAAGAGACAAAACAAATAGCAGACTTAGTAAGGCACGTGCATATCACAGACAATTTTGGATTCCATGATTCGCACTTGCCACCAGGAATGGGAAACGTACCAATAAGAGAAATAATGGAGCAATTAGAAAAAAAGTGGGCTCAGTTGGAAAAAGAAGGAAAGCTGAAGCAGCAGCCAAGAAGCATAGTAGAGGCAGGAGGGTTTGTGGCAGAGATAGGTGCTAATCCTACAGTAGGAATACTGGAATTTTTTGGAAGCCCATTATACAAGATGGGGCCGAGCCCTTATTGGGGAGGAAAAGAAGTTCCAATGCCTCACAGGGCAGGAATGACTTACACGCCTTACACAGAAGCATTCATAGAATTCCCGCAGCAGCACTTCAACATGTACGGAAGCAGCTTCACAACACTTCCAAAATCACTGGGAGGTCAGGTTGGAGGAGAAGCTTCAAGATTTTCAGGAACACCAAACCAATAGAAATTCTAAATTTTTTGGGAAATCTTTCAGAAATTTTTAGGTAAAGAATATTAATTCTATAATCTTATTAAATGAAAATGCTTAATAATATAAAAAAATAGCGGATTACAAGTGAAAAATAAGACTTTTATTGGCGTTGTAGGAGTCCTGCTTGTAATATTTGGATTTTTTATGACAATACCTCTTATACTGAAAGGAGGAGTTTACTATTACGGCCTAATAATTACTGCACCATCAATAATAGCAGGAGTTCTTTTGATTGCATGGATATTAGGTGAGTAAAAATGGACGACTATGTTAAGAAAAATATATTAGATTTAAATTTTCAAAAACACTTAATCATTGCTTCAACATCAATTTTAATCTCATTCACATATTTTATAGGAGTAGTCATAGCTTTCATGTCAAGACAAATCAAACTAGATAATCTACTTCATATATTTTTAATAGTTATTCTATCATCAATTATCTTGTGTATTACTATCGGATTCTTCTTCAAATCTTACAACCATATAAGAAAAATCCCTCAAGTTATTAAAGAGTTAAAATTGAAGTAATGGAAAAGGTTAAATACAAAATATATTTAGTAATGTACAGATGAAAAGACAAAAAGAGGAAAAAAAGCAGCTGGAAACAGATGCGCAGATATCATATGACTTTGCAGAAAAGTGTTACAAAAAATTCAGAGATGTGATAAAAGCGATAGCAATGTTCGGCTCTGCAATGAAGAATTCTTCAACTTCTAAAAGCGATATAGACATAATAATAATTATAGATGACTGTACAGTAAACTGGGATGAAGAATTAATAGCTTGGTACAGAGAAGAGCTAGCTAAGTTGCTGGCAAGCCAAACATATCCAAAAGAACTTCATATTAATACTGTAACTTTAACAGCATTCTGGGAAGAACTAAGAGCAGGAGAGCCACTAGTTATAAATATACTAAGATATGGAGAGCCATTAATTGATGTAGGAGGATTTTTTGATCCCTTGAAAGTATTGCTAGCAAAAGGAAAAATAAGACCAACACCAGAAGCAATATTCACAACAATGGAAAGGTCAGGAAGTCACCTGGGAAGAGCTAACGCTCACATTCTAAATAGCGTGGAAGGATTTTATTGGGCAATGGTTGATTCTGCACATTCAGCATTGATGGCACTGCATGTAGTTCCACCTTCACCAGAACATCTTGGAGAATTAATGGAAGAGCATCTGGTAAAAAGAAGATACCTTAACAGAGATTATATAGAATGGTATGAAGATGTGAGAAAAAAAGCAAAAGAAGTGCTATATGGAGATGTTACAAGAGTTTCTGGAAAAGAGATTGAAGAGCTGCAAAGAAAATCAGAACAATTTGTACAAACATTAACTAAATTAACTAGAGAATTTATTAAGAATGAAAAAATAATAAGAACTGAGATGAAGCAGGTTTAATATTATTCTTTAACAAAATCACATTTAATTTCTTTCGGACAATATGCAACAGCAACTCTTTCTCCTGGATGATACCAAACTTGTAAACCGAAAATTGTAGTATTGCTAGATTTTTTTCTCAAGCACCTAGCAGCATAATCAAGTTTGGCATTTAAATTAGAATCTTCTTCTCTTGCAACAACGCTTTGATATTGACTTGTTCCAACTCCAACACAACCATGCTTCGCTTGCATATTACTAACAAATGTTGAATTCTCTGGGGCCATTACCTCTCTATTTGATGCAGTACATGCTGCTAGTAAAGCACTTCCCAACAATGCAGTTAAATTAGTTCTTTTCATTTCTTCTAAGCTGCTCTTTGTGCCTGAGCTCTTTGCTCCTCTTGCTGTTTTCTTTTTTCATTAATATTCTGCTGCATATTGTAAGCTCCTGAAGCAAACATCAAGTTCAATGCCTTGCTATATTCTACATTTGCCATAGCATCGTCTATTTCTTTGTACAGATTTTTCTCATCTATTTCTATAGCAGCAATTGCGTTTTGTATCTTTATTGTATCAGAAACAACTTTCTTCCTGTTAGCAATATAAGCTGGAGCTGCAGACAATGAATCCAGCAATATATCAACTTTTTGACTTTCACTTAAGTATTCATTTAGTACTTGTGCAGCCTGCTCGTCCTTTCCTTCTTTAAGCAATTCCTCAGCAGTTGCTATAGCCTGATATCTCTTCAAAACATCTACTAAACCTTTGCTCGGCTCCTCGAATTTCAACCCTACTTTTCTACCTTCTTTTATAAGCCCAAGATACATTGATCCTTTTACTTGACCTTCAAGATCCTTAGTATAAAATTTAACAGCATTTGCATATGCTTCATCATCAATACTTCCTTGCAAAGCTGTGAAAGCATTATTCCTATTTTCTTCTAGACGCCTAAGAAGTCCTGCAGGAGGCATATCCCAATAACGAGGATCTTCTCCGAATTTGCTAAATAAAACACTTCTCAATCTAGTATTGTTTAAAGAAGAATCTTTTTGTCCTTGTGATAAAAATTCTACATTAGTTTCCGCATTATTAACTAATTTTTCCAAATCCTCTGATGGTCTGAATTCATTGTCTGTCATTTTGATTTCCTTGTCCTTGATTTTTTCTTGATAAAGACCTTGCTCCTAAAATTCCAACACCCAATAAAGCTGCCAAGCCTATAAATTTCCTGCCTGTATCAATAGGAGGTGCATCTGGAATTGGTCCTGCATCTGAGTTCATAGTTGTATAAAAAGCTCTTGTAGTATAAGCTGGAACAGCTAGTATACTGTCTTCATACATTTTTCTTTCAACGAGAGTAGTTGAACCTATAACATAGGGTATTCCAACTATCGCTCCTGCGAGCGCCAATTTTTTTAGTAAACTCATTTTTACCTCTTAATTTAGACAGTTATCTTTATATTTAAAGCTTTCTATTTATAATTACTTTTAAGTGGTAAATAATACTTTATTAAGGCCTATAAACCTCTTCTATAAAGACTGTAAAATGCTTTTTAACACGTTTATAGACCAGTTCAAGCAGGCACTAAACAGGAAGGAATTTATAGTGTTCGGAGCAGAGTGCAAAGTAAACTATTCAGGAAGAGCAGAAACATATCTAGCAAAAGGACAGAGGGTAATAATCATAAAACAAGACTCATCAATACAAGTACACCAGCCATTCGGAAATACACCAATAAATTACATGAAAGAAGGAACAGACCATTCTCTACGCCTATTGCCAGAAGGCCTATTATTATCTTCGTACAACATTCCGCTAGGAGAGTTCATGGACATAACTATACATAAAGTATTATTCTTCAACAAAGTAAAAATAGATGACGGGCATAAACTACAATTAACAGGAACAGAACAAGACATGTCAAACATGATTTATGAAAACCCCTCAATAATAGAAAAAGGACTAAAATCAGTGAAGCAGGAAGAACAAACACAATATGGATTCATAGACTTATTATGCAATGATGAAAACAATAATTTAGTAGTAATAGAATGCAAAAGATTCAAGGCAGATTTCTCAGCAGTATCGCAACTAAGAAGATACGTAGAAAGAGTAAAGGAAATAAAAGGAATAAACAATGTTAGAGGAATACTGGCAACGCCATCTATAACTGCGAATGCAGAGAAGATGTTAACAGACTACGGATTTAAATTTGTAAAAATAGAGCCGCCAAAATACATGGAAAAATTAAAGAGATCACAAAAGAATTTAAGTGAGTTTTAATGAAAATATAGGATTTAAACTCAATTATGAAAGACAGATTATAGTGGATAAAATATTAGAATATTATTCAAGAAACCCTCAGCTTACCAAGTAGAATATTACGTTCTGTTGATGCAACCAATTTTCTTGTTTTAAAAACAACGTCTGGGTTAACGGAGATACTGGTTATTCCTTCCTTAACTAAAAATTCAACAAAGTCCTCATATTCACTGCCAGCCTGTCCGCACAAACTAATAGTCTTTCCATGTTTCTTAAATCCTCTTATAATATTGCTTAATCCTTTTAATACCGCAGGATTTCTTTCATCAAAATAACCCATTTTCCCTAGTCTAGCAGAATCCCTATCCACACATAATATTCCTTGAGTAAGATCATTACTTCCAATAGAAGCTCCAGTAATTGGAAGTTCAGCAAATTCTTCAGGTATCAAAGCAATTGAAGGAACTTCAGCCATTAAGTAAACACCAAAGTCATTTGATTTTACTAATCCTTCTTCAGCCATAATATTCAGGCATTTCAAAACTTCACCTGTATTTCTCACAAACGGAAGCATGACACTAACATTTTTTAGTCCTTGATCTCTGCATTTTTTAATTGCTTTTAATTCTAGTCTAAATGCTTCAATAAAAGCTTCTGAAATATACCTTGATACACCTCTCCATCCTATCATTGGATTTTCTTCATGAGGCTCAAATTCAGAACCGCCTTCCAAATTTTTGTATTCATTAGTTTTGAAATCTGAAAATCTAACAATCAATGGCTTAGGATTTATTGTTCTTGCAACTTTTGCAATACTATCAGACAAAATATTAATATATTCTTGTTGTTGATTATTCTTAATCATATACAAAGGATGCTTTCTTACCTGATCTGTAATTATGAATTCAATTCTCATCAAACCAATGCCGTCAAAAGGAAGATTCTTGTAATCATCAATTTTTTCTGGCTCTCCCAAATTCATATATACCTTAGTTCCTGTAATTACCTCGTTTGCCTGCGGCAAATTTTCTTCAACAGAAATATTAGAAGAAACCTGTTCAACTATAGTTTGAGGTGAGTTCTCCTGAATATTAACATCACCATTGTAAACAATACCACTTGTTCCATCAACAGTTATCAAATCTCCATCATGCAGAATCTTAGTTGCTTTCTCTGTTCCAACTACACATGGAATTCCTAATTCTCTGCTTATTATTGCAGCATGTGATGTAATCCCACCCTCATCTGTAACTATGGCTTTAGCTTTTTTCATTGACACGACAAAATCAGGATTGGTCATTTTAGTAACAAGAATATCTCCAGTTTCAACTTTATTTAATTCATTTATATCAAGAATGATTCTAACCCTTCCAATTCCAACACCAGGACCAGCACCCAAACCTTCCAATAATTTTTCTGCATGAGTCTGTTCAACTTTTTCAGCTTCAGATTTTTTCTTCAACAAAGTTGTTACAGGCCTTGTCTGAACCAAGTATATCTTATTATTCTCTATAGCCCACTCACTATCCATTGGCTTGTGATAATGCTCTTCAAGTTTTTTTCCGTATTCTGCAAGACTTGTTATTTCCTCATCAGAGATCTTTTGCAGACTTCCTTTATCAGATGTCAAATTAGTTTTAGTATTTTTTCCGCTATACTTGTCCCTGAACAAACCGTATTCCTGCCTCGCAACTTTCTTTGACTTTATATCCAAAGTATTTTTGTCAACAATGTAAGTATCTGGAGTAATCTCCCCGCCAACAACAACTTCTCCCAAGCCAAAAGCTGCTTCTATCATGATTTCATTCTCATTATTGGTTGCTGGATTTGCTGAAAACATAACTCCTGACTTTTCAGAGTTAACCATTCTTTGCACAACTACTGCAATGAAAACTTTATCGTGAGGAAAATTATTTTTAGTTCTGTAATAAATAGCCCTTGCAGTAAATAGAGAAGACCAGCACTTCTGGACAGCTAAAACAACTTCATCTTTTCCTTTAACATTCAAATATGTTGCTTGTTGGCCTGCAAAAGAAGCCTCAGGTAAATCTTCCGCCGAAGCTGAGCTTCTTACAGCAACAAAAGGCAGCTCTCTTCCTGTCTTAATCAAGCTATTCAACGCATTATTGCTAATTGCCTTGCTAACTGCACGATCAACATTCAAGTCTTCATAAGCATCCACTACAGCATCTTTAATTATTTTAGGCATGTCAGCATCCAAAATAATTTCCTGAATGTCATTAGAAGCTTTTTGTAAGGCTTTAGTATCTTCTACATCCAAGTTCTTAAGAATATTCAATATCCTGTTTTGAATCCCCTCAGATTTTACAAAAAATTCATATGCCTGACATGTAACAACAAATCCTGGAGGAACAGGCAGCTTCAGATTATATATAATTCCCAGATTAGCACCTTTACCGCCAGCAACAGGCAAGCTATCCTTATTCAAATCTGAAAACCAAACAATAGGCTGCAATTTATAAACACCTCTCACTAGCACGAATGAACATCATTCTTATTAAAGTTTTGTATTTCTAGCTCATTTTTTAGAGCCTTTTTCTTTTCTTTGCCTGACATTAACTTTACAGCTCAAGCAAACGGCTCTGTCCTAAATCTAGTTTCTAAGAATATTTATTAGGGGCCTCACCCCCTTCTACTTTTATTAGGTGGTAGAAGGGGAGAGACCTAAATTGAATAAGAAAAAAGAAGTAAAGGTTGTTAAAAAAGTTAAGCATTTGC
>DATDWR010000001.1:0-22829 GCA_035289605.1 Candidatus Nanoarchaeia archaeon | reverse complement strand
TGCCATAATCATAATGTAAGATTACAGTATCTACAGCAACATCATCAAAAACCTGCGCACTTGCCACAGTATTTAAGTAGGTATTAGGAGGAGGAGCTTGCGAATAAGCTATAAAACCAAATGTTGGAGGGTTGGTATCTGCTGCAGCTGATATAGCTGAAGCTAGCATCAAGCCAAGTACCAGGATTATAAATAAGTGAGTTATTTTTTTCATATTTTTTTCAGGCTTTTTAGTATCAATATTTATTTCAAATGACCTTACTTATTTCATGGCACTAACTATTTTAAATCTTGTCGTATTTTAAAGGACGAAATATTTATAAACTTTTAATAATTCTTTATTTTTATGTTTGAAGAACAGCTAAAAGAATTAGGATTGACAGATAATGAAGTTAGGATATATCTTGTCCTATTAGAGCATGGCATGATGGGTCCGACAGAGATTTCCTCAAAACTAGGGCTGCATCGCGGATATGTTTATGATGCCCTAGAAAGGATGCAGGACAAGGAAGTAGTAAGTTATGTCTTGCAGAATAGCAAGAAGTATTTCCAGGCCATCAGCCCAAATAACTTGGTGGAATTGCTGAGGTTTCGCTTAGAAAGCTTTGAAAATGTAGTCCCAAGCTTGATAAACATTATGAATAAAACAAAAGAAGAGACTAAAGTAGATGTTCATAAAGGAAAAAAGGTTCATAGAATCTTGATAAAAGATATTATATCTTCAATGAAAAAAAATGATGAGTTCTGCTGTGTAGGCTTGGACGAGAATATTTTAATTAAAGAAGATCCTATTTATTTCAAGCAATTTCTTAACTTATTGAAATCAATGAATATTAAAGAGAAAATAATCATCAAAGAGGGCGGCAAAAAAATGAAAAATGTGAATCTTGAATATAGAGAATTAGACAGTGAATATATAGGCAAGACTGCTCAGTTAATGTACAACGGCAAACTTGCAATTTTTATAAGCGGCATGTCTCACTGTTTGATAATTATTAATAACAGGAGTGTTGCAGGAATATATAAGAAATGGTTTGATCTTTTATGGAAAAGTGGCAGGTAAGGACTATTATTCACTTCCTTGGTACTTCAGCAAGTCTTCAGTTGTTAATTTCTTTCTAGTCTTGATCTTTTCTTCTACTTCCTGGCTCTGCTCCTTAAGGATTGTTTTATCTTTTTCTTCTTTTAGTTTCCTGCGCATTTCCTTGTTATTTTCTATTTCAGCCTTGATCTTATATATTTCATCAAGTTTTGTCTTAAACTGTTGGTTCAGTTCAGAATATTCTTTCTTATGATCTATAAATTTCTGGAATGCCTCTTCTTGTACTTTTTTCAGGTCTGTTATCTTCTTTGATAGCTCCATAAATTTGTCGTAGGTAGAATCTTTTGTTATCTCCTGTATCTTTTTATGGAATTCATCAGCTTTCTTTCTTGCTTCCTTAATTTCTTTGTCAATATTAAAAGCCTTATCAGCTATTTCTCTTAGTTCAGAGCTTTCATCATAAGATTTCTTCAGTTTTCTTATCTCGTCCATTAATTTTTTTTCTTTTTCAAAATTTACTTCAATTTCAACTCTTTTTTCTAGTTCGTTTATCTTTTCTTGTATCTTCAAAGGGTCTACTTTTATGTTGTATTTCTTTAAAATTTTAGCTTTTTCTTTGTTCAATTTTTTTATTCTTTTTATTAGACTGTGGACTTGGTCGTTGTATTTGTTTCTTTCTTTTTTTAATTCATGCAGTTCCAGATTTTTCTTGTCTTTTTCTGACTTTATTTCCTTGATTTTTTTTATTAGTTCATTTATCTCTTTCTTCAAGTCTTCTTTCTTTTTGAACCATTCTTCTTTTTTGCTGTTTGCTTCTTGCAATCTTGTTTTTAGCTCTGAAATAGAAAGTTGTAACTGCTTATATTCCTCTAAAATATTCATGTTCTTGCTGAATTAGGTTTTGTTTTTAAGGGTTTTGGTTTAGAATTAGATAATAAAATAAATAAAAGAAAAATACTGTCAACCGAACAAACCGGCTAATCCAGCAGCTGCTTCTTCTTCAGATTTCTTTTCTTCTTTTTTCTCAGCTTTCTTTTCAGATCCGCCATGTGCTGGTGCGCTTGCTGGAGCTGCTGCTGCAATTGGTACAGCTGCTTCTTTTATTGCTGCTTCAATGTCTATTCCATCTAAAGCTGCTACTAGAGCTTTTACTCTTCCTTCTTCAGGTTTTGCTCCTGCTGCTTCTAGTACTTTTTTAACGTTATGTTCGTTTACTTGTTGTTTTGCGCTATGTAATAACATTGCCGCGTACACATATTCCATTTTCTTTTCCTCCTGTGATTATAAAGCCCATCTTGGCTTTCTTGCTTCTTTTTCTGCTTTTTCTAGTTTTTCATCCTGTAATTTCTTCAGCACATTTTGTGCTATTTCTTCGTCTTTTTTAAATTTATCCTCTTCTTTGGATGGATGAGCTTGATCTATTGTTCCGCTTGTATTTTTATTTTCTTCTATATCTTCAGGCTTTTTTTTGGCTTCTTCTTTAGTTTCTATTTCAGGAAGGCTTAATTTATTTTTTAACAATTCCATTTCTAGTTTCGCTTTTCCTAAGTCTTTCTTTACTGTTTCTGAAGTCATTATTTTTCTTGCCTCAGCTAGTGCATTTGAGTCTCTGAATGCTTTTGCTAATAATAATTTTACATTGTCTCTTGTTGTGTAAGCTATGCTGAATGCTAAGTTGAATGAGTTTTGCGCAGCTAGTCTTATGTTTTTTAGGTATTCTGTTTCATCCACGAATAATACTTCTTTTGTGAATACTGTCCCGTTTTCTAATGCAGCCAGTAAATTTACCCCTATTTCCATTGGTTCTATTCCAAGTCTTGTGAGCATGGCAGCTGCTTGCTGTGATATCGCATTTCCTTCTTTTACAATTAGTGCGTCTTCTTTTATTGTGACTTTGCCTTCTGCAATAGTAGCTTTTATTCCTATCTGTCCCAATTCACCTATTATCGGTCCTGGCGGGAATGGTGTTGGTCCTGCAGGAACTACTATGTCATTTGGCGCTAGCTGTCCTGCTCTTGCTGGTGCTTTGCTTTTTGCTTTTTTTAGTGCTGATGCAAGCCTGAATGGGCTGTCATTTGTTAATAATATTGCTGGCATTCCCTTGACATATTGTTCTAGGCCTTCAACACCGTTTATTTTGCTTTTCACTTCTTTGATGGCAATTTTTATAAGCCTCTTTTTGGACATCGTTATTAGTGCAGATCCTTTTAGTTTTGATCTTACTCTTTGCAGCTGTGCAGACGGCATGTTTGTCATGTCTGCTAATGCTATTATTTTGTACTCTGTTAGAAGCTTTTTTATTCTGTCTAGCTCATTCTTCTTTTCTTGTGAGACATGGGCTTTTTGGTTCATTTCTTTTTGGTTTCTGCTCCTATTTTGAATAATGGTCCCATTGTTAATTTTAACCCTGCATATTTTATGTTGTTTGATGCTTGCGGTAATTTTTGTATCAGGCTATTATAGACTGCAAGGATGTTTTCTGCTATGTCTTCATCTTTCATTGTTTCATCTCCGATTACTGCTTTGACAGAGGCTTCATTTTTTGTTTGCAGTCTTACAGTATTTTTTAGTCGATTTACTACAGGTTCTAGATTTTGTATGTTTCCTGGAACTACGCATCCTGCTTTTGGATTTGGCATTTTTCCTCTTGCTCCAAGTATTTTACCGAAAACTCCTGCTAAGTTGGCCATTAATTCCATTTGTGCTACAAAGTAATCATGTTCTGATGCTAGTTTTTTCTGTTCTTTCTTGTTGTTTATCCATTTTGGAAACTCGTCTTTTGTTATTACTGTATTAAATACTTTCTTTGCTTGTGCTGATAATTGTGCATCTACAAATGCTGCTAGTCTTATTTTTTTGTTTCTCTGATGAGGAAGTGTTATGTATAAGTCTATTTTTTCTTGTTTTTTCAGGTCATATTCTTGTAAATTTATTAGAATGTCTATTGATTGTGAGAATTGTTTCTTTGGTGTTTTTTCTCTTAAATGTTGTATTGTGTTTAGTATGTCTTTCTTTTCCATTTGTTTAAATCCTTCTACAACTCATGTCTTTACGACACTTGACGTATTGCAATTATTTTTTGCGCCGTGTAGTTTTTCGGATGTTTTTGTGATTTGCTGTTTATTTATAAAGATTTTGGATAAGTCTTAAATTAATGTAATAGCATTATTTGTCTATGAAAGTCCTGTTCGTCTGCAACCAAAATAAGCACAGAAGCAAGACTGCTGAAGAATTATTTAGAAGAAGGTTTGAAACTAGATCTGCAGGTCTTTATAATAAAAAGCCTCTCTCAGATAGTAAATTATCCTGGGCAGATACTGTTGTTGTCATGGAAGAAGAGCAAAGGTTAGAAATTGCTGAAAGATTTCCTACTCATTATTTAAAAAAGAGAATACTTGTATTAGGCATCCCAGATATTTATTCTTATAATCAGCCAGAACTTATTAAATTATTGGAAGAGAAAATAAAATTGTCTGAAAACTAAACATTTATTTCTATAGGTTTTGAATTTTTCTTGAAGCTTTTAATAAAATTTATCACAGTGAAACCAACAATCTCGTTTGTATTCTCGTCTATTCTTATTCCTACATTATCCACTTCTTCAGTCACTGCTTTAATAGGGTCTCCGAGTGAAACATATAATACATCTGCTTCTTTGTCATAGTCTATTGTTATTTTTTTGTTTTTCATTTTTGAATTTTCTTAGTCATGTAGCTGGTTATTACAAATCCTTCTCCATTTAATATTCTAAAAGCTACCATTAGATATTTGCTTTCCTCCTTTATATATCTATAGTATTTAGTTTCATTTTCAGTTTCTTTTTTGTATTCAGGATATTCTAGTGTATTCTCTATTTCATAAATTTTATTAGACATTTCTGGGTGTCTATAAGAAATATGTTTCCATTGTTCGCTTGTAAGTCTTATGACTCTAGAATTTTTAGTTTTAACTGTAAATATAATGTTCATTATTATTATATACTCGTGGAATTAAAATGCCTTTACCAGAATTCTTCGAAAAGTTTACAATTATTCTAGAAAAGTTATTATAAAATTTAAGCTTTTTTTGGTGTTAAGTATCTGCATTTTCTAGGGACATAGTGTTTAATAAAAGGAATTTTGCCTTCTAGTAAATCATTATATTCTTTTTCTCCCATAGTTCTAGCTAATAATTTATCTGGAACGTAAGAAGCACACAATCTGTTAGATAATCAGCATAACGCGCATCCGGACCTAAAGAATCTAATATTCTTATTGCAAGTGGATCGCCACTTTTAGCAAATAAATTAAGTATTTGTAACCTGCTCCCTACATCTAAATTCCCAGTTAAAGCTTTTTGTGTTAGGTCTTCCACACCTCTCTCCCAATCTGGGCGATCACTTAATCACGATTATTCGAAATTAATTTGAATAAATTATCTGGTTGTAGTTAATATAGAGAAGTTTGAATAACTCACTTTTTCTATGATTTCTTCCTGTGGAACTGCCAAATTTTATGTTTCTAAGTCTTTTAAATTTTTAAAATTTAATTAATCAAAGTTCTCTATACAAGGAAAACAGGTTCCTGCAATGGTTACTGAAGATAATTTGACTCTTGATTTTAATCATTCTTTAGCAGGTAAAGATTTGAATTTTAAGTTGAAAGTTGTTAAAATAGAATAGAATTTATTATAGCTTATACTTTCTCATTAGTCCTGCATTGCTCACCACGCTTATAGACGAGAATGCCATTGCAGCTGCTGCTATTATTGGGTTTAATAAAAATCCGAATGGGTATAGTATTCCTGCTGCTATTGGTATTGCTGCCACATTATAGAAGAATGCCCAGAATAGGTTTTGCTTTATTTTCTTTAAAGTGTACTCGCTTAGCTTTATTGCTCTTGCAACATCATTAATATCATTTTTTACCAGAACTATTGTTCCTGTTTCTATTGCCACATCAGTTCCAGATCCTATTGCAATTCCTACATCTGCTTGCGCTAGCATTGGTGCATCGTTTATTCCGTCTCCGACTGCTATCACATTTTTTTTCTTGCTTTGCAGTTCTCTTATTTTTTCTGATTTTTCTCCTGGCAGCACATTTGCTAATATATTTTTTATTCCTATTTGTTTTGCTATTGCTTCTGCTGTTTCTTTGTTGTCTCCTGTTATCATGTAAACTTCAAGCCCTAGTTTTTGTAATTCTTCTATTGCTTCTTTTGAGCTTTCTTTCAGTGTGTCTGCTACTCCTATGACTCCTGCCACATGTCCATTGACAGCAAGTATCACTGTTGTTTTTCCTTCACTCTCAAGTTTTTTTATTTTTTCTTCAATTTCTTTTAAATTAATCTTATTTTCAAGCATTAGTTTTCTGTTTCCTATAATTATTTTCTTCTTGTTTACCTCGCATGTTATTCCTTTTCCTTCATGGTTCTTGAATTCTATAATTTTGCTTAACTTTATCTTTTGTTCTTGCGCTTTTCTTATTATTGCATCTCCTAATGGATGTTCTGATCCTTTTTCTGATGTAGCTGCATAGAACAGAATTTCTTTAATCTCTTGACCATTTGCTGCTATGATATTCGTAACTTCTGGCTTTCCCTTTGTTAGTGTTCCTGTCTTGTCAAATACTACTGCATCTACTTTGTGCACTTTCTCAAGTGTCTCTGCATTTTTTATCAGTATTCCGTATTCTGCTCCCTTTCCAGTTCCCATTATTATTGCTGTAGGCGTCGCTAGCCCTAATGCGCAAGGGCACGCTATTATTAGTACTGCTATGAATATGCTTAATGAAAATACAAAGCTTTTTCCAAGAATAAAGTACCATAATATAAATACAAGTATCGCTATTATTATTACTGCAGGCACAAAATATCCTGAAACTTTGTCAGCAAGTCTTTGTATCGGCGCCTTTGATGTCTGCGCTTCTTCCACCAGTTTTACTATTTGTGCAAGCATCGTGTCTTTGCCTACTTTTGTCGCTTTTATTTTTAATAAGCCGTTCTTGTTTATTGTTGCCCCTATTACTTGGTCTTTTGCATTTTTTTCTACTGGCATACTCTCCCCTGTTATCATGCTCTCATCCACAAGAGAATGTCCTTCTATTACTATTCCGTCTGTAGGTATTTTTTCTCCAGGCTTTACTATTAATATGTCTCCCTCCTTTACTTCTTCTATTGGTATATTTTTTTCTTTTCCTTTTTCCATTACTCTGGCAGTTTTTGGTTTTAGTCCTAGTAATTTTTTTATCGATTCTGATGTTTTTCCTCTTGCTCTTGCTTCCAGATATTTTCCAAGAACAATTAGTGTAATGATTAGCGCTGCTGTGTCATAGTACATGTATGTTCCGAATGTGGACGGAAAGAATGTTGTTAATATGCTGTAAAAGAAGGCTGCAGTTGTTCCTACAGCTATTAAAGTGTCCATGTTTGCTGTTTTGTTTTTTATTCCGAAGTATGTTCCCCTGTAGAATCTGTAGCCTACCAAAAACTGTACTGGTGTTGCTAGGATTAATAAAATTAGATTATGCAGCAGCATCGGCTCTATGTTTATCTTGAACCATTCTGGAAATGATAGAACAAATATTATTGCAGAAAGAATTATTCCTATTGTGAAATGGTTTCTTAAGGTTTTGATTTCTTTTTCTCTTGCCTCTTTTTCTCTGTCTGTTGATGTTTCTTCTACTGGCTCGTATCCTGCTTGTTTTATTATTTTCTTTATCTGCTCTGCTGTTATAACTTTTGAATTATAATTTATTACAGCTTTTTCGTTTGCAAATGTCAGTTCTGCTTGTTTTATTCCTTTTGTTTTCGAAAGTGCTCCTTGCACCATTCCAGCACAATGAGGATTGTCCATTCCTATGACTTTCAATGTTAAAATATTTTCTTTTCCTGTGCTTTCGCTTACATCATAGCCTGTGTCTCTTATTGTTTTTTCTATTTTTTCTTCGCTAATTTTTTCTTGATCATATTCCACTGTTGCTTTTTCTGTTGCATAGTTTACAGAGGCAGTTTTTACTCCAGTTTCTTTTTTTAGTTTTTTCTCTATTGTTAATGCACAAGAAGCACAGTGCATTCCAGAAACATCCAAGATTATCTTTTTTTGTTTCATATGTATTTTAGGTTTTTATTTGCTTAAATAATCTTCTCTTAGATATATATTCTTAGAAATTAGATTCAGGACAAAGCCAGATTATATTTCCAGAATTCTTTTTACTTTGTCAGAAATGTTTCTTTTTTCTATTCTTGACTTAAGGCTCATTCCTTTTGTTATTACTTCATTGAGTAAGTGGGATGTTAGCTCATTAATGTTTGTGTGTATTTCTCTTTTTGTTACTTCTTTCTTTATTTCTCCTTCGTATTCTTTGTTCTTTTCAGGATTAAACAATTCATCGTAAGCTATTATTCTAGTTATTTTTATATCAAGCGATCTTACTATTTCTCTTTCCCTTTCAAACTCTTCTATTATATTCCTTAGCTCTTCCTTGTTTGTTTTTTCATTTATATATTTCAATTGCCCTAGAACATGTTCGTAGTATCTCTCTTCCAGATGAGCTATTAAATTTTTTAGTTCTAGGCTGTGCTGTGTTATTACTTTTATCTTTCCAGATATTGCATTTACTATAAGTACTTGTTTTTCTTTGTTGTCCATCAAGTCAGCATATCTTGTAATGTCTTTTATCAGTCCTTTAAGGTAAGAGTTTATGGTTTCTGCCTCTCCTTCTATTTTGTCTAATGCTAGGTCTTTATGATCTATGTTCAGTGCATTTATTTTGTCTAGAATTTCTTGGTTGTATCTTGGTGCCTGTTCAACCTGCTGCATTTCAGACAAGTTTACTTCCACATTGTCTTTTTTGAATAATCCTCTTAAACTGTCTATGAAACCCATTAAAATTTAGCGTTTTGCTGTATTTTTATATATTTCTATGCCAAATTAGCGATTATTATAGCATAATTTATTAAATTTTTCTAATTCTAATAAATATTGAAATGAGATCTAATATTTTATATGATAATAAAGAAAATCCAATAAAGACTAGAGCAGGTATATAGAACTAATAGTGCTTGACACATCTTTTATGTCTATTATAAGTATTCAATATCTTTGTGGTAAAAGAAGATATTATGTTTATTCTGAGAGGCGATATCAGGTTACTTGTGACAATCTAAATACTGAAGGTTTTCCTATATTAAATGAAACAATGCCTGAAGATTTAGCTAGGGTATCTATAAATTTAATATCACAAAAGGGTTTATGCGAAGAGTTTTGTTCTCATGCTCAGATGAGTAAAAGTGAATTAATAGGTTTGTTTAAGAGATCGTTAAATTAATTGTTCATTAATTCTTTCCAGTTTTCCTTGTAGTATTTGTTGTCAAATTCTTCCTTCGGTGTTACGGAGATATTATTCATTCTTTGAACCTCAGAGAAGTAGATTTTTAACATAGGTTCACACAGGTTTTCCATGTCCCCATTTTTTTAGTGCTTCTTTTAATTCTTTGTGGTTTTTGCTGTAATCATCTAACGATATTCCGTCTAGTGTTGCATCTATTGCCTGTCTTAGTGCCATTGCTCCTTTTCTTGTTCCATTTGGGTGTCCGTGTATTCCTCCCCCTAGCTGTACTACACATTCATTTCCTAGCAAATTCAAAATATCTGGTACTAGTCCAGGATGTAGTCCTCCTGAGCTTACTGCAAATACAGGTTTTATTTTTTCCCAGTCCTGGCTTAGTGAATGTACTATTTTGTTTTCTTCTACAACTTTGTCTTCTATTTCATGTTCTAGCATCAAAACTTCGTCTTTTTTTCCTACTAGCTTTCCAACTACAGTCCCTATGTGTATGTTATCAACTCCTACTAATCTTGCGCACTTTGCTAGTGTGAGCATTGATATGCCGTGTTTTGGATTTCTTGTGAATGTTGCATGCATAGCTCTGTGTGCGTGTATTGCTAGTTTCAAGTCCTGGCATTCTTCTCTTATTGTTTGCAGGCCTGCCCACCCTGCTGTTAATATATCAACCATTACATATCTGAAGCCATACTCTTTTACTGTTCTTGCTCTTTTTATCATTTCTTTTGTTTCTGCTGTTATGTTCACAAAATAATCTTTTATTTCTCCAGTTTCTTTTTCTGCTTTTTCTCTGTATTTAGCACACAATTTTACCCTGTCATTGAATCTGTTGAATGGCTGGTCTGTCAAGTTTTCATCATCTTTCAGGAAGTCAACTCCTCCCATCCATGCTTCGTATCCTACTTTTGCATGTTCTTCTGTGTACATTCCTACTTTTGGCTTTGGCACAGTAGCTGTTAAAGGTCTTCTTGGTGTTTTCATGAAAGTTCTTACTCCATTTATCCCGTATTGTGGCCCTTTGAAGCTTTCCATATATTTTTTAGGGAATGTTATGTCTATCAATCTTAAATTTTTCATAGCTTTCATACCAAATATGTTTCCTCCTACAGAACTATAAAGCTGCGGCATGCTTCCTAGTTCAAACAATTCTAATGGATATGCAATTTTTACATAGTTTCCTTTTATTTCAAATGCTCTTGCCCTTATTTTTCTTATATGTTCTTTTAACGTCGATAAATTGGTCCACGTTCCGTTGCTTGACTCTGCAGCTATTCTTCCTATTGCTTCTTTTGTGCTTATTCCTTTTGCAGGCTCAAAATAGAAAAGGCAGATTATGTCATTTTTGTCTTGTTTGTATTTTAAGTCTACAAAGTCTAGGTATTGGCTAATTTCAATCACCCCTTTCTTTCATCCATGGATATTTTTTTAGTGTTACAAATATAAAATCTTTTGGTTTTATAATTCCTAATTCTGTTGCTATTCCTTTTACAAGCCTGTAGTCTATTTTTTCAAAAGCATAATTGTGTATGCTCACTCCTTTTGGCGGATTTTTCCATACCTCACTGTAGCTTCTCTCTTCAATTTTTTCTTCACGCCCATACAATGTTTTTGGGTCGAACTTCCATGAATCTGTCAGTATGTATAATGGAACATTGAATTTTTCTGCTGTTTCTGCTGCTAGTTCAGATCCTATTTTGTTTATTATTTTTAAGTCAGCTGTTATTGCATCAGCTCCTAGAAAACATATATCCGCATTCTTTATTGCCTGCCTCATTGCTGAATCAATAAACATTGTTACTTTTATTCCTGCATTTGCTAGGTCTGTTGCAGTTATTCTTCCCTGCAAGAACGGCCTTGTTTCTGTACAGTATACTTCAAACTTTTTTCCTGATTTTTTTGCTTTCTTTAGCGCTTTTATCACACTTGATGAATGGCAGTGCGTGTATACTATTGAATTATTTTTTACTAGTTTTGATCCGTATTCTGCAACTTTGTCTCTTGCTTTTTTCAGATGGTTTAGTGCTTCTTTTATATTATTGTCATTTTTTTGTGCGAAATTTAACGCATTTCTTAGTGCAGGTTCTGTTGGTCTTAAAGAGATTAATTGTTTTATAGAATTCTTTTCAGGTTTTATTGAATATGCCTTTACTGCTGCTATTGCTATGTTTGTAGCTCCTTGTATCTTCAATTCTTTTATGTCGTCGCATATCTTGTCAAATTTTTTGTCATTGTTCAATTTAGCTCTCCTAAGAAATATCCTTGGTTTTTTCTGACAAACAGGAATGCTTCTTTTAATTGGGTTTCACTAAATGGGCATTGGCTGTAAACCTGTATTGCCTTTCTCGTCCTCTCTTTTTCATGTACAATTGAGCGAAGCACTCCCAGTTTTGGCCATAATTCACCAAATTCTCTTATTTTGTGTGTTTCTATTGCCCAAATTATAATAGGTTTATTTTTGTTTTCTCTAGGAATGTTTCTATTAACTAAATTATAAAATTCTCTCCAAGTCATTTTTTTAGAATCTGATTATCACCTCTGTATTTATATTTGAAATTTTATTTATAAGACTTTTGCTTTGTAAAATAATTGATTATTAGGTCTACAATCAAGACAAATAATACAATGTTTAGTATTAGCCACTCATTATATAATTTTAAGGTAAATATTCCCATAAAAGCATAGAAGTGAAATGGAATTCTTATTATGCTTATAAGTTGTTTATTTTCTGCTTTAGTTTTCTTCTTTGTTTTTTCAATTAATGTTATTGTAAGAAATAGTATTACTAAGAATAGTACTAAAAATAGCTCTGTAAATTTATCTAGTCTTAATGCCTGTTCTGTAAATGTTGCAAAATAAAATAAAAATAAGAATCCTGCATAGGAAATAAATGGTAATATTGAATGCAAGAATATTTTTTCTTTGTATCTCGAGTTTTCCAATAATCTAAAAGCCAAACAAAATACAAAGGCAACCAGCAGCCATCCGATAAAGTTATTTGCAGGAATCCCAAAAAATCCTTCATTAAGTGAATATTCATTCCAGAACCACAAGTTATGTCTTATTGCTACAACATCAACGCTTAAGTCTATTGCTAATATTAGTAAAGCGTCCGAGAATGGCTTGAACTTTTCTTTTATTGGTAAATTATTTGATATCAGCATAGAGCTTAGTATTATCAGTGCCCATGAAATTATCACAAAAAGCGGTGTGTCAAACAAAAATAGTAAAAAATTTGGATTGTAAAAGTATCCTCCCGCCTTTCCTTCAGAAAGCAAAATATTGAGATTTTCAAATATTGTCGCATAAACTAGCGCAAGTAAAAATATTTTTAGCTTGTATTTGTCTTTTATTATTGTCGGTAAACATAAAATTGCCAGGATTATTATTGGAATTTCAATAAAAAGTAAGTTAACCATGATTATTTTTCTGTTTCTGAGTTTATTTAAACTTTTTCAGAAATTTTTTTCAAAATAAAAAAGTATTTAAACTTATTATCATATTAATTTAAAAGGAAAAATAATCGAAGAAGATGCGCATAGCGTACTTATACTGTCCAGAAGAGGTGATAAAGGAAGTAGAAGGTCTGACAGTTAGGGAAAAAACTGTTTGTACCGCAGATCGTTATATTGTTGAGAGGCTAAGATCCAACAATAATGAGGTTGAGTTAGTAGAATATTCTGATAATTTTGCTGAACAGATAAAAAAGCTTGGTGTTGACTACATTTTCAACGCTGCTGACGCTTTTGATGGTACGGAATTTCACGGTAACATGCTTAAGCAGATTGAAGAAACTGGCTTGCCTTTCAGCGGTTGCGATAAAAATACTACATTATTATTCACTGACAAGCCTAATGCAAAGAAGTTTTTTGCCGGCTGCAACGTCAAAACTGCAGATTATCAGGTTATTGATGATGAAGATTTCAGGTTAGATCCATCTTTGTCATTCCCCATGATAATGAAGCCTGTGGAGACTGATGCTTCTGAGGGTATTGATGATGATTCTGTTGTTCATAATGAGGAATCATTAAGAAAGAAGTTGTCTGAGGTTCTTCCTAAGTACAAGAGAGTGTTTGTTGAGAAATATCTTGATGGAAGGGAGTTTTGTGTTCCTGTAATATTTAATGAAGGAAACGTAGATATTCTTCCTGTTCTTGAGATAGACTTTACTGAGCATTTTGAGAACAAGCCTAAGATTCTGTCTTTCAAGGCTAAGTGGAATAAGAATACCAACGCATTTAAGAATACTTATTCTATTGTCAAGCAGCTTGAGCCTGAAGTTGAGTCTAAGATAAAGGATGTTGCCTTGAAGGTTTTTTCTAATGTGAAAAGTAAAGGTTATGCTACTATGGACGTAAGGTTTAACAGTGATGATGTTTATGTTCTTGAGGTTAATCCCAATCCTTACCTTGCTATAGAGTGTGATTTTATCAAGTCTGCAAAGCAGGTCGGCATGACCTCTAATGAACTGATTGAGAAGATAGTTAAGTTAAGCAGTGTTGAGGCTGTTAAGGATATTTCTTCAGAAAAAGTTTAGATAAGCATTCCGTTAAAGTCTGCACTATTTCCTACCATTTTAACCGGGATTTTTGTTTCCCCTTCAACAACATCAATAAATCTTTTGGCTTCGCCAGTGAGTTCTTCTTTTCTTTTTAATGCCCTTATATCTTCTAAAGGTCCAAATTCAAGAACTTTATGTGGTCTCAGTAATTCTAAAGTTGAATTATCATCAGGAAATTCACTTATTGGTTGTTCCAAAAGTGGATCACTACTCTTATCTCTGTAGCTTGTGACTACTTTTAATTCTCTTCCTGCATACGTGTCTAGCTTCATTAAAGCCAAAACTCTTTCTGCTCCACCATTCATTCTCACAGCGTATCTTAATTTGGGTATATCTAAATGGCCTAATTTTCTTCCTCTTCCTGTAGTAGTTCCAAATTCCCCACCAATGTCTCTTAGTTCATCTTCTTCTCTTGCATCAGCAATCCTTGTAACAAACGGGCCATTGCCAACTCTTGATTCTAAAGCTTTGGCAACATTAATTGTCAAATCAACCCTGGGAATTCCTGCATTTGAGGCAATGCTTGTAGCTAGTGCATTGCTTGCTGTAATATATGGTGGAACTCCATGATTAACATCAAGTATCGCTCCTTGATTTCCTTCAACTAAAACATTATCGCCTCTAATTTCAGCTTCATGCAATACTTCTTTTCCATCACCTATTATTTTATCTAAGCCTTCTCTCAATCTTTTATATTCTCTGGCAATAATCCCAAAATCAAACCCTCCATCAGTTCCTAAATATTTGGTTAGATCTATTTTTCCTTTAGAATTTTCTCTTGCTATTTCTATAAAAGATCTAGTAGTAAGCCTATCGACCTCGGATGGTAAACTAGAATTTACTTTATCTAAATAATATCTAAACAAAACTAATGGTTCTTCAGCAGCTTCTTCTAATCTATCTGCCAAATCCCTATTTTCAATCATTCCAATTCTTATAACCCCTTTTCTTCTCGCTCTAGCTTCCATAGCAGGACCCATGCCTCTTCCAGTAGAGCCGATATGTTTTCCTTCTTTAGCATATTCTCTCATTCTGTCAAGAATAATGTCCCAAGGATTAACTATAGAACATCTGTAGTCTAAGATTGTTTTTACGTTTGGGTCTGAAAGAAATCCTGCAGCTCTTAGCCATGTTAGTTCTCTGCTAAGGACATCTAAATCTGCTAGTAAGCTTCCAACCATTAAGTTATACCTTATTCCATTTCTGGCAGTGGCAGCTTCGTGAGAATTTAATAGTATGCTAACAGGAAATAAATGAAATTTATAATCAACGTCATTAAGTCTGGCAGTTGCTCCTGTTCCTGAGCCGCCGCTTGCTCTTGCAGTTATACCATAAAATTGAGAAACGTAAAGGCTGACTTTTCCTTTGCCTTCATCTCCTGTTTGTGCTCCAGCAACTACAACATATTGTTTATCATTAAGAAAATTAGGAACTTGTTTGCTCATCAGGAATTTCGTTAATTATTCTATTTTTAAACATTTTTATTGTATAAAATAATAGTTGCAAATTCTTCTTTGAGTAGAATTGAAAAAGCCTCGGCAGTTAGTTTTGCATCTTCTAGTGCATTATGTGTGTTTCCGTTTCTTTTCAGTTTTAAGTATTCAAGTATCTTGTCTAGTGACAAGGCACTTACATTGTTGCTTAATGGTATTTCTATCTTGTTTTTTAGCATGTAAAAGTAAAATATGCTGTGTATGTCTACCATTCTTTTTCTGAATATCCATTCCAAACCATAAATCTTGAAATGTTCTCTTAAAAAATTAAAGTCAAACTGGATATTATGGCCTGCTATTGTAAAGTCATTGATGTTTTTGCACCATTCTATGAATTCTTTTAATAATTGTTCGCAAGATTTAGGATTATTTTTTATATGTTCGATAGTAAATCCTGTAACTTCTAGAGATTTAGGATCTATGAATGCATCTTCTCTTAATCTGCACTCGCCATAGAATGTGTTTGATTGGTTGGAAAAATCAAGAGCGCCAATGCTAAGTATTGAACAATCTCTATAATCTGCTCCTGAAGTTTCTAAGTCTACAACAATCATAATTATTATAAATTCTCTTTATATTAAAGCTTTATGTTGCTGAAAGTACCTTTTTATGTTCAGGGCCATAATGAGTGTGGTCCTGCTTCTCTGCAGATGGTTTTGGAGTTTTTAGGATTTAAAAAAGAAAGGGAAGAGATAAAGAAGTTGCTTGATTCTGAATCAAAGGGAGCAACTTGGACTATAGATCTAGCAAGAGCTGCAACTAAGCTTGGTTTTAAAGTTGAATTTTATAGTACTTCTTTGGATGTTAATACAGAAAATTTCGAGCTTGACTATTATAAGAAAGAAACTGACAGCTTGCAAAGTGTGCAAAGCAAATTAAGGAATATTATAGATGAATGCAAGAAAAATGGTGTTAGTTTGCAGGAAAAAAGTTTGAAATTGAATGAAATACTTTCTAGAATAGATAATAATTGTTTGGCAATTGCCTTGATAGATTGGGGAAAGATTGCTGGAACGGAAGGATACATTGGGCATATTGTTCCTATAATAGGTTACGATGAAGAGTGTGTTTACATTCACCAGCCTGGGCCTAAGAATCCTGAGGCTAATTATAAAGTAAAAAAAGAATTATTCGATGTTGCGAGAAAGGCAAGAGGCACTGATGAGGATATCTTGTTTATTTGTAGATAATAATTACTTGAACACTTCTCCAGTTTCTTCAGACCAGAACAACAAATCCAATTCTTCGCATGGAATACCAACTTCTTTAGAGAAATTCAAAAATTTCTGCTCAATTTCTAAATATTGTTTCTTAGTTAAAGGATTAGGAATTTCATCAATAACAGAATGCTTATGCAAGTTTTTCAAGATATGTCTATCAAGAATTGTCAAGTTTTCATATATTCCTATATTCCTCAAAAAATGCGCCGACTCTTTCAACCCCATACCATTAACATTATTCACAAGCCAATCTCTTGATTCAATAGAATTATTAAAACCAGACAATCTTTTCTTAATATTCAATTCACCTTTATCATTAGTAAACAATCCCCTAGCTTCCATAATATATTTTGCCTTATTGTTGTTGAACCTTACACCTATAAGAAAATCCTTTATTTCATTTTCAGATCCAGTATATAATAATCCTGTCTTCACCAAGTTTTGTATTGCTGCATCGCAAATTTTAGCCTTAGACTGCGGAGTCAACAAGCAAAAGCACAGCTCAGCGAATATTCTTTTTTCATTTTCATTATAAACTGATTTAAAATAATTTAACCTGTTCTTAATAATCTCTTTTCTTTCCATGTAGGAATTCTGCAGGTATTTTAGGTCACTCATTTTTCTATTTGTAGATAAAATTAGGCTTTTTATATTTTATTGATTTATATTTATCAGAAGAGAAATATTTATAATCAATCCTTAAAACACTACTTTTAATGGATGAAATATATAATGACAATATTAAATCTCCAGCAGGTGCTTATGCAGTTTTATCAGCTGTAGATTGGCTTAGACTGAGTTCCAGCGGATTGACCACAAAAGTGCTTCTTAATGCTGCTTCAAGGCATAGAGATCAAGATCTTATTGCGAAATATACAAAGCTCCCTGGCTTGGAAGGAAAATTCCCGGATGGAGTTATAAGAATACCTGACCCAATATATAAAGGGTATATTATTACAGGTTCTCCCCCAAATCCTGGCAAGCTTGAATTTGAATTCGTAGTAGCGTCTCCATCAGATTATAGAATGATGGACCTTTTTGTAAAATCATTCTTACCAAGTATACCTGAAGGTGGTTACATAGAATTGTATGACCCTAACAGAAGAATATTATGGATGGCTATGGTACCTGGCGCTATTCAAAATGAGTTAGGAAAATATACTGTTCTAGCTGTAGATGCTGCAGTAGGTTTGCGCGTTGTTAAAAGGGATATTGACGGAATTACTATTTTTGATGATGCAGATCTGGAAAGATTAAGGACACTAACTCCTCAAACAGTTACACCTTATCATAGAAGACTTACAGAACGTATGCCTGTTGTAGCTCCTCCTGCTGAACCTACACTGAGGGGAAAGAAATAATAAATTACTTCAAGCTTTTCAGGAACTTGTCTAAAGGTAGAGTGTTGAGTATGTCCTTCTTTTCAGCCCATCCTCTTCTTGCTTGCCATACCCCGAACTGCATGAATCCTAAATGTGAAATATTATGCGAATCTGTATTTATAACTAGTTTCACCTTGTTCTTTATTGCTTCTTTAATATAGATGTCTTTTATGTCCAATCTGCTCGGGTAGGAGTTGATCTCTAAGAATGTTCCTGTTGCTCTTGCTTTCTTGAAGATCTCTTTCATGTCTATTTTAAATTCTTCTCTCTGGCTGATTATCCTTCCTGTTGGGTGCCCTATTATGTCTATGTGGGGATTTTCCATAGCTTTCATTGTTCTTCTTGTTATTTTTTCTATAGACTCCTTGAATCCTGAATGTATTGATGCTACAACAATATCCATCTGCTTTAATACTGAGTCTTTTATGTCAACATCTCCAGAATCTAGAATGTTGAGCTCTGCTCCGCTTAGTATTTTTATTTTTTTTTCATAGATATTGTTCATTTTTTCTATTTTTTCTATTTGTTTTAGATATCTTTCCTCATTCATTCCGTTGATGAATCTTAGTTCTTTGCTGTGGTCTGTAAATGCAATGTATTTTCTTCCAAGTTTTATTGCCTGTTCTATCATTTCTTCCATTGTGTTTGTGCCGTCTGTTTCTTTTGTGTGCATGTGGCAGTCTCCTTTTATGTCTTTTAATGCCACAAGTTTTGGAAGTTTGTGCTTTTGTGCAAGTTCTATCTCTCCATTGTCTTCTCTCATCTCTGGCTCTATGTATTCTAGGCCTAAAGCTTCGTAAATTTTTCTTTCATCTTCAGATTCAACTATTTTTTTGCCTCTGAAAAGTCCATACTCGCTCAGCTTGTATCCTTTTGATATGGCAATCCTTCTCAGCTTCACATTATGGCTCTGGTTTCCTATGAAGTACTGCATTGCTGCTCCGAAGCTTTTCTTTGGCAGAACTCTCAAGTCTACCTGCATGTTATCTTTTAGTATTACTGTGCTTTTTGTATTTCCCTTGGCAAGAATTCTTCTTACAGTATCAAGTTTTGTAAATTTTTCAATTACGTTTTGTGGCTTATCACTAATGGTTAGTATATCAAGATCTCCTATTGTTTCTTTTCTTCTTCTTGCGCTTCCGCATATCTCAACTCTTTTGACATATTTCAGTTCTTTTATTTCTTTTTCAAGTTCTAGAATTTCAGGCCACACATATCCTAAAACAAATCTTTTCTTAGCTACTTTTAAAAATTCTATTGCTTTTAGTATGTTTTCTTCTGCTTTCTCTCCGAATCCTGGAAGGTTTCTTATTTTTCCTTTTTTCGCTAGTTCTTCTAGTTGTTTTATATTTTTTATATTTAATTTTTTATATAGAAAACTTATTCTTTTCGGTCCCAATCCTTTTATATTCATCAAGCTTTCTACTTCTATCGGAGTCTTTGACTTTAATTCTTCATAATATTTTACCTTTCCAGTTTTCAGCATTTCTTCAATCTTTTCTGATATTCCTTTCCCTACTCCAGGTATTTCTTGCAGAGCGTTAGCTCCGCCTTTTTCATAAGTTTCTTTTACATCATTTGGAAGGCTTTCTATTATCTGTGCTGCTCTTCTATATGCAAGAAACTTGAATCTTATTTCTCCTTGAAGTTCTAATAAGTCTGATATTTTATAAAGAATTTCTGCTATTTCTTTGTTTTTCATTAATAAGAATTTGAGGTTTTGTATTAAAATAGTTTTTTATTCTTTAGTTTCCTCAGCAGCTATGCAGGACAAGGCTCTGCTAACACCATTAGGTTCTCTCAAACCATATCCATGAAGTTTGTATTGGTGAGGCACCAAAATTCCTGCATAATTTAGTGTTAGCCTTCTTTCTGTTCTGGCATCTTGTCTGCACAGCAAAGCAACTGTTGTTACATTTTTTGCACCTTTGTTTTCTAAATATCTTTGTGCATTCGCCATCGTCTCTCCTGTAGTTACAAGTATATCAACAAGAAGTACATCTCTTCCATCTACCAGGCTTTCGTCTCTAAGTCCTGGACTGACAACTAAATGGCCTTCTTGGTGTCGCGCATATATATTTGCATTGATAAATGAAGCATTTCTGTCTCCCATTCTTATTGTAAGACTATAATAAAAGTAGCCTGCTCCTTCCATTATAGCAACAGCTACAGGTTCTTTGCCTTCAGGATAATTTCCTTTCTTGAATTTGTTTGCAAGTTCCAGTGCTAGCCAGTCTAAAGCTCTTTCTATGCCTGCTGGAGGTATCAAAACTTTCATTCCATTATGCCTTGATGTTAAGGAAGTTTGAATTACTGGACGTGAACCTCTTTGGTCTTCATAAAATCTGCAGTCAATGCCATTATTCATATAAAATTCATATTTTGTTCTATTTTTAATTTAATTGCTTCTGAAAGATATAAATTACCTTATAGGTTTTGGCATTGGCACATATCTTAAATGTGGTGGCACATTGTGTATGTACTCTTTTCTTTTGTGTTTGTAGTAAGCGTAAATCAGTATTGTTGTTAATAATATTAGCAGTAATAAAAAGCTTAATGGGTCTAGTGCTGGAAGCTTTATGTCTATTGAAGGCTTTAATCTGAGTTTTCCTTCATGTTTTAGTTTTATGTCTAGTTTAGGAACATTTATTCCATAACTTGCATTTATGAAAGTCAGTCCTAATTCTGCAGATCCTTGTGTGGAGTTGATGTCAAGCTTGAATACCCCTCCTGTTCTGCCTACTTCAAATACAATTTCTCCTTCAGGTGTTTTTATTATTCCTGCTTCCTCTTTTTTCTCAGGTGCCTTCTCTGCTTCTTCTTGTATTGGTGGCTTTGGAGATTCTTCAGCAGCTATATTTTCCCCAGCAGCTCCGTCACCACCGCCTGAAGAGCTTCCGCTGTCGCCAGACGAAGGTGAGCTTACAACTATGCTTCTTGTTGTTGTATTCCTGTTGTTTGCTTTGTCAGTTATTGTAACATTATACCTGTATGTTGCTCCTAGTGTCAATCCTGTGAACCTTGTTGAAGTGTTGGATGTAGAATTTGACATAGTGTAATTTGATGCATTTATACTTGCAAAAGCGTTGTCCATCAAGTGGAATGTTATATTTGTTGGATTTGTTTCTGTAATATTTACGCTTAAAGAAAAAAAAGTATCAGAAATAGAACTTCCGTCTGCTGGAGTGTCTATAAAATCTATCTTAGGAAATGTTCTGTCTAGTGTTATTGTTCTAAGCCTTGTAGTGTTTGTATTGTTTGCCATATCAACAACAGTAAAGTTGTAATAATATTCTCCCTCGCTTAATGGTGTTGCAGTCTCTGTGGTCAGGCTTGTAAAGTTTATTGTGATATTTGAGCTGTCGTTAAACATGAAGAACATTGTTGTGTTTATTGTGCTTGTAGTATTCAATAGTCTAAACGTAATGTTGTCTGTCTGTGCTTCTGTTACGCTGGCATTAACTAGTATCCAGTCTTGGTTTACAAAGCTGTTGTTTGGTTCTGTAGGAAAATAATAATCAACTAATGGGATTATGCTGTCATTTATTCCTGAATATGTTGTGAATGATGTAACGTTCATGCTGAACTGGTTTACATTAAAATTATTGTTAGTGCATCTGTCTAGGCGGCATAATTGATAACTGTCTCTATCGTTTAAGTCAAATATGGGTATTAAGTTTGCTCCTGTTAGGTTATAGAAAGTAAGTTTTGAAGTTACATTTAATATAGGGTTTAGTGTTGTATTAACCTTGATAAAATTTGTGCTTAAGTTTATTGCAGCTGAGATATTCATGGTATAGGATAGATTGGAAAGAAAATCTATTCTTCCGACAGCTCTCTTTTCTATGCTTAAATTAAATGAAGAATTGCGTATAGGACTGTAAGTAGTTAGAGTGTCATTAAAGCTAGCACCGTATATTATCTCTAAAAGAACATTGCTGACATTGATTTTTGTTGTTGACCAGTTAAGGTTTGTAATATTAAAACTAACATTGCCCATTATCCTTAATTCATCTCCTCCTTTAAATGTAATGTTCTCAAATGTGTAAGAGCTGTTTGCAAAAGGTTTGAATTTGGAGTTATTTACAAAGTAACTGCTGTTGAATTCAAAGGCCTCGACAATGGTTGCAGTATTCTTTTCTAGGTCTATTGCAATAAATGTGCCGGGATCTGCTCGAGGTCTGGAGTCAGCAGATTTTCCACCTGTAACATTAGATTTAGAGAAGCTCATGTCAGAAAAGTTATAGTAAATTGCAATTCTGCCTCCTGCACCGCCTGAAGCTCCACTAGCTGTTGTTGCACCTCCCAAGGCTGTAAAATTGCCAGATCCTGTAAGGTTGTAAGTGTAGACTAAAATGCTTCCGCCGCTTCCTCCTCCTCCACCTGCATTTTCCAGCGAGTTAGATAAAATAATTCCATTTGCTTCAAATTTATTAGATGTGTTCAAGTAAACAAATCCTCCTCCGCTTCCTCCTGCAGCTGTTGAACCTATACCTCCGCTGCCTAAATCTTTTGGCTCTAAAGGATTTCCATAGCTAGGGCCTCCAGTAGTATTTCCTCCTTTGCCTCCATAGCCCGCACCTGAATCATTTACTAATGAAGCACCAGGACCTGAGTCAGTTCTCACAAGTTCATTTCCAGAATACCCTTTTCCTGTTGCATTTAGTTCTGAGTCTGTGTCTAGTGTTAGGTTTCTTAGTGTGAAGTTTATGTTTGCATTTATTTTTGAGTTTAGTATTGACATGTCTAGTGTGTTGTTGTATATGTTCAGGCTGCTGAAGTTAAGTGTAGGATTGTTGGAGATGATTAT